>NZ_KB889885.1 GCF_000372805.1 Marinobacter gelidimuriae | reverse complement strand
CTGATTCTGTTTGACCGGGGCTATCCCGCCCACTGGCTCTTTGTCGAGCTACAGCGCTGTCAACAGCAATTCCTGATGCGCCTGACACTGACCCATTCCCGGGAAGTCCGCGCTTTTGTGGATTCCGGAAAAGACGACGACACCGTCTCCATGACGTGCCGGCACCGGTCATCCCGACGGGTCTGTGAGCAGTCCGGTGTGGATCCGGACACGCCTCTGCGGATCCGGCTGATCCGGGTGACGCTGCCCACCGGGGAAACGGAAGTGCTGGCCACCTCACTCCTGAACACCGAGTCCTTCCCCGCCGAACTCTTTGCCGGCCTGTATCACCGGCGCTGGGGCATTGAAACCGACTACCGCCGGCTTAAGCAAACCCTAACTCTGGAAAGCGTCAGTGGCCGGACGGTCTGCGCCGTACAGCAGGATATCCATGCCTGCCAGTTGCTCAAGAACCTGGCCCTGCTGATGCAGGCCCTGCAGCAGCCTGATATTGAGCGCAAAACCGCCCACCGAAAGCTGGCCTGGAAGGCCAACTTCACCCAGGGCGTATCCCGGCTGAAGCATACCCTCGTCGCCCTTCTGGTGCGGCCCAGCCGTGAGGCCCTGGATAACCTGTGGCGTCTGATGGGTAACAGCCTGAGTGCGGTTCGCCCCGGGCGGCGCTGCCCACGACGCCGAAAACGAAGCGTCACCAAAGGCTGTGAAGGGTACAAGCCGACTCGCTGACCGACACTACCCCCGACGGCGTTTAACAAGACTTCCCGACAGACTGTGCCAGCCACCGGTCGGATGGCGCTCGCCCTGAATAGTGCTGAAACCGCTCTGACACACCGGCAAATACCGTGTTGACGGTCTTTGGAGCTGATTTCGGGTTAGAATCTGATTTTAATCGCCTGTCGATTCAATCATAGGCTGTCTCACGATTGGTAATCTTGGTGACTCAGAGGGTCATGATGGACTTTTGGGGCTTAAGTTGATGACATTGGCTTGATGGGGGGGCGGAGTTGTTTTTGTCTTTCATCAAGGCCGGAGATAATAGCGAGCTTACTGTCTAACCCTTTTCTTTCAACGCGAATCAGTTTTCTCAACTTTGTTTTCTGCTTCCTCAGCGGTCAGCCACTGAATAGAGGGCGATGACTGCTCAAGGTGAACCACTCCGTTGAGGCTATCTGTGCTTTCCTCGCTGGCCCGGCGGAGAATCAAGGAATCTAATAGCTCCATGAGCATGAATTTGAAACCACTGTCTTTCAGCAGGGTATGGTCTCCGTCTTCAAATCGCCAAGTCGCACCGCCGATTCGTCCTTCATCCTCGTCAACAAAGAACACTAAGTCCCCGGTGATTGTTGTCTCTTTCAGCAACTGCTCAGCTAGCTGGAGCAGGCGATTCTGGGCGAAAGATTGATCAGGGTTCATAGTTTCCCAGAGTGCCTTCAACGCATGTGAGAACATATCGGGGTTGCGGTCTTTAATGTCCACCAGCAAGTCATGGAAAGATGATTTGGGCAGTAGCTCAACATCCTCAGCAAACATCGTGAACAAGCATCGTTTAAGGAAACTGGCGACGCGTTCAACGTCGTAACCGCTGTGTTCCAGAGATTTGGCGAGGTGGGCTAGCTTATTACTGACTTCTCAGGTTACTCGCGCAGCGTGTTTGCTGGGGTCTAGGCTGTCGGGGTCGAGCCACAAGCGGCGAAGCCCATCCTGTACTTCTGGATCTTTGAGGTCTTCCAGGCGGATTTCGTGACGGCGTGGATCAGGAAAGGCCACGTAGTTGCCGCCGGTGCGCGAGAACTCTGAGTAGGTGTAAATCGCGTTGCCAACATCTACCACTACGATAAAAGGCGGCCTGCCGTGCTCAACTTCCTCTATGGGAAGCCCCCGAACGTAACGCTCAGCTTGTGCAACGGCTGCATTGATAGCGTTCTGGTGGCTCCGAGTCGCCAGTTCTTTGCTTGTTTGTTTGCCTTCCAGTACGAAGCAGTCCCGACGGTAGAGGTCTATATATCGGCTCTCAGTGCTTCCATCGATTCGTTGAGATGGAATGAACCGCTCAAAAACATACGCGTTCTTGCTGGTGTCGCCTTTGCCTGGGTCGGGGTCAGGGAGCTTCAGCAGGGTGCAGAGGTCACCAATGAAAGTTTGAAAATTGGAGCGTTCACTGCCGCTGTTGTCTTTCCACTTATTGATGAAACTTTCTACTTCTTCAGCGGGCGCGATAGCATCCAAGCTACTACTCCTTAACAACGTAAAATTTTACGCAAGTATCCCGACTACCCGGAATGCGTTCAAGCACATGATGGTTTTACATTTGTGAGTTTTAGCCTGACAGCACTCATTCGCATGTTTTTACGAACAAAGAAGGAAATGTTTTCGTGGGTACTATTGGGGTACCAGCGTCAATAACGCTAATTTACACTCAACATTTTCAATAACTAACGTTCCAATTTAGAGTCCTGCCGAGGGGACCAAAATTATCCTGACACTGCGTCCGGCCGAAATCAAAGGCGTTTTTATACCCTTCGGTATAAACCATGTATTCTCCGTAATGGGCCGCCACGCACAACTGCAATATGTGCAACATCACGGGAGCAAACCTATATGGAAGTGGAGCTAATGCTCGGATTGGGAGCCGTTTTGGTCGTCGTTTTGTGCTTCGCTTGCAGAAAACCCAAGGCGACCGAGCCAAGTGACGTTTCAACACCGGCCGCGCCGAAACCGGATTCCCAAAAGCTGGCGCAGGTGCAATCCGGTTACCGCAGCGCTGCAGCCAAGCCCGTAGCGTCATCGCATCGCGAAGTGGTCGCTCCCGCCGGTCCGGACCTTGAGGACGACGGATTGGCAACCTTCACCATCTCGTTTGGCGAACCGCGGAACGAGCATAGCCAAAACACCACTCCCGGTCGCTGGGTCCGGCCGGGGGAGGCCACGGAAGTAGCCGGGTGCCGAATTACTGGCGGCAATTTTTATTTCGGTGGACGATTGAATGGCATGCATAGTTTTACGGAGGCCTCCCTCGTTGACGAGAGCTTTGGCATAAAGCGCGCCCCGATGGAGTTCTCGGACGATTCCCTGGGCTACTGGCCACGGTTTTCATCGTTATCACCGGACTGTCGCGGCGCCTACCTCAGTTGGCTCGCCAGTGACCGAATCAATCCGGCTATCCCTCTGGGGTATGCGTTTATCTACTTTTATGGGTTGGAGCGACGGGTTCTAATTGATGCGCAGTCTCCTGCAGGCATCGGTGCCCAGGAATATTCGGTGATCGCACGCGAGGTCCAACGTTTGCTCGATGTCTTTGGGGCCAGTCGCTCCTTTCGCACCTACGCCCGGCGCTTTGTGGAAGCCATAGCCGTTCTCAAGCCCGACCTGACGCCTCATGATGCGAATGGCGACGATCCCGTTCTATTTCCCAACACCGCAAAACTGCGCATCGCAAAGACCGTCTCTGCTGGAAAGCCGGTTCCGGCCGATGAGGCGCTGGCATGGCTGTACCTGTCTGGCTTTTCCCCGAAAACACCGGCCAGGCGCTGTCACGCGGAGTTTTCTGAGCTATTCAAAATCAGGTACGCGTCCAAGTTCGGTGAAGGTATGCAGGTCAAGCCGAACAAGACCAAGCTCAAACTTAGCTATCAACCCGCGAATCCGACGCTTGCCACTGTCCTCCTGAATACCCAAGACTTAAACGACCCGACCGTTTTAAGTGGCCCGGCGAAAAAGTTGGACGCGATTGCGGTAGCCTGCTCCCAGGAGCTGGAAGCCTATAGCCGGTATCTGGGCAAGAAGGGGGCCTCGCGAGAAGATATAGCCGGGCTCCTTTCCTTACCTGACGACTTACTCAGTGCTCGACCTCCTTCTGTTCTAAACGAGTTCAGAAACTGGGCCGATGAAGCGATTGCGGGCAGCGGGGGGCGGGTTAATTTCCTTGACCTGTGGTCCTGCCTGAACGATCCAGTGCCCGAAAAGGTGGGCAAGAAAGAGGCGTCTCTCATTCAAACGCTTGCGGAAAAGACTGGGTATGGTATTGCGCCGGACATGCGCTACCATCACACCAAACCGAGCAGCAATGGAACCGTGGTGCTCTTCGCTGGCGGGCATAGGGAGGGCTTTGAACCGTCTCCTGCCTACAACGAAGTAGCCATGACACTCCGCCTGGGCGCCTTGGTCGCAAAAGCTGATGGCAGCATAGACGAGGCGGAGGCGTCCATTCTGCATAATCTGGTCGACAGGCACGCGTCGCTTTCGCCAACCGAAAAAGCCTCACTGGGCGCGTATCTGAACTGGCGTCTGCACGACCGTGATGACATGACCGGCATGAAAGCTCGGTTGGGCGCTCTGGGCGAGCAGGAAAAGACGGCCATCAGCCGGGTGATGATCAATGTGGCCCTGGCCGATGGCGCCGTGGGCCTGGGTGAAATGACACAGATGGAGAAGCTGTACACTGCACTGGGGCTCGATAAAGGTTTACTGTCCAGTGATGTTCATTCCACGTCAACATCCAAGGGCTTCGCGTCCAAAGGCCGCGGTACGGGCACGCCGGATCCATCCGTCGCCCCTGCGTTCGAGCTGGATGAAAGCCGCCTGGCGCTGCACGAAACGGAAACAAAGGACGTCCAGCGCCTGTTGGGCTCTATTTTCGTGGACAGTGATGATGAGGGCGAAGCACCGGCCGGCGACACCGGCCCTCCTTCCGTATCATCGGGCGATGGCCTGGACGCAAAACATCTCGAACTCTACGAGCAGATGATTGCTAACGAGTCGTGGACCAGGGACGCGTTAGAAGGTCTCCGCCAACCTCTGGGCCTGATGGTGGATGGTGCCCTTGAGGCGATTAACGACTGGGCTTTCGACACGGTGGATGCCCCGGTATTTGATGAGGACGGCGACACCATTTACGTCGACCTTGAGATCGTTCAGGAAATAAGAGGGGCGCAGTCATGAAAGAGCAGCGAGTCAGACCGAAAGAGCGG
Source organism: Marinobacter gelidimuriae (assembly GCF_000372805.1). Lineage (GTDB taxonomy): Bacteria > Pseudomonadota > Gammaproteobacteria > Pseudomonadales > Oleiphilaceae > Marinobacter > Marinobacter gelidimuriae. The sequence continues at coordinate 31,047 of NZ_KB889885.1, read as the reverse complement.
GACGCGATTATTCAATCCCTCAGATCGGGCGTCACGCCGAAGCTGGGCATCCAACATATCCAGGTGGGGCGTTCCAATGAAATAGATGCCCTGCTCAAGGACATAGAGCGGATTATTGACGGCGGGTCGGCCTTTCGACTGATCATCGGTGAATACGGGTCCGGCAAGACCTTCTTTCTGAGTGTCGTGCGTTCGATTGCTCTTGAGAAAAAACTGGTGACGGTCAACGCGGACCTCTCCCCGGATCGGCGCATCCATGCCTCCAGCGGGCAGGCCCGCAACCTCTATTCGGAACTGATGCGCAACCTGGCTACGCGCAGCAAGCCTGACGGCAATGCCCTGACGAGTGTTGTGGAGCGATTTATTACCCAGGCGCAAAAGGAGGCTGAGGCGGAGCAGTCGAGTGTGGCGGATGTCATTCATGACAAGCTCTCCGCGCTGAGCGAACTGGTGGGCGGCTACGACTTTGCCAAGATAATTGAAGCGTACTGGTATGGGCATGAGCAGGGCGACGACACACTCAAGACCAACGCCGTCCGTTGGCTGCGCGCCGAATACGCCACCAAGACCGATGCGAGGAAAGACCTTGGTGTGCGGACCATTATTTCCGACACCAGTTTCTACGACTCGCTCAAGCTCATGAGCCTCTTTGTGCGCCAGGCGGGGTATATGGGCTTGATCGTCAACATTGATGAGATGGTGAACCTCTACAAGCTCAGCTCCACGCAAGCGCGAACGTCCAACTACGAGCAGATTCTTCGCATCCTCAACGACTGCCTGCAGGGTTCCGTGGAGCACCTCGGCTTCCTTCTGGGTGGCACGCCCGAGTTTCTTCTGGATCCGCGCAAGGGCTTGTACAGCTACGCGGCCCTTCAATCTCGGCTGGCGGAAAACTCATTCGCCAAGCGCGCTGGCGTAATCGACTATTCGTCCCCGGCCCTGCACCTGGCCAACCTGACACCCGAAGAACTGTACATCCTTCTGAAAAAGCTTCGCCATGTCTTTGCCGGTGGTGACCCCGACCAGTATCTGGTCCCGGATGCCGCCCTTAAGGCGTTCCTCCAACACTGCAGCAAGACCCTCGGTGACGCCTACTTCCGGACACCCCGCAATACCATTAAGGCATTCCTCGACATGCTATCGGTCCTGGACCAAAATCCCTCGATTCAGTGGTCCGACCTGGTGGAGAAAATCACCCTTGAGACGGAGCGCCCTAGCGACGTAGACATTGAGATCGTCGATTCGGACGATGCCGAGTCCTCGGACGATTTAGCCAACTTTAAAATATGATCGAGGAATATCAGCGACTGGATCCCCGAGTGCAGAAATGGGTCTTCCAGCAGGGATGGGCGGATCTGCGAGAGATCCAGAAACGCGCGATTGGACCAATCCTGGCGGGTGATACCGATGTGCTCATCAGTGCATCGACGGCCGGGGGTAAAACGGAGGCCTTTTTCCTGCCAGCCTGTACCGCCAGTGCCGACCAGCAGGAGGGCTTTAGCATCCTCTACATTAGCCCTCTCAAGGCGCTGATTAACGATCAATACCGGCGCCTGGAAGGGCTGTGTAAGATGCTGGACATGCAGGTGACCCCCTGGCACGGGGATACCCCACAGTCGCTGAAAAAACGAGCGAAGCGGGCGCCGTCCGGCATCCTGCTCATCACCCCTGAATCCCTTGAAGCCCTGTTGATTCTTCAGGCGGGCTGGGCCCGGGAGGCCTTTGCGTCCGTCCGCTATGTGGTGGTTGATGAATTCCACGCATTTATTGGGGTTGAACGGGGCCAGCAACTACTTTCTATTCTTACCCGGCTAGAACACCTGTTGGAGCGTCAGGCGAATCCAATCCCCAGGGTGGCGCTCAGTGCCACCCTGGGTGAACTTGATACGGTTCCTCTGTCTTTGCGACCAGATGGCAACATGCCGTGTAGCACGATCACCAATACAGAGGGTTTCTCCACTCTCAAGGTTCAAGTGAAGGGCTACCTCGACCCGGCCAATCTAAAGGCCGATGACCGCCGGAAACCCGCCGAACATCAGATTTGTGATGAGTTGTATCGTTTATGCCGGGGTGGCTCCCACCTGGTGTTCGCCAACAGCCGGCGTCGCACAGAGAGTATCGCCTCTCAACTGGCCAACTTCTGCAAAGAACGAGTCGTCCCTAATGAGTTCTTTCCGCATCACGGCTCGCTTGCAAAAGAGTTTCGCGAGGACCTGGAAGCCCGTCTGCAGAAAGACCTCCTGCCGACGACGGCTGTTTGTACCATGACCCTGGAACTGGGCATTGATATTGGCAAAGTGAATTCGGTGATTCAGGTCACGGCCCCCCACTCGGTGTCGAGCCTGCGCCAGCGCATGGGGCGCTCAGGGCGGCGCGGTGGTGCAGCTGTTCTATGGATGCTGATTGCCGAACGGGAGCTTTGCAGTGGCTTCAAATTAGTCGACCTGCTTCGCGTGCAGTTGGTACAGTCGCTTGCGATGATCCGACTGCTGATTTCCAACCGATGGTTTGAGCCTGCCGATACCTCTCAATTCCATTTTTCGACACTGGTTCACCAAATCCTTGCTACTACGGCCCAGTGGGGCGGCATTCGCGTCGACCAGCTCTATGCCCTGCTCTGCCGCACCGGACCATTCCAGGCTGTCACCACTGACCACTTTAAGCGCCTTTTGGCTCATATGGGCCGAACCACACTGCTCACGCAGATGGGCAGCGGCGAACTTGTGCTGGGTATTGAGGGCGAGCGAATGGTTAACCACTACAGCTTTTATGCGGTGTTCCGGACCCCAGAGGAATTTCGAATCATCAACGGCACAAAGGTGCTGGGCACCCTTCCTCTTGATACGCCCATCATTCCGAAGATGCACATTGTTTTCGGGGGGCGAAGCTGGAAGGTGACGGACGTGGACACCGACAAGCGCGTGATTCAGGTGATCGCGACCAAGGGCGGCAGCCCACCAGCGTTTGCCGGTGAAGGGCTCGGCGTCCACGATGTCGTGCGCCAGGAAATGTTTCGGATATACGCTTCCGGGGACTACCGAATTGCAGTCGGCACCGCCAAAGTTGATTTCCTGGACTCGACCGCTCAAGACCTCTTCCAGGAAGGGGCGACCTTTTTCCATCACAGCCACATGGTGTCCCAGCCGATCATTCAGCATGGGGCGGCCACTTACGTCTGTCCCTGGCTGGGCGACAAAACGGTGAATACCCTTGTTGCACTTCTGCTCCAGGGCGGCTTTGAGGCGGGGGCGTTCGCCGGGATCATCGAGGTGTCCGGAACTTCCGTTGAGCCTGTTTGCACCTTCCTGCAGGACGTTATGCGGCGCGGTGTACCGGCTGAAGTTGAGCTGGCGGACGCGGTACCGGAAAAGCACGTTGAGAAGTTCGATGAGTTTTTGCCGGCGGATTTGCTGAATGAGGGCTTCGGCCAGCGCGCGTTTGAGAGTCACGGTACCCAGGCGTGGCTTGAGGCGGTTCTTACGGATCAATGATCGATGCAGGGGTGGTCGTTAGAGGCGGGTAATTTTGCGGGTCTCTGTGTGGCTGGCATAACGCCTGGTCTACACAAAAAATACAGACCTCCGATTGGCGGGTAAAGGGTGCCTCTGCGTGTAACCCGGAACAGATTAGCGGGGAATGCTCTCGCCAAAATTCAGGCTTCGGCGAGAAGTCGTTTAGCCAACGACTTTTGAGCGAATCGAGACGCCCTGCTCTGGATTCACCCCACACCTGGCTTGGAGTGGGCAGCCTGCGGGAAATTAGATACGCTACTGCCGCCAGCCGCTTCTGCATAATGGTTATTATACAAGTTTATCGGTTCTATGTATAATTTATACATCGACTGATAAAAAGGAATAAATGATGGCGCGGGCACACTGGCATTTCCCGAGAACGGCTCTGGCGGAGCACTACCTCAACGTCTTCGATGTGGGGATCAGCTCACACCTTGCCTTTATAGCCCCCCGGCGCAAAGGAAAGACGGCCTTCATTCTGCAAGATTTGGCTCCCGCGGCACAGCAGCAGGGATATTTGTGCGTGTACGCCAGTCTCTGGGGTGATCCGAACGCCCCCCATGAGTCCATTGTGCAGGCGCTAGAGCAGGCCATTGACGCCTGTGCCAGTGAGTCAAAGATCAAGCGTATGCTGTCAAGCAAAGTGCGAAAGGCGGCCATCAGCAATGAAATGCTAGGGCGGGTCGAAGTGGAGTTCGCCAATAATCCAAAGTCGGCCGGAACTCGCGATCTGACACGCATTGACGATCTGGTTACGCAACTTGAAAAGGCTGCCAAGGACAGAACGATTCTGCTGCTGATTGACGAGATCCAGCATCTGGCGACAAGCGACGACTTCTCTGGGTTGGCACATAGCCTGAGAACGCTGTTAGATCGCAGGCAGGGGCGCGTGAAAAGCATTTATACAGGATCGTCCCGCCACTACATGCACTTGCTGATGAGCACTCAGTCCTCGCCGTTCTATCACTTCGCGAATCTGCACCGGTTTCCCGATCTGGGCGAGGATTTTTGTGCGTTTTTGCAAAACAAAATGGCCTCGGAATACGGGGTAGCTGTGGCGATGGGGTCGCTGGTCAAGGCGTTTGGTGATCTGGATCATTCCCCCTACTGGATGCAGCGGTTGGTTGAGCGGTTGGTCACGGAGAAATGCCCCCTGAGAGAGGCGATGAACTACACACTGGAGCTGCTGGATGCGGCGGAGGGGTTTGAGGAAACCGCTAAAACGATGAAACCAGTGGATCGACTGGTATTCCTTGAGCTGGCGGACAATGGAAACCCTTTCTCGCGGGCGCTTCTGAGTCGGATTGAGGCCCAAACGAGCAACAAGGGAATACCGGGAACCGTGCAGCGAGCCCTTGCGCGGTTGATGGAGGCCAGTCTTGTCAGTCAGATCAAAAAAGGCGAATACCACATCGAGAAACCGGGGCTGAGGCGCTATTTGGAGAAGCAGGTTGGCTCCGCCCCTTCGCGATAAAGGATACAGCTTAGGCCACAGCCGCTTAATCGTTGCCATTATCAGTAAAGCGCTTTAATAACGGCCGGTCGAAATCCAGGACCACCAAAACGCCATCCGCCACCGCAGATGAGCCATATCAGCGCAGTACAAACTACAAGTATGCGCGATCCACCCTTTACATAGTTCATTGCCCCGCTCCTTCTAACCCGATAGCGATAGCCTCCGAAGTACCCTCTCAATTACAGCTGACGCCGATGTTGCGATAAGGGGCGTTGTGGCTAGATGCTCAATGGCTGCCGGATAGGTGCGCTAACCCGCAAACTCGTCGTACGTATAATCCACGAAGTATTGTTAATAGGCTTTGTTATGAAGTGGTATGTCCTGCAGTGCAAGCCCGGTCAAGGAGATCGCGCTCTTATGAATTTACAAAATCAGGACATTCCCTGTTTTTATCCGAAAGTGATGGTGGAGAAACTGCGCTCGGGAAAGCGTAGTTGCAAGCTGGAAGCGCTGTTCTCGGGCTATATTTTTATCAATTTGTCACAATTGAATCCAGTCTGGCCAAAACTGCGTTCTACTCGCGGTGTGATAAGAATCGTTGGGTTCGGTGGTAAACCTCTGCCAGTTGAAGATGAAGTGATCGATCATTTGCGCGCGAGTCTTGACAAGGTTGCTTCCGCGGGTGGCATTAAAAGTGGCGACGATGTAGACGTTGCAGAAGTCCCGTTTGCTGGCATGCGGGCAATATTCCAATGTTACGATGGCGATGAGCGGGCAATTGTGTTGATTGAGTTCATGCAGAAAAGTCAGCGTATATCTGTGCCGATATCGTCATTAAAAAATCAGTAATAATTGATAATGCTTTAACAAAAACGTCAGAGTTTTTGGAATCTGAAGTGATTGTAAGTTTTAATACGCTAGATAGTTCATTAATGCTTTGATTTGGCGTTACTGATTCATTACTATTGATATTGGCATTTTGGTGGCCACATACAATTGGTATGTTGTCATCGTTCATATCAGGCAATTCAGACCTTAAGGTTTAAATTTCATGGCGAAAATTAACGACTATTATCAAAAGAAGCAGCTGATGGAAAAGCTGGCGGCAGAGCTGGAGAAGCTGGAAGAAGATCAAGCGCTGAAAAGCGAATTGGCGTTTGAAAACAAAGTCCGTGAACTGATGAGCGAATACAGCAAGTCGCCAAAAGACGTCCTGCAAATTCTGGCCGCGATTGATCCGTCCATTGCTTCGACATCAACCGCTACGACTGGCGGCGGAAATCGCGCCAAGCGTCCGGAAAAAACCTATCGCAACCCGCACACCGGCGAAGTGGTTAAAACCCGCGGCGGCAACCACAAGACGCTTAACGAGTGGCGTGAAAAGCACGGAAAAGAGGCAGTACAAAGCTGGCAGGACTAGTCTGCGAGTCATAATCTGTCTGCAGTCATAGTGGTTAACTGACCGGAGCGCCTATTCACCAGCGCTCCGGTTTGTGTTTTTAGTGGCGTAACTATTCAGCTCACATCTGCCACGATCATTAAAATTGAGTCTCATCGGTATCCATAAACGCAGGGCTTTTACCCTGAAAGAGTAAAGCCAGAGCCTCTGTGGCTGACATCCCCTGCTTACGGCACGTTGACAGGTAACTGCGAACACGACAAAAGATCTTCGCCCCCGCCATTGATCGAAAACAACCGGATATTTTCTGCTGCACTTTCGTCATGCGCAGGTCATTCTCCCCCTGATTGTTGGTGAAGGGGACGTACTCGACATCCATAAAACGCAGAACGTCGTGCTCAAAGTTTCGTAACCTTTCCAGCAAGTTTCGGGCTTTTGATCGTTTTAGCCTGCCGCGTTTCCCCGCCTCTCGCAGGCTTACATCGGGAGGTGGACATTCGATATCTGCCTCTTCGAGACGTTGTCGATAGCGCTGTCGCCACCGTTCAGCATCAGTGGCTGGCAAGCGGCCACCGGCATCCGCTACCGTATTGTTCATATCGATCAGCAGGGCTTTCATCGCCTTGGCCCAGTGTTGACCGTCCTGCTCCCATGCCCTCTCCAGCTCTCGAAGAGGGTGCGCATTGCACAGGGAATGGGTGCACGCGTAACGGTAGTACGGCTTCCAATGATCGTGACACAACACTCCGTTGAAGAAGGGCAAGACGCCCATCTCGTCCATGGCCTCGGTGCCACGCTTGGTGTGGGGGTAGAGCAGCGTCAATGCGCTATTGGACGCGCAGTGCAACCAGTGGCGCTTCCCGTCCAGGTTAATGCCGGTCTCATCAACCTGCATGAGATCAGACTTGGCGAGCTGAGCTTTCGCCCACTGCTCGAAATGATCCAGCTTCTCGTAGGCCTCTTTGTTGAAATTGAAGACAGAGCCAGCACTGACCGGAATGCCCATCTGCTCCTGAAAGTGGTCACGGATTCGGTCATAGGGCAACAGCTGAAACTGCGACATATAGACTGCATTGGCCTTGATGCCGATGCCATACTGAACCGACCGACTGACCCTGTCCGGAAAGGCAGCAACACATCGATTTCCCTGATCGTCTTTAATAACCTGTGCTCGGTATTCAGTCACGAATCGCAAGATATCAATATCGATGACCTGCCGTGTTTCATAACCATGCTCTTGATACCGCCGTCCTTTTGGCAGAGAGCGTCGATCGACTTTCAGCTCTTTCACGGCGTCAGGATCATCGACCTGCTGCAAGGTGGTTCCGATACGCCCCTTCTGTCCGCCGGGTTTTCTATTGCTGGAACCCTTTTTAGAAGATTTGTCACGGTTCGGATCCGTTGAGGGCGGCTTACGACTATTTTTACTATTGAGCGTCGTGCGGTTGAGCAGGAGCGCCACCAAAACGAGCAGCACTTCCAGAGCGGCCTTGAGTGAAGGCGACAGGTCACGTTCTTTCTCAAGAAGGTTCTTGACGGAGGCGATCCTGAAGCGCTGGGGCGTACAGCCACACCCTTGCTACCAGCTCGGTTTTGGTCGCTGCTCCTGCGCCTTTTGTATTTTTGCAAGTAACGACCAGATGGCCCCCTTGCGCCAGATCGACCCGGAAGGATTCGAGCATATTGCGGCCATGGAGACCGATCTGGGGCACACCATGAAGCACGACCGCGCCCTGCACCAAGTAGCCGATGCCGGAACCCCTTACGAAGCCGTGACACCGGAGAGGGTGGCTCTGACCATGAGCACCACCTACGACCAGCCCATCCTCACCGACAACTGGGAACTGCCAGCCGGTGCCTACGGTGATTCAGCCGGCCCCCTGTAAGGGCCGGTCAACGGGAGACGACTCATGCCACATCAGTTTTACACACCCAGCTGGTTTCCGGCCACCGCCGCGGCCTCCCACTGGATCGGCCAACAGCCGCCAGCGGCCAACGAGGCAAACTATCCAGATCCGTTCGTGTCGTTCAAGGGGCGTCCCGCCCCAGGCCCGGGCAGCGCGTTCGCGTACACAGGAACCTCAACCGCCCATCGTATTATTCGCTCCGGATGCTCGAGGGACCGACGAAAGGCAAGGTGGTCGGCTATGCACCGGCGACCTGCCTGCACGACGTCAAGCTGGCGGTGTCCGAGCCTGGGCGTAACCGGGTTCTGCGCGATAAACAGCGCAACGTACACGCTTGGGCCGAAGGCATTTTCGAGACCTGCACCGACGCGCCACCGTTACCCTATCAGCGGCGGGACGTTCGCCGTCACACCTATTTCCCGTTCAATAAGGGCCATTTCTTCGATCGCACCCGCCCGGATCAGCCGGTCACCGAGATTCAGCGAGCCTGGATCACCGGAGCGGACATCCTGGCACTGCCGGAGATCGTTTGACTTCCACTTTACGATGGTTATTATGATTGTGTAGTCGCGAGCAAGCCCTCGCACCCTGTTAGGTTAGTTTTTTCTTGTGATGCTTCACGCGCATACTTGAACCGGCCAGATTAACTCTGAGCCGGTTTTTTCTGCCTGCAAACCCGCCAAACGAGACCAGCTGGTGCCCGCCAGAGCCCTCCCCGGCCCGCCTTTAAACTTGGTGAAGGGCGAAGCGCACGCTGAGCCCGCTACTGCCTTCGCGCCCGCGATGGCAGACATGAAAAGACCCCGCACTGAGGCCGGAATGAAGCCGGTACTTGAACGCACTCGCCCTGAAATACCCCTCTTTCGCTTCAGAGCAGCCCGCAAAGCGGCGTTTTCAAACGGTAATTAGTGTCAAAAGCCTGTGACTGTCCATGAGTTGTACCCGGGAGTAATGGTGGCTGAAGGCTTGGTGGGTGGCCCGCGAAAAGGCACTGGTGGTTACGAAGACGCCGGGCATCCGCTTGCTCTGACAGAGCTGTGTGAAGTTCTTTATTTGACATCCTCCCCTCCCTTCGCAAATTGCTCAGGAAGGGAGGGGAGGATGTCAAAACGGATCAGGCTTACCAGGTCGATTAACCTGTACGTGTATTCAGTGAGCCAACCCGTCAATTCTGCTAACCCGTCCGCCAGCCCTGTCAACCAAGCCTCCGACATAGTGCGTCATCCTCTTCCAACACCGGTACACCAAAGTAAACCAGTCGGTGACTTTTTGAACGGCACCGATAACTTTGAACCCTATATCCCCTATAATAATCGCATAGAGTAGTGTGAGTTAAATATTTTTATTCAGAAGCGGAGGCACCACAATGGTATCGGAAACTCGTCAATTACATGCACTGCTGGACGAAAACAACGGATTGGTACGAAACGTTGTGGCTCCGGAGAATCTGCACATCCCAGGCCTTGCAAGCGAGAATCAGAGCGTTCGCGAGAACACCGCCATTCGAGAAGTCCTTGAGCATGTGAATTTGCTGGACTTGCCGGCACTGATGGATGCCGAGACGCTAGACCGGTTTCTGTTGCGAGCGCCATTGAAAGACTATATCAATCCCAGACGCGATATCACTCAGGCGGCTCAACAGGGAAGGACGGTTCTCCTTAAGCACCTGTTGCATCATTTACCGCCTTCGGAGTGCCCGGATACCTTCGATAACTCCGGTTATAAGACCCCCTGGGCACAGAGTATGGGCGGCGGTCTTGATCAGGCATGTTCACAGGCCATCGCCAGTGAAGACGTCGAGACTCTGGAAGTGCTGATCACTCACGACACGGTATTGCGCACCGTGTTCATGAATCACGACGCCTACCAGGTGGGTGTGAACCCGGCCAGCCCGTTGAGCTCACTGCTGAAAACGGGCCTGCGGTATTCCCCGGCCAGCGATGAAACCAACCTGTATCGCATTACCAGCCTTCAGGAACGGCTGGACGTACTGCCACTGGCTGGCTTCGACACACACGCTGGCCTGCAACAAGAGGTCCGGGCACTGGCTCACGCCCTGACCCTGGATACCCAGAGCCCAATCCAGCGTCAGACGCAAAAACGCTTGTCGCAGGCCGCGCTGTCACTTGGCATGGAGCCAGAAATTCATCGTCAGCCGCTTCGGTTTCAGGATGACCAGACAGCCACTCTCGACACCCTGATTGAGAAAACCGGAGCGATAGAGAGACGGTATCCCCGGCTTCCGTCACAGAAGGAGGCCCTGGCAACTGCCATTGGTAATAACGTGGCCCGCCACCAGCTCGGCATCGATTTGTCGCAGTCACAAAAGCTGGACGCATATCGAGAGCGACAAACGGCAGGCAATCTTCAGTTGCCGCTGGCCAACTCGGCTGGCAATCCCATAACTCTCGCAATGGGACGTAATGAGTGGTGGTACCTGAACGACGAGCAGTTCATACGGGTGGTCGCGCAGAGGATCAGCAGAAGCCAACACGATCAGGCAAAGCCGATTGCCAAGGGACTGATCAACAAACTCTTGGAGACCCCTTCGCAGTCTCAAGTGAAGCCTTCTGCAGAAGATGTTGAGGTTTTGTTGTTTGCAGACGACGAGATTGGCGAAAGTCCCGGCAACGCCCATGAACCTGCAAGCGGGCCATCACCGACATGAACAACAGACAGACGATCCACGTTATTTATAACGCCGAAGACCTCTGCGAACGGCTAACCATGGACGATAAGGAAGCCCGGCGCGCATTACGGGCCGGTAAAACGGTCGATTTGAACGAATCTACGGTGGTCGCGGCACTAGAAACATCGCTATCCGGCTGGACAGAAAAACTGGGAGACCGTGAATGGCGAGCAGTAGCACCGGAATGGCTCATGGGATTGTCCCGACCGGTTGATAGTGGAATCAGCCCTGATGAATTGCCCATCTATTCAGGGGTACCTGTAGATCTGCCCTGCCAGCTTGCGGCAAAACGACTGAAACGGCTTGACCACTATGCCGGCCCGCAAGATATGAGGGCTCGGGTAGAATTAACCGAGATTGTGATGGCCACCCGGAGCGCCCGACTACTCAACTTGTTTCTGTTCAGTGACCAGTCGCTGGCCTGTCCATCGTTTCATGTGCCAGACACAGATTCACTGCGAACGCTTAAATCCGATCTGCACAAACTCGATGGGATTATTGAGCAGCTTCAGGAGCGATTTCGTGGGGATATCGGCCTTGGGAACCCGGTCTCCCAAGACGGATGGCTGAACCTGTCCCGGGACCTGGCCATAAAAAGCCAGTCCCTCAATGAATTAGCCTACCTCATTAATGATACCGGTACCGCCAGCATGGCGTTGAATGCGTTTCACGATTCATGGCTGGATTTGTTTGACGAAGATGTAGAAGAACCTGCGCTTCCCAACGCGCCCTTCACCGCAACCCAATAAGAGGCGATCACCATGGCGCAAAGTCACAATACGGCCACTCAAAAAATGTTTTATCTAATCGACAACAGCGTCGGTGAGCTGATCCAAGCAACATCCGATACCCATGAAATGGAAATGATGCTGGCAAACGGGCATGCACTCAGGGCATACGCTCCGGCCTTTGTGGTCCTGCTTGAAATCGGCCATGCGCCCTGGGACTCCCTGCTGTGTGATCGAGACTGGCAGCATCTGGCTGGACAAGTTGAACCGGTACTGGAAAAGATGTCAGCGTTCCGCCCAGCCTCGATTGCCGACCCCATTACGACATTCACGCATACCCCAACGACCCTTGCGCCTGAGTTCGCCACAAGCCGCTTGCAGATTCTTGAGCGCTTTGGCGACCTTCAGGATCTGATACATAAGCGTGAATTGATCGAAATCGTCATGGCCAACAAAGCGGGCCGCCCGATCAATGAGGCGTTTTTCAGCGATTACTCGAAGATGCTGACCCGGAAGAATGTCAGCAATGACATGACACCGGAATCGCTCGCTGGACGCGCGAGCGGTGATCACGAACGCCTGATGTCACTAATGTCTGAATACGAAGATCACTTAACCTTTATGGGCGAAGAGCACCCCGGCCTGGGTGAGGAGATTGCAATGCTCGCCCAATCCATTAAAGAGCGACAACATGATACTGGTGTCCGCGAGACGGACCTTGGGGTGCCGGGCGTTGTAAGCGCCCGATTAGCCGAGAATTTTGCCAACGCCGAAGAAGCCAGGGTTCGTGACCCATCACCTATTGAAGAATCGGACCCGGAAAACGCTCCGGGATGATGAATTAAGTCGGGAGACGCACCATGACAGCCAACCTGCGAGACCTCAACGCTCATCTGACGGCCCTCCATCAATTGACGGACAGCTCATCCCAGAGCAGCCACTTGAGCCGACGGCCGGTGGCCTCACTGCTGGCATCCTCCTTGCGCATGCTGGCTGAAACGGCGTTGCCGCGGGAAGGAACAACGGTGAAGCTTCAGAGCCAGAATCACGATCAGCTAACTGTTGCGGCACTGCGCGAGCGTGATCAGCCAACCCTGCGCCAGCAACGATATGAGATGTATCAGTCCATCGAACAGCTGATGACTGAGCTTGACGGCGTGAATTACTCCGCCTGGGACGCGCTTTCCGAACCGGACCGACAACGCCTGGGCTCGATACACCAGACGCATTCGAACCTGGCAGACGATATCCAGCGTGTTGTGGAGGGTGATGTCGACCCTGTTCGCTTCCATACATGGGCGCAATCCGAGATGGGTCGAAAGGCGCTGGCCAGAGCGGTAGCCCTCGCCCGAGAAGAGCACGGGAACAACCAGAAGGAGGTTCGCGAGACTTCGCTCATCGCATCGAAAAGAGAGTTCCTGTCTGAGTTCTACAATTATCTGTCCAGCCAGTTCCCCTCAAACCAGCCGGATGAGAGCCGCCCCACCCTCTCTATGCGTGAAGCGCTGATACACGCCCGACAGACATACGACGCCATGGCGAGCCAGAACAACAACAAGTCAGGGGTCCCGATGGAAGATCATCTGAACCAGGCTCTTGTCGGGGGCCAGAACACGCTGCGGTACAACCTGCCCGCTGTCGAGGGCATTGCAACACCGCAATACTGGCGCCAGTGGATCGATAACAATTTTGAGAGCGCCGAACAGGTCCCCAACGTCGACAACCTGCTGTCGTTTGGCCTTCAAGACCGTCTGCCGGCCTCCGAAGTGATCAGTGCGCTCAAGGCGAACCTTACCAGCCAAGAAATCAACGCCGATTCACCGACCATTCGTTACCTCGATGGCATTATTTCCGATGATCAGTACGCCTTGGTGGAACTGGGTAAATCTGGACGCAACGATATTCTGGTGCTGGATGACGAAGACGGTGAGCCGATCATCGCCACCGCGATCAACCCTCACCCATCCGAGAACGTGGTAACGACGCTGCCGAACATCCTGGTTGTGACGGCCCCGGGCAGGCGCCACCAGATTATGCCGGTCAGCGATAACGGACTGGAGAACACCCCAACACAGGCCGAGAAACGCAAAGACCTGATCCGCACTTCAGCGGCCAACCTGGAACATCGGGCGAAACCGGATGCCGTGGAAGACCGATTGAGCGCCATTCACGGGCGCTGGCGCGATCTCATCAGTAATGCGCATGAGAAAGACGTCGACACGCTTCAATCGAAACTCAAAGGCATGACAAAGGAATTGCGCGACACGGCAAAGAGCATCGTGGCGCCAGGCTTTGGCAACGAAGCGCAAGGGATCAACGCAAGACGACTGGTGCGGTTGGCCCTGCTCATTGATCCGGGCAACGCGAAACGGGAGAAGTGGCAATTCCGAACACCGGATTCGGTCAGCACCCGATCCCAGAGCCACCCGCCCGGCGTGATTATTACCGGCGAGGAAACGCAAAGTGATGGCAAAGCGACACTGCATTTTGATCTTCTGTCCGAACAGGGAGAACGCCTGAACAAGCCGGTTAAGCTCCGGGACATATCATCAACCGGCCGCTATCGGGTGGCGGCCTATGCGGCACTTCGCATCAATCCGGAGAACCCCAGCGTCGGCAAGGAGAATCCGGAGTTCAAAGGGTTGATGACGGTCATGCTGAGCGAGGAGAAAAAGATTGTCTCAACCGGCCACTGGCTACACCCGGACGATTACCGGTCGGTGACCGAGTTTTCGCCGCTTGGGCTGACGTACAAAGATGGCCAGGGCACGCCCCTGTTTGCCGATGACATGACCGCCCGATCCGAGGAAGAGGTACACAAGCTGATGGACGCAACAGTGTACCTGTTGCACGGCAGCCTCCTTGAGCCGGATAGCGCGGTGTGGGCCGCAGAGATCGCCAGCTATGACGGCGATTTCATGCTGTCAGTGGATATGGGCGATCTGGCCGGCGCCCCCAAGATACAGGTTCATGAAACCGTATTTCAGACCGCCAGCCTGGAAGACATAAAACGCCATCTGATTCAGAAAGTGGCGACCTCCGATTTCAGTAGGGAGGAAAGCGTTGATATGAGAGAGCGGATCAAAGCCATGTCGTGGGACCAAGCACGGCGCGGCATTGAAACGGCATTTGAAGAGCATGAACTTCTGCTTGAAGCGGCCCCAGGGTTGTGACCGGCTAACGGAGAGGTAACTTTGATGAACAACGAAAACATGGTGTATGCAGTATTTGAGCATGAGACGCCCGATGAACTGCAGCTTTTCACAACAAGTCATGCTCTGGCGGGGGAGTATAAGGCGAAACATCACCAAGTATTTGGAGCAGA
The DNA here is from genome assembly GCF_000372805.1 of Marinobacter gelidimuriae. Taxonomy (GTDB): domain Bacteria; phylum Pseudomonadota; class Gammaproteobacteria; order Pseudomonadales; family Oleiphilaceae; genus Marinobacter; species Marinobacter gelidimuriae. The sequence goes on along the minus strand of NZ_KB889885.1, from coordinate 16,031 downwards.
GCCCTCCGTCGTTGCGACCATTTTACATCAAAGCCTCGATCTGCATCATGAAATGTCGGACAAAACTTGGCTGACACTGGCGGACGGTCTGAAAACACTTCACGAGAATCGACTGAAGCACTCCGTTGATCAGCCCGAAGCCCAGGAAACCGAAGGGCCGTTTTTCAACGTCACGCCATTGGACCTGCCTCACGATATTGCCGAAACGCGACTGCAAAAACTCAAGATATTTATGTCCACGGTGAATCTGCCAGCCGAACGCGAGTTGATCGAGTGCCTGATGGCTTACAAATACAGCCGTCCCGTTAACGAAGACCTGTTTACCGAGGAAAGCCGGAAAACGCCCTCGTGGCAAGAACAGATCGAATCCTCCGAACGGGGCCGTGAAACCGAGGCAACGCTGTACAGGGACTATGAAAACGTCAAGCGCCAGAACCAACACACCGCAAAGATGAACGAAACTCCGAAAAGAGAAGATCTTATAGAAGAGGCGCAACTGCTCCAGGAACGCCTGGAACTGGAACTGCTCATCGAAGCGCAAGATGAACACTTCGAGCTGATCGATGAGGATTACGAAGACCTCGACAGCGCACCCGGCCTTTAAGAAGGAGTACGAGCACGATGGGGCACTACAGCTGGCGTTGCGCCGAAACCACCCAAGGCATTCCGCTCCAGCGGTACGAGCTGACTGAGGCCATCGCGTTTCTCCCCAACGGGGATCGGGTGTCTGGTTTTCTGGGGAACTACGGTGAACTCTTGCGGGCTCAATACGTGGGCCGGGACAACCAGCCGCTCTCGGAGGAACAGAACCTGCCTGACGGTATCGGCATGGGTGTTTACGAGCTAATCGGTCGTTCCCTCACGCCTCACGTTCAACCGGGGCCAGACGGCTCTATGGCCATGGCGGACATTGATCGAATGCAGGACATGGTGAAGCTGGTGCGAGTTGAAGAGGTTGAGCCAACAGTCACCTATGACAGCCTGCCATCCAGCGTACCGGACCCTGGGGCGGTTACGATTACGAGTACCCGGAACAGTGGTTGCTGGAACTGGCGAAGCGATACGACCCCACGCCCTCGGCGATCAACGCAACCGAAGGCTCCGATGCCGAGTTACAATGCCCTGGGTAAATCAACAAATGACCAAGCTGAACCCGTTAGCCGAATCCATACGCACCGAAGCCTTCCAGCGCTGGTTTGCCGGAAGCTGGCTCCAGGACGACGAGGGTAAACCCATGGTTTTGTATCATGGGACGCGACCCGATACCGTCATTGATGCGTTCGAACTCCCCAACGACCTTGATGGCGTCTACTTTACGCCCGACCCGCTCTACGCAGAGGGGTTCGTGTCGGCATTAGGGACGGATGAGGGAAAAGCCGGTGGCATTTATCCGGTGTATCTGAGCGTCAAGAACCCCTATATCGTCATTGCCGACCCCGAGGAAGACGATTGGCTTCGATTCATTGACCGAGGCCTGGATCGCCGGGAATTGCAGGCCGCGGGCTATGACGGCGCCATCCTGATTGAACGAACCACGGGTGTCGTGGATCAGGTGCAGGCTTACGACCCTGCGCAGATCAAGTCGGCCATCGGTAATACCGGTACCTTTGATCCAACGGTGCCGGACATTCGCTATGCTCGCACTGACCCCCGCTATCTGTTTGCCGGACCGCAGGCAGAATCCTCCGATTTACAGTTACTGGACCAGGCCCGCCTACTCGAAAAAAACCGCATCACGTCCGAAATCATCTGGCGAGAGACCGGCTGGCTGAGAGGCGTGGATGGGAATTGGCGATATGAGATCAGTGACGATGACGCCAGGCTGACCATCGGTATTCCGCAAGCCTTCGAAGATGAGGTTCTGAACCGCGTTTATCAGGAAGTGTCGTTCAGTGAAGACGGTCAATTGGTCAAGGCCAGTTACCGAGAAGGCAAGCCCGACTATATTGCGGCCTTCGGGCACAATCAGTCCGATGCCGGGATCAGCCTGGTCAATCATCTGACGCGGCGCGAGTTTAAGGGCATTGCCTCGATATCGGACATTGATGGCCAGATTGTCGAGATGGGCGATATTCTGGATCACCCTCGGCTCTATGCGGCGTACCCACGGCTAAAAGAACAGGCGGTACGCTTAGACCGTTCGATGCACGAAAACGATTGGGGCGAGTTTGACTGGGGTACCGGTATAACACTGAACGGCAACCTGTCTCACGGACAGATCCTGGAGGTTTTATTACACGAAACTCAACACGCCATCCAGGAAGCGGAAGGGTTTGCCTACGGCGGAATGCCCAAGGAACGTTTCACCAACCGGATCAAAGACCGGCTCAAGGAACTGAGCATCGAGCAGCAGCAAAAGGTGGATGAGTGGACCGCAACCCACAAGTCTTTACTGGATGCCGAGGGCAATACCTCGGATATGATCACCTATGGCCTAATGTATCAGTCGGCGCAACGGCTGATGAGCTACGCCAACCGTGACAGGCCCAGCGGTGTGCTGCGCCTGATCCGCAATGAAATGGGCTGGGTTTTCCACGACAAAGTACGGCAAAGCCCATCACGCCAGGCATTCGATGATCTGCAGCGCCAGTGGTATGACCTGCCAAAACGACACCGAATGCAGGCCAGGAATCATTTCCTGCGAGAGCAAAGCGCCCAAGCTGCCGACCTCATTCGCAGCGTCATCCCCGAACCGGTATTCCAGCAGTTTCGCCAGGATCAGCGCCAGCTAAAAAGTGTTCTGAACGCACTGGAAAGAGAAGCCAGCCGAGCCCGGCAGGAAACTCGCCCCCTGCAACAACTGAAAAAGACAGAAGAAACCACCGAAGCACTCCGGGATCGTCACTACTTCAGCTCAACCTACGAGATCTATCGGGCCCTGGCCGGTGAGATCGAGGCCCGTAATACCGAAACACGCCGCGGGTTGAACGAAACTGAGCGCCGAAACACTCATCCTGAACGCACAGCCGATATTCCGGCAGACCAGGCGATCGTCATTTTTCGCAACAAGAACAGCTTCAATGTCGAAGTACCCTTTCGCACCACCAACACGGTACCGGCAAACTTTCTTCGCCAGCGCGAATCGACCGCCAACGGGCTAACCCGTGACCAGGCGCAGGTGATTTCCGATGGCCTGATGAAGAACTGGAAGGCGCGCCCGGAGATTGTGGCGGTCAATCGGATCAGTGAGCTGCCCGCTACCCTGCAACGCGATATCTGGAAAAAACGGGCTGCACACGATATGCGAGCGGCGTTCTGGAATAATACGGTATACCTGGTGGCGCCTCGCCTACCAAGCCGGCAAGCTCTGGAAGAGGTAGTACTGCATGAGGTGATTGGCCATTATGGATTGCGCACGCTTCTCGGCCCACAATTGGAGCCGACACTAGAGCGGATTTATGTCGACATGGCAGAAACGTCGCTGGCGGAACAAATCAAAAGCATCTACTTCAAAGAACCGCCATTCAATCAGGACGTAGCCGAACATCGCCAATTACTGGCCGAGGAGCTGATGGCACAGCTGGCGGAGTCTGGTGAGCACCGCCAGCTTACGGAAACGCACCGATACATGGCTGACGTGCGGTCTGGCCTACGCGATATGGGCTTTGAATTGCCCCTGACCCACTCCGACCTGCTAAACCTGCTCCACGGCGCTGAACAGGTGGTCCGTTATGGCGGTTTCGAGCGCCCAGGGGAATTTGATACCTGTTTCCGACGTGCATATCACGGCAGTCCTCATAAGTTTGATCGGTTTTCCACACAGTTCATCGGGTCCGGCGAGGGCGCTATCTCCTTTGGATGGGGACTGTATTTCACAGATAAACGTGAGGTTGCCGAGCTTTATCGCGACAACATCACTGCAAGGATGCTCGATACCGCAAATGGGCGCTTTCAGGCAGGTGAGTTAATGGAACTGCTTGGCGTGGGCTCACCGGAAGGACAGGCCATCACCTTATTGGTGCGAGGCCAGGGATGGGACCAAATCGCGTCAGAAAACCCTGAGCTATCCGAAGCAGTAGACTATTTGCGAGAAGAGGTTTCGGTTGTCGATGAAGGAGGCAGCCTCTACGAAGTCGAGATCCCCGACGAGTCCGCTTTCCTGGATTACGATAAACCGTTCAGCCAGCAGCCCCAGGGTGTCCGTGAAAAGATTGAAGCCGCTGCGGTTGACCGGGGGTTGCCCCTGGACATCGATGGCAAACCGTTGTTCCTGAAAAGTGACCCTTCCGGGCAAACGGTCTACGCGACTATCGGCGGCATCCGGGGTGAACGATACGGCAGCACGCTGCTGGGCCAGAGTGGCATCCCGGGATTGCGCTATCTCGATCAATTCAGCCGGCATTCACCAGGCAACGGAACCTACAACTACGTCATCTGGGACGCGGATTTGGTATCGGTGCAGGCCGTCAGCCGGCAAAGCGAGGCGCCAAAGCAAACCAATACCGAAGCGTTTTCCGCGTGGTTCGATGACAGCAAGGTGGCGGATGATAATGGTGAGCCGATTGTCATGTATCACGGCACCGCGTCTGACATTAGTGCATTTGAAGTCGAGCGAGGCGGCCAGAATACCGGGCATCCCGGGGCTGCACTCGGCGTCTATTTAACCCGCAGCCGGCAACTATCAAACAGCTACGCAGAAATGGCCGGGCGCGATGGCGATGGCGGGCAGAATGTCATGCCGCTATACGTGAGTATTCGCAATCCCAAGAAATACGACACCGCAAGCCAGTTTTACCGTGATGCCGACAATAACGCTGGCCGCGAAACCGATTGGCGCAGTGAGATGGAGGCTGATGGCTACGACGGCATCATTGTTCGTGATGATTTTGAGGAAGTTATTGCCTTCAGCCCCAAGCAAATAAAATCCGCCACCGGCAACATCGGCACCTTTGACGCCAGCAACCAGGACATCCGGTACAGCCGTGCATATCACGGCACCCCTCATCAGTTCGATCGGTTCTCATTGGAGGCCATCGGCAGTGGTGAGGGTGCCGCTGCGTTCGGGTGGGGATTGTATTTTGCGGGGCACCGGGAGGTAGCAGAGTTTTATCGGGATGCGCTTGCCCAAGTTCCCCATGCCTCAATGATCGCAGGCTGGGACGTGCTTGGAGCCTCCGCCGTGGCCAAGGACTTGCTGAAAGGTCTACCAATGGAACAGGCTATCGATTTTGCCCGCCAACGCGAGGGCAAAATGCGCGGTCTATACGACGACACAGCGGAAGAACTCATCCGAATTCAAGGGCGCGGGCATTCGGATACCGGGAATAACCTGTACGAAGCCAAAATTCCAGACGATGACCAGCTCCTAGATTGGGAGCGTCCTTTGACTGAACAGCCCACATCGGTGTATCGCGTCATTCGGGATACAGGCCTGACTGAAATGCTCGGCAACGAACCCTTCCCTGTTTCCGGGCAAATGATGTCCGGGGCCGACCTATACGATCAGTTGACGACATTCTTATCCGACCGGACACTGGAAGGTGCCAATCGGCAGGCGAAACCCGACAATAATGAGGCCGCCAGCAGATACTTCAACGCCATAGGCATCCCAGGGCTTCGGTACCGCGATCAGTTTAGCCGCCAAGCACCGGGAGAAGAAACGCACAATTATGTCATCTGGGACGACACCCTGGTCACCATCCGGGCGGTGAACGACGAGCTCCACCAAGCAACAGAGATACTGAATCCAACCGAAACCGAAGCGTTCCGGAATTGGTTCGGACACAGCGCCGTCACCACCCAAACCGGAGAACCCAAGACACTCTTTCACGCAACGGACGCCGATTTCAGCGCGTTTGATGTTGACCGGACGACAGGTGTGGCCGGCGCCGGGATTTACATGAGCGAAGATTGCCCGCTGGACACCCCCGGAGGGTTTATCATGCCGCTGTATGCCTCTATTCAGAACCCGGCTGACTTTTCCTCTGGCGATAAAGCCATCAACGATATGGCTGAGACCATAGGGCTGAAACACCTGTCGGAGCTGTCCACCATTCTCGAAATGCGGGAGTGGTCCAAGGCCTTCCGTGCAGGCATGCTAAAACAAGGTTATGACGGTGCAATGCTCGCCGGGCCGTATGGCCAAACCTATTACACCGCTTACCAGGCGCACATGGTCAAGTCTGCCACCGGCAATACGGGCATCTTCAGTGCACACAACAGCGACATTCGGTACAGCCGCGGCGCCGAGTACACCCAGCCACAACAGATCAGGGACGCCGAGAAAACCATCCCCCTGTTAATGGAACAGGTAGCAGCTGCCTACAAGATAAAAGATTTCCTGTTGGCCGAGGCCCTAGATGAAAAGCTTGAGGAAACGATGGACCACCTGGAGCACTCGCTGGCGGACATGGAAGAGGACGGATTCACCCAAATGCACTTCGATAATGCCGAACGCCATGTGCGGGACTCCCTGTACGCAGAGTTCACCGGATCTGCAGATGACTCCGAAGACAGCCTGAAAGAAATACTAGCGCAAACCTATAGGGACCTCCTTTCCCCGCGTCATTACATGGATCGACACAGCGCTATTATCAATGCGAAGGAAAACATAGCCATGTTTGGCGGCCGGGCCCGGCACGTTGGAGATGACCATATACTGGATGCGATTGAGGATGCCTACGAGAGCACGGGGGCCAACCGTGCCAGGAACAGACCAGCGCCACAAACCTTCGGAAAATCGGTTGAATCGTTACAGGATGAAGATCTGGATAACGACGAAGGAATGAGCCTGGAAATGTGAATCGACGGCTTTAGCCACAATGAGTTCACGATGCGCGCACACGGTTTTACGGATGCCAAGGTCAGCTTTTCAGATTGCACACCTGCGCCAGACGGCACATGGCGAGGAAGGCTGATTTTTAAAGCTTGGGGTAAAAAACGAATCTCCACTGTTTTTTCGAGAATCTTGAGTCTGGCGAGAAGCATAGCCTCTGTGCATTCAGGTCTCGTGATGGCTCAAGGAGGTATTCGGCCAAAGATGGGTGTGTTGATTTTTCAGAGCCAGGGATTGAGGGTCGCATTTATGATCTCCAAACCGGCTTAAACAGAAAAGGCAACCCAGCCTGGACTTCAGCAAAAGAATAGGTGTTCTGGGGCAGGCAGCGTTCAGCGTTTCAGGAGAGCTCGTGCTCGAGTCAAAATGCTCATAGGCACGCATCGACAAATCTTTTCGAGCTTCCCGATTGCGCGCAATAATACGGCACTAATCCCGAGGCAATATGTTACGTATCGCCATTCTGGCCAGCGCCCCCATCGAAACACCCGATTCGGCAGCCCGGATCCGCAAGGCTTTGTGCTGATGTTCGGTGAGATTGACAGGCACCGGCTTGGTACGCCTCATATATGTCGTTAATCGTTGCCATGCACCTCTCCGAATTCCAATGTGAAATTGCGTACTATAAAACGATCTTGAAAATCGAATCTTCAGGGCATAAATCCATCGCAATTTTAGGTGTATGATCCAGGCAGTCACTGGGGTCGATACCTATTTCGTAAACCTGCCCATGTGAGCACCACTCTCCAGATTTGAAACCTGGCTCTGAGTTGTGGACATGCCAGATACCATCAAACCCTTCAGCCTCGCTTTTTGTGCAAAATGCAGGCGTGAACCCAACTGGGAACGGCACTCCATCAATCATCAGTTGTTGCAAAGTAGCTTTTTCATCACCCGCTCCGTTCTCCAATCATATTAAAGCGTATTAGCACTGGTGTGGGATGAAAATAAATTGTTATCCCATAAAATAAAGTTTCACCCTTGAAAACAAAGCATCATCTTGGCGAACTCACACTTGCACCATGTAACGTTACGCGATACAGTAAGCTATGATTACAGGATTTAAGCACAAAGGGCTTGAAGCCTTCTATAGGACAGGGACGACCCGAGGCGTTCAAACTGAACATGCTGTTAAGCTTCGGCGCATCCTGGCATTACTAGATGTTGCAGCGGGCCCGGAAGACCTCAACATGCCCTCGTTCAAATTACATCAACTGAAAGGCGAGCTAAGGGGCTATTGGTCAGTCCGGGTTAACGGCAACTGGCGTGTGACCTTTCGGTTTGTTGGGGTAGATGTCGAATTGGTCAACTACGTTGATTATCACTGAAGGAGATCAAGCTATGATGATGAACCCTCCGCACCCTGGCGAATTGTTACGCGAAGACGTGCTTGCCGAGCTTGGCTTGTCAGTCAAGGAAACGGCTGAACGGCTGGGAATGTCTCGCGTAGCCCTGTCCCGAGTATTGAACGGTCGAGCGGCGATCAGCTCTGACCTTGCTCTACGCTTGGAAATGGCTGGTGTAAGCACCGCCCGCGCATGGCTCGCTATGCAGGTAAATTATGATTTGGCGCTCGCCAGGCAGCATCCTCAACCGCCGATCAAGGCTTTGCAGTCAGCGGTGAACGGTTAAGGATGGCACTTTATTTTCATGAATCAGAGATCGGTTGTTACAACCACGCTGTTGCAGGGTGATACTTTACCCAGATTGCTAAGAAAAACCGCCGCAGTTAAGGCGGTTTTTCTGTTAATGAGGATGAAACTTTATTTTAATCCCACACTTTTCGCGGTTTGGATTGTTCTGTCTACCGGGCTGGCCAGCCTCCCCACTTTTGAGCTACTTAATCGTCCTTGGCCCGGATATATCGGTCTCCTGATCACAGTTGGATGGTTTTGCGCGTCGGCCTGGTTCCTTCTTGGCATCACACCTAAGCGCGTCATGCGACATTTTCGAAATCGACGCTGACCGGAGCCCGATCATGTATGCAAATCACAAAGAATGTGAAGCCGCGGGACTGGACCCAAAGGAAGTTGAGCGGATCGCAAGGATTGAGCCGGTATGCGCGGCAAGCCCAGGCCATTGGGATCGAAATTTTTGGGGGCTCTGGTTCGGGATCGCTTCGATATGTTGACGGGCCCGAAGGAAAACTCATTGTGGCCGACATTGATGGCCATGTTGATGGCGGAGATGGAGGCAGTCTACTTTCGGACGACGGTCTTCTGCGTGGCGAATTCTAACCATTCAATGGGCACTTCAGGACCGCAAATCCATGCTCGAAGCCCTGAACGTTGAATCCGAAAAGGATGAGATTCGTCGTGAGATTCGAGCCATCAACAGGCTTCGTAAACGCCTGTTTGGTGACCTCGAGTCAAAGGAAGATGCCTACATGCGTACCGCAAAACGCACAAGCGTTAGCGATCGGCTCAAACTGGCTCACACTCAATGAACAACTCAAAATTCCCCGGGCATCCGCTATTCGATACGCCGAAAACTCTCAGCGACCAGATCGATCGCCCGGAGGACTACCCCTCTCTACAGGCATTTTAAAGCACCCTACCCTCTGGCTGTCGTGACGACTGGCATGCCGGCGCCCTCTTCTTGATGCGCCATGCGACGAACGCCGGGACCTATTCTCAGTTCCGGGGCGAAGTGCAACGGTTCCTGAACTACATCTGGGTTATCCGGAAGAAATCATTACGCGAGATTGGGGGTGATGACGTCGACGGCTATATGGAGTTTGTTAAGAAACCGCCCGCCAGTTGGTGTACGTCCAAAGGGTCAGCTGAAAAAAAGGGGGAAGGCCGCCAACGCGGTTATATCTCCAAGCATGGTTTGAGAATGGCCAACCCGAAGTGGCGCCCCTTCTACGACTCCGGTACACGTCGCAAGGCCGCGACGATGAACGCAGTTGTCGCCGGCCTGACCATTTTTTTCAAGAAACTGGTGATTAGCGAGTACCTGCCCAGATCGCCGATGATCGATGCCACCCGAAGGGCCCAGAAAGCCAGCAAGTCGGAGCATTCCGGCAACCAGAAAGGCATGTATGCAGCGTCAACTATCTTGGCCGTATACCGAAGACTCCGGCGCCCGCAGTAACGGCGGATGGGGCGCACCCAGATCGCCACTGAACACAATGCGCTGCTTAGAATCACCTTCGCGCGCATCACATTCCACATAAGCCGAACCCAGAATATGCCCGGCTCTCTGCAACCTGACCGCCAGCGAACACTCACCCTCCTCACTCCGGCAACATGATGGCCGAGGGCTCCGAACAGATAATCGACCCCTCAAATCCCGCAGCCAGCAAATAGGGAATCCGCCCTACGTGATCAATGTGCACATGGGTAACCACCAGTGCGCGGATATCCGATATGATCAATGGGGAAATCAATGGAGAGATCACAAGCAGAAGCATCCAGGCCCTCTTCCTGGCCCTGGAACATGCCGCAGTCTATTAGGATACCGTTTTTATGGGCTCCGGAGCCGAAGGTAAGTTCATGGCAGGAACCAGTTACGCCGGTGGTGGCACCGTGGTGGGAAATATTAATCATGGGGAACATTCCTTGTTCTCAAAAAACAAATAACCAGACCATCCTTAGCCCAGATCTTGATGACGGTAGTTTCTGAGCTTAAACGGGAAACCGCCGAATGTTACTCACCCCTGAAGGAACAACCGCCGGTGGAGTCTCACCATTGCACCAAACAAGATCCGCGACCCCGCCATTGGGCACAAACCCCGTAGGCGCATCACTCAGGATTTCAACAACACGGCCACAGTCAAAATCGTGACTCGCGCGCAGCAAATCCTTCAACGTGGCATCCAGTTCCTCCGGTGACATAGACACTTCCCGGGCCATCATGATTCTCGGATGTGACGTACCCTGGGGGTTGTCGCCAATCAACAACTCCTCATAAAGCTTCTCACCAGGGCGCAGGCCACTGAACACCAGCTCTATCTCGCCGTCTGGCTGCTCGGCGGTTCTTTCGCGGCGGCCCATCAAATGCATCATCTTGCGAGCCAAATCGGCAATCTTGACCGGTTCGCCCATATCCAGCACAAACACTTCACCGCCCTCACCCATGCTACCGGCCTGCAGCACCAGCTGGCTGGCTTCGGGAAGGGTCATGAAATAGCGAATAATATCCGGATGAGTGACCGTCACCGGGCCACCGCTGCTAATCTGATCCCGGAACAATGGCACCACAGACCCTGATGAGCCCAGCACATTACCAAAACGCACCATAGAGAAAACCGTGTCGCTCTGGCGCTGCGCCAGCCCCTGCAACACCAACTCCGCCATACGCTTACTGGCGCCCATCACATTGGTGGGCCGTACCGCTTTATCGGTAGAAATCAACACAAACAACTCAACACCGGCTGCAACCGCCGCCTCGGCCGTGTGCAATGTGCCAAACACGTTGTTCTGCACACCCTCAATCACATTGTGCTCTACCAGCGGCACATGCTTGTACGCCGCCGCGTGATACACCGTTTGTACAGCGAACGAACGCATCACCGATTCACAGCGCCGACGATGCACCACACTGCCCAACAGCGGGTGAACACACACATCCAAACCTTCCGCAGCGTTGATCTGCTGAAGCTCACGCTCAATAGCGTACAAAGCAAATTCTGACTGTTCAAACAGCACCAGGCACTTGGGCTGGTGGCGAATAATCTGCCGACACAACTCAGAACCAATCGAACCACCTGCACCGGTCACCATCACCGATCGTTCGAATAGAGACGACGCCACCTGGGCGTTGTCTGGCCACACCGGATCACGCCCCAGCAGGTCTTCAATTTCCAGATCGCGAATGTCGTTAATGCGAACCTGGCCGGCAATCACTTCACTGAACGACGGAACGGTTTGTACCGGAAGATTCAACTTTTCCAGCTGCGTCAGCAACTCGCGACGATTGACATCCATATCCGCGTCAACCGCCAACAATAAGCGTTTAACCCGATGGCTACGCACCGCCTCTTCCAAATGGCTCAACGCAAACGCCGGCAAACCCACAATTAAGGTTTTGTGGTTGCCAGGTATCAGACTGATGAACATGACAGGGTGGTATTCGTCACCTTGCTGCAGGGCTTTAGCCAGCTGAACAGCGGTTTTACCGGCGCCTATAATCCCCACACGCTCTTTATCACGCCCGGAAGAGTACTGCACCAGCATACGCATGCTCATACGGCTGCCACCGACAAAAATAAAGGCTATGTCTCAGTTAGCTGTTGCACATTCGTATACCCCAGCGACTCCCCTAGACAAATCAATGGGTTGAGCCGTGCCTTGTAGCGCTCAAGCAGGCGCCGCCAGCCCAGATAGTGGGTTAGGTACTTCGTGGCCACACCATGAAAAGGCATCATCCAGTTCTTAAGCCGGCTATCGTAGGCATTGACGTTCTGGATGTGAAAAGCCCCATCAACCCGGCGCTTCTGACTCGGGTTGACCGGTCGATGAGTAATGCCTTCTGCCTTGGCAAAATGGGCATAGACACCTGCGCTGTCGGTACAAAGAATCGCGTCCGCGTCTACCAGGGGGCGTAGTCGTTCCCCGACGTGGCGCGCATCAAGCTTTTCCAGCTTGAAGTCGGCCTGCTGTCCACTGCGATCTCTTACCACCAACACCGGGATCTGCTCAGCAGACAGGCCGCGTCGCTTGGCACTCCCGCCTCGCTTGCGAGGTGGGCGGGGCAGGTCTCGCTGGCCTTTGAAGGACTCCAAGAAGAAGGTTTCATCCGCTTCGACAATGCCAGATGCATGCTGGGCCTGGTGATCAGCAATCCGAGAAAGAAACCTGTGCCGCCACAGAAAGGCTGTGTTCTTGCTGACGCCGCAATGGGTTGCAGCCTTGCGCACGCTTAAGCTCTGGGTGAGCGCCTCGGCATAGTCTTGCCAACGATGGCGCTTCCTCAATCGCGCCATTGGCGTGCTCGTCAGAGCATTACTGGTTTTCGCACAGGCCTTGCAGCGATACCGAGGTAGGTCACCGCTGGAGCCCCATGACCGACGCTCACGGGACTGACAATGCGGGCAGCGACTGGGGGCTTTGATGACGTCCAGCGGCAAGTCGCCAGCCCCCGAAAGGCGGGATCGCAGTTGATCGCGTTGCTCTGGGTTAAGGATGGAGAGCTGGGCTATCCACTGTGAGAATTGAATCGTTTTCATGATCACCCCTCATATTCGGAGATTTCACAATTCAGTTTAGACCACTGCAACAGTTAACTCAGACAGAGCCATAATTAAATAGATGAAAGTCAAAGATAGACCCAATAAATGCGCCAATATAAATAGCCATTCCAGCGAACCCTGAATCAATTAACTCAAGCTTCCAAAGCAAGAATGAAGCTGAGAACCAAACAGACGAAAGACAGAGTAATGCCGTTATTACACGAGCCAAAGGATCTGAATATATTGCTCTTTTAATAATACTCAATGCTCACCTCTTCGAAAGTAGCCTAACGCTTGCCTGCACTGGTTATGTTTGATCCGAGTCGGGTTGCAGAACCGTCCGGAGTTCATCTTTTAACTCTTGACGAAGCTCCTTTGTCTCAAAGTTCCACTCTCGAAGCATCGAATTATGGAATGCTTGAAAATCAAAAGTTATATGTTCACTTTCGATACCTTTGCCGTCGAAATGCTCCCCAGCCTCTTCGTGGGCGTTCCACATCTCTGCATGCTTTCGCATATAGAAGTCATTTATTTTTCTGAGAGTGTTGGTAACTTTACCTTCAAGCTCCGGGGCAACATATAGGCCAACATCCTCTAATTTGGCATAAGCATTCGATACTGAATCAAATGCCCGCCCGAAGGCCTGGAAGTTCTCTGAGAAGAGATGAAAATATCTTGACGCGTTTTGTTCCTCTGGCGTTCCCGAAAACCGGCTAATTGTAGGTTTTTTGCGGAACTGATGCCTTGGAAGCGAAGTACTTACGACGGCAGAGTAACAACCCTCAAGGGCTGAAACCTTCTTTTGCTGATAACTGACCGAGTGTTCCTTCTTTGATTCTGCAAAGACCGCTAGCTCGGCCTCAAGTTGGAGTCTTTTCCTGTCGATCTGATGTTGAAATTCTCTTTGTGACTTCGCTAGTTGGTTTTGAATAAAAAGCTTGAATAGAACTGCTACAGCGCCTGCGCCTACAAATCCACCACCTATCAAAGATACTAAAAAGTCTCTCAATGCATACTCCCGAAAACATAACGCCGCCAGCATGCGCGGCTTTGTAGTGGAGGCGAAGCCGCAACGAAAAAGGCGTCGCCGTGCCTGGCCTTGTTAGCGCACTTGCCATCAATCAAGAAGCTCCGGGCGTTCATTCAAGTACTCCCAGGCCCATGGCTGAATTATGAAATCGAAACCGCGCAAAGAGCCAAGAGAACTTCCCCTGATGATTATTTTCTCCCGCTGGAGCCCATTAACAGTACCATCCTGAATGGGGAGTGATTGGCTACGCGTCTGATTGTGGATGTAGTAGCGAAGGATATCTTTCTCAGTTGGGTTAAGCCTCTGAAGGCGCTTCCTACCAAGGCGAACCCAATGCGCTTCCGCTATCCATGGATAAATAAACTTCCATGCTGCGGCTAGACTGTTAACCAGCGTCAAGGCGAGCGTCATTAGAAACCCCGCACCAAGATAGGCCCTATATTCTTGCACAAGTTCTTTTAGTCCGAACTTCTCAAGCGCTGCGTCGCCCGAGAAGACCATGATCCCAAACACAATACAAAGGGCCGCAAGTGTCTTTGTCGGAAGCTTGACCCATTCAAACCATTTGCTTGGATCCATGTTGCGCTCCTGTCGCTAACGCCCAGTTCAGCGGGCCCGAATGCGGAGTGGCTGTTTGCGCAACAATGCCGTAGGCATGCGCAAACAGCCGCGGAGTGTTCGGGATCCCCTGGAACGCCTTGTGTACGCCCAGCATGGGCATGAACTAATGGGGTGAAAGTCCCCTGTGGGAAGATCACCGTTCAGCCGGTTTTACCGATTGAACGCTAACCACTAGCGAATGGCAAGGGCCAACCCGCGAGGCGCGGTCTGGAGGAAGCCGCTAGCAAAGCTGCGAGCTGATGAACAAGAACATCATATGAGGCGTAGGCCGGAGGCGAGTTGGTAAGCGCCCTTAAATCGACCCACTTGTCCTCAGTCGATCTGCGACACTTTTTTTGAGATTCGTTCCAGATCCACGCTCCATGGCAGCAGTGCCTCCAGCTTTTCCAGTGTGTCAGCGTCAGCAATGCGCTCCAGCACATGCTGAATATAAACCGAGGGTTCCAGGCTGTTGGTTTTAGCGGTCTCGACCAGGGAGTAACACGTTGCACTCGCCCGTGCGCCCTGCGAGGTATCTGCAAAAAGCCATGCTTTTCGATTATGGAAACACTTCCATAATCGAAATTATCCGAGGTTGTCAGTTATGGAAGGTTTCTCAAAGAGGCCGTTTAAAATCGCCGCCTTTTCACCGCCGTAATCCACTCCCTGCACTGAATTGCCTTCCATAATAACCGGTGCTGTCATGGTGACTCCGCCCTGATCAGGAAGGAGAGTCACCATGGTTGAGTCTGTTCATTCATTGTCGCCACTGGCATACCAATGATTCGCCGATTCACTGCTCAGCACGAGTGCCGATGCGTATCTCCGTTACCTCAATGAGCGCGGTTATGCGGCAGGAGCCATCAAGGAATATTTCAATGGTATTGCGCATTTAGCGCACTGGTTGAAGGCACAGGAAGCCGACCTTACCGATATCGGTGACCACCCACGAATATGTCGAAGCGGACCTGGCGATGAAGGACCGGGCATTGAAAAGGCTCCACGCCCCGCCCCAAGCATCGGCGCGATACCGCCCGTCGGACAGTGTTTTACAGTTTTTGCAGAGCTTATAGTTATGTAAGATTCAGGTGATCAACTCACCTCGGTGCAGTACACGGCAGATGCCGCTAAGTACTTCAACTGCCAAACAAATCAGCATCTATCCTGGCCGGCTCTCAAACGCCTGATGAGCACATCCTTACATAACTAAGGACCGAGGATAATTTCGACCGAGAGCGAATGGACGGATGGCGTTTTCGGCCAGCACGTTGCTGATCTGTAGGTCGCCNCGTTCGCAGTAACCCACCAAGGTGGGCCATTGGTTCAACGTATAATCCATGGCGGTGCGTGTCAGGGTGCCTTTTGCGACTTTGCCCGCGTTAGCCTCCAGCCAGGTCTTCAGTGTTTTCAGTCTGGGTACACTCAGTTCCTGACGAATGCGGTAACGCTCG
>NZ_KB889884.1 GCF_000372805.1 Marinobacter gelidimuriae | reverse complement strand
CAGTTGGCCGAAAAGCATGGCTTTTTGCAGATACCTCCCAGGGCGCCCGTGCCAGTGCCACGTGTTATTCCCTAGTCGAAACCGCTAAAGCGAACAAACTGGAACCGTCGGTTTATATCCAGCATGTTCTGGAGCGCATTGCCGACGCTGACACGTTGGAGAAGCTGGAAGCACTGCTGCCATGGAACGTCAAACTAGAGCGGGTCTCAAAAAAAGTGCCGCAGTTCGACTGAGGGCAAGTGGGTCGGTTTAAGGGCGCTTACTGTACGGCCACTGCCAACGCTATACTCAGCGCCGCCGCAGCCATTCGCACCGGGGTCAGTGACCATGCCCTGGTGGTTGGCCTGGAAACCCGAAACGATACCACTTTGGCCGGGTTTCATGGCATGCAGTTGCTGGCGCAGAAGAACATGCGCCCATTTGATCGGCAGCGTGACGGTTTGGTGCTGGGTGAAGGCTGCGGAGTCATGCTGTTGTCAAAGTGTGAAAGCGATGACCCAGGTGTTTTGCTTCAGGGGGGAGCCAGTAACTGCGATACTTTCAGCATTTCCGCGTCTAACCCGGATGGCAGCACCATTGCGGCGGTGATGGCCGATGCGCTGGACCGAAGCGGCATTGCACCTTCCGATATTCAGGCGATCAAGGCTCATGGTACCGCTACGCCTCTGAATGACGTTGGCGAAGCCGCCGGCATGCGCCGCGCTTTTGACAACGTACCGCCGTTTTTCTCTCTGAAAGCGGCGCTGGGGCATACGCTGGGCAGTTGTGGCGTGATGGAAACCCTGCTGGTTGCTGCTGCGCTTCCAGAGGGCAGGCTGCCTGCCAGTGCCGGGTTTTCCGAGCCCGACCCCGGCCTGGGAGTGGTGCCGATGTCAAAGCTGCTGGCGGTTGGCCCAGGTCATTATTTGTTGAATTTTTTCGGGTTTGGGGGCAATAACTCCAGCCTGATTATCCGCTATCAAGTCTGAGTTAACCCCGGGATTCGAATCCATGCTCGATATTATTGCCATCGGAGATCAGTACCAGACCGTTGATCCCGATCAGGGCCTGGCCAATCTGAGAGCCGCCGCTACGGCAGCGTGTCGCGAACGTTTCCGACGCATTGATCGGTTCACCCAGATGGCACTGATTGGTTCAGCTCAATGTATTGACGGCGCTGACGTTAAACACGATGCGGGGCTGTACATCGGTTCTCGCTTTGCCTCGTTGGGCAATATCACGAAGGTTCATGAGCAGATGATCTGCAGCGGTATGGTGCCCAAACCCGCCAACTTCATCAATACCCTGAGCAACTCGGCCGGCTACTTTGTTGCCCGCAACCTCGGGCTGCGCCATCGTAACCTCTTTGTCTCTCGGGGCGATGCCTCAGTGGTTGCTGCTCTGCAGTTGGCGGCCATGGATATCGGCACGGGAGCTGTATCGCAGGCATTGGTTGGGGCGGTGGACGAAGCGGTTCTGCCGCTTGAGCATCATCGTTTTCGTCTCGGGCTGGAAACGGGTACGGAGGTTGGCGAGGGCAGTCACTGGTTATTGGTGGCGCCTGAGGGCAGGGCTGACAGCCTCGCCTCGATAACAGACATGGCCACTCTGGTAGACGAGCGCGCGCTAGATCAATGGCTGAATCAACTGGACCCGGCGACTGAATATCGAGTGTCGCTGTCGCCCTGGACTCAGCAGCGCATGACATCAAGTTGTTTACAAAACTGGCCAATGCTGAAAGGATTTGATCCGGCGTTGGCAGCGTATCCGGGCCATGCTGCCGGCGCCTTGATTCGCTATCTGCAGTCGGGCGAAAACTCACCCCTGATTGTTATCGCCGCCGATACCGATGGCCGCTTCCACGCCGTCGTCACCTGGCCAAAGGGGGAGCTTTAGGTATCAGCGTAATTTGAGTTCCAACAGTTGTCGATAGCCCTGTTGTTCAATATCGGCCACGTTGCGCAGCTGTGTGGCCAGCTTGCCGTAGTCCAGTGCACTTCGCCCTTTAAGCATCTTGGCCGCATAAAGCGCAAAGCGGCGCCACTCATCACCCGCATCGGTGAACTGGTCCGCGGCTTGCGCCAAGCCTTCATGAGAAAGCAGGTGTGCCGACTCCTGCAGGAAGGACGCGAACAGAAAACGGAAGCCGGCACCGCCGGTTCCAATCTCTTCTTGCATGCGCACCATGTGGCCGATAAGCAGCTTGTTGTAGTGTTCGTTGGCGGGCGACAGCTTTTCTATGTGCCGGGCAACGTGGCGAATGCCCCGAACACCGATAAAGGGCAGGGGCGTGCGCAGCATCATGTTAACGGTTGAGCGAATAGCTTCCGGGATAGCGGCGGTCAAGTCCGGGGTTTGAATGATGGTTTCCGGGTAATAGGTCAGCCCCTTCGGGGCCAGCATACCCTTGGCGAATCGCGCCTGCTGTAGGGAAGCAACATCTGCTCGAACCGGCTGCTCAAACGTCGGGTCGCTGATCAGGTAGTCGTCGGCGTCTTTGCCATAGACCACCAGATTATGGGCATTGAAGTGGAAACGCATGTTTTCCGGAAAGTAGGGCAGCCAGTAAACCGACGCCTGCAGGCCTACTGGGAATCCTTTTTCCAGGTATTTGTCCAGCGCCACTGTGCCGTCTTTCGGGCCGCGGAAGCGCTCGAAATGGAAGCGAATGCTCAGGCGCTTGCTCAACCCGCGAATGATGCGACCGGGGGGCATGCGGTAGGCCAACAGTGGCATTCCTCCCATTTTTACCAGCGGAATGTAGGCGTAGGTGAGGGCAGAGGACAGCCCGAATATCATGGGCTCGGATAAATCCAGACCGTTATGGCGCAGTAGGGCTGCCACGGCACCGCTTTCGCAGTGAGCGGTCTGCTGGTGATTGAAATCAGTCATTTTGTGATTTGTCTTCCGGCGGGAGAGTGCGCAGTTGCTCGGCCGTCATGTGGAACGCTTCTTCATGGCGCTGCATCTTGCGCGGTGTCAGGCGTTTGAAAACGGCCGGTTTCAGATGTCGGCGAACCTGCCAGCGAAAAAAGCCCGTGGCTTGCGCCAGAACCGTCACATCCATTCGGTGCGCGTACATGTGGTATTCCAGCGGAGAAGCGAGGCCTTGTTGCACCCGCTGACGGGCTTCACGG
The DNA here is from genome assembly GCF_000372805.1 of Marinobacter gelidimuriae. Lineage (GTDB taxonomy): Bacteria > Pseudomonadota > Gammaproteobacteria > Pseudomonadales > Oleiphilaceae > Marinobacter > Marinobacter gelidimuriae. Next base: position 34,343 of record NZ_KB889884.1, on the reverse strand, counting down.
CGAAAACGGTTGTACTCCTCGATGGCCTGATCCAAAACAATGTCTTCTGCTTCCCAGCCGCTAGACAGCGCTGAAGTGTACTCGCCGTCGGCGTTACGGGCATAGATGCGCTTCTTCTGGCCTTCGAACGATCGTGACTTGTCCTGGGGCACATCATCCAGTTTCATGATTGGTCCTGATGGTCACACACAGTCAACATCATGAAAGACGAAGAGAAACGGCCACTTTCAGGTATCCAGCAAAGCAGCTTCTGGCCGGGTTCCAGTTTGCCGGAATGGTACAGTTCCTCAAGCATGATGTAGATCGATGCAGAACCGGTGTTGCCTTTGTCGGGTAAATTAGTGGCCCAGCGTTCGAACGGAATCTCCAGTCCGCCGTTTTTAATGCCCTCATAGGCACGCTCGCGGAAATAGCCGGACGAATAATGAGGCAGAAACCAGTCGATATCATCGGCGACCAGCTGATACTTCTCGATTACCTCGGGCAGGTACTGCTCGATAGTAGTAGCAACAATATGTTCGTTCAACATGCGGACATCTTGTTTGACGGCGAAAATTGATTCTTTTAGCCAGGTTTCGTGAGGTAGATCTTTCCAGCTTTCCAGACTGCCGTCTTCACGCTTGCGGGCGCCGGCGTACATACAGGCGTCCAGCTGATTGGCAAAGGAGCGGATATCAATCCAGTCAACTCGTAGCGACAGGCCCTCTTTGGCCGGGGTGGGTTCAAGGGCAACGGCACCGGCACCGTCTGACAGCATCCAGCGCAAGAAATCCTTATCAAAGGCCACTTCCGGCTTGTTCTCAAGGGTGTCTACAGAGGCGGCAGTCTCTGGCTCGAACAGCTTGCCGCGCATGACCGCCGACGCCACTTCCGAACCGGTGCATACCACCCGCTGATGCTGACCGGTGGCAACGGACATCCAGCCATACTTGAGCGCTGACATCCCAGCCAGACACACACCTGCTGTCGCCACCACCTCGCAAGGAGGGGAGGCCAGTTCGCCATGAACCATCACCGCATGACTGGGCATCAACTGGTCGGGCAGGCTGGTGCCACATACCAAGCAATCTATGCCTTTACTGTACCAGTCGCCCAGTGCGCGAATAGCTTCTGCAGTCAATTTCGCGTTGGTATGAGTGCGCTCGCCGGTTTTCGGGTCCACCGCGTAATACCGGTTCTTGATCTTGTTACTTTTAAGGATCACCCGCCGTGCTCGTGAAGGCTGAGCGCCAGCCTGGCCAAGCACCGACTCTATCTCATCGTTACCGACAGGTGCATTGGGCAGCGCTGCGGCGATCGCGGTAATGTAAACGTTCTTCATGTGTTAAACAGCTCGGTAACTGGCAGGGGCCGAAGGGTGAAACAATCCAGGGTCTTATTCACCCGAAGGTGCGCTGAAATAAGCTTTTTGCTGCGCAATGCGCTTGCGTGTCAGTGGCGAGGCCAGACGTTTGATCAGCATGCCTGCCGGAACCACTGTCAGAATCATGGCCACCAGGAAAACCGAATAAAACATCAGCACCGGTTTGCGTTGCCAGGCCCCTCGCGGACCAAGTGTCCGCAGCAGTCGGCCCCACAGACGAAACGCCCGCTTGCCGGTTTTCTCACTGGAAATTAGCCCCGCGTTGATATGGACGGCTGACAGTCCCCGGAACATGTCCGAAGATACTTCGCCTTTGGTTCTCAATCGGTCGCGAATACGCCGGCCAAAGCGTTCACTGGCGGCGATCTCTTTTTCTGAAACGCCGGCTCTTGGGATCAGACCACCCCAGAACGGCCCTTTGCGGCCGGTGAGTACCCAAAGGGGCGTGGCAAAAAAGCTCAGCAGCGAGCCGGCTTCATCCACCATCGCGATATTACCGACCAGGCTGGCATTCAGCTCCGTCAGCTTCTGTTTCATATCTTCCTGAGCCATCAGCCACATATTCCGGCAAGCGATCAGCGTAACCACGGGCTTGCCATCAAGCAACTGCCTGGCACGCGGATGCTGAAGAAATGCCGTCATTGGCAGAGCAGGGGATAGAAACCATACTTGGTACGCAAGAATGACAAGGTCAAAATCCTCGTCACCGAGAACACTTGGGTCTTCAATAGGAGGCGGGTCTTGGTAAACAGATTCGGGAAATGCGTCGAGAAATTCCAGAAAAGGCCAAGGAAACGGGAAATCCTCCACCGGACGGATATTTTCGAATGTCACTAAAATATCATCCGATTCGACCAGTGGTCGCGTACACTCCCTTACCACATTATCAAGCTGCCCGCTCTGGGAATAATGTACGACCAGAACCTTCTTCATTGTCAGCTTCCAGAGCTCAGTGCCAGAATCGCGCGAATTAAAAAACGGTCACGCCCTTGATATCGGTATAGCGGACGACTATAGCACAGGACCACTTTATCTGAATCCTCAGAGTACAGCTGAAACCATGCAATTTAGCTTTGAAATATCAAGAGCCCACCCGGCCATGCCCGGCCATTTCCCGGGAGCTCCAATTGTTCCGGCGGTGGTATTAATTGAACACTTGGTGCGGGGGCTGGAACAGGCTACTGGCAAACCGGTAACCAACATTCGACAGCTGCGCCTGCTGAGGCCAATAGAGCCTGGCAAACGGATTGACGTCGAATGCCAGGAAAAAGCATCAGACACCTGGCGCCTGGTCTGTGCGGTGGCCGGCAAGCCTGTGGCCAAAGGAATATTAACCAGCCAACAACTGCAATTTGGCTCAGGCAGACGGCCGGTCTATGACCCATCGAAGTATCAATCCGCCCAAGCGGTGGGTGAACAGTTACCCCATGCTGGCGCGATGCAACTGATCAAGGAGTTCGCACTGATTGAAAATGGCGCACAAACCCGTGCAGTCATCACCGACAATCACCCCTTGGTCGATAAAGATGGCCTGTCTGCATGGGCAACGCTGGAATACGCCGCACAACTGATGGCATGCCGGAAACTCAGCATGGGCGGCGAGCCAATGAGCAGGGCGGTGATCGTACTGGTGCGGGCATTGAAGCGCTACACGGGTGAATCAATGCCGGTGGAAGGGGAGTTGATGGTGGAAGTGACTGAGGAGGTTGCCCAGCCAGGCGCGGTTCAGTGCGCATTTTCCGCAGTTTACGGTAAAGAAGTGATTGCAACCGGCGAGTTTCTCGTTGTTAGTGAGAGCTGAAACGAAAAATGCCGCTGATTCTTTTGAATCAACGGCATTTTAAAATAAGTGGCTCCCCGAGCTGGGCTCGAACCAGCGACAAACGGATTAACAGTCCGTTGCTCTACCAACTGAGCTATCAGGGAACAGCATCAAGTCGGCGCGCATATTATTCGCTTTTAGCGCCGGAGTCAACACCCTGAAATAAAAGGTTTGTTAGCGGCGACTCACAGTAAAGGTACCAGGTAGGGCCACACATTATCCAGCAAAATGCTTTGGGCCGGTTCTGTGGGGTGAATGCCATCGCTTTGCATTAAGCTGTTAACGTTGTAAATGTCGTCCAGAAAGAAGGGCACCAGTGCGGAGTTGTAGCGTTGCGCCAGATCTCCGAAAATAGCGGCGAAAGCCTGGGTGTAACGGTCGCCGTAATTGGGGGGTATTTGCATACCCACCAGCAGGGTTTGGGCGCCAGCCTGTTGGCTGTTTTTAAGCATCAAGGCCAGGTTTTTTTCGATCACCTGCGGAGGAAAACCGCGCAGGCCATCGTTGCCGCCCAGCTCCACGATCACCAGTTGCGGTTGGTGCTTGTTCAGTAAATCCGGCAGCCGGCGGGCTCCTCCGTCGGCTGTTTCGCCGCTGATGCTGGCATTTACCACGCTCCAGTCGTTGTGGCCCTTGTCGGCCAAGCGTTGGCGCAGCAAATTTACCCAGGCGGTTTCTTCCGGTACGCCGTAGGCCGCGCTCAGGCTGTCGCCCATTACCAGCAGGGTGTTGGCACTGATCAAACCAGGTGTCATAACTAGCACAAGCAGCAGTGCAAATGATCTGACCGCCAGTAAAACCGTATTCTTGAACACTGCGTAGTCTCCCAAATTTTTCGCCACAGGACAGGATTAACCAGAGCCGTGAATCAATCTAATGACCAGCCACAACCGAATCCCCACGTGATATTGCGGGTCAGCAAGCTGACACACAAGGTGGACCTTGAATCCAATACGCTAACGATCTTGCAAGGGGTCAACCTGGAAATCAATCAGGGCGACTCTGTCGCTATTGTCGGGCGCTCCGGCTCCGGAAAAACCACCTTGCTGGGCTTGCTGGCCGGGTTGGACACGCCGAGCGAAGGCAGCATTGAGCTGGACGGTGCAAACATCAGCGCTCTGAGCGAAGACGAACGCGCCGCGCTGCGGGCTCAGCGGGTTGGTTTTGTGTTTCAGTCATTTCAATTACTGCCGGCTCTGACCGCTCTTGAAAACGTGATGTTGCCGCTGGAACTGGCCGGTCGCCAAAATGCCGAAGCGCGAGCGCGGGAGCTTTTGCAACGGGTAGGCCTGGGTGAGCGCCTGACGCATACCCCGCGGCAGTTATCCGGTGGCGAGCAGCAGCGGGTGGCCATAGCCCGCGCCTTCGCCTGCGAACCTGCGATTCTATTCGCCGATGAACCCACCGGTAATCTCGATAACCGTACCGGTAAAGATGTATCGGATTTGTTGATGGCGCTGAACCGCGAGCAGGGCACCACCCTGGTGATGGTGACTCATGACGAACAGCTGGCGGCCCGCTGTGGCCGACAGTTCCACATTGAGGGTGGGGTGTTGAGCGAGCCGGAAACCCGCCAGAAGGCCGCAAGCTGATGGCCGCTACCGGTAAATTGCAGTCGGTGCGCCGCGAATGGCGCGAAAGGGATGTTCGGGTGGTGCTGGCGGCGCTGATTATTGCCGTGGCCACGGTGGCTACCATCGCGCTGTTTGCCAGCCAGTTGCAACGCACTCTGGTGTCATCGGCCAGCTCGTTCCTGGCGGCTGACCGCCAGCTGGAATCGGAAAACGGCCAACCACTGCCGCCGGCCTGGCTCGTTGAGGCGCAGCAGCGTGGATTGGAAACAGCAGAAATGACCGAGTTTTCCACCATGGTGTTTGGCGGTGGTAACTTTCAACTGGTTTCGGTGAAAGCTGTTAGCGACGGTTATCCGCTGCGTGGCGAAGTCGAAATTCGCACGGGCTTCGATGAGCCACGGCAAACCCTGAAATCTGGCCCAGCTCCCGGTGAGGTTTGGATAAACCCGCGTTTGCTGCGCTTGCTGGAATTGAATGTGGGCGATGAGCTTGAACTGGGCACCCGCACGTTGGTGATCAGCAGTCTGCTGGAGCGCGAACCTGACGGTGGCTTTAACATGGCAGCGTTGGCGCCACGGGTGATGATGCATCAAACTGATGTCGCATCGACCAGCGTTCTGCAAGAAGGCAGCCGGGTCAGTTTTGTGTATCTGTTCGCTGGCGATGCGGCTGAGCTATCGGATTTTGAACAGTGGCTAAAACCCCAGCTGCAATCCAGCCAGGAATGGCGAAGCGTACGCGATGGTGAAACCCTGTCGGCCTCATTGGAGCGGGCCGAAAGCTTCCTGCTGCTGGGCGGCAGCCTGGCCGTGCTGCTGGCCGCAGTTGCGGTGGCGGTGGCCAGCCGTCAGTACGCCTTGTCGCAGCGCGATACGGTAGCTTTGTTGAAAACTCTCGGCGTCGGTAGCCCTCGCATCGGCCGTTTGTACCTGCGCCGACTGGCCGTTTGGGGCGTTGTCGGCATGGTCGGTGGTTTACTGGTGGCCTTACCGCTGTTCTGGGGCTTGAGTCAAATATTAGGCGATGTGCTGGATCAGCCTGTTGACGTTTACCTTGACCCGAAGGCGCTAACACCGGCGGCTCTGACGGCCCTTGTGTCGCTGTTCGCTTTTGCTTACCCGCCCATACGTCGCCTGCGCAAAGTCCCCGCTATGCGGGTGTTGCGAAGCCAGCCAGGGGAGTCCCGGCGCGAGTTGGTGCCCGATTTCATCATTGGTATCGTGGGAGTGTTTGGTTTGGTGTGGGTTTACGCCGGCGATGTGCAGCTGGTGTTGGCGTTATTAGTGGGCCTCGGCCTGCTTCTGTCCACTTTGGTGTTGCTGGGCTGGATGCTGGTACTGGGCTTGCGCAAAGTGCGCGGCGGCGGCAATGCCTGGCGCCTGGCGCTGTTGGGTCTTTACCGACACCGCCAGGCTAGCTTGTCACAAATTGCTGTATTCGCCATGACACTGATGCTGGGCACCACCCTGATTTTGGTGCGGACCTCTTTGCTGGACGATTGGCGTGCGCAGCTGCCTGAAGGCGCGCCCAATCACTTTATGGTGAATATCAGCCCCCAGGCCGTGAACGATATTAACGAATTCTGGAACAGCCGCGGCCAGCCTCTGGACGCTATGTACCCCATGGTGCGTGGCCGCCTGACGTTGCTCAACGGCAAACCGGTAAAAGAGGCGGTCAGCAAAGACGAACGGGTGAATGCGTTGAACCGCGAGCTGAACCTGACCTGGATGGACACGCTGCCAGAAAACAACCGCATTGTTGATGGTGAATGGTTCGCCCCGGGCAAAACTGACGGCGTATCGGTGGAATCTGAGCTGGCTGGAAAGCTTGGCATTACGCCTGGTGACGTACTGACCTTCACCATTGGTTCTGAGCAGATCACTGAAACCGTGACCAGTATCCGCAGCGTGCAGTGGGACAGTATGACACCCAACTTCTACGTGGCGTTTTCGCCAGACAGCAGTCTGCGCCAGTTGCCGGCAACCTGGATCACCAGTTTATTTTTGCCGAAAACGGCGAAAAACGAACTGAACGCGTTTTCCCGCCAGTTCCCCACAGTGTCGGTGCTTGAAGTCGACAATATTATCGAACGAATTCAATTGATTGTGGTCCAAATTACCCAAGCCATTGAGGCAATTCTGGGGTTGATTCTGGCCGCTGCGCTGGTGGTGATGGCGGCGGTGGTCAGTGCCACTTTGCAGGATCGCCAGCGCGAAGGGGCGCTGCTGCGCACCTTGGGCGGCCGTCAGAGCTTGCTGGTGCGAGCGACTTTGCTGGAGTTTGCGTTGCTTGGCGGCTTTGCAGGAATTCTGGGAGTGGTTGCTGCGGAAGCGGCGGTTTACGCTCTTCAACTGCGCATGTTTGAAGGAAATTTCCGCGTTCACTGGCAAGTGGTGCTACCGATTCCGTTCATCAGTGCAGTGGTATTGTCACTGTTCGGGCGCTGGCAGTTGCGCCCGGTGTTGACTGTGTCGCCGATGCTGCTGCTGCGGCGGCTGGAGTAGTTTTGCAACTTTTAACCGCGCGGCCAACCAATCACGTACCGTCATGGTAGAGTCTTCATAAAGCGTCCTGTATTACTCGGAGATTCTTTATGAACAGATCATCGGGAAAACTGATCGTTTTTTATGATGGCTCATGTCCTGTCTGCATCCGCGATCGCCGCTGGTACGAAAAGCTGGCGGGGAGAACAGGAGAATCCGTTGAGTGGCTGGATATTACCGGGCGTGATGAGGAGCTTCTTCAGCAGGGTATTCATCCAGATAAAGCTTTGCGGGAATTACACGTTAAAGATGCACAAGGCCAAGTGCATCGCGAAATAGACGCCTACATCCTCTTAATGTCTCGAGTTACAAGCTTGAAGCCATTGGCATGGTTAATCGCCTTGCCTGTGGTGCGCCCCATCTTGGCTTGGTTATACCATCGGTGGGTGGCGCAGCGGCTCCTGTCCCGTGTCTGACTTTCATTAATCCGCACCCCTCCCTTCGGTAACGACCATGTGTTTGGTGGAACGCGCCAACTTTTGGTCTTATGTCGGTGCCGACTGGCTACCGCACGTTGCAGATTCTGACACAATGATTTGGAGTCCGGTTGATGACACAAAACGTGCGGGAGGTTCTTGCCTCTGTAAAATCTCTTCTGGTTGGTACTGTTCTTCACTGTCGGCAACAGTCTACTGGGCGTTGTCCTGCCGCTCCGCATGGAGGCTGCAGGCTATCCGGTTGCGCTGATCGGTGCGATCATGGCGAAGCAGGGGTGGTTTTGATGGACTTCCTGCGCTGCCAAGCCGGTCACTCGTCAAATAGATCCGTGTGCCGGCCCGTGCGCTCGAAGCGCACATCATCACCATCGATCTTGTAGATGAGCAGCCAATCCGGTTCGATGTGGGCATCGCGGAAGCTGCGCCATTCCCCCTTGAGCGGATGGTCTTTGTACTCCGCTGGCAAGGGCTGGCCCTCAAGCAGTAGTCGCATCGGCTGTTTGATCTTTTCCATATCCTTGCCGCGCTTCTTAGCGGCCTTCAGGTCACGCTTGAACTGGCCGGAATAGACGGGATTGAGCATCAGATGCCTAGCTCATCGAACAGTGACTCGGCGCTTTCGGCTCGGTGCAAATCCTCGCCGCGTTCGCTTTTGACGAGAGTCTCGGCGGTCAGCCGGTTGGGTACGCGCATCTCGAACGGCAAACCTTGCTCGCTGACCACTTTAGTCAGGCCGATGCGTACGAAATCAGACACGGTAAGCCCCATAGTGGCCAGTATCGCGGTGGCCTCATCTTTCAGGTGCCGATCAATTCGAGCGCGGACAACGTCGTTAGCAGCCATGATATTTTCTCTGTATAAGTGACTCTAATAATGTAGCTCAGATGAGCCACGCTATCAAGATCACTTCCTAAATGCCGCTCCCTCGGCTGCGCTGCTTCTGAGTCTGTGTGCAATTTTTTGTGTCAGTGGTGGGTTATTCAGGCTCAGGACACCGCTTGTTGTACAGCATTTTGTACGGAATAGTATTGTGTACAAGGTTACAAGTGACGCCTTGCGTGTAGCTCCGCTCCGCTATCATTACTGATTTAACGCCCATCTAAGCGCGCCAGCCACTGGCGATTCAAGCTGCTGATTCTGGCGTTAGCTTGAATCGTTTGCTATGGGTCTCGATCCGCGCACCGACCCTGACGATCGGGAAGAAAGCGAGCGCGATTGACCGTAACCTATCGGCGAGTGCACCATATGTCGAATTGAAAGTGTGACAGTCTTACCGTCTTGGCGTAGCGTGGGTAGAGGTTAGCCAAGCTTTGCGGGGCCGAACATGGCGTTTAGATGAACAAGGATGAAATCAATGGATACGGGATATAGATTTTGCCCGGTAAGGAATGCATTGATCGCTGGGAAGATGAGGGGGTGCGACATTGACGCATCTGGTCCTTAAGCACCGCCTTGAGAGAAGAAAATAAATCTTTCGCAGTTCTCAACGTTGCAGCCTTTCGGCTGCATCGCCGATTTCCATGAAACGCCCGGGCTTATCCGGCCCAGGCGTTTTCCAATACTGCACGCACATCTTTTAAGTCCGCTTCTTTCGGGTTGAACATAATCGCGCCGTCGTCCAGCGCCATTTGGGCAATGGCTTCCAGCTGGTCGTAGGTCACCTTGCCGCTTTCTTTCAGGGTGCGCGGCAATTCACACTGCTGATACAGGTTGTTGCGTATCTTGCGAAGGGCGGCAATGCTGGCTTCGGCGCGGCGACTGGAAGGCGTGGCGGAATACACTTCCGGGCCATCCAAATAGAGCAATAGTTCGCCCAAAAACTGGCGAATCGTCTCTAGGTTGTATTCCAGCACATAAGGCAGATACAGGCTCATGCACAGGCCGTGGGGTAGGTGGCAGATAGCGCCCGTGGCGTGGCCAAGCGCGTGTACCAGGCCCACCATTGAGTTGGAAAATGCGATGCCCGCCATAGTAGATGCCTGCGCCAACTCCAGGCGGCCGTCGACGTCTTTGGGGTTGTCCATCACCTTGGGCAGAAACTGGCTGACCTTTTTGATGGCCGCTGTGGCATAAGCGTCGCTGAGCGGGTTCTTCGCCATGCAGGTGAAGGCTTCCACCGAGTGGGTCATGGCGTCCATGGCTGTGGCCGCAGTGATGTGCGGCGGCAGGGTGATGGTCATTCGCGGGTCAATAATCGCCGCGTTGGGCAGCAAAAATGACGACGTAAAGGGCAGTTTAACGCCTTTTACCTCGTCGGTGATCACCGCCACAGACGTCACTTCCGAGCCGGTGCCTGCCGTGGTAGGCACCACAAAAAACGGATTCAACGGTTTATTGATCACACCGGCACCGCTGTATTTGGCCAGGTCATCGCCGCCCTCAGACACCAGAATATTCACCGCTTTACCGGTATCAATGGCCGAGCCACCGCCTACAGCGATAATAGAGTCGCATTTCTCTTTGCGATAAAGCGCGGCAATGGTACGCACCACGCTGATAGACGAATCGGGTGGCACGTCATCAAAAATGCAGACAATCTCTAAACCGCTGTCTTCGCAGGCGGCAATCACCGGGTCTAGCAAGCTGGCCGCGCGCACACCCTTGTCGGTCACAATCATCGGGCGCTTGGCCCCAATGCTGGTCAGTTCGTAGGGGATGTGCTCTAAAGCGGCTTTGCCGGCAATCACTTTGACCGGGCAGAAAAACTCGTAATATTGGCGGCTCATGATGCTCTCGCTGTTTTAATAAAATGGGTCGTAACTTTCAGATAAATTCGGGCGGCGCTGATGAGTTTTTCAGGCAGCTGCAGATTTTTGGGATAGGCTTTCACCGCCCGTTCGGCCACCAATTTTGGTAAAATAAAGGCTTCCAGGCGGTTCAGAATGCGGGTCATACGCACCGCGTAACTGATGTCGCCATCCACTAACATGCGATCGTTGGCGAAGGCTGCCAAGGTTTTTTCCTGGAACGAAAGCACCAGAAATGCGTGTTCCAGGTGTTTGAATTTTATCGATAAGTCGATTGACCGTGGCGCTTCTCCGCTCTGGTATTTAAAGCGCCCGTTGCCGACGTGCTCAATCAACAGGCTGGCGCCCTTGGGCATCACCATCATCTGAAATAGAAAACCTGTGGGCAGTGGGCGCGCTTCATTGCACACCTCGTCGTCCACTTCGCTGACCGCCTGCAAGGCTCGGCCCATTACCTGAAACATAATATTTACATATAGCCGCTTGGCTTTTGAGCCCAGTGGCCGAAGGTGCTTTGTTGCCATGGTTATTACCCACTGTGAATGTCACTGTGAGTATTTTTAGAGTGATTACTCTATAAAGTCAATCGGCCTTACCGAGCTGTCGCTCAAAGCCGTGACAATGATCATTTTTTGCCATAAAAAATGCCGCAGGCGTGTAAGTCTGCGGCTTTAGAAACTGCGATTAACGGGTTATTGGGTCAGGCGCGTCAACTTAGCCTGAGCTTCCTGGCCGATTTCGCCACCGGCCTGCGCAGCGGTGCGGTAGTTGGCAATGGCCTCGCCACGGTCGTTTTGTTTCACCGCAATGTCTCCCAGGCGCAGAAACGCGATGGACGTAGGCACCGACTGGTTGGCCTGGGTCAGATTGTCTTTGGCCTTGCCCAGGTTATTTTGTTCCAGCGCGTTCAGGCCGTTGTAGATACGGTACACATACATTTCCGGGTAAAGCTCAACGGCCTTGTCAAAATCTTTACCGGCTTTGTCCAGGTTTTCCTGCTGCTGGTACAAACGCCCGCGCAGGTTGTAGAACATCGCTTCTCGCGGGGCCAGCTTGATTGCCTGGTTCACTTTGTCGATGGCCGCCGCGTATTCTTTCTTACCAGCTAATTCAACCGCCTTGTCATGAGCATCGTAAGCGGGCTGCAGTTTTCGTAGCAGGGCGGTTTTCTTCTGGTATACGTCTTCACCGCGATAGCCGCCGCCACCCACTTCACTCACCAGTTTACGGTTCTCGCTCACCCGTTTGGCGGATGGTGGGTGAGTGGCAAACAGTCCGTCGATGAATCCGGCGCTGCGGCCCTGCGACATTTCCAGAAAAATCTGTTGCAGCTCTACAGCGGCCTGGGGGTCATAGCCGGCCGCTTTCATATAGCGGATACCGTAATAGTCGGACTCCAGTTCGTCGCCCTGGCTGTATTGCGCCAGCGCCAGTTGTGCGCCAACGGCGGCGCCGCCCATCACCATGCCAGCCCATTCGTTATCCGTCAGCGCCAGGCCCAGAGCGCCCACTCCCAAGCCTATAATCTGCGCCTGCTGCATACGCTGCACGCTGTGGCGGGCGGCGGCGTGCACAATCTCATGACCCAGCACCGAGGCCAGCTGGGCTTCATCGCTGAACGCTGTCAGCAGGCCGCGATTAATGGCAATCTTGCCGCCGGGCAGGGCCCAGGCGTTGGGCACGCTGCTGTTCAGCACCACAAAATCGTAGGGCAAGTCAGGCCGGTCGCTCACCGCCGCCAGTTTCATGCCCACTTCGCGAACGTACACAGTCAGCTCCGGGTCAATATAGAACTGACCGCCTTGAGTCTGCTGGGTGGGCTTGTACTGCTCGGCACCCATGCTCAATTCCTGATTTTCCGGAATGATGGACAGTTGGCGTTCCCCGGTGACCGGATTGACTGAGCAGCCGGCCAAAGTAAAAGCCAGCGTTAGCGCAGTAAGTAGGGCTTTCAACATCTGGGGTTTGGTGATTGGGTTCACTGCGAGCTCCTGCTGATTCACAAGTTATGAGGGCTTTATAGCATAGGTGGCGTTCCGTCTTGCTACTCACTGACGTTAAATCCGCTGACTCGTTAGCCTTGAAATGCCTCTGGGTGGCCCCATTTCTGCTTCCATGATCCATGGCGTAGCACAAATCGCCACTTATTTTATGTTCCACAGTAGTCAGGAGAGATACGCACCATGACGGTTGAATCGCAAAAAGAAACTCTGGGTTTTCAGACCGAAGTAAAGCAGCTGCTACAGCTGATGATTCACTCCTTGTATTCCAACAAGGAAATTTTCCTTCGTGAGCTGGTTTCCAACGCTTCTGACGCAGAAGACAGGCTGCGCTTCGCCGCTCTGAAAGACGACGGCCTGTACGAAGGCGATTCCGAGCTCAAAATCCGCCTGGCGTACGATGCCGAAGCCAATACCGTCACCTTGAGTGACAACGGCATTGGTATGGTCCGCGAAGACGTGGTCAGCAATCTGGGGACTATTGCCCGTTCCGGCACCGCGGACTTCCTGAAGCAGCTGTCTGGTGATGAGAAAAAAGACAGCAAGCTGATCGGCCAGTTTGGTGTAGGCTTTTACTCGTCATTCATTGTGGCTGACCAGGTTGACGTATTTACCCGCCGCGCCGGTGCACCCGCATCCGAAGGCGTGCATTGGGCGTCTAAAGGCGACGGTGAATTCACCATCGAAACCGTTGAACGCGCCCAGCGTGGCACCGAGATTGTGTTGCAGCTGAAGCCGGAAGCCAAGGAATTTGCCGATGGCATGCGCCTGCGCAACCTGGTGAAGAAGTACTCTGACCACATTTCGTTCCCGGTGGTCATGGCGTCTGAATCCGAGGAAGAAGAGCAAAAGGGCAAAGACGAAACGGTCAACGATGCCACTGCGCTCTGGACACTGCCGCGCACGGAAATTAAAGACCAGGAATACAAAGAGTTCTACAAGCACATCTCCCACGATTTTGAAGACCCTCTGAGCTGGTCTCACAATAAAGTGGAAGGCAAGCTGGATTACACCAGCCTGCTGTACCTTCCGGCTCGCGCGCCGTTTGACCTGTACAACCGCGAAACACCCCGTGGCTTGAAACTCTACGTTCAGCGTGTGTTCATTATGGACGACGCCGAACAGTTCCTGCCGCTGTACCTGCGCTTCACTAAGGGCGTGATTGATTCCAGCGATCTGTCGCTGAACGTGTCCCGTGAAATTCTGCAGAACGACAGCATCGTCGACAGCATTCGCACCGCGGTCACCAAGCGGGTTCTGGACATGCTATCGAAGCTGTCCAAGAAAGAAGGCGACGAATACCAGAAATTCTGGAACGAATTTGGCGCGGTGTTAAAAGAGGGCCCGGCGGAAGACTTTGGCAACCGCGAAAAAATCGCCGGCCTGCTGCGTTTTGCCTCTACCCACACCGGTGAAGAAGCCCAGAATGTATCTTTGGAGCACTACATCGGCCGCATGAAAGAAGGCCAGAAAAAGATTTACTACATCACTGCTGACAACTTCATGGCCGCCAAGAGCAGCCCGCACCTGGAAGTGTTCCGCAAAAAAGGCATTGAAGTGCTGATTCTGTCTGACCGCATTGACGAGTGGATGATGGGTTACCTCAATGACTTCGACAGCAAGCAGTTCCAGGATGTGGCTCGCGGCGAGCTGGATCTGGGTGATGTAGAAACCGAAGAAGACAAAAAGCACCAGGAAGAAGCCACCAAAGAACATCAAGGCCTGCTCGAGCGCATAAAAAAGGCTTTGGAAGAACGGGTTCAAGAAGTGCGCGTAACCAACCGGCTGACCGATTCACCAGCCTGCCTGGTAGTGGCGGATTTCGACATGGGTGCCCAGATGAAGAAGATTATGGAAGCCGCTGGCCAGAGCGTGCCAGACAGCAAGCCGATCTTCGAAATTAACGTGGACCACCCGCTGGTGCAGCGCCTGGAGCGTGAGCAGAGTGAAGATCGCTTTGGCGAGCTGTCTGCGGTTCTGCTTGACCAGGCTACCCTGGCCAGTGGCGAACAGCTGAAAGACCCGGGCGCCTACGTAACACGCCTGAACCGTCTGCTGTTGGAGCTGGCCAACTAAGCCAGACCGGATACGAGCCATGCAACGCATTGTGGTGGACATTAGCATTGGCCCTGACGAGTGGATAAAGCTCTACCAGGGCCTTGCACAAGATGTGACTGCACGGGCCCGGGACGGACGCTCTGTTCGTTTCCCGGCTCGAATTCTTTCCCGTTTTTATCTGAACGATGGCGTTCGTGGCAGTTTTTGCATCAGCTTCAACGACCAAGGCAAGTTTGAAACTATAGAACGCGTATAATCCCTTCTTCTCTATTTCCTGATTTTTTGGCATCCTCAGTGCCACTGTTGTTATCACTCTTTTTATCACTCTTTCACCGCTGTTTTGACCTGCTCTGGAGCGCTCATGCAAATTATTCTGGCCCCGATGGAAGGGCTGGTGGATGCACCTATCCGTGAAACCCTCACCAAAGTGGGCGGTATTGATCGGTGCGTGACCGAATTTATTCGCGTGACCCACGGCATGCTGCCGCCGCGGATTTTCTACAAATACGCGCCCGAACTTCATAACAACTCGCTGACCCGGGTGGGCGTGCCAGTGGCGGTTCAGCTGCTGGGTTCCGACCCGCACATGATGGCCCGCCACGGTGCCAAAGCCGCAGAACTGGGCGCCACCCAGGTGGACATCAACTTTGGCTGCCCGGCCAAAACCGTGAACAAGCATAAAGGCGGTTGTGTGTTGATGCGTGAGCCCGAGCTAATGCATGAAATTACCGCGGCCGTGCGCCAGGCCGTGCCAGCCGATATCTTGGTGACGGCCAAAATGCGCCTGGGTTATGATGACCGCTCCATGGGCGTGGCCTGCGCGCAAGCCCTGGACGCCGCTGGCGCCGGGGAAATCGTTATTCATGCACGCAGCAAAACCGACGGCTATAAGCCACCTGCTTACTGGGAAGAAATTGCCAAGGCGCGGGAAGCGGTAAAGGCCAAGGTAATCGCTAACGGTGATATTTTTACGGTGGCTGACTACTGGCGCTGTCGTGAAGTGACTGGCTGTGACGATGTAATGATTGGCCGTGGCCTGGTGGCGCGGCCGGATTTGGCACGCCAAATTCGCGCCAGCCAGCGCGGTGAAAGCATCGAGCTGATGACCTGGCCGGAAGCACTGGCTCTGGTGCAGGAATACGGGGTCGCGCTTCAGGGCTGGCTGGAAGACAAGTACGTAACCGGGCGCATCAAACAATGGATGAACTATTTACGCCAGGGTTTTAGCGAAGCCGAGGCCCTTTGGCCCCAGGCACGAAAAATTCGTGAAGTGGCACCTATGTTCGAGTTCCTTAATCAGGCGGCACCAGAGCCGGCGAAACTGCTGGCGGAACAGGCAGGCACGCCTGCACGGTCATAGTTAAAAACTAACTGTCGTGGTAGGAAAAGAAAATTATATTAATGCTAGCCTGTTGCCTTATAGTCAGTCCAAGCCACATCAAAGAAGCAACGCATAATTGCTACGTTGTCTTTGAGTGAAGCCAACATCCCCCGAAAATAGTGGAGAAAAAAGATGGCTGATAGCAATTCAACAGCGGGCAAATGCCCGGTCATGCACGGCGGCAATACCTCCTCCGGCAGCAGCAACATGAAATGGTGGCCCAGCGCCTTGAACCTGGCCATCCTCAATCAGCACGACAGCAAAACCAAGCCCCTGGGTGCTGATTTCAATTACCGCGAAGAGTTGAAAAAACTCGACGTAGACGCCCTGAAAAAAGACATGAACGACCTGATGACCGACAGCCAGGATTGGTGGCCGGCGGATTGGGGCCATTACGGCGGTCTGATGATTCGTCTGGCGTGGCACGCAGCCGGTTCCTACCGCGTTGCCGATGGCCGCGGTGGCGCAGGCACCGGCAATCAGCGTTTCGCTCCGCTAAACTCCTGGCCGGATAACGGCAACCTCGACAAAGCCCGCCGGCTGCTGTGGCCCATAAAGCGGAAGTACGGCAACAAACTAAGCTGGGCTGACCTGATTGTGCTGGCGGGTAACGTGGCTTATGAATCCATGGGCTTCAAAACCTTCGGCTTCGCCTTTGGCCGTGAAGATATCTGGCACCCGGAAGAAGACATCTACTGGGGCGCAGAAGACGAGTGGCTGGCTACCAGCGATAACGCAAAGAGCCGTTATTCCGGTGAGCGCGACCTTGAAAATCCGCTGGCGGCGGTGATGATGGGCCTGATCTACGTGAACCCCGAAGGCGTTGACGGCAACCCGGACCCGCTTGCAACTGCCCACGACGTGCGCGAAACGTTCAAGCGTATGGCCATGAACGACGAAGAAACGGTCGCGTTGACCGCAGGTGGCCACACCGTGGGTAAGTGCCACGGTAATGGCGATCCGGCAAACCTGGGCGAAGCACCGGAAGGTGCTGAAGTAGAAGAGCAGGGCCTGGGCTGGAATAAAAAGACCGGTACAGTCGGTAATCACACCGTCACCAGCGGTCTTGAAGGAGCCTGGACCACCAACCCCACCCAATGGGACGACGGCTACTTTAAATTGCTGATGAACTACGAGTGGGAACTGACCAAGAGCCCGGCCGGCGCTTGGCAGTGGGAGCCGGTGGACATGAAAGAAGAAGACAAGCCGGTGGATGCAGAAAACCCGTCTGTGCGTCGCAACCCGATCATGACCGACGCCGACATGGCCATGAAAATGGACCCGGAGTACCGCAAAATCTCCGAGAAGTTCGCCAAAGATCAAGCCTACTTTGAAGACGTGTTTGCTCGCGCCTGGTTCAAATTAACTCACCGTGACCTTGGGCCAAAAGTGCGCTATGTCGGCCCGGAAGTACCTCAGGAAGATCTGATCTGGCAAGATCTGACGCCTGCCGGCAACACCGGTTATAACGTTGATGCCGTAAAAGCAAAGATTGCTGCCAGTGGCTTGAACGCTACCGACATGATTAACACCGCCTGGGACAGCGCCCGTACCTACCGTGGTTCGGATATGCGTGGCGGCGCCAACGGAGCTCGAATTCGTCTGGCCCCCCAGAAAGACTGGGAAGGCAACGAGCCTGAGCGCCTGGGCCGCGTATTAAGTGTGCTGGAAGCAATTGCCGCAGATACAGGCGCCAGTGTGGCCGATGTGATTGTGCTGGCAGGTAACGTTGGCGTAGAGCGGGCGGCCAAAGCCGCGGGTGTAAGCGTAAACGTGCCATTCTCAGCCGGCCGTGGCGATGCCACCGACGAGATGACCGACGTGGAATCTTTCGAGCCGCTGGAGCCCATTCACGATGGCTTCCGTAACTGGGTGAAAAAAGATTACACGGCTACCCCGGAAAAACTGTTGCTGGATCGTGCTCAGTTGATGGGCCTTACAGCGCCGGAGATGACGGTGCTACTCGGTGGAATGCGTGTGCTTGGCACCAACCACGGTGGCAGCAAGCACGGCGTATTCACCAGCAGGGAAGGTCAACTGACCAACGACTTTTTTGTAAACCTGACCGACATGGGAAACAGCTGGAAACCGACCGGCAAGAACTCCTACGAGATTCGCGATCGCAAAACAGACGCGGTGAAGTGGACCGCTACCCGAGTAGACCTGGTGTTCGGCTCCAACTCCATCCTGCGCTCTTATGCGGAATTGTATGCTCAGGACGACAGCAAAGAGCGCTTTGCGCACGACTTTGTGACCGCTTGGGCCAAAGTTATGAACGCTGACCGGTTTGATATCGCGTAGGTGTGAATGGTATTTAAAAGGGCGCTTCAACGAGAGTTGAAGCGCCCTTTTTTTATTAAAAATGACTCTTTCTAAACCAACGTGCTTCATGTAAACATGAATATATTATGAATTAATCGCAACGCCATCATTATTGTTAAATTTTGGAAACAACTCAAAGGCACGATGCGTGAAAACTGGGGCAAACTGACTGACGATGAGGTAGATGAGATGGGTGGCCGCAAAGATCATTTCTTGGGCAAAGTTCAAGAAAAATACGGCACAACACACTGGCATTGGTTTTTAAGGATTATTAATGCACATGACTTCGGGTTTTATTGAAAAACTGGGCATTCGTTTTCCCATTATTCAGGCACCAATGGCTGGCGTATCTACGCCGGAGTTGGCTGCCGCGGTGTCGAACGCGGGCGGGCTCGGTTCACTGGGGCTTGGCGCTAGCACAATTGACCAAGCTCGAAACATGATTGAACAGACGCATCGGCTAACCGGACAGCCGTTCAATGTGAACGTCTTTTGCCACGCCCCTGCAACGCGTGACCCTGACAGAGAAAAAGCGTGGCTTGCGTATCTTTCTCCACTGTTCAGCGAAGCCGGGCTGGATACGCCCGATCAACTCGACGAAATTTACACTTCATTCCTTGTCGACGACGAACAATTCGAGATGTTGCTTGAGCTGCGCCCGGCTGTCGTCAGTTTTCATTTCGGCATACCTTCTGCTGACTGTATTGCCTGTTTGCGTGAGGCCGGCATTTACACCATGGCAACGGCGACCAATCTTTACGAGGCAACACTGATCGAGCAAGCGGGAATAGATGCCATTGTCGCCCAGGGTATTGAAGCCGGCGGGCACCGGGGTATGTTTAACCCGGAAACAACGGATGAGTGTTTGAGTACGATGGTGCTTGTGTGTTTGCTGGCAAAGCACACAACACTGCCTATCATCGCGGCGGGCGGCATTATGGACGGCCATGCCGTCAACTCGGTGCTGAAACTTGGAGCGGTAGCTGCCCAGCTAGGAACGGCATTTGTTCTGTGTCCCGAATCTGCGGCCAATAGCGCCTATCGCGAAAATCTGAAAAGCCAACGTGCAACGCAGACACGATTGACGGATGTCCTATCCGGGCGGCCAGCACGGGGGATGGTTAATCGATTGATTACATTTGGCGAAGCAGACGGCAGCCCGTTTCCCGCGGATTACCCGCGAGCTTACGATGCAGCTAAACGGCTTAGTGAAGCCGCGTCCAAACTGGGAAACAACGAATTTGCCGCACAATGGGCGGGGCAGGGAGCGCCGCTGGCGCGTGAGCTGCCAGCGTCGGAGTTGATGAGCGTGCTGATAGCTGAAATTCGCATCGAACCGTAGATCTCTCTCGATTTTGATCGCGCTCTTAAACCCGATCTTAATTGAGGCTCAATAAGCCGCAACACCTCAATTTTGTTCAATATACCATGCTGCCGGGCATGGCAGAATCCGCTCCTGATTCGACCGGAGAGTGTATAACTATGTCTTTGATTCTGCCCATGTGTGCGTTTGCCTTAGCGGCGTCTATTTCACCCGGGCCTGTAAATCTTGTGTGCCTGAGCAGTGGTACCCGCTACCCGATTGCCACCGGCTTAACGTTTGTTACCGGTGCCACGCTGAGTTTTATCGTGCTCTTCATTGCGGTAGGGCTGGGTCTTTATTCACTGCTGACGATAGTGCCGGGGCTGCAAAGTATGTTGCGCTGGGCAGGCATCGCATTTTTGCTTTATCTGAGTATCAAGTTAGCCCTGGACAGCGGTCAATTGCCAGAAGCTGGCCGCAAAAAGGCACCGGGCTTCATTACAGGCGCCTTGATGCAGTGGTTGAACCCCAAAGCCTGGCTTGCCTCCGCTTCTGGCATCGGGGCGTTCACTAACGCAAACGATCTGAACCAGGTCCTGCTGTTTGCTGCTCTTTACCTGCCAATCTGCTGGTTGTCACTGGCTTGCTGGGTTTACGCCGGCGCATTCCTGCGCCGATATGTTCAAAAGCCCGTCATCCTGATGACCATCAACCGCACACTGGCGTTATTACTGGCTGCCAGCTGCGTGTATCTTCTCGTTAGCTGAACCGAGACGGTACTGGTTTGGAGTTGCGGCCACTCGTAGCTTGAAGGCACGCTGAAAGTGAGGCTGATCGGCAAAGCCTGCATTCAGGGCTGCCTCGGCAATGGGCGTGCCTTGTTTTAGCTCACTCTGGCCGAGTTGCACGCGTCGATTCACCAGGTACGCATGGGGAGTAAAACCGAATGCCTGTTTAAAGGAGCGGATCAAATGGCCCTCGCTTAAACTTGAAAGGGCGCATAGGGTCTCCAGCGAAACATCTTCCGTCGCATGCTGATCTATATAGCGAACCAGCTGTGTTAAAACATCTGCGATAGCCGGCTGCTGATTGATTGGCTGAGTTGCCAGCTCGTGCATGAGACCTGATAGAAACGTCTCTAATTCTCTCTGCTTGTCTGTAACCGCAGACTGGGCATCCAAAAGGCAATCTGCGAGATGGCAGTAACGATCGAACCAGCGGGTATCGGATAGCACAGCCGTGTGTAGATCCTGCCAGGCTGGGGTAGGGAGTAAACCCGCCTGGAATCGCAGATTTGTTAACCACTGGGTATCAACATACATCATTAAATATGACCAGGGACGGTTATCTATCGGATTGCACGCGTGCGCCCACTCCGGGTTCATCACCACCAAGTCTCCGGCACTGACCGCAAAGCTGTCGTCGCGATAGCGAAACGTACTTGTTCCGCTGGTAATCGCACCTAACGACCAATGTGGATGGCTGTGGAGGGCATAGCAGACCTGACGCCCATCCGCGACCTTACGAAGTTCTACGTGAGGCATGCGTTCGTCGCGCCAGAAAATCGGGGAAAATGAAGAGGCAATCATTGCTTGTCTTCCTGAGAAATGCTCAGGTAACTTACTTCACGTTTACGATTTTTAAAAGAAAACCGGTGCAGATTTATTTTCCTGGAAAAACAATTGGTCACCGGTTTTTTAAGATCATCATTCAAACGTTGGTAATTAGGCCTTCTTGACCCAAGTCTGACACCAGCCGTTGGTCTCTACGCTATTTTGCGGGAACAATGCACAGCCGTTGTTGGCTTCTTGGAAGAAATTGCAGTTTGCGCAGTGTTCACCTGCCGCATAAGCCGGGTGGCCGGCGGCCTCTTCGGCCACTTTAACGTAGTTCAGCCCTTTGGCTTGGGGGGTTGTTGGGTCGAGCGGTGGAAGGCTTTGGGCGAACGCGCGCTGGGATAGTATGCCCATACCAAGAGGTAGAGCAGCCATACCCAGCAAACTGTGACGCATAAACTTGCGACGACTCTGATCAGCCATGATAGTTCCTTACATGTGTTTAAATTAGGAATATTAACCAGTTATTAATCTTCACGGTGTTTTATACGTTTCACAGTGAGAATAGATCGAATTGAAAAAACATTCAAATCTTCACTTCATGCAGATCAACTCGTTTCTTAAATAAGAAAGAGGTTGATAATTAAACAGCTTGTTAAATGGGATGCATTCTCAAAATATTTAAATAATAAAGATAATGATAATAATTATCTTTATTTATTCCGCCTGCGTATTTCTAGCAGTGAGCTAATAGTCAACGTGATCATGGTAAGTGGTATTACTAAATAAAGTACCACTGCGCCAAATCCGGGTAGAGCATCATGTTGAATTGTTGCCAGAACGAGACCCCCACTGTCAGCCTATTTATCCAGTTGGCGATTTCTGGGCCGGCCCTGCATGGGTCAGAAGTATGCGCACCAAGGCCTGGGTTCCGGTCAGAAATACTCGCCCGGACTCTCGCAGGTAGCGGTCTTCAAGTTGGTAATTGTCGAGCTTCGGACCGCTTGCATTGAGAGGGGCGGTGGCGAGAATTGTCAGCAGGCATACGATCCTCTTCTTCTAGGGTCTGTTGACGTTTCATTACATCGGCAACCATAAAAACCCACAAGCCATGGCGACGACGCTCTCATAGTTGCGTTTCAATTTGTCATAGCGCGTCGCCAGCCCACGACAATGTTGCAAGCGTGCAAACGCATTTTCCACCAAATGACGGTGGCGATATAACGACCCATCCATATCCGCATTACCTATGACCGAATTCGACTTTCTTGGAATCACGGCGATGGCACCTCTGCTTCTAATCTGTTCGCGAATCTTTTCACNGTCATATCCTTTGTCCGCTACCACGGCTTTAGCCGGCGGCAATGGTTCCATTAATTCGCTTGCCACCGTGCTATCATGGATCTCGCCGCCACGAGTTCCGCTTGTCATAAATATTTTCTTGAAGCATCCATCACTGAGCATGAATCGGGGCATGGCAAACTCGTTTTATGGGTGGTGCAGGAACCTTAATATTACGAGTTTGCCTATTTTATTCAATACCTTATCTGAAAACGTCAACAGCCTCTAGTCATTTTATAATCAAAAGTTTAGAAGAGAATTCGGCAAATGAGTTGGTAAATAGACGTCTGTTACGTACTTAAGGCTGAGGAAGATGGGGGTGCCGGTCGTGTTTGTCGGGCCGTTCGTGTAAATTCAGGTACGAATTACATCAAAGGAAAAAATGTTATGGGTCTGGCTATTGCGTTGCACGCGTTATCCGCTGTTATTTGGGTTGGCGGTATGTTTTTTGCCTACATGGCGATGCGCCCGGCCGTGGGTGAGGTGATCGAAGCTGCGCAGCGTGGTGAACTTTGGTGTCAAACGCTTACCCGGTTTTTCCGTTGGGTTTGGTTGGCGATCGTGCTCTTGCTGATCACCGGGTACTGGATGATTTTCAAGGGATTTGGTGGCATGGCAGGAGCAGGGTGGCACATTCATGCCATGCAGACGCTTGGCCTGATCATGATGTTGCTGTTTTTTCACCTCTACTTCGCCCCGTTCCGCCGTTTGAAACTGGCCGTTGCTGCCAGCGATTCCCAGGAAAGCGGGCGTCAGGTCGGCAAAATTCGCCGACTCGTTGGCATTAATCTGATTATTGGGCTGGTGGTGGTGGCTATCGGTTCTGCCGGGCGCTATCTGTAAACAGAGAAAAAAAGCTGGGAACAGTGACATTGTAATGGATACAACAGATCTGATTTTGGGGCTGATTTTCAGCTCCATTGGCGTCGGCTATTTTATTTACGGCCGCAAGCAATCGAATATCGTAATGCGATATTGTGGTATCGCTTTGGTTCTATACCCTTATCTGGTGACGGACACGCTCGCGTTGGTGGCGGTGGGTGTCGGGCTGATGTTGGTTCCAAGATTCGTTGAAATTTGATCGAGGCTAACGTGTTGGTAAAATTTAATGCGCAGTCGCGTTGGAAAACACATTAATAACAACCACACCAGCCACAATAAGCCCCATGCCGAACACGCTCGCCATGTCTAATTTCTGACCAAGCGCCAACCAGCCGATCAGTGATATCAGAACGATTCCTGAGCCAGACCAGATGGCATAGGCTATGCCGACCGGAATCGTTTTCAGGGTCAGCGACAGAAAATAGAAAGCGACGCCGTATCCGATAACCACCATCACACTTGGAAGCACTTTGGTAAAGCCTTCGCTCGATTTCAGGCTTGAAGTCGCAATCACTTCCGCAATAATAGCGATGCTTAGAAACAGCCAGTTTTTCATTTAAATACTCTTTTTGAACACATTGGATTAGAAAACCACTTGCAGGAGGCTAAAAAAAACGAACTCTTGTCTCAATTATCAGCGTTTGTTCAAAACAGCGGCGTTTTGCATTGGGTTTTAGCTCTGGCTATTAGCTTTTCTTTTCGAGCGCGTCTTTCAGGCCAGCAAACGGATTGTGCGTAGCCGCCTCCCGCCTTTTCTCACCGCCGCCGCCGTAGCGCACGAAATCTTCGAACTTACTGTGTTCGTTGTCGTGGCAGTAAACGCACAATAATTCCCAGTTACTGCCATCGGCGGGATTGTTGTCGTGGTCATGGTCGCGATGATGCACCGTCAGTTCTCGCAAATTGGCGCGGGTAAACTCTCGGGTGCAGCGCCCGCATATCCACGGGTACATTTTCAGTGATTTTTCGCGATAGCCGCCTTCGCGCTTCGCGATGTACTCACGCTGCTCAGCCAGAATCTTATCCAGTTTGCTTGTATCGCCAACGTTCTGACTCATCAGTGCTTCCCTCGGAAAGTAAATCTGTCCCGGCGTTCAGTTCCGGTTCTCAATGTCATTCAAACTCTGGCCGCACGCGCTGCATGCAGCTTTTTATAGCTTTCAATAAGCCGCAGGTGTTTGTCCAGGCCTTCCAACTGCATGTTGGTTGGGGCAAGGCCGTAAAAGCGCACGTCGCCATTCACCGAACCCACGACCGCGTCCATCGTCTGTTCACCGTACATGCGCCTGAGATTAAACAGGTAATCACTTAACTCAAGCTCGTCATCGATAACAATTTCCAGTACCGCATTCACCGCTCGATAAAACAGCCCGCGTTCCACGGTATTGTCATTGAACTGGATAAAGGTCTCGACCCGGTCAAGGGCGTCTTCGTGCTGTTCCAGAGCCAGGTTGATCAGAAGCTTTAACTCCAGAATGGTGAGCTGGCCCCACACCGTGTTCTCGTCGAATTCAATACCAATCAAGGTAATGATGTCTGTGTAATCGTCGATCTGGCTTTCTTCCAGGCGCTCCACCAGGGCATTCAGCTGGTCGTCATTCAAAGAGTGGAGGTTGAGAATGTCTTCGCGATAATCCAGGGCCCGATTGGTGTTGTCCCAGATCAGATCCTCTATCTGGTAAACCTCGGAATAGTCAGGCACCAGCATGCGGCAGACCGGGGCGCCCAAGTCGTCATAAACCGCTGTATACACTTCTTTGCCCAGGTCTTTGAGGATGTTGAACAGGCCGGCGACTTCTTCTTCATTGGTGCCCGAGAAATCCCACTCGCTAAACTCGAAATCCGCCTTGGCACTGAAAAAACGCCAGGAGAGTACACCGCTGGAATCAATGAAGTGCTCCACGTAGTTGTTGGGTTCGGTGATCGCAAGGCTGTTAAACGTGGGGGGTAGAAAATCGTTTAAGCCTTCAAAACTGCGGCCCTGCATCAACTCGGTGAGGCTGCGTTCCAGCGCCACTTCCAGAGTCGGATGCGCGCCGAAAGAGGCAAAAACGCCGGAGGTTTTCGGGTTCATCAGAGTGACACAAGCCACCGGAAACTGACCCCCAAACGAGGCATCTTTGACCAACACAGGATACCCCTGTGCTTCCAACGCCCGAATGCCTTCCAGAATGTTGGGGTATTTTTCCAATACGTGCAGGGGAACGTCTGGCAGTGTAAATTCTTCTTGAATGATCTGCTTTTTGACCGCCCGCTCAAAAATTTCTGACAGGCACTGAACTTGCGCCTCAAACAACGTGTTACCCGCACTCATGCCGTTGCTCAGGAACAGGTTTTCAATCAGATTGCTGGGAAAGTACACCGTCTCGCCGTCTGAATGGCGCACAAAGGGCAAAGCGCAGATTCCGCGCTCTGCATTGCCGGAGTTGGTGTCGATCAGGTTAGAGCCCGCCAGTTCATCGTCCGGGTTGTAGATGGCCAGGCAGTGGTCATCCAGAATGCCCTGGGGCAGTTCGTCGTTGGGCCCTGGTTTGAACCAGCGTTCATTGGGGTAATGAACAAACTCACTGTTGGCGATTTCTTCGCCAAAAAACTGATCGTTATAGAAGAAGTTGCAGTTCAGGCGCTCAATAAATTCGCCCAGCGCCGAGCACAGAGCACTTTCTTTTGTCGAGCCTTTGCCATTGGTGAAGCACATGGGCGAGGCCGCGTCGCGAATGTGCAGTGACCACACGTGAGGCACGATATTGCGCCAGGATGCGATTTCAATTTTCATGCCCAGATCCGCCAGAATGGCGGTCATATTGGCGATGGTTTGCTCAACGGGCAGGTCTTTACCTAAAATATAAGTGCTGGCGTCGCCTTCTGGCTTGGTCATCAGCAGGGCCTGGGCGTCTTCATCCAGGCTGTCTACGATTTCAATCTGGAATTCAGGGCCGGTTTGCACCACCTTTTTGACCGTACAGCGGTCGATGGAGCGCACAATGCCCTGACGATCTTTGTCAGAAATGTCTTCTGGCAACTCAACCTGAATTTTGAAAATCTGGTTATAGCGGTTCTCGGGATCAACAATGTTGTTCTGCGACAGGCGGATATTGTCGGTTGGAATATTCCGTGCTATGCAATAAATCCGCACAAAATAGGCCGCACACAACGCTGATGACGCTAAAAAATAGTCAAAAGGGCCGGGCGCTGAACCGTCGCCTTTGTAGCGTATCGGTTGGTCGGCAATCACCGAGAAGTCGTCAAACTTGGCTTCAATTCGGAGGTTGTCGAGAAAATTGACGTTGATTTCCATTGCGAGGGTACCGATTTGTAGAATTTGGCGCTTTGTGGCCTTAGATTGCGGCTATTATCCAGTTTTTGACGCCGAACGTCTTTCAATTCGGTGAAATTTAACCATAGCTAACAGAGGATGGTAGGACACAAGATAATGGGATGGACTAAAAAATGGAGCATGACCGTATTAGCGCGACGATAGAAGGGCCAGACGGAAAACCGCGTTGCCGTTGGTGCGGCACCGTACCGGAGCTGCGTGTTTATCACGACACCGAATGGGGCTTTCCCGTGGGTGATGATTTTCGTTTATTCGAGAAGCTGAGCCTTGAAGGCTTTCAGTCCGGATTGAGTTGGCGCACCATTCTGGCGAAGCGCGAGAATTTCCGTGCGGCCTTCCATCATTTTGATTTCAACAAAATCGCATGCTTCGACGAGTGCAGTGTCGAACGTTTAATGATGGATGAAGGCATTATTCGGCATCGTGGCAAGATTGAGGCCGTGATCAACAATGCGCGACTGGCGAAAAAGCTCGTCGAGCAGGGTGGTTCCCTGGCAGCTTTCGTATGGCGTTACGAACCGGACGCAAAGCCGCCCGCGGATCTACAAACAGTATCGACTTCCGCGGAATCCATTGCCTTGTCGAAGGCGCTTAAGAAGCTGGGGTGGCAGTTCATCGGGCCAACCACGGCTTACGCCTTCATGCAGTCGATGGGGTTGATCAACGACCACGCCGCGGATTGCGTCATTCGGGCCGGCGTAGAGCAAGCGCGTAAACGTTTTACCCTTCACCACATTCGATAATGCTCACCGAGTCCGGGAGGCCTTCCCGTTGCTGATTGGGCATAACGTCGGTGTATAAGCGATCAACATACTTGAACGAGGCGACTTTACAGTACGAGCTTAGCGTCCATTTGCTGTAATCGGCCACCAGCAGACGGTCCCGGGTATTGCTTATAATGGCCCGGCTGACTTCGGCCTCACGGATTTCATGATCCATCAAACCGTGCTGAAGATCCATGCTGCCAGTACTGATGATGCCAAAGTCGGTAACGAACGAGCTGAAGAAATGGGTGACTTCCGGCCCGACCACGTCTTGGTCTTTATGACGATACTGTCCGCCAGACACGATAACGTCGATACTGGGGTTCACTGAAAGCGCTGCGGCCACGCGGAGGTTGTTGGTCAAAATCTTGAGCGACCGGTGATGGATCAGCGCTTGCGCCACCCGCTCAATGGTACTGCCCACCCCAAGGCTGACGGTGGCCCCTTCCGGAATATGCGCTGCGACACGCTCGGCCATGCGCTGTTTGGCCCGTAAATTACGCACCTGTAGTTCGTCAATGAGATGAGTGGCAGCGCTGGGGGGTAAACTGACGCCACCGTAACGACGGCGCAACAAGCCTTGCTCGCAAAGCTTGTTGATGTCGCGACGAATGGTCTGAGTAGTAACGCCAAAGCGTTGCCGCAATGCCTGCGAATCCAGGCCCAGTAAATCACGGCCGACCCGCATGGCCATGGTGATTTATCGAAGTCTCCGCGCCAGATGTTGATGTGAATCGAGCTTTCCCGAACATTGAATCCCTGTGCTTTAAGGGCATCGTGAATCTGAGCCACCTGTTGCGGGTTTAAAGATTCTTGCTGGTTATAATCCACCGCTACATCCACAGTGCGAAAGGCCTGGTCGCCGGTCAGTTTCGGTTCAAAGTCCAGCTTCAGCGCAGCAACAGCCGCCAATATGCGGGCCTGGTCTTCGCGATGGGACAATTCGTTATCCCAGTAGTGCCAACGAACGGTCATGGGGGTCGTGCGTTCTGCGTAAAAGGCACCGCCTTCACCAATCACGGCGGTTACCGGCCAGGTTCGAATGATCTGATCACACCAGCCGGCGCAGCCACCGGTGACCGGAATTACTTTGATGCCCGCAGCCGCCAGGCGACAAATCGCGAGATAAGTTTCGGGCAGCAGCTGGCCGGCGGTGGTCAGCGTATCGTCCACATCGGTGAACAGAATATCCGCGTCACCAAACTCAAAGTTATTCAACATAGCGTCTGTTTTCTCGTTCAGATTACTTTTTTGCGCAAGATACTGGTAATGGCTTCGCCCAGAATAACCAGAACAATGATGGCTAACAGGATTGTTGCAACGGTCTGCCAGGCGAACAGGTCAATCGACCCTTGCAGCAACACCCCGATACCACCGGCGCCTACCAGGCCCAAAACGGTAGACTCACGAATATTAATATCCCAGCGCAAAATAATGATGGCAAAAAAGGCCGGCATTACCTGGGGTACAATCGCGTAAAGCACCACCTTCATCTTACTGGCGCCCGTTGCTTGCATGGCTTCTACCGGGTTGCGATCAATCTCTTCAATGGCCTCGCCCATCAGCTTGCCAATAAACCCGATGGACCGAAACATAACCGCCAGAATACCGGCCAGCACGCCCGGGCCAAAAATGGCCACAAACAGCAGCGCCCATATAATGGTGTTCACTGAACGGCTGGATACCAGAATAAATCGGCCAAGCCACAGCGTTGCCTTGTTCGGCGTTGTATTCTGCGCCGCAATATAGGACACCGGTAAGGCGATGAATATCGTCAGCATGGTCGACAGCGTGGCAATATGAACGGTTTCCAACATGGCATGGAAAATCGCATCCCACCGACTGAACTCCGGTGGCCACATGCGTGAACCCAGGCTTTGAATCTGATTGGGGGCGTCCCATGCCCAGGGCCAGAAAATGTCGATGTCTTTTATCGCCCAGACAACGGCCACCAAAGTTGCCAGGTAGATCCCGTAACGGATCAACTGCTCTTTCCGGTCATAGCGTGACCAGACATGGTCTTTCAGTTTTGCAGCGTGATCTACCATACTTTTTTCCTCACCCATCCGCTGAACCCTTCACTGATCAAAATGATCCCGATAATCATCAGCAGAATGGCAAATGCGAAATCGTAATCGTAACGTCCGAAGGCGTTCATCAGCGTGCCACCAATACCGCCTGCACCTACAATACCGACCACCGCCGAAGCGCGAAGGTTGCTGTCCAGCTGGTACATAGACAGCCCTATCTGGCGTGGCATAATCTGTGGGAAAACCCCAAAGACCAGTATTTTAAAGTAACCGGCACCCACCGAGCGCATGGCTTCAACCTGACCCCAGTCGATCTCTTCGATTTCCTCAGCCAATAACTTGGCCACAAAGCCGATGGAATACAGGGTCAGGGTGAGAATGCCCGCCAGCGGGCCAAAACCGACCGCGGCTACAAAAAGAATGGCCACGATGACCGGGTGGAAACTGCGGGATATAACAATCAGCGCACGCCCTAACAAATAGACAGGCAAGGGCGCCACATTTTTAGCGGCCATCACCGCGATGGGCAGCGACAGGCCAACACCCATCAGGGTTGCCAGAAAGGCAATCTGGAAACTTTCCTTGAACCCGGTCCATAACAGACTGCCGCGCTCGAAACTGGGCGCCGGCCTCGGTTCTGACGCGTGTCATGCCGAAGCCTCCTGATCCTGTGATGCCTGCCTCGCCGAATCGTCACCGTCTTCTTCCGGTGATTCGATGCCACCGTAAATGGCGTCTAGCGCATCCTGGTTGAAATCTTTGGGCTCACCGTCAAAAATCATCTGGCCGTGGCGCATACCCACAATGCGGTCGGTATACATCCGCGCCTGGGTTACGTTGTGAATATTGATCAACACCGGCAGTGACATTTCACTCGCCAGGCTTTGCAACAGGCTCATGATTTGCTGCGACGTTTTGGGATCCAGCGAAGCTGTTGGCTCATCAGCCAGCAAAATCTGCGGCTCTTGCATCAGCGCACGTACCACTGCAACACGCTGCCGCTCGCCACCCGATAGCTGATCTGCGCGTTTGTCGGCGTATTGGGCAATACCGACACGCTCCATAAAGTTGAAGGCACGATCGATGTCAGTTTGCGGAAAGCGGCGGGTTAAAGCCTGGAAAAAAGACACGTAACCTAAGCGCCCGGACAGCACGTTCTCCATAACCGTTAAACGATCAATCAGGTTAAAACCCTGAAAAACCATACCGATGCGTCGGCGGGAATGACGCAATGCACTTCCGCGAAGATTGACCAACTCGTGGCCGTTTAGCTTGATCGAACCCGATGTCGGTTCGACCAACCGGTTGATGCAGCGCAACAGGGTACTTTTCCCGGCGCCTGATGCGCCGACAATGGAAACAACACTGCTGCCATCGACCGTCAAATCAAGACCTTTGAGCACGGGGTCGTTCTGCCCGTATCGCTTGACGAGGTTGGTAATCTCTAACATGTGATTAACTCCGGAGAGAGCCTCTGACAGGCTAGCCAGAGGCTCCGGTTTTCTTATTGAAGATTATCGGGGGTGTACTGCACACCATTGGACGCCTGGATGGTGCGAATGACGCGCCAGTTGTCCTTGTAGTTGATCGGAATGAACGTTTCGACGCCTTCAAACTCGTCACCCAGCTCGGTGCCGGCGAATTTAAAGGTATAAAAAGCTTCGCGAACTTTCTCGACCAGGTCAGGGTGCAGGTTGTGTGCATAGTTATAAGAGGTTGTCGGGAAACGATCTGATTCCCAAATCAGGCGCACGTCGTCAACGTCATACAATCCACGCGCGGCCATGCGTTCTACCACTTCTGAGGCAACTGGCGCGGCATCGTAGTCGCGAGCGACCACACCAAGCATGGATTGATCGTGGCTGCCCGAAAATGAAATCTCGTAGTCTTCACCCGGTACTATCCCCATTTCCGGAAACAGCGCCCTGGGTGCCTGGTTGCCGGAGTTAGATGTTGGTGACGTGTGTGCAACCCGCTTGCCTTTCAGGTCTTTTATTTCATAAATGTCAGAATCACTGTGGGTGAAAACCTGCAAGGTATAGCCAAACTGGCCCGTGTCTGACCCCATCAGCGCAAAGGGAACCGCACCGGCAAGGTTAACGGCGAAAGGCGTTGGGCCAGTGGAAAAGCCGGCGATGTGCAGGCGCCCACTGCGCATGGCTTCTACTTGGGCAGAATTGGATTGCACGGCGAAGAAGCGAACATCTTTACCGGTCACTTTCGCCAGGTGATCAATGAAAGGCTGCCAGATATCCGAATAAATGGCCGGATCTTCAACGGGCGTGTAGGCAAAAATCAAGGTATCGGGATTAACCCACTCTGACTCATCCGTCGGCAAGTCGGCTACCATGTCGCCGTCTGCATCGCAGTACATGGCGTCGAGTGCGCCTCGTTCACAGTCCGCCAGAGCCGGGCTGCTGAAAGCAAACAGTAAAGCGGAGGCCGCTAAGGTGACGGACGGCAAGGTGCCGGAAAACAGTTTTTTCTGCATATTCATTGAAATGCTCCACTGGAAACGGTCCCTGCATGAGAATCTCATGCGTTGAATTGAACATCCTGAAAGGACCCGTTCCGCCAGGTTGTTGTTATAAGATGTTCAATTGAATGTTGAGGTGCCTTTTTGGGCGCGTGAGCATTGGGCAATGTGGTCTGCCAGGCCTGTGAATTGCGTATTCTTTACCCTAAGCTTGCACTAATACATTGGCAGAACAAGGCGGTTTGCAAAAGCGTATGTCTGACAAAGAGCTCCGTACAAAATCCGATAAACAGTCGATTGACCAGTTTATCCACCAGGTCCGTAAGTTGCCTCAGCAAGGTAGAGAGCAAGGTGGAGGGCAGGGCGGCGAGCAGGGCCGGCTGATTTTCGCCCTGGATGCCACCGCCAGCAGAGAGGCTACCTGGGACCAGGCTTGCCACTTGCAGAGTGAGCTTTTTCTAGCGACCCGGGATTTGGGTGGCCTGGCCATTCAGCTTTGTTATTACCGCGGTTACGGGGAATTCAAGGCTACGGGGTTTGTTAACCAGACCAGCCAGCTGCTTAAGCTGATGAACGGCGTGTCCTGCCTGGGCGGCCGTACCCAGATTCACCGGGTTTTGGCGCACGCCAGAGCAGAAACCCGGTCAAAGGCCGTCAAAGTCGTGGTGTTTATCGGAGATTGTTGTGAGGAGCCGGTAGACGAGCTCTGCCACATCGCCGGGGAGCTGGGCATGCTGCGCACCTCGGTGTTTATGTTCCTTGAGGGTGCCGATGCACACGCCAAGGCGGTGTTTCAGCAGGTGGCCAAACTGTCGGGTGGCGCCTATGCACCCTTTAACAGCAACAGCCCGCAAATGCTGAAGGATCTTATGGCCGCTGTGGCGGTCTATGCTTCCGGGGGAGCCAAAGCGCTGCAGGACTATTCCAGCCGCAGCTCGCCAGAAGTTAAGCGCTTGACTCAACAAATCCGTTAGCGCCTATTTCAATTAACCGGTGGGTCAATCGGCCCGAGGTATCCGAGTGCTATTAGTGCTTTTGATTGCTGTG
This sequence comes from Marinobacter gelidimuriae, assembly GCF_000372805.1. Classification (GTDB taxonomy): domain Bacteria; phylum Pseudomonadota; class Gammaproteobacteria; order Pseudomonadales; family Oleiphilaceae; genus Marinobacter; species Marinobacter gelidimuriae. The sequence continues at coordinate 1,360 of NZ_KB889884.1, read as the reverse complement.
ATGACCGTTGTTGCCTGGGTCTGGCTGCGTAACCAGCCGCCCGGCCAGCAGAAACCGGCCATTATTAAGCTGGTGTTGATTGCTGGTGTCGTGATGGTGGTTCTGATGGCCATTACCGGCCGCCTGCCCATCTTGTTCGCAGCGTTGGCTTTCCTGTTTCCGCTATTACGGCGGGTTCTTCCTTCGCTATTGATGGGTCGTCTGTCGGGTTTGGGCGGCGGCCAGGCAAAGGCACAGCCGGGCAACCAGTCCCATGTTTCCAGCGATATCCTCAAAATGACTCTGGACCACGACTCCGGAGATATGACCGGTGAAATAGTGAAAGGCCCGATGGCAGGGCGGGCGCTGGCGGATTTGGCCGAAAGTGAATTCATCGGGTTGCTGCAGTATTGCCGGGACCAGGACGAGGATTCTGCCCGGCTTTTGGAAACCTATTTAGACCGCCGCTTCGGCGATTCCTGGCGCACTGACGATCCGGCTGGCGATGACAGGGCCCAAAACGGTGAGCAGAACGGTGAGCGCGAAAGCTCGAACAGCAGCGGCACTCTGACCGACAGCGAGGCCCTGGACATTCTGGGGTTGGAGGCCGGTGCCAACCGGGACGAGATCGTCCAGGCTCATCGTAGGATGATGCAGAAAATGCATCCGGACCGTGGCGGAAGTAACTACCTGGCTGCCCGTGTTAATGAAGCCAAAGAGCGGCTGCTCGCCTAAGGCGCTACTCAACGAGAAGCCATGCTTTCCCGGAGAATGATATATGGCTTATTTTAACAAACACTACCACAGCCCAGGCACAGCACCTGGAACTCTGGTGACCATTCAGAAACCGGTAACGCCGGTTACCATAAAGCTGATCGATTACACGGAGTCCTCGGTTGAGGAACATCAACTTGCTTCAGCGCGGGATTGTCGGCCATTTCTGGCTCGGGAGAGCAAAACCTGGATTCAGGTAAACGGGCATATTGATCAAGGAACTGCCGGGCGCAAACCCTTTGCTTTAGCTGAGGGATAGCCCGGTTTAGGCGGGTCGCGTTTGTTGTCGCACGTAACTTCTCACCACGTCCAGCGAAACGCCACCGGTGGACACCACGCAATAACTCCGACCCCATCTGTTCGCAGGTTTCTCGAAAGATCGCTTCCAGTGCGGTCAGAATCTCGCCTGTAAACACCGCACGGCGGTATTTTGCGACAAAGACTAGGTGAATTGTGTTTTTGTAGACAACGCTTCGGCCTTTTCGCCAATTCACTTCTTCCGTCATTTTACGCCTTCTAAGCTAGATTGTATTTTCCGTAGGGTGTAACTTTAGAGGATGATTGTAAAGCACGGAAAATCCATCGAGATCACCGATCAGTTGTCGCC
>NZ_KB889883.1 GCF_000372805.1 Marinobacter gelidimuriae | reverse complement strand
TGCGGCTCACAGATGTTTGCCGCAGCAACATGAACGTCCGTCTATCACGCAGGACAGCACAGCTGTGCGTGAACCCCAGAAAATCGAACGACTCAGGCTTTGGTCGCCCTGCTGTCGCACAGTCCTTCCGGGCAAAGCGTCCAAAGCGGATGAGCTTCGTCTTGTCCTCGTTGAGCGACAGTCCAAAGCGATCCAACCTCTGGTGCAGCTGACTCAGGAACGCCTCCGCATCGTCTTTTCTCTGAAAGCCCGTAGGCGAATCAGACGCTTGTCCTTGATCCGGTGCTGGATAAACGTGATCAGCCAATCGTAACCTTACGGCAGCATAGCGCAACTTCCTGCTGAGCTTCTGATTCAATGAATGCCTCAACCCTATCAGGAGGCAGTCATGATTCCATCAACCCCCGTCAACGATACCGTTCAGCTCCAGAGGCGGCTCGATTCGCTGGCCGCAGACTTCACGCGCTGGCGCGTGCAACGACCACACCGGCGTGCGGCCGTCCCTCAGTCACTGCGCGACAGTGCAGTGGCGCATGCACTGGTATCCTCTCGAGTCCGCGTCAGCAAAGCCCTCGGCGTCAGCTACACCATGCTGAACGCCTGGTCACCGAAACGGCAGGCGCAGGCCACGACACGTCGGCGTGGTACTTCACACCCATCGACTCCCGCTGGCGCCGCAGCGCCAACCTTCGTGCCACTTGAACAGACTGTCGCCGATGCCGCCCTGCCAGCCTTCACCGTCTCGACCTCATCAGGCCAGCGGCTGACGATCGAAGGGGCCTGCAAGTCCTGCTCAGGTGAGTGCGCTGGTACTGGCGCTCTGCGCCACGACGGGCGCATGATCCTGCTGACCAGCTCGAGCCTCTGGCCAATGATCTCAAGCCGGTGCATGACACCCTGCTCAAGCTGGCAGCCGACGTTTGGCTGTATCATATCGACGATACCGGGAACCGGATACTGGATCAGAAGCCGGTCATGAAGCGCAGTCGCCATGACGGCCGAGCAAGGTGACGGTCCGCCCCTGGTGCTGTACCAGACATCGCTCAGCCATGCCGGTGAATTACTGGACGATGTCCTGCGCCTGCGCAGTGACGGCAGCCCGCCGCCGCTGGTGATGAGTGATGCGCTCTCATCCAACCCTGTCAGCCGCACCACGCTGCGCATCGCCCTGTGCAGGCGCCACTTTTCAATGGCTCTGACTGCGCGAGCGTTACGCCTGCTTCATTTTGTCGGAGTAAGGCGGCCATCCCATAGGTTTACCGGCCAGCAGATGCAGGTGGATGTGGAATACCGTTTGGCCGGAGTTTTCGCCGCAGTTCATGACTGTTCGGTAGCCGTCGTCGGCGAAGCCCATTTCTTTCGCCAGCTTGGCGGCCACGTAATACAGATTGCCCACCAGCTCCCGATCGTCTTCGGTGATGTCGTTAATAGTAGCAATGTGCTTTTTCGGAATAATCAGCAGGTGCACGGGGGCTTGCGGGTTAATGTCGCGAAACGCCAGGGTGGTGTCGTCTTCGTACACGATGTCGGCGGGAATTTCCCGGTTGATGATCTTGGTAAAAAGGGTTTCTGACATAACAGGCTCCTTGTTTAAAGTGAAGTTCAATCCAGACCCATGGCGTAACGGGCTACGCGGTTGCGGGCGAAGGGCAGTGCCTGCGCGGCGCCCAGGCCCAGATTACGCAACAGGTGCAGGGGCGGAACGCGGTTGCTGAACAGATGGTAGAAAGCATCCATAGCCAACATCATACGGCGGTTAGCCGGTCGGCGCTGGTGTTCGTATTGGCTCAGTAAGGCGGGGTCGGCCAGGTCGGTGCCGTTGTTGCGGGCAACGATCAATAGCTGTTGCAGGCATTGGGCGTCTTGAAAACCCAGGTTCACGCCTTGGCCGGCCAACGGGTTGATGGTGTGGGCCGCATCGCCGGCCAATACCACACGGCCCTGGTAATAATATTTGGCGTGCTGGCGGGCAATGGGGAAGCTGGCGCGGGTGTCTATATGCGTTAGTTCTGGCAGCGGCTCGGGAAATTCCTGTTGAATTTCGGCCATCAGCTGTTCGATGGGCATAGCTTTGAGCTGTGCAAGCCGGGCGGGGGCGTCGTACCACACCAGTGAGCCCCAGCTTTCGCCGGGAAATTCTTCGCCGGCTGTGTGCAACGGCAAAAAGGCCCGCGGGCCAGAGGGTAAAAAGCCCTGCCAGGTAATGTCTTCCACCGCGCCGCGGTAGCGTACAGATATCACCATGGCTTGTTGGTCGTATTGGCTGCGGGTGACCCCAATGCCGGCCAGATCGCGCACCCGGGATTGGGCACCGTCGGCGCCTACCACCAGGGTTGCCGTAATGGCCGTGCCGTTATCCAGATCCAGCTGAGCGTGATCGTGATTCTGGATGAGGTTTGTCACCGCAACGCCCGGCATTAACGTGATGTTCTGCTGGGTACTTGCGGCCTGCCAGAGAGCCACCTGGGTAACGCTGTTTTCTACGATGTGGCCAAGGTGGCTGGCGCCCAACGTGTCGGCGTTGAATTCCACCCGTGCCAGGGGCTTTGGCAGCAGCCGGGTAAGCGGGTGCGAGGACTGGTCCCACACCGCCAGGCGGCGATAGGGCGTGGCGCGCATGGCCAGAACGGTGTCCCAGGCCTGTAGGCTTTGCAGGTAGCGTTCACTGCCGGCGCTAAGGGCCGACACGCGAATATCCGGCGTGCTGCCTGGCATAAATTCGGGAGCGTCAGCGAAGTCAATCAGCGCCACGCGAAAACCGTTGCGGCCCAGGCCTGTCGCAAGGGCTGCACCCACCATGCCGGCGCCGACAACCGCAATATCAAATGCTTGAGTCATATCGATTCCTGTTTGTTGTTATCAGTTTACGCGATGGCAACAAACAGGCAAGCCGTGGAGTGGATGTTGGTTTTTTGTACGCAGCCTTAGTCGGCCTTGTACATGTGCACATCGCGCTGGGGGAACGGAATGCTGATGCCTTCGGCGTCAAACGCCTTCTTCACGCGTTCCTGCATGTCCCAGTAGAACGGCCACAGGTCTGCGGATTTGGTCCAGGCGCGGGCAGTCAGGTTAACAGAGCTGTCGCCCAAGCCGCCTACCACAATCATTGGCTCCGGGTCTTTCAGAGCGCGTTCGTCTTCTTCAATCAGGCGCTTGATGGTGGCTTTGGCTTTGTCGATGTCGTCACCGTAGCCAATACCAAAGCTCATGTCGCAGCGGCGGGTAGGGTAGGCGCTAAGGTTGGTCAGGCTGGAGTTGGACAAGTCGCCGTTGGGAATAATGATGCGGCGGTTATCAAAGGTGTTAACGATGGTGTACAGAATAGAGATTTCCACCACCGAACCCAAATAGCCTTGGGCTTCGATGACATCGCCGACTTTGAATGGCTTGAAGATCAGAATCAGCACGCCGCCGGCGAAATTGCCCAGGCTGCCTTGCAGTGCCAGGCCAATGGCCAGGCCGGCAGCACCAATAATAGCAATGAAGGAGGTAGTGGCAATGCCCACCATGGATGCAACGGAAATCAGCAGCAGAATTTTCAGAATTGCTGATAACAGGCCACACAGAAAGGTATTCAGCGTCGGGTCTTTTTTGCCCAGTTTGCTATCCAGTAAGCGAACAAACCGGTTAATCAGCCACATACCCACAATGAGGGTGATAATGGCCAGTACCACTTTGGGTGCGTAGGCCATGACCAGTGTGATGGCCTGGTCTACCAGCTCTGTGGCGCGGCCGTTGGCGCTGAATAAATCTTCCATAGCAAACCCCTTGTGAAATTTTCGTTTTATGAGATGTGCGGGTGGGCGTGCTTGGCCCACTGTGTGATGGCGTCCGGACCGCCATGCATAATCACTGTGCCCGGTTTGCGGGCCAGCTGGTAATCGTACATTGGGTCGTAGTAATGCTCTAGCAGGCTTTGTATCCAGGCGTTATGGCCGTCGCTGGTGCCGTGCTCTGCCTGTTGCGCTAGTGCTGACTCCATTATGCTGCGCAGTTGTTGATGGCGTTCACCGCCCAGGCGTTTACGAATTCGATCAAGCGCGCTCAAGAGGTAGTCGCTGAAATTTAGCCAACCGGCATCTTCGCCATCCAGATGGGTGTAGTCGGCCAGCATATTTTCCACATAATCTTGGCGAATAATATCAATGCGTTCGGCCATTGGCCGGTCCAGCACGGCCAACGGTGCTGCAGCCATGCGCTCCCGGAGGCTGACGGGCAGCGCGCAATGCCCCACAAGGCGGCTTTCGTCTTCCAGATAAATGGGGCCGCCGTGCTGATGCCTGGCGTGCAGCATGGCAACCGCAAGCTGATTTTCGAAGTTGATTTGCGTGGGCTGTGGCGTTACCTGGCGGCCAAAGCTGGAACCGCGGTGATTGGCCAGGCCTTCGAGATCCACCGGGTTGGGCAGGGTGTGCAATACGCGGGTTTTGCCAGTGCCGGTGCGGCCGCTGAGGATGTAAAACGTCTCGCTGGCAATCTGCTGTTCCAACTGATCGATCAGGAACCGGCGCATGGCTTTGTAGCCGCCTTCCACCAGGGGATAATCAATGCCCGCTTGGGCAATCCACTGGCGTGAAAGGTTAGAGCGCAGGCCGCCGCGGAAACAATACAGGTAGCCGTCTGGATGCTGGGTGCAAAAGTGTTTCCAGGCCTCAAGGCGCTGAGCCTTGATGTCGCCCTGCACCAACTGGTGGCCCAGCTCGATGGCTTTGCTCTGGCCCTGCTCTTTGTAACAAATCCCGACAAGGTGGCGCTCGTCGTCGTTCATCAGCGGTGCGTTGACAGCACCGGGCAGATGGCCTTTGGCGAATTCGACTGGCGCACGCACGTCTAGCAGCGGTGTGTTGTTCAGAAATAGGGAAAGGTAATCGTCGGTGTCTTGTCTGCGGATCATAAAAGAAGGAAAACTGGCCAGATTGGCCGATAAGTATAGAGCAGTTAGTGCGGTTGTGCCGTGGTTGGTACAAACGATTTGTAAGAAAATGCTTACACCGGTTCGCACATTTTTCAGTATTGCGCGCTAAATTTTTGCAGCCAGGGCCAAATCAGCATTCCGGCAGCAATGCCAGCGGCGTCAGCGGCCACGTCAGCCAGTGAAAAGTCGCGGTAGGGTAGGGTGGCTTGCACAATTTCTATCAGCATGCCGAAGCCCAGCAACAGCGGGATGAAGTAGAGCGGTTTCAGCTGCGGCCAGCCCAAACGCATCAACAGCGTAAGTTCCAGAAAGGCAATCAGGTGATTGACCTGGTCGCTGGGCGAAGAGGGCACTGGTAGCGGGCCTGCGGTCGTGGCCAGAAACAGAATAGCGGCAATAGACGCCAGTAGCGCAAACCGCCACAGGGCGCGTAAGCGGAGTAATTGTGCAAGCCGTTGTTTCGTGGTTGCTAAAAGCATATCGATTGTTTGTTCCGGCTGTGGCAAAGACCGCATCATGATATGCTTTGCAGCCCGTCAATGTCACTGCAACCAAGGTTTTTGCGCCATGCTCAATGGTAACTTTTTTCGCGGATTGGGGTATCTGGGCGAGGGCTTTGGCCTGATTCGGCAACCCGGTCTTCGCCTTTTTGTGATTATCCCCCTGCTGATTAACATTCTGCTGTTCAGCCTGCTGTTTTTTTATCTGGGTGAATTATTTTCCGGTCTGATTGCGACGGCCATGGGCTGGTTACCAGGCTGGGCTTGGCTGCAAGCGCTGGACTGGCTGTTCTGGTTGCTTTACGGCGCTGTTATTGTGTTGCTGCTGGCTTACGGTTTTGTGATGGTGGCCAACCTGATTGGTGCACCCTTCTATGGCTACCTGGCCGAGCGCTGCGAGCAGCACCTGACCGGCCAACCAATAGGCAGCGACGAAGGCTGGGCGGGTATTGTTAAAGACATTCCGCGTTCGCTGTGGCGCGAGTTGCAGAAAATCGGCTATTACCTGCCCCGTGCTCTGGGTCTGCTTATTCTGGGGCTGATTCCGGTGGTGAATCTGGTGGCGGTGGTGCTGTGGTTCGTGTTCAACAGCTGGATGATGGCGCTGCAGTACGTGGATTACCCGGCAGATAATCACAAGACCCGTTTTCCGGTGCTAAAACAGATGTTGGCCGAGCGCCGATTGTCGGCTTTGGGTTTTGGGCTGCCGGTAGCGCTGGCGGCCATGGTGCCAATATTGAACTTGTTTGTGGTGCCGGCAGCGGTGTGTGGTGCCACGGCGTTATGGGTGCGTGAACAAGGTTCCGCACGTTTTTGATTGGGATTGGGAGGTTGCTTGGAAACGTTGGATTTTGTCATTGGTCAGCGCTGGGTTAGCCACAGCGATACAGCCCTGGGTTTGGGCATAGTTACGAATATTTCCGGTCGCAGGGTGACCCTGGGTTTTCCGGCGGCTGACGAAGAACGCACCTACGCCACCGACAACGCGCCCTTGTCGCGTATTATTTATCAGCTGGGTGAAACCATCGAAACCTTTGATGGCGGAAGTTACACCGTGCGCGCGGTGGAAGACATGGCCGGTCTGCTGGTTTACCACGCCGACGATGGCGAAAATATCCAGACGGTTTCCGAGGTGAAGCTCAGCGGAACGGTGAACTTCTCGGCCCCCCATCAGCGCCTGTTCGCCGGCCAGTTTGACCGCAACGGTGCCTTTCGCCTCCGTTTTGCCACGTTGAACCATCTTGACCGTCTGCGGGCTTCGCCGGCCGAGGGTCTGATTGGCGCCCGCACCCAGCATTTGCCCCATCAGCTTTATATTGCCGGCGAAGTGGCCCGGCGTTTTGCCCCGCGGGTACTGTTGGCCGACGAAGTAGGCCTGGGCAAAACCATTGAGGCCGGTTTGATTCTGCACTATCAGCTGCATACGGGCCGCGCCCGGCGGGCCTTGATAGTGGTGCCAGATTCGCTGATTCACCAATGGCTGGTTGAAATGCTGCGGCGCTTCAACCTGCGTTTCTCGATTGTTGATCAAGGCCGTTATGACGCCATCAAAGAACAGCAGAGCGACGTGGATGCTCTGATGAGCCATGTATTCGGCGAAGAAGGTCGGGAAAACCCATTTGAAAGTGAACAGCTGGTGTTGTGTAGCCAGAGTTTTCTGACCGCCACTGAACAAGCCCGAAATGACGCCATAGCGGCCGGCTGGGACCTGTTGATTGTTGATGAAGCCCACCACCTGGCCTGGAGTGAAAGCCACGTTAGTGCGGAGTATCAAACAATTGAAAGCCTGGCGACGGCGAGCCAGGGCCTGCTGCTGCTGACCGCAACGCCAGAACAGGTGGGGCTGGCCAGCCATTTTGCGCGTTTGCGTCTGTTGGATCCGGCGCGGTTCCACGATTTACAGGCGTTCCGCGAACAGGAAAGCCAGTACGAAGCGGTCAACGCCGTGGTGCGCCGATTGCAGTCTGAACACACCATCGCAAGCGGCGACCAGCAAATTCTAGAGCAGTGGCTGGGCTCGCAATTGCCCCAGCTGTTGGCAGAGAGCGACCCCCATCAGGCGATTATTGACGCCCTGCTGGATCGCCACGGCACCGGCCGGGTGTTGTTCCGTAATACCCGCGCTGCCATTCAGGGCTTTCCCGAGCGCCTTCCACACCCGGTGCCACTGCCGTGCCCCGAACTTTACAGCGGCTTTACCCGCGGCATTGACGGTCTGACCCCCGAACGCAGCGAACCCGACGAAGAACAATGGCTGGCGGAGGACCCGCGGGTAGCCTGGTTGCAAAAAACACTGGCGGGTTTGCGCCCAGCCAAAGTGGTAGTGATTTGCGCCCACGCCAGCACGGCTATGGCCCTGGAGCACTATTTGCAGCTGCGCGCCGGTATTCGCAGCGCAGCGTTCCACGAACATTTAAGCCTGATAGAGCGCGACCGTGCCGCAGCTTACTTTGCTGATTCCGAGCAGGGCGCCCAGGCGCTGATTTGCTCCGAGATCGGCAGTGAAGGCCGTAACTTCCAGTTTGCCCATCATTTGGTGCTGTTTGACCTGCCGGCCAACCCGGACCTGCTGGAACAGCGCATTGGCCGCCTGGACCGTATCGGCCAAACCAGCGCCATTGATATTCATATCCCGTATCTGGAAGGCACCAGTCAGCAAGTGCAGTACCAATGGTTCCAGCGTGGCCTGAATGCCTTTGCAGAAAGTTGCAGTGTGGGTGTGGCCGTGCAGGAGTCGGTAGCCGATGCCTGGCAGCAGTCGCTGGCGGGCGACGAAGCCGCTTTGGAAACCCTGGTGAGCGCTTCTGCAGCGGAAACGGCGCGCCTGAAAACCCTGCTGCAGAATGGCCGCGATGCGCTGATTGAGCTGAACTCCTGCCGCAACGAGCCGGCGCAACGTTTGATTGACGCTATTGAAGCCGAAGAATCAGCTGCGGCCGTGCGCGACTATATGATGGAAGCCTTCGACATTCTGGGTGTGGATGTAGAAGACCATTCCGAACATTCGGACGTGCTGCGCCCGGGCGAGCAGTACCAGGCCGGGCACGTGGCCGGCTTGCCCGAAGACGGCATAACCGTCACCTGGGAACGGGACCGCGCGCTGGAGCGCGAAGATCTGGCGTTTATGAGCTGGGAGCACCCTATGGTGACCGGCATTATGGAGTCGGTGACCAGTTCCGGATTGGGTAAAGCCGCGCTGGCAACCATGTCGGTGAAGGCTTTGCCGGCCGGCACCCTGTTGATGGAAGCCCTGTTTACTGTGCATTGCCCGGCGCCAGACGCTCTTCAGTTGACCCGTTATCTACCAGTGTCGCCGCTGCGTTTACTGGTGGATGTCACCGGCAAAGACTTGTCGAAAGCCTTGCCCCATGACCGCCTGAACGATATGTGTTCTAACATTCGCCGGCGCACGGCGCAGGCGATTGTGCCGCAAATTCGCGCCCAGGTTGAGACCATGGTGGATCATTCTCAATGCCTGGCCGAGCCGCACCTGCAACCGCTGCAACAAAAAGCACTGGCGCAGGTGGACGCAATGTTCGGCCCGGAAATACGCCGCCTGGAAGCCTTGCAGGCGGTGAACCCGGCGATTCGTGATGAGGAAATCGAGTATTTCCGAACCCAGTTGGCAGCTGCCCGCGAAGCAATAGGGCACGCCACCCTGGCGTTGGAAGGCATTAGAGTGATTGTAACCGCCTGATGCTGTGACACGTCGAGCTTAGCTGGCCAGATATTAAGCAATCAGGTACTGTAAAGTGATGAAAATCAGCTGTTCAAACCAGACACAACAGGGGAATTAATGATGACGTTCATACTGTTTATAGTGGCGATAGCCGGCTTGTTGGTGGTGATGCGCCAGGAAGCCGGAACCAAGGCTGCGGTGGGTGTTATGGTTGGAGTGGGCTTGGTGTCGCTGCTGTTTGCATCGTTCTGGCTGGCTCTGCTTCTGTTTATAGGCGCCGGCATTACGGCCGCTGCCGGCTTGCCGGGTTTTCGTCGCAGCTGGTTAACGCCCAAAGCCTTTGCCCTGTTCAAGAAAGTCGCCCCGAAAGTGTCTGAAACGGAAAAAGTAGCGCTGGAAGCGGGCACGGTAAGTTGGGACGGCGAATTGTTTACCGGTAAACCCGACTGGCACAACCTGTTGATAAACCGCAACACCGGCCTGACGGACAAAGAGCAGGCGTTTTTGGATAATCAGTGCAACCAGGCGCTGGCCATGTGCAATGCCTGGGACATAGCCGTAGAGCGGGCCGACCTGCCGGAAGAGTTGTGGGATTTCCTCAAGCGCGAAAAGTTCTTCGGCATGATTATCCCTGAACAATACGGTGGCCTGGGATTTTCCGCGAAAGCTCAGACCGCCGTGCTGCAGCGCCTGGCCGTTAACGAAATGCTGATGGTAACGGTTGGCGTGCCCAATTCCCTTGGGCCCGGCGAGCTGCTTATAAAATACGGCACCGATGAGCAAAAAGAATATTATTTGCCGCGCCTGGCTGACGGCCGCGACATACCCTGTTTTGGCCTGACCGGCCCGCGCGCGGGTTCCGACGCCACCTCATTACCGGATACCGGTATTGTGTGTAAACAGGAAGTTGACGGCAAAGAAGTGATTGGGTTGCGGCTGAATTTTGAGAAACGCTGGATTACCCTGGCGCCGATCGCCACGGTGGTGGGCCTGGCCTTCCGTATGTTCGACCCCGATGGCTTGCTGAGCGATGTTGAAGACCGCGGCATTACCTGCGCATTGATTCCCCGTGATACCGACGGCATGGAAATCGGCCGTCGCCACTGCCCGATAGGAAGCCCGTTTCTGAACGGCCCGATTATTGGCAAAGACATGTTCATTCCGCTGGACTACCTGATCGGTGGTGAAAAAATGGCCGGCGAGGGTTGGCGCATGCTGGTGGAATGTTTGTCGGTGGGTCGCTGCATTACGTTGCCGTCTGGCGCTGCCGGTGGGGCGGCTTTCGCGGTGGCCACGGCCGGCGGTTTTACCCGGATAAGGCGCCAGTTCAATACGCCCGTGGCGGAAATGGAAGGCGTGCAGCAGCCGTTGGCGCGGATTGCTGCCAAAACGTACATTGCCCAAGCGGCGGTTAACCATACCGCCAACATGATTGACCAAGGCCAGAAACCGGCGGTGCCGTCGGCGATTCTGAAGTACCACTTGACCGAGTATCAGCGCGACATTCTTAGCGATGCGATGGACGTTCACGGCGGCAAAACGGTCACCCTTGGCCCACGCAATTACATGGGTATTTCGTTCAGTGGTTCGGCGGTGTCTATTACCGTTGAGGGCGCTAACATAATGACCCGCAGCCTGATGATCTTTGGCCAGGGCGCCATTCGCTGCCACCCGTACGTGTTAAAAGAGCTGGCGGCGAAAGACAACGACGACATCGATGCCTTTGACGAAGCTTTCTTCGGCCACGCCGGGCTGGTGTTTGGTAACGCTGCCCGTGCCTTTACCCAGGCCTTGGGCATTGGCCTCGCAGACGTGCCGTTTGATCACGGTGCGCGTAAATACGCCCAGTCTGTGGCCCGCTTCAGCGCCGCTTTCGGGCTGTGTTCCGATGCGGCCATGACCACCCTGGGCAGTGAGCTGAAAATGCGCGAACTGACCTCTGCGCGTTTGGGTGACATGCTGTCGAATCTGTATTTGGCCTCTATGGTGCTCAAGCATTGGCACGAAACCCAGCCGGTGGACGGTGAGCAGGCACTCATGGCCTACAGCCTGGACATGCTGCTGGCACGCACGGAAACGGTGTTGGTGGAATTCCTTGATAACTTGCCAAACCGTTTGGTAGCCGGTGCGCTGCGGGTGATTACCTTGCCCATCGGCCGGCGCTGGACAGGCCCAAGTGATGCTCTGACCCACACCCTGGCAAAGGCCATTTCAACCGATTCGCCGCTGCGGAAAAAGCTGTTGTCCAGCCTGTGGGTGGGTGAAGGTGAAAACGGCGCCGACGCCGTTGTTTCCAACCCCGTGGCCAGTTACAACGACTTGCTGAAAGACAATGCCAAAGCTGAAAAGCTCTATCGCAAAGCCAACAAGGCCTACAGCAAGGGAGAACTGCCGATCACCGCTTTGCACCCGGAGCAGCGTTTTGAAGCGGCTCTGGACGCGGGCGTGTTCAGTGACGAAGACGCAATCTTCATGCGCGATTACGAAGCAAAGGTGCTGGAAATGCTGACGGTGGACGACTTTGCCTTTGATGAATTCGCCCGCAATAAAAGCTCAGTGATTGACCACAATCCCTCTCCGCCCCAGACCCAGTCGCAGCCCTCTTGATGGCGCACTGAGTATGTGGTTGTCGGTTCTGGCCATTAGCGGTGGTGCGGTGCTCGGCGCGAATTTGCGCTGGGCACTGGGTTTGTGGCTGAACGCCAGCCATCACCATGTGCCGCTGGGCACTTTGGTGGCAAATATGGCCGGTGGCTGGCTGGCGGGTTTGTTGCTGGCCTGGTTCAGCCACAGCTCCAGCCTGTCACCGGAATGGCGCTTGTTTGCAATAACCGGCCTGTGTGGCGCGCTGACGACCTTTTCGACTTTCTCGCTGGAAATGCTCACGGCCTTGCAGCAGGGAAAGTGGGGCATGGCGCTGGTGGGCATTCTGGCCCACGTTTGCGGTGCGTTGCTGATGACGGCTGTTGGTTTTTACACGGTCGCATTGATCAAAAGTTGATCTGCACCATTACCTATAAGAAATGTTTAAAATCCACTTGGCAAGCACTGAATTCCCGAGTAGAGTAATTCTTGAAGGAAATATTCAGTGAAGCATTTCATTAATAAGACGTATTCCAGCGGTTAGTATTAAACCCAGTGATGAGCAGTTACCGTCCTTTTTTTGATTCCGCAGATTCTGGTTTTCCGTAAACACCGGCTCAAGCCATCTTGGTTGAGCGGGGTGAATAATTGATTGATTGCAGGATATTTAAGCATGTCTACTACTACCGGTACTGTTAAGTTCTTCAACGAAGCAAAAGGATTTGGTTTCATCACTCGTGAAGGCGGCCCCGACGTATTCGTTCACTACAGCGCTATTCAGGGCGGCGGTTTCAAGACTCTGGCAGAGGGCCAGCAAGTCGAGTTCACCGTTACCCAGGGCCAGAAAGGTCCTCAAGCGGAAAACGTTGTACCTCTGTAATCCCGCTTGGATGCAGAAGTAACCCGCTATAAAAAAAGGCAGCTAAGGCTGCCTTTTTTTGTGGCTGTTATCCGTACTGAATAAGATTTTAGCAATGGCCGCTTAGCGGGTGATAACCGCAGGGTCACCACGGCCTTCTACCGCTGCCAGTTCCGCGCTGGATAACCATTCGCCGGGTGGCAGCGCCATTACGCTGGCGCAAGCCGCCAGGGCGTGGGCCCAGGAACAACCATTGGTAAACAGCATGCCGGCTTCGTTCAGCGTGCCGCCATGGTTGCGGTAACCCAACACCCGTGATGTTGCCGGTACCGGAAACAGCGTGTGCAGATGGCCACGGAACACCTCCGCGCGCATGTGCGTTAGCGCGACCCGGCAGCTTAGCCGGCCCGGGAATAACTGTTCACGTTCCAGTTCATTCATGCACTCAGCGGCTTCCCGGGCGTCGCGGGGCTGACGCAAACGCCCTGGCTCCTGAACATACACCAGGCGGAAAGCTGCACCGCTGTCGCGCAATCGTTCACAGGCACGGATGGTTTCTGAAAGCTGATAGGCGCCATTCGCAATCAGCATAACCGGCTCGCGCCCGCCAGTGTCTTCATCAATCACAATCGCTCCCTGGCGCGCCAGCAGCGCCGCTTCNGCGGTGTTGAACACACACGGCCGCTCGCGCTTTGGCACAACCATGCAGGTAATGCGACCGCGGTTGCGATAAATGCCGGGCATCAGCGCCAGGGTGCTGTTGTAGTCAGCGGGGAACACCACGCGGGAGACATCGCTCATTTCCCCTAGTAAGCTTTCACAGAACGTTGTGTCTTGATGGGATTGCTCATTCTTGCCGTTTTCCCAAGTGTGTGATGTTGCGACCACGGGCATTCCAAGCCAGCGTGCAGGGCGCCCTACTGCAGTTTGATGACGGGCGAATATCAGTTCCTGACGGATGGCCCCGAGCATTTTCACGCAGAAAGCTTCGTAACTGGCCACCAGGTTGAGCCCGGCCTTGTTGGCTAGGCAAGCAGACACCACCGCTTCTTCATTCAATACGGTAATAACCCCGCCCAGAACCGACTCATGGTTGTTTTCCGGTTCGTTCACCCGGTGCTTTAACAGGTGCAATACGCCTTCCAGGCGGTTGCTGGCAAGCTCGTCCGGGTTGCCCACGCGGGGCCTTAATGTCGGATTGGCCCCAACCAGCGCGCAGAAGAAATCGTTGATGGCGGTCATCGGCGATGCGGCTTGCTGCACCGGCGCCAGCGTTGGAATAACCGGGTCCGGGGGGGTGCGCAAAGCCAGAGGGTGGTCCCGCTCTAGCGGTCTTTTTTGATCTTGATGGCGGTTCAGCGTGCGCAGTGCGGCGGTCAGTTCGTCTGGCTGAACGTGCAGCGGCGCGGTGTGCTGATGAAACAGTTCGCGTATGCGTGCGTCAACCCGCGGGTTGCCCGGCAGCGGCAAATTGTGTGCAGCATTTTCGCCCGCGCCGTAAAAACCGAAGCCTTTGATGGTTTCGGCAATGCCGTAGGGAATCCGTGCGGGATAGTTCTGCTGACCACTCAATACGGCCTCGACCTGTTCTTCCAGCGCCCATTCCATATCCAGCATGGCGCACACAAACGCTGCAGGGTCGCGACCATCAAAACGGAAGGGTGCAAAGCCGCGCGCGGACAGATGTTTTTCAAAGCGCTCCAGGCCTTCGCGGGTGCCCAGTTCGGTACGCTGTTCAATGCGCCGGCCGTTGGCAATCATAATGGGCATTATCAAACCGCAGTCTTCAGCGCGCCACCAGCGCGGAATCCAGTCGCTACCGCGCTGTTCTTCAGCGGCACCGTCAGACAAAAACGCCACCAGAGATTCGCCGGGTAGGGGCATGTGTGCGTATTGCAGCTCGGCAAAGCCCAAATAGCCGCCCTCGATAATGCCGCCGGCGGTGTAAGGATTAACGTGGCTGCCCAAGGGCGCGGCGTTGCTGCCATCGGAATTCTGGCGGTAACTGTAAAAATCTCGGGCCAGCTGTGTCAGGCCATCGGCGCCGCCATAGGTTTGCTGTTGTTCCGGATGCAGATTACCGGTTAGCACGTTAAGGGCGTCAATAGCAGCCACGCAGTGGCCCTGGCCCATCAGCCAGCTGCGGGTTTTTCCGGTCAGGCTGTTGCTGGCCAGGTAAGCGGCGTAGGCGGGCACCATGTTCAACGCACCGCCGGTATGGCCTTCGGGTTTGGGTTTGAAGTCATCCGCCGCAAGCGCTTTGCCGTTTAAGCACACCCGGTTGGTGTAGGTCATGTGCACGACTTGCCACATGCCTGCACTGGCAAGCCGGTCTAGAGCAGCCAGGTGATGGAATACGGCTTCCAGATTCGGCTGCAGCGTGCGACTGACCAGCTGCCGGGCCAAGCGCAGCACGCTTGCACACAGCAGGTCACCGTGGCGGATAACGCCATAACCGGCGCGCCAGTGGTTGTATGCGTCTTGCGCATTGCCCGTCAGGGGGTGACTCAGAGTGTCAATCAGAGAATCGTTGTTTAGGTCGGGCGCAGACATACAAGCCTTCTATTTATGTCAAAGTATGGCGGAAGTATATGCGCGGCGGATTCGGGGGCTATTGATGCAGGTCAGCGTGGTGGCCTGTACAGATTACACCGGAGTAAGATCTGGTGCCGGCTGCTGCGTCATCGGCGGTTTGAAAATTTCTAGGTAAAACTGGCGATTTCGGCGCTGGTTAGAAAGCGATGCTCACCAGCGGCCAATGCCGGATCCAGCGTCACCCCACCAATGCGGCTGCGGTGCAGAGTCGTGACGTGATTACCAACGGCGGCGATCATGCGTTTGACCTGGTGGTAGCGGCCTTCAGAAATGGTCAGCTCTATGAGCTGTGACTGCAGCACCTTCACCTGAGCAGGTTTTGTCGGCTTAGTGTCGTTACGAAGCATCACGCCGGTTTCCAAGGCTGCAATGGCCGCTTGTGAAATGGGTGCACTCAGAGCCACTTGATAGGTTTTCGGGCACTCCACTCTTGGCGAGGTAACCCGGTGTGACCACTGACCATCGCTTGTTAGCAACAGCAAACCGGTAGTGTCGGCGTCCAGCCGGCCGGCAATATGAAGATTGCGGGCCAGCTCTGCCGGCAGAAGGTCCAGCGCTGTGGGCTGGTCGCTGTCGCGGGTCGCACTGATAAATCCTGCGGGCTTGTTGAGCATCAAGTAGCGCTCAGCAGGCAGGGCAACGGGTTCTCCTTGCAGCATAACCTCAGCGTTAGCTGGAACGGCGGTGGCCGAATTCTTCCATACGTCGCCGTTTACCTGAACGTCACCAGCGGCTATGGCACGCTTTGCCTCTTTGCGTGAAAGCTCTGAACTGGTGGCAATAAATTGATCGAGGCGCATGGTCTTCAACACTCCTGGCCGGGAGCTGACGTGGCAAGGCTGGCCGGGGTGCTTGTTCGCCGCATCAAAGCGCCGGTGTAACCTGCAGAACTTGTAAAACCTGAGGCCCCGGGTAACCGTCGGCGACCAGCCCGTTGGCAATCTGGTACTGACGGATGGCGGCACGGGTGGCCGGGCCCATAATGCCGTCTGGCGTGCCGGCGGAATATCCACGCTGTTCCAGCTGCTGCTGTAACTGCATGATGTTGTCGCGGGACAGCGCAGGCGCATCGACCGGGGGAGGGTTCTGTAACCCGCCTGCACCGGCGATACGGTCGGCCAGGTGGCCCACGGCGATGGCGTAAAATTCCGAGCGGTTCCAGCCCATAATCACTTTGAAGTTGTGATAGGCCAAAAACGCCGGGCCTTGGTGGCCGGCGGGTACGATCAATGTTGCATCGATCGCTTCCTCGGCCAGGGGCCCGCCTGACGCGTTGGTAACGCCAAGCTGGTTCCATTGCTCCAGAGATTTACGACGGCCATCGGCCAGGGCGAAGTTAAAGTTATCGGGTAGCTGTACTTCACGGCCCCAGCGGTAGTCGCCATCCCAGCCCATAGACTGCAAGAATTGCCCGGCTGACATCAGCGCGTCTGGCAGGCTGTTCCACAAATCACGGCGGCCATCGCCGTCTGCGTCGACGGCGTGCTTCAGAAAGACCGTGGGCATGAACTGCACGTGGCCCATAGCACCGGCCCAGGAACCTTCCATTTGCTCAGGGCTAATGGCGCCTTCGTCAACAATCTGCAGGGCAGCAATCAGCTGGCGGGTAAAAAAGGTTTTACGGCGCTCGTCACAGGCCAGTGTCGCCAATGAGCTGGGCACCGACATTTTGCCAAAATAGCTGCCGTAGTTGGTTTCCAAACCCCAGAAGGACAGCAAATAGGCGGCGGGCACGCCGGTTTCATTGGTCACTCGTTGCAGTAGATCGGCGTGCTCTATTAATAGCTGACGGCCCTTATCGATGCGAGTGTCGTTTACCCGGCGGTTCAAATAGTCAGCAAAGGGCGTGGTGAATTCCGGCTGGCGCCGGTCCAGCTCAATCACCCGTTCCAGATACTCCGCGCCAGCTAATACGCTGCGCGCGGTTTCAGCGCTAACGCCGGCGGCTACGGCCTGCTGTTGCAAATCTGCTTTGCACGTCTCAAAACTGTTGAGCGCAGCAGGCTGGTCCGTGGCCTTGTCGGCAAGGCTGGCGCTAGCGCTCAGCGGCAGAGTGGCCAGCATGCCGGCACACAGGGCCGTGGCGGCCGGGCGAAGAAGGCGGGAAATGGAGACGGGCACGTAGAACCTCCGGAAAATGGGCGTAGGACGTATTATTGACGCCCATAGTAGCGTTTTTTGCGGCCCTAAAAACACACTTGCCACTGCTGGAGGGTGACAAATCAGTAACCTACACCCACAAGATGGGACCATTTTTTACGCGCCGCGCTTTATTGCCCGCTTTCGAGCGGCAGCGCCTCGCTAGCAACGACCCGCTGCGCGGGGAATTGGCAACTAAAGGTACTGCCTTTCCCCGGGCTGCTGCTGATGAGCAGTTGTCCGTCGTGGTTCAACAGCACGTGTTTAACAATAGCCAGACCCAGCCCCGTGCCGCCGGTGTCTTTGTGGCGACTGGGGTCAGCGCGATAAAAGCGTTCTGTCAATCGCGAGAGGTGGCTTGGGTCTATACCAATGCCGTTGTCTTCCACCGTCAGCAGTGGACCTTGCTCGCCGGCGCTCCAGCGAACGCGAATCTGGCCTTGTGCGGGGGTGTACTTTACCGCGTTAAAAACCAGATTAGAGACCCCGCTGCGCAACTGTGACAAGTCGCCGCGTATCTGCGTCGGGCCGTCGATTGTCAGCTCAATCCGGTGTTGCTTGCCGCCACTGAGGGCGTTTGCGTCATCGCAAACCTGTCGCAGCAGAGTGCCTGCATCGACGGTGCCTTCGTGCAGATTGCGATCGCCGGTTTCGATTTTCGACAATAGAATCAGGTCGGCGATTAAGGCTTCCATGCGCGCCGATTGGTCTGCCATGGTGGCCAGGGCGCGTTGCCAGTTGGCCGGTACTTCATCGCTATGGTCCGCCAGGGTTTCCAGGTAACCGCTGATAACAGTCAGCGGTGTGCGCATTTCGTGGGATAAGTTGCTAACGAAATCCCGCCGCACCTGTTCCAGCTGATGCAGGCGGGTAACGTCTTTGATTAGCAGCAGGCGATCGTTATCGCCAAACAGGCTGATTTGGATCTGCAGGCGCAGGTGGGCGCGAGCCGGAGCGTTCAGCTCCAATGGCTGCTGGTACTGCTTCTGTTCAAAGTAATGGATGAATGCGGGTAGGCGAATCAGGTTCTGAATCAGCTGTCCCTGGTCGGTGCCGTTACGCAGATTGAGCAGGTAACCTGCGCTGCCGTTCCACCAATCTATAGCGCCGTGGGAATCGGTCATCACTACGCCGTCGCGCATGGCATTGGCGGATTGCTGCACCCTTTGAAGGCGCTCTTGCAGCGCAGGGTGGTGTTTGATGTGCTGTTTCTGGAGTTTGTTCAGGCCGTCAAAAATATTACCCCACAAGCCTACGCTGTTTGGCGCTTCGCTGGCAGTATCCGGTTGCGCCAGCCAGCGTAGCAGGCGTTTTGTTTGCGCCAGGGTCCAGCCCAGGTAAAGCAGCAGACCGGCGAGCAAACCGTAAAGTGGAAAGCCTACCAGCCAACCCAGCAGCAAGGTTAATCCTAGCAGGGCAATCATCAAGCGCAGGTATTGCGACCAGTTCTGTTGCATGGCAATGGTTCCGTAACGGGTTCGGCGCTTAGCCGGGGTCTGCGGAAAATCGGTAGCCGGCACCGCGAACGGTTTGTATCAGATGGTCGTGATGGGTGCCAAGCGCTTTGCGCAGCCTGCGGATGTGGACGTCTACGGTGCGTTCGTCCAGATACACGTTGGCGCCCCAAACCTGGTCCAGCAGCTGGCTGCGGCTGTATACCCGGTCCTGATGGCTCATGAAAAACTGCAGCATGCGGTATTCTGTTGGCCCCAGTTCCAGTTGTCCGAACTGACTACTAACCCGGTGGCTGAGCGGGTCCAGAGTCAGACCGCCGACTTCCAGTGCACTATCAACGCCGGCGGGGGTGCTGCGTCGCAGCACGGCTTTCAGCCGGGCCAGTAATTCCCTCGGGCTAAATGGCTTGGTGATATAGTCGTCGGCGCCGGATTCAAGACCCAGTATTTTGTTATCTTCTTCGACTTTTGCGGTCAACATAATAATGGGAATTGCCGCGGTAGTATCGTCTTTTTTCAGCCGCCGGGCCAGCTCGATACCGCTGGTGTCCGGCAGCATCCAGTCCAGCAAAATCAGATCCGGGCGCTTGTCGACAATCAGGGTGTGGGCAGCCTTTGCGTCGGCGGCTTGCAGGCAGTCATAACCCGCCATTTCCAGGGCCACAGTGACCATTTCGCGAATGGCAGACTCGTCGTCTACAATCAGAATGGTTTTTTCGGGCATGGCGGTAACCTGCTTTAGCGTTGCGTTGCGTTGAGTTCGCCGTAGTACACCCGATTACTGTTACAGATATGTGACAGCGGGTCGAGAGTTTTGCTCAGGCGAGCATGCGGTCAACGGCCAGCCCGGCAAACAGCGCAAAACCTGCCCAGTTATTGTGTAAAAAGGCTTTGAAGCATCCGGCTCGGTCGCGCTCACGGGCCAGAAATTGGTGGTAAATGAACAGGCAAGCCATGGTCAGCAAACCCATATAGTAAAAAGTGCCCAGTTCGGCCTGTTGGCCGACCAGCAGCAGTATGGCGATGATGATGGTCTGCAGAATGCCCAGGATTAGGCGATCGGCGTCACCGAACAGCACTGCGGTGGATTTTATGCCCACTTTCAGGTCGTCTTCGCGATCTACCATGGCGTAAAAGGTGTCATACACCACCGACCAGATAACATTGGCAATGAACAGTAGCCAGGTGACTTGGCTGAGCTCACCGGTTTGGGCAGCCCAGGCCATCGGAATGCTCCAGCCGAAGGCCGCCCCCAGAAATACCTGGGGCAGGTGGGTATAGCGCTTCATAAAGGGATAAACGAACGCCAACAGAGCGCCACCAAAAGCCAAATAGAGGGTCAGCGTGTTGGTAAACAGCAGCACCATTAAAAACGATACCAGGCCCAGTCCAGCAAACAGCGCGACGGCCTCCCAGGGATGGATGCGGCCGGTGGTTAACGGCCGGTCTTTGGTGCGCTCGACGTGCCTGTCCCATTCGCGGTCGGCAAAGTCATTAATGGCACAACCCGCGGCACGCATAAAATACACGCCGAGCGTGAACACAATCAGGTTGCTCAGGCTGGGCATGCCGTCGGCGGCCAGCCACAGCGCCCAGTAGGTGGGCCATAGCAACAATAACGTGCCCACGGGGCGGTTCAGGCGCAGCAGTAGGGCGTAATCCCGCAGGCGTAAACGAACGTGATCGGGCAAGGCGTTGGCTAGCATGACAGGGTTCGCTGGTCGGTAATAACGGTGAATGTGCAGGGGATTATAGTCAGTGCCGGGCGCGGGTCAAAAAGCCGCTGCCAACTCTGGCGGAATCAAGTTCGTTCTGCGCCGCTGTAAAGCTGCGGTAGCAGGTATTCGCACACCATCAGCGAATGCTGGCGGCCCTGCCTGCGGGTGTGAAACAGCGAGCGCCGGGCCAGCTGCGGCTGCCCGCTATGGGTGCCCTGGCATAATCCGGTTTCGAGTGGGCCTCTATGCCACTGGCGGTGGCTGAACAGGTAGGCACCCAGTGGCCGGTTGCCCAGGTTGCGAAGCTGGCGGCCTGGCCCTTGCAAGCAGGCCAAGGGGATAACGGTACGTGCCAACACCCAGGGTTGGCCATCGCCGCACAAGCGCACTTCGCGAATCCACGCTTGCTGGCGCCAGGGAATGTTCAGCTTGCGGGCTTCTTCGGCGCGGGGCAGGGCAAAACCTTCGCTGGCGACTTCTACGTGAAAACTTTGCTGGCAGCGTTGCTGCAACGCTCGGGTGAACGACCCCTGAACGTTTAACCAGTAACGCGCCGGGCCATGAACCTGAGGGTCGCGCAAGCCCGCGGCCGCTGGCTGGCGATACCAGCAGGCCGGCGGGATCGTTAGAGCGCAGGCCGCCGTTGGGCTGTTTTTACAGACCTTTGACAGCATAGATACCAGGCGCATTGCGCCAGTAGCCTTTGTAGTCCATGCCAAAGCCGAACAGAAAGCGGTCTTCGACATCCATACCGGTGAAATCGGCTTTCAGGCCGGGTCGGCATTTGCGATCGTGCTGTTTGTCTACCAGTACGGCGGTCAGCACTTCAGCGGCGCCGTGTGCGCGGCAATAATCGGCGATGGCGCACAGGGTCGTGCCTTCGTCCAGAATGTCGTCAACAATCAGAATTATACGGTCGTTCATATCAACTTCCGGCCGCAGCTTCCACTCCAGAATGCCGCCGGTGGTTTCCTGGCGGTAACGGGTGGCATGCAGGTATTCGGCCTGAACGGGAAAGTTCAACTGGGTGAGCAGTTGGCCAGTGGTGATCAGGCCCCCGTTCATCACGCAGAAAACCAACGGGTTACTGCCTTCAAGGCGTTCGGTGATAACGCTGGCCAGAGCAGTAATAGCGGCCTGTACCTGCTGATTTGGAACCAGACAATCGGCTTCGGCCATTACCTGCTTCATTTCGGCGACGGTATCGATCATAACGGGCGGTCCTGTCGTAAAACGGGCGATTATACCGGAGCGATGGGTGTGAAGGGAGAGCTAACCGGGCATGGAGGGGTCTGTATTTATGGCTACACGTGCAAAACAGGCATACTGACCACGCCGTAGGGCTACGGCAGGCGTTAATTACCGCGGTACGATTGGCCCGGGCGCCAATTTGAAGCGTAGATGAACGGCAATCGCTATTAACAGCAATAGTAACAGGAGCAGGAGCAGGTAATGAAGAAGTGGCAGTGTGTGGTGTGTGGGCTGATTTATGACGAAGCCGAAGGTTGGCCGGAAGACGGTATTGAACCAGGGACGGCGTGGAATGACGTGCCAGAAGACTGGTTGTGTCCGGACTGCGGTGTGGGTAAGGAAGATTTTGAAATGATCGAAATCGACTGAGGCGGGTACAGCATGACAACAGCTTCCGAACGCAACCCCATTGTCATTGTTGGCAGTGGCTTGGCCGGTTACTCGTTGGTGCGGGAGCTGCGCAAGCACGACGCGGACGCACCCATACTGCTGGTAACCGCCGATGACGGCACCAGCTACTCAAAGCCCATGCTGTCTAACGGCTTTGGTAAGGGCAAAGATGCCAACGGCCTGGCTCAGGCTACCCAGTATTCGATGGCTGAACAGTTTGATCTGCACCTGATGCCCCATACCTGGGTGACCGCTCTAAACCCACAGGCCCACCAGGTTCTGTTGGGTGACCACTGGCAAAGCTACAGCAAGTTAGTGCTGGCCTGGGGTGCGGAAGTGGTACCACTGCATCTGGCTGGCAGTGGCAGCGGTTCTGTGTATTCCATTAATGACCTGAACGACTATCGTGCCTTCCGTGCCGCCCTGACGGGCGCTGAGTGCGTGGCCATTATGGGCGCCGGGCTGATTGGCTGTGAATTTGCCAATGATTTGCTTCTGGGCGGGTATCAGGTAGAAGTGATTGCACCCTCGGCAACGGTGATGCCCACGCTGATGCCCGAACAGGCCGCTCGCGCCCTGCAAAATGAATTGGAGGCGCTGGGTGTGACTTTTCACCTGAATACCCAGGTTGATCGCATTGAGCAAGTGCCGGCCGGAGCCGATGGTGGAGTAACCCTGGCGCTGACCAACGGCCGGCATCTGCAGGCCGATGTGGTGATTTCGGCAGTGGGGCTAAGGCCGCGGACCGAACTGGCACAGCAGGCCGGGCTGGCGGTGAACCGCGGCATTGTGGTGAATCGGGCGCTGGAAACCTCGGCGCCCGATGTGTATGCCCTGGGCGACTGTGCTGAGGTGGATGGCCAACTACTGCTGTATGTTATGCCGCTAATGGCGAGCGCCCGTGCGTTGGCAAAAACCCTGAGCGGCGAGCGCAGCGAGGTGCTCTACCCGGCCATGCCGGTGATGATAAAAACACCTTGCTGCCCGGCGGCGGTAAACCCACCACCGGTGGGCGCGGAAGGGCATTGGCAGGTCGAGCAGGATGGCAATCACGTTAAAGCGCTGTTTAATAATCCAGAAGGTAAGCTGTTAGGCTTCGCGCTAACCGGTCGCTTTACCATGGAGAAACAGGCGTTGTCGCGGCAGTTGCCGGCGCTGCATAACGCAGCTTCCTGAGCGCGAATGGTCGGTTTTCATTGCCAAGCCGCGCGCCCTGGGTGAGAATTTAGGTCGTTTGCTTATTATCACTCAACAGGAGCCTGCATGCTGGATATAACCCGAAAACTGGTGGATTTGCTGAACGTGAGCGCTACCGGCGTAGATCATTTCCAGGGTGACAGCGAAGATCTGGGATTTCCAAACGTATTTGGCGGCCAGGTTCTGGGCCAGGCGCTGATGGCCGCCAGCCGTACCGTGGAGAACCGCCTATGTCATTCTCTGCATGCTTATTTTTTGCGCCCGGGTAACCAGCGCATGCCCATTGATTATGAAGTAGAGCGGGTGCGCGACGGCGGCAGCTTTTCTGTTCGGCGGGTGACCGCGCGCCAGGAAGGCAAGGAAATTTTGACCTGTTGTGCGTCTTTCCAAAGCGATGAGACAGGTCTTGAACACCAGTTTGAAATGCCAAAGGTGCCGGCGCCGGAAACCCTGAAAACCGAGCAGGAGCTGGGCGAACTGCTAGCGCCCCATGTTTCTGAAGCACTGCGCCCTCTGCTGACGCGCGACCGACCGGTGGAGTTCCGCCCGGTCGCCCCGGGTGACCCGCTACATCCCGAACCCCGCCCACCCCGAGCACAGGATTGGGTGCGAGTAAGGGGTACCTTGCCGGATGACCCGGTGCTGCACCGCTGCTTACTGGCCTATGCCTCGGATTTTTCGTTTCTGGGCACGTCGCTGGTGCCCCATGGGGTCAAGTTTTGGGATGTCGGCTTGCGGGTAGCCAGCTTGGACCACGCTATGTGGTTCCACAGTGATTTCCGCATGGATGAGTGGTTGTTGTATGACAAAGACAGCCCGAGTGCGGCGGCAGGGCGGGGGTTGAATCGTGGTAGTTTCTACAATGCTTCCGGTGAAATAGTTGCTTCCTGTGCACAGGAATGCTTGATTCGCCTGCGAAAAAGCCAGTAGCTGTATAAAATGAACCCGTCAAAGCCGGGGTAAACAGCTCTGACTGGGATTTTGGTTTGTGTCTTAGGCAAGTGTTTTTAGTTGTTTGACCCATTCCTGCGCCCACTCAGCGGCCTCGATCTCGGGCGCCATGGTTTCCATGGCGTCGATGCGCAGGGTGTCACCCACTTTACGCGCGGAGGTTTCGTAGAGGGCTTCTTCGATCAGTTCGCCGGCGCCGCAAAAAGTGTCGCCGTAAGAGCTGTCACCCAGCACGATGCTGCCAAACGGGCGGCCGGGCTGCTGTGGCAGCTGGTCCCGCAAATCCACATAAAACTGCAGGATGTTGGAGGGCAGTTCACCCTGGCCAGTGGTAGAGGTGCACACCAGCAGGGCGTCGTTGTTGTCGGTGATGTCAGACAGCTGTGGCTCTTCCAGAACCGTTACACGGTAACCGAGCGGCGTCAGTGTCTTTTCGACGGCGCGGGCACTCATCAGAGCGCCACCGTAAACGCTGCCAACAAGAATGCGGATGGCTTGCATAGAAAAATTCCGAACAGTTGAGTGAGGTCTGGGTTTCTGGTAATGAGTTGCTGGTAATGAGAAGCAGCTGCAACCATGTACAGGTTGAGATAATAGCCCTGACCGATCGTTTTTTGCAATGCGGTGATTTATGCCGGATTTATTTCAATTTCATTGCAAAAATTTTATAGTGCCGCCTGCAGTTTTTCTGCATTCAGATGACGCCATGCCACATGAGATATTTCATGACATGAGCCGTTCAAGCGGATTTCTGGACACACTTCTTACCAGCCCCTCCACGGAACGCTTTCGGGTTGGAATCAGCCTGTTGTTTTTACTGGGCGTTTGGTTGTCGGTAGGCTCGTTTGCGAGTGGCCTGCCAAACGGCATGCTGCTGATGGCCGCTGCAGTGATTGGTGGCTATATGGCCATCAACATCGGTGCCAACGATGTTGCCAACAATGTGGGCCCTGCGGTGGGCTCTGGCGCTTTGTCGCTGGGCGCCGCGGTGGGCTCTGACGGCTGTCTTTGAAGCCGCTGGCGCGTTGATTGCCGGCGGCGGCGTGGTGTCTACCATCAAGGGCGGAATTATTGACCCGTCTAACCTGAATGACGACCAATCCTTTGTCTGGCCGCTGATTTTTGCCGCGGCGCTGCTCAGTTTCGCTCACGGTGCCAACGACGTAGCCAATGCCATCGGGCCCCTGGCGGCTATAAACGATGCCCTGGCCAACGGCGGCGTAATGACGTCCTCCAGTATTCCTTTGTGGGTGATGGCGGTAGGCGCCTTGGGTATTGCGTTGGGCCTAATGCTGTTTGGCCCGCGGCTGATCAAAACCGTGGGCAGTGAAATCACAGAGCTGGATAAAACCCGCGCCTTTTGCATTGCGCTATCGGCTGCTTTGACCGTCATTTTGGCGTTGGCTTCCTGCGTGAGTATCTGAAGTCGAATTACGCCCTCCAGCTGCACAAGATCATGGAAGAGCGTGACCCCGAAGAGCGCGAACGTTTGAAGCCATTTCTGGACGTCTTCCGTAACGCCTCAGTTGAGGAAATGGAAAACTTGCTCAAGCGTGCGAAGGAAAATAAAAAACAGGTGCCGCTGACAAAAAACGACCGTAAACGGCTGAAGAAAGTCTACCGGGAAGAGATGGTTAAGCGTTCCCATCTGACCCGCATCGCAGCGGCCTGGATTATTACCGTGCCGGCGTCGGCGTTGATGGCTGCCGTGTTGTTTTTCACCCTGCGTGGGCTGATGATTTAGTGTCCTGTTTGACGAGCGAATTAGCGAACCGGGACACTAGCCGTTCAAGGCGAGTTTGCCCATACTGAGTAACACGACGTGGGAGTGATAGCTTCCGAAATCTTATTTGTTGGGGAGTGAGCTTATGAGTACATCCGTTGAAAGCAACCAGGCCAGGATGATTAACGAGCTGAGGGTGTTTATCAAGAAAGTAATGAGCGAACCCACCATTGCGGTTAGATCGATGGACATTGCCCGCAAGCACAAAGGCGAACCCAATTCTGACGAGGCTATCGCGCGGGAGATCAGCTCCAGCACCAGCATTCGTATTCCGGAAAAGTGGAGCGATGCAGATCGTATGTTTTTGGATATTATTCATGAAGTGCTGGACGACGAAGACGCGCTTTATTAAGAGCGGGTGCAAGCGCTCGCACAGAACAAACAATAACGGCGCCGTAAGGCGCCGTTATTGTTTGTTCTGTCTGTTTAGAGCTGATTAGAAGCGCTTAGGCTTGCGCCCGGGCGCCGGCGGCCAGGTTGTTCAGAATTGCCATTTCGTCGGCAATACCGTCTTCGCTGGCCAGCAGCCGCTGCTCTGCCAGAATGTCCGACAGTATGTCGGCGGTGGTCAGCGGGTTAGCCAGCACCACGCGGAACACAATGCAGGGAAAGTTGTAGTAGTTGTCCGGTTCCAGACGAGTGCGAGAGACAAACGCCTTACCCCTTTCACGCTGGGTTTTCTGGATAAACTTGGTGACGCGGTTCAGGCTGGTGTTGATCTTTTCCGCCAGCATTTCATCGGCGCTTTCCAGAGCCTGCCGGACCTGAGTTGGGCAGTAGCGATAGGTCAGAATGTTCAGTTCGGGCCGGGTGATCAGCTCAAAATCTTCTGCCTTATCAATCATGGCCGCAAAAGTGCGGGCCTTGCCAATGCCTGTGTCAATAAGCAGTTCATAACCTTCGCGTGCCAGAATTTTCAGGCCTGAGTGAATCAGCATGGCCATGCCCGGGCGCGAGCCTTCAAGCGTGGTGCTGCCCAAATCCCGCGAGCCTTTGCGGATAATGTACTGGGCGTGGTGTTCAACCGCACTGGCCAGGCTGGGGTCGCGGAAGACCACCAAACCCACTCCCATGGGCACGTACAGCTGTTTATGAGCGTCAAAGGTGACCGAGTCGGCTTTTTCAATGCCTTTTAGCAGCGAACGATAACGCCGGGAAAACAGGGTTGGCCCACCCCAAGCGGCATCTACGTGGAAGTGTGCGCCGAATTCGCGGGCGATATCGGCCATGGCTTCCAGCGGATCTACGTTGCCGGTTTCGGTCGTGCCGGCAACGCCACAGAGGGCAATCACCTTGATTTTCTGTTTCTGCAACTGCAGGCATTTTTCCCGCAACGCATCAACCTGGATACGGTTGTTGCTGTCGGTTGCCACAGTCACCAGTGCATCGCGGCCCAGGCCCAATACGTCGGCGGCTTTGTTCAGGGAATAATGGCCGCGGCGCGAGACAACAATAGCGGCGCCTTCGTAACCGTAATATTTCAAAGCGCGGAACAGGCCTTCCTGTTGCAAGCCGCGGAAGTTACCTTCCGCCGGAAACGCGTGGTTGCGGGCTACCCACAGCGCAGTCAGGTTGGCAACGGTGCCGCCGGAACACATGGCGCCCAGCGCGTAGCGGGGGTTGTGCATCCATTTGCGGTAGAACGAACCGTCTTCTTCGAACACCAGCCGATGAATCATGCCCAGCACTTGGCGCTCTAGGGGTGTAAACGCCTTGGAGGTTTCGGTTTTCACCAGATTCTGGTTCAGGGCAATCATGATCTTCGACAGCGGCAGCATAAAATAGGGCAGTGCCGACGTCATGTGGCCGATAAAAGCCGGTGATGCGGTGTGTACCGAGTTCGCCACCAGTTTGTCGAGCAGGAACTGGGTTTGTTCAGACACAAAAATGGGCTTTTCTGGCACGCTGTATTCGGAGAAATTTTTCTCAACGTCGGCCAGGTCACGCTCTACCGCAACAATGTGATCCTGAAGAAAACCGGCAAGATTACGGGATATATCCTGGTCAATCCGGCTCAGGGTAGAATCGGGTGCCTCAGGAATCGTGAAAACACGATACATTGCCTCTACAGAGGCCTGGGCGGATTTTTCAATTCCGGTCATAGGGCGCCACGCGCGGTCTGCTGGAGGAGCCGTAGTATACGGCGTGAAAAGTGGTTACGCCACATAGGGCGGCGCCTCATCAAGTGTGCTTTACAGCAGCTGCCGATCGACGTCCAGAATGGCGGCATCAATGCGTTCGTTGATGGCTTTTTCGACCTGGTCTAAGCGCTGACTGATCTGCTGTGACGACGAGCCCAGTGCCACGACAGCCCAGGTGGCGCAATCCAGGGTGTCCTGATGGTCGGTTTCGGCCACCGCCAGGTCCGGTTCTTTACCCCAGATCGTTTTTAATGGCGCAAACACTTTCCGCTTGGCTTTCAGATCATCACAGGCATAAAGTTGAAAGTGCAGGGTGAGCACGCCGATGTGTGGGGTGATCGCCGGAGCCTGCGCCGACTCCTTGAGCAGTTTGCGTAATGCGTCAGACATTCACGATTCCTTCAGATTTGGAAGGTAGGGGACAGCTCTCAATCGGGGACAGATTTGAAATCTGTCCCCAGTTTGCCAAGGTACGCCGATGACAGATTCACTTGCAAGTTTGCCGTTCGAACAGTTGCTGAGCCGGGTACGCAACTGCAAGCTTGGCGGCCGAGGTGTATCATAAAAACCTGTGCCGACGTTCGCAGCCGGCTTTTATTTTTTGTACCACTCTTTTTGCCAATCCGGAGGTTCCGTGTCGAATCTGACTCCCCGCATGTTTCCCGCCACCCGTTTACGCCGCAACCGCGCCAGTGATTTTTCCCGCCGGTTGGTGCGTGAAAACCACCTGTCGCCTGACAATCTGATTTTCCCGGTGTTTGTGTTGGATGGCGAAAACCAGCGCGAAGCCGTGGCTTCTATGCCCGGCGTGGAGCGTTTGAGTATTGACCTTCTGGTAGCCCAAGCCGCCGAAGTGGTGGAGTTGGGCATACCGGCTATTGCCCTGTTCCCGGTGGTGCCTGCCGAGCATAAAGATCTGCAGGGTTCTGGCGCTTGGGACCCCCAGGGTTTGGCGCAGCGGGCTGTACGTGCACTGAAACAGGCCCATCCGGAACTGGGTGTGATGACCGACGCCGCTCTGGACCCGTTTACCACACACGGCCAGGACGGCATTATTGATGACAACGGTTATGTGTTGAACGACATCACCGTAGATGCGTTGGTGAAACAAGCGCTGTCTCAGGCCGAAGCCGGTGCCGATGTCATTGCACCTTCCGACATGATGGACGGTCGTATTATTGCGATCCGCGAAGCCCTGGAAGAAGCGGGCTACGTGAACACCCGCATCATGGCCTATTCCGCCAAGTACGCGTCTGCCTACTACGGCCCATTCCGCGACGCAGTAGGCTCTGCCGGCAACCTTGGCAAAGGCAATAAGGCTACTTACCAAATGGACCCGGCTAACAGCGACGAAGCCCTGCACGAAGTGGCCATGGACATCGCCGAAGGCGCCGATATGGTGATGGTAAAACCGGGCATGCCGTACCTGGACATTGTGCGACGGGTGAAAACCGAGTTGCAGGTGCCCACGTTCGCGTACCAGGTCAGTGGTGAATACGCCATGCACATGGCCGCAGCGCAGAATGGCTGGCTGGACGGCGATGCGGTGATGATGGAAAGCCTGATGGCCATGCGCCGTGCCGGCGCCGATGGTATTCTGACCTACTTTGCTCTTCGCGCTGCGCGGCTGATGAAACAGAAATGATCCGCAGTGCGGGGTCGCTCAGGCCCCGCGCTGAGAGCGCAGTAACAAAACAAGGACGGTAAGCCAATGACCATTAAAAAGGGCAAGCTGAAGATTGCCGACAATGATTCCACTTTGCCCGCAGCGGACACTGTGCTTTCGCCCGAGGAAACTCTGAGCCTGGACGCCTGCCAAAATTTTTTCAACCGCGAGTTGAGCCAACTGCAGTTCAACCATCGGGTGTTGAAGCAGGCCCTGGACGACACCCACCCGCTGATCACCCGGCTCATTTTTTGCTGCATATTCAGCAGCAACATGGACGAATTCTTCGAAATTCGCGTGGCGGGCATTCGCCAGCAGTTGAAGTACGGCCGGGAACAAGTCTACGCCGACGGACTGCAGCCGGAACAGTTACTGGCGGAAATCAGCCGTGTGGCTCACGAGTACATTGACGAACAGTACGATATCCTGAACAACGTGCTGATTCCGGAGTTGGAAAAGCAGAATATCCACTTTGTGCGCCGGCACGAATGGACCCCGGCTCAGGCCCAATGGGTGCGCACCTATTTTGACGAAGAGATTCTACCGGTGGTCAGCCCCATTGGCCTGGACCCATCGCACCCGTTCCCGCGGCTGGTAAATAAAAGCCTCAACTTTATTGTGGAGCTGGACGGCAAAGATGCTTTTGGCCGTGAAACCGGTATGGCCATTGTGCCGGCGCCGAAGTCTTTGCCGCGGCTGGTGCGGCTGCCGGACGACGTGTGCGACGGCGGCGACAATCTGGTGTTTTTGTCGTCGATGATTCACGCCCATACCGACGAGCTGTTCCCGGGTATGGAAATCAAAGGCTGTTACCAGTTTCGCCTGACCCGTAATGCGGATCTGGAGCTGGAAGACGACCTGGAAGACCTGGCATCGGCCCTGCGCGGCGAGTTGCTGAGCCGCCGCTTTGGTGACGGTGTGCGCCTGGAAGTGGCGGATAATTGCCCGCAGGAGCTGGTTCAGTTTCTGCTGGCCGAGTTTGGCCTGACCGAGCGCGACCTCTACGAGGTGCGCGGCCCGGTAAACCTGACCCGGCTGCTGGCGGTGGGGGGTCTAGTGAACCGACCGGACCTGAGCTATTCCGGTTTCTCCCCGGTGATCCCGCGCCAGATTCGCAGCCGTGATTCCATGTTTGACAGCATCCGCAAGCGTCCGATTCTGTTGCTCCATCCTTACGAGAACTTCAGCCCGGTCGTCGATTTGCTGCGCCAGGCCGCTAAAGATCCGCAGGTGCTGGCCATTCGCCAGACCTTGTACCGCTCCGGTGCCAACTCCGAAGTGGTCGAAGCCTTGGCCGATGCCGCTCGTCGCGGTAAAGAAGTCACCGTTGTTATCGAGCTGACGGCGCGATTCAGCGAGGAGGAAAACCTGGAGCTGGCCAGCCGCCTGCAGGAAGCCGGGGTAATTGTGGTGTACGGGGTAGTGGGCTACAAAACCCACGCCAAAATGATTCTGATTGTGCGCCGCGAAGAAGGCCGCTTGCGGCGCTATGTGCACTTGGGCACGGGTAACTATCATGCCGCCAACGCTCGCCTGTACACCGACTACAGCTTTATGACCTGCGACGAATCTATCGGCGACGATGTGAACAAACTGTTCCAGCAGCTGACCGGTATGGGCAAGGCGTTAAAAATCAAGAAACTGTTCCACTCACCATTCACTCTGCATTCGCGAATACTGCAACTGATTGAGCGGGAAACCCGCCTGGGTGAGAAGGGCCGGATTATTTTCAAGCTCAACGCGTTGACCGAGCCGCAGTTGATTAAAGCGCTGTATCGTGCCTCCCAGGCCGGTGCGAAAATCGAATTGATTATTCGCGGCATCTGCTGCCTGCGGCCCCAGGTGCCCGGGTTGTCGAGTACCATTCACGTGCGCTCTATTATCGGGCGCTTTCTGGAGCATACCCGGGTTTACTATTTTGGTAACGATGGCCAAGCCCAAGTGTATTGCTCCAGCGCCGATGGTATGGAACGTAACCTGCTAAGGCGTGTTGAAGTCGCCTTTCCGGTGGAGGAGCCGGCGCTGGTGGAACGCTTGCAAGACGATTTGAATACCTATCTTGCTGATAACTGCCAGTCTTGGGTGTTGCAGGCCGATGGCAGTTATGTGCAGAACGAGCCAGCTGAGGACGAGCCAAGGTTGGCGTCGCAGCTGGTGTTGCTGGAGCGGCTGACCGCCAAATCCTGATTTATGAACGTGGTATGACTGGAGAACGCTTTGAAACGACAATGGATAATGGCATCTGCCGGACTGCTAGTGGTGGCGGGTATTGCTTTGCCCTATGGCACAGGCTACCTGACCGAGCAACAGTGGCAGCGGGCTTCACAGGAAGTGAACGGTTCCCAGACCTGGTTGGAAATGCAAGTCGGGCGCTACGACCGCGGATTCTGGAGCTCCGAATTTGAAGGTAAATTGTTGTTACGGGACCCGGCAAGCGGTGAGGAACTGAGTGTTCCCTACCTTGCCAGCGTGAGCCATGGCGTGACCGGCAGCCTGACCGATTTTAAACCGGTGAACGGCTGGACCCCGGCAGGCGAAAGCTGGTTTGGCGATGATGCCCCGCGCTTGACTGCAGAAACTCGGCTTTGGGGTTCGGCGGTAGCCAAGCTGACCGTGCCCAAGTTCAGCATCACTGATGACGATAACGTAGAAACCGTCTTTGGCAGTGGTGGTGTGGTGCGCGTAAATGGCAGCCTTGGCGCAGACGCTGTGGATATCAGTGCAGACTGGCCGTCGCTGGTGATTGCCTCGGAAGAGGTAGATCTGCGCCTCAGCGATCTGACGCTGGAGCAGGAAATGCAACGTCTGAGCGGTGACATCTGGATCGGCGAGGGCACCCTCGCTTTGCAGAGTCTGGAGTTGATGCCTGCAAACGCTGACGCCATTATGCTGCGCGGTCTGTCGCTCTATTCGAACAGCGAAGCGATAAACGACAACAGCGCTCTGGATTCGTTCATAAGCGTCAAACTGGACGAGCTGCAGTTGGCGGCAGGGGATACCCTGGGGCCACACCGCATTGAGTTCGCGTTGAAGGGCCTGAATGTAGAGGCCTGGAACGCTGTTAGTCGCAGCGTGACGGATATGCAGCTGGCGGCATTTGCCGCCGAAAACGGCGACCCAACCGCGTTTCAACAACAAATGCAGGCGATGTCAGACGTAGGCGAGTCGTTGCAGCTTCTAGCCGCGGCAGGCTTTAGTGTGGGGTTCCCGGACATTCATCTGGTCAGCCCTGACGGGCCGTTACAGGGCAAAGTGCTGATAACCCATCCTGGGGCTGCGGGCGATTCTGAAGCGTTACTGATCATGCCGGCGCTTGCAGGTGAAATGGAGTTATCCATACCGCTGGCCCTGGCTGAAAACAACGAAGATGTGCGCATGCAAACAGCTCCGTTGATTAAAGATGGGTTGTTGGTCACGGAAGGTGACCGCCTGTTACTGAAGGCAACGTTGAAAGATTTGGTGTTGAACGTCAACGGCCGGCCCATTCCGCTGCCGCCGCTGCTGTAAGCGAGGTGTCTGGCCAGCCGCCTGGTTTGGCGTGCTGGCCGGTGTTGGTCTGGCTCAGGGAATAGCCCCGTTCGGACGCTCTGCTTTAGCTGAATTTGTTTTTCAACGCGGCTTGCACCGCTGGATCAACAAATTCGGATACATCCCCGCCCAAGGACGCAATCTCGCGAATCAGGGTAGATGATATATAAGACAGATGATTGGTTGGCGTGAGGAATACGCTCTCCAGTTCCGGCGCCA
This sequence comes from Marinobacter gelidimuriae, assembly GCF_000372805.1. Lineage (GTDB taxonomy): Bacteria > Pseudomonadota > Gammaproteobacteria > Pseudomonadales > Oleiphilaceae > Marinobacter > Marinobacter gelidimuriae. The sequence goes on along the minus strand of NZ_KB889883.1, from coordinate 5,048 downwards.
GGCGGCGGTTCATGTCTGCCAGCTGAAATTCGTATTCAAAATCTGACACCGCCCGCAGGCCGCGCAGAATCACCGTGGCGTTCTGCGCGCGTACAAATTCTGCTAACAAATTGCTGAAGCCCATGACCGTCACATTGGGAACATGGGCCGTGGCCTGGCGCACCAGGTCGCAGCGTTCCTCCAGTTCTAGTAAGGGCTTTTTTTTGGAATTATAGGCAACCGCTACCACCACTTCGTTGAATAACCGGCTAGCCCGTTCAATTAAATCAGTATGACCATGGGTGATGGGGTCAAACGTACCCGGGTAAATAACTTTTGGCATGTACAGCTCCGTCTCTACGTCGTTATTTTGCCCAGAATAGCAGCGCCAGCGATGTTTCGCGACGAACCGGGCGCAACTGAATCAGCGAATAAACAGTTTGTAGATCAGTTTGTGGGCAACACCGCCGTGGGGCGGGTACACCACTTTGCCGCTGTTGAACTGCTGCTTGGTAAGAATTCCACGCTGGTGGCTGAAGGTAAGAAATCCTTCTTTGCCGTGATAATGCCCCATTCCGGAGTCACCAATGCCACCGAACGGCAGGTCGTCTTGCGCTACATGCATCAACGCGTCGTTTATGCACATGCCGCCGGAGTGGGTGTTGACCACGACTTTTTGCTGTTCTTCCTGATTGTAACCGAAGTAATACAAGGCCAGCGGGCGCGGGCGATCGTTAATAAAGAGCAGGGCGTCGTCCAGCGTTTCGTAAGCCACAACAGGCAGAATGGGGCCGAATATTTCTTCCTGCATTACCCGCATATCCGCCGTTGTGTTCAATAATAATATCAACGGTAATTTGTGGCTGGCGGCATCCAGAATTTCGTTAGCGGGGTTGATCTCGACGAGTTCCGCGCCTTTGCTGCGGGCGTCATCCAGATAACCCTGCAGGCGCTGGTACTGACGCTGGTTGATAATCGCCGTGTAGTCGGTGTTGTCACGCAGTGACGGGTACATGGCGCTGAACTGTTTGCGGTATTCCTCAACAAAAGCAGCCACTCGGTCAGCCGGGCAAAGCACATAGTCTGGTGCTACGCAGGTTTGGCCAGCGCTGAATGCCTTGCCAAAGGCAATCCGCTGGGCTGCATCCGCAAGCGGTACGTCGATTGCGACAATCGCCGGTGATTTTCCGCCCAATTCCAGGGTGACCGGTGTCAGGTTTTTGGCCGCGGCCTGCATCACCAACTTGCCCACCGAGGTTGAACCGGTGAACAGCAAATGGTTGAACGGCCGCTCGGAAAAGTCCGCGGCGACCTTGGCGTCCCCCAGAATAACGGCTACCTGATCTTCGTCGAAGGTGGCTTCCACTAACTCTTTCATCAGCGCGGAGGTGTGCGGGGTAAGCTCCGACATTTTCACCATGGTGCGGTTGCCCGCAGCCAGCGACGCGACCAAAGGCCCGATGGCCAGGTAAAGCGGGTAGTTCCAGGGCACAATCACCCCCACCACGCCTTTAGGCTGGTAATGCACCTGGTTGCTGGCAGGGCGGAACAGCATGGATACGTGCCGTTTTGACGGTTTCATCCAGCTGTCGAGATGTTTCAGGGTGTAGTTAATGCCCTGCACAGACGGCATGATTTCGGCAATCAGGGTTTCATCTTTCGAGCGGCAACCAAAGTCTTTATCAATGGCTGCTATGAGTAGGTCTTGCCAGCTCAGCAGCGCCTGTTTTAATCGACTCAGGTTGTTGCGGCGCTCGTCGGCTGTCGGCATGGGCTGGGCGCGAAACGCCTGCTGCTGTTTTTGGAAAACGGCGTGGGTATAACCAATCTGCTCGGCGCTGTTCTCTGCCGGGTTTTCCGTGTCTGCCGCCGACCTGTTGGTGTTCTTTGCAGCGGCGGTTGCGAGGGTTGCGCCCATTAGAAAGACTCCCTGTGTATCAGTGCAAAACGCACTTTGGTTGCATTAAAATTCATTATTAGAGTATATACTCTAGTGAGTCAAGCGGCGTAAAAAGAGGCGCCTGCTGCATCCGCTGGCGTTTACGTGAGCGTTGATTTTTCGATTTTTGGCGACTTTATGAAAACCCGAGACCGAATCCTGCAGACCAGTCTGCAGCTGTTTAATCAAAGTGGTGAGCGTGCGATAAGCACCAACCACATTGCGGCAGAACTGGCGATTTCGCCTGGCAATCTTTACTACCACTTCCGCAACAAGGCCGATATTGTTTACGAGCTGTTTCTAGCCTATCAGCAGCAGGTTGATTATTATCTGGCCGCACCCGGCAGCCAGCCTTTGGTGCTGGCAGACCTGGCCTGGTACCTGGAGGCAGTGTTCGACGGTTTGTGGCAATACCGGTTTTTCCATCGTGACCTGGAGTCACTACTAGACGCAGACCCACGCCTGCGCGCAGGCTATGGTGACTTTACCGGCCGTTGCCTGAGCGCTATCAACGGTATCTTTAACCAGCTCGCCAGCGGTGGCATTATTACGCCGCGTTCCGAGCCGCTGCGTTCCGCCATGGCGCTGAATGTCTGGCTGGTAATTACCAACTGGATGGCCTATCTAAAAACCGCTCACGCCACCGAAGAGCCAGCGGTATTATCGCTGGCAGAGTTGAAGCAGGGTATTTATCAGGTGTTGACTCTGGAACTGCCCCACGTGACCCCGGAATATCGCGAACCGGTACTGGCACTGCGGGAGACTTATCGCCCGGGAACTTTTTGCCAGGCGGCGCATCAAAGCAAGTAACATGGGGAATCCGGACGTTTCCCGTGTTTGTTTGGAAGCTCAAGGAAGGTGCTTTCAGGTTTTAGCACGTCGCAAACCCTGACGTTGGCCGGCCTGAATTATTTTAGGCCGGCTTTTTTCATGTCTGGCTTGCGTCGAAGGCGCGGGTTACTATTCACCATTGGCTTATGGCTATTCTACAGTGGCTAGCGACTATTCTGCAGTGGCTTCCGGCTCTGCTTCCAGCCACTGAGTCAGCGCATGGCGGCATTCATCCAGGCCGGTTTTGTTGCTGGAGGAGAACATGATTAAATGCTGCACGCAGCTGAACTCGTTCAGCTTCTGGCGAATGCCCAGCATGGCCGTTTTAGCCTGGCCAAATTTCAGTTTGTCGGATTTTGTCGCCAGAATCATCAGCGGCATATCGTTGTGCTGGCACCATTGCACCATTGTTTGGTCGAATTCGGTCAAGGGGTGGCGAATATCCATGACCAGCACCAAACCGCGCAGGCAGCGACGATCGTTCAAATAATGGCCCAAGTGGGTTTGCCAGTCGTCTTTCATGTCACGAGACACTCTGGCATAACCGTAACCGGGCAAGTCTACCAGCCGGGCATTTTCCCGGTTTAGCGAAAAAAAGTTGATAAGCCGGGTGCGCCCGGGGGTTTTGCTGGTTCGAGCTAGTTTGCCGTTTACGGTGATGGTGTTCAGTGCACTGGATTTGCCGGCGTTGGAGCGGCCGGCAAAAGCGACTTCTGCGCCAATATCCGCCGGGCATTCGTTCAGCTTCGACGCGCTGACCAGAAATCGGGCACTATTGAAAGACAGGCTTTTTTGAATCAGATCAGAGTCCACGGCTGTTGGCTTTCCTTTCGATTTCAGTTAGCAGGGATTAATGTATAATGCTACACCAATTCCGGGCGGTGCGCTTGACGTGTCCGCAGTTTCAGCCCCGGTGTTGTGCCTGAGCGGTCCAGTCCTTACGGCTGTACAACCAAGAATATTTTAAGATGAGAGAAGCGGAGCGAGCATGAAGAAACTGATCGCAGGAGTTGTTCTCGGTGTCAGCCTTACAGCAATGGCGCACGGGGCAGGAGATCCTCAAGCAGGTGAACAGAACGCAGCAGCATGCCAGGCCTGTCATGGCCAGGGCGGCGCCAATCCTATAATGGGCGTTTACCCGAAAATTTCGGGTTTGGGTGAAAAATATTTGCATAATCAGCTGGTTGCCATCCAGAAAGATGAGCGTGTCATTGTTGAAATGACCGGACAGCTAACGGGAAAGTCTGACCAGGATTTGCAGGATCTTGCGGCCTATTTTGCCAGCCAGGACATGGGCGTAAACCAGGCCAACCCGGATTTGGTGGCTCAGGGTCAGGCCTTGTATCGCGGTGGTAACATGGCATCGGGTGTTCCATCCTGTGCCGGCTGTCACAGCTCGCAAGGGCACGGTAACGAGCCTGCCGGATACCCGGCATTGGGTGGCCAGAATGCGGAATACGTGGCCAAGCAATTGCACGCTTACCGCGATGGCACCCGTAACAACGGCAGCAATGCGGCGATTATGATGGACGTGGCGTCCAGGTTGACCGATGTTGAAATTGAAGCTGTTGCCAGTTACGTTTCTGGGCTTAACTGAGTCAGGCAGTTGTTTTAACAAAAAACCCCTGCCTGAGCGCAAGCCACTCGCCTTATGTGTGGCTTGGCTTGATGACAAGCCGGAAAGAAGCGCTATACTACTGGATATACAGGGCGCTGTTGTGCTTACCTGTTGGTAGGCCACTCCAAACTGGGAATCGCCTCCCGAACCCAAGCAACATCTTGAAACTCCTCCCTTTCGTCCATAAAGCCAACCCTTCCAGCGTTGGGTAAAATTGTTCAGGGTCTGGGTGTGGTAAACACCCTCAACAACCCGGCTGTTATCCTTCGCAATCAATCGCTTATGCTCAAGATGGCCAAACGTCTTCACCATTCCTACATAGGAAAGGTTGCCATCTGTGCACAAGACGGAGTTCTCGCGGATCACTGGGGCCAAGGCTGCGATAATTTCCTCCTTGGTGTCGTGCTCTAGAACAGGGTGGGTAATGTGTCCGGAGCGATCCAGCGCCAATGCGATGGGCACCAGAGTCACCTTACCGCCCCCACGTTTACGGGCTGGCCGAGGCATCGTCTTTTTTCCCTTGAAGGACTCCGGCAGGAATGTCTCGTCGGCCTCGATGATGCCGGACAACGACGTAGCCTTATGATCTCTGGGACTGCTTAGAAAGGCATGACGCCAGCGAAAGGCCGTGCGTAGGCTGACACCGGTCACCTTGGCCGCTTTGCGTAGGGACTGACAATA
>NZ_KB889882.1 GCF_000372805.1 Marinobacter gelidimuriae | reverse complement strand
CCGAAAAGCATGGCTTTTTGCAGATACCTCCCAGGGCGCCCGTGCCAGTGCCACGTGTTATTCCCTAGTCGAAACCGCTAAAGCGAACAAACTGGAACCGTCGGTTTATATCCAGCATGTTCTGGAGCGCATTGCCGACGCTGACACGTTGGAGAAGCTGGAAGCACTGCTGCCATGGAACGTCAAACTAGAGCGGGTCTCAAAAAAAGTGCCGCAGTTCGACTGAGGGCAAGTGGGTCGGTTTAAGGGCGCTTACAAATCACCACTTCCATCAACTGCAAGTCGCCTTCGGGACGATAGGAAGAAATGATAATGTTCGGCGGAGTGCCAATCAGGGTGACGGTACCCCCCAACAAGGAGCCAAACGCCAGCATCGACACCACATCAAACCGCAGTCGATTCCAGATAAACAGCGCCAGCGTCATACCCAATACCGCAAACACAATGCCTTGATCCAAATTCAATCGCCCTGCTCCTGCCTGAACACGCTGTTTCTATTAGCATAGACCAAGGCCTCAACCTTGAGCCGGCGCCACAAAAAAACCCGCACCTGGCGAACCAGCGTGCGGGCTTTTAAATCCCGAAAGAGGGCGTTGCGGCATCCGTGCCGCGTCAGGTCAGCCTGTTAGCCAAACTGATTCATGGTGTTGTCTTTACCACCGGCTTTCAGCGCGGCGTCGCCGGCGAAGAATTCCTTGTGGTCGTCACCAATGTTGGAGCCGGCCATGTCCTGGTGCTTAACAGTGGCGATACCTTGGCGCATTTCCTTGCGCTGTACGCCGGCCACGTAGGCCAGCATGCCTTCGGCACCAAAGTAGCCTTTGGCCAGGTTATCGGTAGACAAGGCCGCCGTGTGGTAAGTCGGCAGCGTGATCAGGTGGTGGAACACACCGGCTTCACGGGCGGCATCGCGCTGGAAGTCCGCCGTCCACTGATCAGCCAGCTTGCCCAGGTCGGTGCTGTCGTATTCTTCGCTCATCAGCGCAGCACGCTCGTAGGCCGATACGTCTTTGCCTTCTTCTTTCCAGGAATCGAACACCTGCTGGCGGAAGCTCAGGGTCCAGTTGAACGACGGGCTGTTGTTGTAAACCAGCTTGGCGTTAGGAACCGCTTCCTTGATGCGGTTAACCATGGCGGCGATCTGGCCAACGTGGGGCTTCTCGGTTTCGATCCACAACATGTCAGCGCCGTTCTGCAGGCTGGTGATGCAATCCAGAATAACCCGGTCTTCACCGCTACCGGCCTTGAACTGGAACAAACCAGACGCCAGACGCTTGGGCTTGACTAGCTGACCGTTCTGCTTGATCACCACGTCGCCGTTGTTGATGTCTTCGGCTTTGGCAATCACGTCACCGTCGATAAAGCTGTTGTACTGGTCGCCCAGATCACCCGGCTCTTCGGTTACGGCAATCTTCTGAGTCAGGCCAGCACCCAAAGAGTCAGTACGCGCAACAATCACGCCGTCATCCACACCCAGTTCCAGGAAGGCCAAACGCACAGCGTTTATCTTGGCCAGGAAGTCGGCGTGGGGAACGGTTACTTTGCCGTCCTGGTGGCCGCACTGCTTCTCGTCAGATACCTGGTTTTCAATCTGAATACAGCAGGCACCGGCTTCAATCATCTGCTTGGCCAGCAGGTAAGTGGCTTCTGCGTTACCAAAACCGGCGTCGATGTCGGCAATGATCGGCACAATGTGGGTCTGATGGTTATCAATCTGGCTTATCAGCTGCTCGGCCTTGGCGTTGTCGCCGGCGTTCTGAGCTTCTTCCAGATCACGGAACAGGTGGTTCAGTTCCCAGGAATCGGCTTGGCGCAGAAAGGTGTACAACTCGCCAATCAGGCCGGATACGGCGGTTTTCTCGTGCATGGACTGGTCTGGCAGCGGGCCGAACTCTGAACGCAGGGCGGCAACCATCCAACCGGACAGGTACAGGTAGCGGCGTGAGGTGTCGCCGAAGTGCTTCTTAATGGAAATCATCTTCTGCTGGCCGATAAAACCGTGCCAGCAACCCAGAGACTGGGTGTACTGAGAGGTGTCGTTATCGTAGTTCGCCATGTCTTCGCGCATAATCTTGGCGGTGTACTTGGCGATATCCAGACCGGTCTGGAATTTGTTCTGGGCGCGCATGCGGGCCGCGTGTTCAGGCTTGATGGCGTTCCAGGTAGGATTCTGTTTCAACAGGGTGGTTAGGGCGTCAACGTCTTTTGAGTAGGGCATGGCTCATTCCTTTGTACGTCAGTTTTTTCAAGGGCGTCGAATTTAAATCCAATTCTCCCTGGACATTGGCGACTACTTTAATGCCTCTCACCGCATAACTGAAATTTATATAATCTATATTTAGAATTTTTTTCGTGAATGGTTCAGGGCATCAAAACCGGATACCTGGCCTGTTAAACACAAAATCACAAACCGGTCCCCAGGCTTAACATCAAGATAATCCCGCCTCGGCGGGTTTAGCATCAGACGCCGACCCTTGGCGTCCGGCTGGTTTCGATAGATGCCAAGCGCTATTTCGCCCTCTTTGGCCAACGTTCGTTCCAGCAACTGAAAATCAACGCTGGCCGGAAGCGTGTAGTCGCCCGGGTCCCGAAACTGAACCTCTGCACCGCCAACTGTAAAGAGTTCATCCAACACCACTCGCAACTCTCGCCTCAGGGCCACCTGAGCCAGAACATGGCTGAGTATCATCGGGCTGATGAGCATTTCGCTGCTGTGGTTGTACAGCAAATGGCTGTTGTCCGGATCGCTCAGTTCCATGATCAACTGCGGACGCCGTGATTGATCCGCCAGTACATCTTCCAGTTGTAAATAACCCACCATGGTGCGGGCGTCGGCTTCTTCGCCGGATGCCAGGCGATCGCTGCTCAGCAGCGCCGACAACCGAAATCACATCCACCTGAAACGGCCGATAGTGGGCTCCATACGTAATTCGTGCACCTGCTCCGCACTGGCATGCTCTGAGAGCACGACCAGATTGAGCCGGCCGGCATCGTGTTTCTCCAGAAACCGGCGTCAGGCCCCGCTCCAACTCTTCCATTTTGGCAATCAGCCAGCGGGTGAGGATGGCCACCAGGGTGCCCATAAACACCACATAACCGCTGACGGTAAGCAGGGTAGATACAAAACGCTGCCAAGCACCTATGTCGTCACCCAGATAGCCAGGATCTGTCAGGCGCAAAAACGCCCACCAAACGGCCGCCCCCACACTGTCAAATTTTTGCCCGACCGCCAATACCGCCAGCCCGCCAGCAATCGAAATCAGCGCAATAAAGGCGGCAACCACCCATAGCTGGAAACCCGCACCTTTCACCAACTGGCGCTCAACAACGAACTTAACGCGATCCACAATTCGGAATGGCAGCATGCAAGACCCTTTTTACTGTTAGCTGGGGCACTTTATCAGAGCACGGTTTATCAGAGCTCCATTTGTTAGGGCTCGATTTTGTAGCAGGTGATGTTAACAGCGATCAGTGCTCGCCGGCTTGCACCAGAGCATCAGCCAGTGTGGGTGTAAATTGGCTAACACCGTTTAAAGGCGCCACCCCTGCACGAGCCAGAGCTCGCAGCGGCTGGTACTGCAAATCGGCAATAATGATACGGGTGCCCTCGCGCTTGCAGGCGGCCAGGAGCTTATTCAATGCAGACAGCCCACCCGCGTCCAGCAAGGTCACGCCGTCCATATACAGTATAAAACCACGGGCGTTTTTGGACAGTTCCGCCAGCTCGCCAAAGATGCGCTCGGCGGCGGCAAAGAACAGCGGCCCGTTGATCTTGAACACCTGCCAGCCGGCGGGCAAGTTAGCCTGCGTCACCCGCTGATTGCTGGATATGTCGGTCACCCGTGTCATCTGCGCCATTTCGCGCATGAACAGCACCGCTGCCAGCAGTACGCCAGTGGTAATGGCAATCACCATATCCAGCGCCACCGTCAGGCTGAAGCAAGTCAGGAACACCACAAGGTCACCGCGGGGCGCTGTTTTAAGCAAGTGCACGGCTTTTGGCGCTTCGCTCATATTCCACGCCACTATCAGTAGCAACGCCGCCATCGCCGGCATTGGCAAGTAAGACAGCACCCCTGCCAGCGCTACCAGCGCCAGAACCACCACCAGCGAGTGCACAATCGCAGACACCGGCGATTCGGCGCCAGCGCGATAGTTGGCGGCCGAGCGGGCAAGCGCCGCGGTGGCTGTAATACCACCAAAGAAGGGCGCAATTATGTTGGCCAGACCCTGCCCCAGCAATTCACTGTTGGCGCTGTGGCGCTTACCGGTCATGCCATCCAGCACCACCGCACACAGTAAGGATTCAATCGCGCCCAACATGGCAATGGCAAACGCTGCCGGAATCAGAGCCTGAATCAGGTTCCAGGACACCACCAGGGGGCTGCCATCGGCACCGGCCCGCTGCCAGGGCAAGATAAACTCGGGCAAAAATGGAGGAATGCCACTGCCACTGGTTCCATCGGGTAGTAAATAACTGAAACGCGAGCCGATGGTATCAATGGAGGCACCCTGGCTGTTCAGCCACAGCGCCAACAAACTACCCACAATGACGGCGGGTAAGTGCGGCGGCACCGCTGTTTTCAACCGCGGCCACAACAGCATGATCGCCAATGTGACCCCGGCCACCAGAGTACTCATGGCATCCAGCGAGGGCGCAGCTTGAACCAGCGCAGCCAGCTTTCCCCAGTAATGCTCGGGCATGGCCGCAACCGGCAAACCGAACAGGTCTTTCACCTGTAACGTGGCGATGACCACCGCAATACCCCCGGTAAATCCCAGGGTCACCGGCTCCGGTATGTACTCAATAAAGCGCCCAAGGCGCATGACCGCCATAACCAGCAGCAACATCCCGGACATCACCGTGGCTAGCAGCAAACCGCCCAACCCATATTCTTGGGCAATGGGGTATAGAACCACCACAAAAGCGGCGGTAGGGCCGGAAATGCTGTAACGGCTGCCGCCCGTGAGCGCAATCACCACGCCGGCAATAATGGCCGTATACAAACCGTATTGGGGAGCCACACCGCTGGCAATAGCCAGTGCCATGGCCAGCGGAATAGCAATAATTCCCACGGTAATACCGGCCATCACATCTTTTGCAAAACGCCGGGAACTGTAAGGCTCCTGCACGCAGGCTTCGCGGATCGCGTGGCCTGGGCGCAGGGAAAACAAATGGCTGCGGGACATAAACAACTTGCCTGTACGAAGGGCTTCGCCGGGCATTATACTCGCTATACAGCCAGATCGTATTCGGAAAATTTATTAGTCGTGTGCTTACCGCAACGGAACTTCGCGCTTATGCCCACAAGCCTTTACAACATTCGTTACCTGATTGGCGCTTTAGTGTTGGCAATAACAGCCGGCTGCGCGACCTCCCCGGCTTCATACAACACCCTGAAAGCACCGCAAAATCAGTACCAGGCGCACATAGTTGACCCGCAGTCTGACACCCTGAACACCTTAACCCCGGAGCAGCTGGCAAAGCGTTTAGCCAACGCCAATGTGGTGGTGATTGGCGAATATCACGGTCATCACGCCAGTCATCTGCTTCAAGCCCAGCTCCAGCTGGCGCTTTTTCAGCAGCAACCCCAACAGATACTGAGTATGGAGCAATTTGAAACCGATCAGCAGAATGCCCTGAACCAGTATCTGGCGGGCAGCAGCGGCGAAAGCGAAATGATTGAAGACACCGGCGCCTGGGACAATTACCGCGCGTCTTACCGGCCTATCGTCGAATTCGCCCTTAGCCATCAATTACCCGTGATCGCTGCCAATGCGCCGGGCGCTATCGTGCGTTGTGTGGGCCGCGAAGGACCGCACATTATTGACGATTTATCTCAGGCACAGCGCCAAACCATTGCCCAACAACCGTTTATGGACACCCCGGCCTACCGGCAACGCTTTGATGATGCCATTGGCGCGAGTCATGGCGGCGATGACGACGCGATGAAGCAGCGCCTGGACAACAGCTACAAAGCACAGTTATTGCGCGACAACACCATGGCCGAACGCATTTTGCAGGCCCGCCGGAATTACCCGGGCCATCAGATTCTGCACGTAAACGGCAATTTCCACAGCGAACAGCGTCAGGGCACGGTAGCACTGCTGCACAAGCGCGCGCCGGCGTTGAACATTGCGGTGATCAGCCCGGTTTTCTGGCCCGAAGATGAAGCCATGCCAGAGCTGTCCGAACATCGTACCAAAGGCGATTTCCTCTACTTTCTGCAGCCACTGCCAGACGCTTACAAAAGCGACGACCGTCGCAACCGCGCCATGCGCGAGCGTTTCAGCCAAGCCGGACAGCAACCCTGCAACTGACTAACAGATTATTGGGTGGCTACAACTTCGTTGGTAACGGCGTAGTCGCCGGCCAGCCAGCGCAGTATTTCGTCGGCTGCCGGGTGGTCAAAACCGCCATAGGTATGCACCAAAGCCTGCTTCCGTTCGGCGGACAGGCGCTCCAGACCGGCGTCTTGCAACACCAACAAGTCTGCTTGCAAGCAATCCGCTAACTCGGCCCCAAGAACTTCCTGCGCGGCGCGATAAAACGCCTTACCGTATTCGTAATCCGGCCCCAGCTGATAACTCTGCGCCAGGGTAATGGCCGGAATGCAGGTCAGCGTTGGCTGTAGCGCCGGATTAATGGCGTGGCCGGCGATGTAAGCAGCGTTAGCCGCCGGGCGGCCCGTAAATCCACGCAGGTGCAAGTGGCGAGACATACGATCGCCATCATTAACCGGGTAGTTGTCCCACAACAAAGGTTTGCGACCCAGTAGCTGCCCCACCCGCTTTAAATGGCCAGGTGAAATCTCCCGCGAACACACTTCCTCGCCGGTCCAGAATATCTGTATGGAGGGATCCAGCGCCTGTCCCAGAGTGTGTAGATAGTCCACCGGGCGCGGGCCAAAAACTCGATCCAACACCGGGTCATCCGAGTAGTAGGTCGGGCACACACTGATACGCCGAACCGCGGAGTGTTCGGCAACCCAGTGCACAATATCGGCCTGTGCCTGCGCCGTGTGCGGCCCGCTGCCGTGCATGTCGTCAAACAGGATCGCCAGTTCATCCAGCCCCAGCTGGTCAAAAAACGCCAGCTTGCGCGCCAGTGACTGCTGGCCGGCTTCATCAAAATTGTTAAACAGTTCAAACGGGCTCAGGCCCACACCAAAACGCACCCCGGCGGCTTTACAGAAGCTGGCGAAGGCAGCCATTTCCGCGGCAGCCTGGGGCGGAAATGGCTCCCGCCAGCGCCGCCTTAAAAACGCATCGGCCTTGGGCGCATAAAGATAAAAACTGTAACCGTGAGGCGCCAGCCTGTGCACCAATTGCCGGCGCTGCTCCCAACTCCACAGTGGGCCATAGAAGCCCTCAATAATCCCCAGCTCTGCTGCCATGACCAATCTCCCTGCGGCTGCCTGCGTTGAACCCGACGGTTTTACGGAATGATGAACACATCGTATAGCGCGGACAAGGTAACCGTATAGCTGGGCCGTATTGCCGAAACGCAAAGCAGGCTACTATAAGCCGAATCCGTGACGAGACCGCCCATGGCCAGCCCTTCTTCCAGTTCCTCTTCCGGTTCCAGATTAGGCAGCCTGGACGCCCTGCACGGCCTTGCGGCCCTGGGCGTGGCGCACGCGCGCGAACACTGCCCGGGCCGTTACAGCACCTACGACCTATATCTAATGCCTTATGTTTTTCGTTCCATCGATTAAAAATAACTGATAATGTAAGTCAGTTTTATCGCGTTTGTAACAGAACGCAGACTCAGCGCAAAACAATTATAAAAGGAAGCAAAAACAATGATGATTCGTTCCATTTTCTCCGCGGCGATACTCGCGGTGGCAGCGACCTTCGCCCCTACACACGCACTGGCTCAGGACACATTTACCCTCACGCTGGCAGAAACCTGGGGGCCTAACTTCCCGATTTTTGGTGACACTACGAAAAACATGGCTGCCATGGCCGAGAAAATGTCCGATGGCCGCCTGAAAATCCGGATTGATTCCGCTAACAAGCACAAGGCCCCGCTGGGCGTATTTGATATGGTAAGGGCCGGACAGTATGACATGGGTCATTCCGCCTCCTACTACTGGAAAGGCAAAGTACCCAACACCCTGTTTTTCACCAGCATGCCCTTCGGCATGACGGCTCTTGAGCAGTACGCCTGGTTCTACTACGGCGACGGTATGGAGCTGATGCAGGAAGTGTATGAGCCCTACGGACTGAAGTCCTTCCCGGGCGGCAATACCGGCGTCCAGATGGGCGGCTGGTTCCGAAAGGAAATCAAATCTGTTGAGGACCTGCAAGGTCTGAAGATGCGGATTCCCGGTTTCGCCGGTGAGGTATTTGCCGAGGTAGGCGTAAGCCCGACCAACATCGCTCCGGGCGAGCTTTACACTGCGCTAGAGCGGAACACCATCGATGCTGTTGAGTGGGTTGGTCCGGCGTTGGACCTGCGTCTGGGGTTCCAGCAGATTGCTGACTACTACTACACTGGCTGGCACGAGCCTGCGACCGAGCTACAGTTCCTGGTCAATGAGAAAGTCTGGGACAAGCTGCCGGCAGATCTTCAGGAAATCCTGCGGATCTCCATGCGCACCGCAGCCTATGACATGCTGATCCAGTCGCAGCATGAGAACGCCAAGGCCTGGGCAAGCATCAAGAACGAGTACCCGAACGTTCAGATCAAGAATTTCCCGGACGATGTGTTCCAAGCCATGTACAAGGCTAACAACAAGCTGCTGAAAGAGGCGGCGACCGGTGACGAGCTCGCGGCGAAGATTATTAAGTCCCAGGAAGACTATCTGAAGGATTCACGCGCTTACACAGACATTTCCGAGCGCGCATACCTAAACACCATGGGCACAGTCGAGTAAGATACAGGCTGTAATGGAGCCGGGATCGCTCTAAAGGCGACCCCGGTTTTTTTGTTTATAGCGATAGCAGGATCGCCAGCCCTTCTGGCGGAGGATTATGAATGCAGTGGATCATAAAGGTCGATGAGGGCCTGGCGCGCTTGTCCAATTTCTGCGGCTGGGTTGCCTGTGTCGCAATGCTGCTGATGGCCGGTAACGTTTTTTACGACGTTGTTGCACGTTACGCGTTCAACGAAGTGTCTATCGGGATGCAAGAGATGGAATGGCACCTCTACTCGGTGGTCTTCCTGTTTGGTATTCCCTATGCACTGCGCACTGACGGCCATGTGCGTGTTGACGTGCTTTATACACTCTGGAGCAACAAAACCAAGGCATGGGTGAACCTGACCGGCGCCCTGCTCTTTGTGGTGCCATTCGCCTATCTGATCGGCCTTTACGGCTACGATTTCGCGCTAGACTCCTACAGTCTGGGTGAGGGCAGCGGTGATCCGGGTGGTCTGCCCTATCGCTGGATTATCAAAGCCGTGATTCCAGTCTCAGCGTTTTTTATCGCCATCGCGGGCCTCAACATGGCCACCTTCGCCCTTCGCGTTATGTCTGGCGAAAAACAGTATGAAGGCGAGAACAGTGCGGGAGGACTCGCATGATTGGCATGATTATGTTCGCTGTCGCCCTCTTCATGCTGATGCTGGGCTTCCCTGTCGCTTTCACCTTTGGCGGTCTTGCTTTGTTCTTTGGTGTGTTTGCAGAAGGCATGGATCTGTTTGCCTTTATGCCTTATCGCATCATGAGCGTCATGCAGAATACGGTTCTGATGGCTGTGCCCCTGTTCATCTTCATGGGCGTCGTCCTGCAGCGTACACGCCTGGCCGAACAGTTGCTTACCTCCATGGGTCGTCTGTTTGGCGGCCTGCCCGGTGGCCTGGCTATCTCTACCATTCTAGTGGGCGCCCTGCTCGCAGCCTCCACCGGCGTTGTGGGCGCCAGTGTGGTGGCGATGGGCCTGATTTCCCTGCCGGTCATGCTGGCTCACAACTACGACAAGCGCCTGGCAGCCGGCACCATCTGTGCGGCGGGTACGCTGGGCCAGATCGTTCCACCGTCGATCATTCTGATTATTCTGGGCGATGTGCTCGGGCTGCCAGTCGGCGATCTGTTCAAGGCCGCCGTCGGACCGGGCATGGTTCTTATCGGGCTCTATATTGTCTATATCCTGATCATGACCCGCTTCAAGCCCGAAACGGCTCCGCCCATGCCTGAGGACAGCAGCATTTCCCGTAAAAAGGAAATCATGAACGCGCTGCTGGCGATCATTCCGCCGTTAGCACTGATTGTCATTGTGCTTGGCTCGATCTTTACCGGCATTGCGACACCCACAGAATCCTCAGCACTGGGTGGTGTTGGCGCTATTGTTCTCGCCATAATCTACCGGCAATTCTCATTCCAGATGGTTTGGGATGCTTCGAAAGACACGGTCAAAGTGACGGCCATGGTGTTCGCCATCCTGGTCGGTGCAACTGCCTTCTCTATGGTCTTCAGCTACACCGGCGGCGATTACCTGCTGGAAGAGTGGATGCTGGCGCTGCCGGGCGAGAAATGGGGCTTTATCATCCTTGCCATGCTGGTGATTATGGTGCTGGGCTTCTTCATCGATTTTGTCGAAATTTCCTTCATCATCGTGCCCATTCTGGCACCGGTGGCCGAAGCCTTGGGCATCAACATGCTCTGGTTTGCCATTCTTATCGCCATGAACCTGCAAACCAGCTTCCTGACCCCACCTTTCGGGTTCTCTCTGTTCTACCTGAGGGGGGTCGCACCACCGGAAGTGCGAACGATCGACATCTACAAGGGGGTGCTTCCATTCATCGTCCTGCAGGTGTTTGTGCTGGCGCTGATTGTGATTTTCCCCGAGTGGTTCGGCATGAGCTCCTCGTACTAGCAGTTAAAAAAATGGCGGCCATGTGGCCGCCATTTTTAGCACTAACCGGAGCTTACTGACCCAGATAGCTGCGGTACATCCACAAGGTTTTTTCCTGTTCGGCAATGTAATCACTCATCAGCGACGCGGTGCCTTCATCGTCAGCGTCGTTGGCCAAACTCAGCAGTTCGCGCTGCTTGCCAATCAATTTTACAAAGCTTTCTGCTATGTTCTGCACGGCGTCTTTGCCGTTAGACACGTCTTTACGCTCGGGGATGTCAGACCGCTCCATGTAGGTGCTGTAAGCGTGGGCGGGGTGGTGGCCCAGAGTCAAAACACGCTCGGCAATTTCATCAATCTTCAGCAGCAACGCGTCGTACTGTTCTTCAAATTTAACGTGCAACTCAAAGAAGTTATCGCCCTTGATGTTCCAGTGATAACCACGCACGTTCATGTAAAATATTTGATAGTTACGACAGCAAGTCATTCAGCGAATCCGCCAGCTTTTGAGTTTTCGCAGTATCCAAACCAAGAAAGTTCTTACTCATATTCGTCTCCTTGACGTTCAATGACATTAACACCAGTGTGGCGCCCAAGCTCCATAACAAACGTTAATCCAGACCGGCTAAATGTCATACGCCCGGACCGCAGTCCATGCAATTGCTGTCAGCAGCAGGGCCCATACTGAGTTTACGGCTCAGGTCCTGTAAGGCACTGCGCAGACCTTCTTCAATCACCGGGTGATAGAACGGCATGTCGAGCATTTCAGTCACCGTCATTCGGCGCTGAGCCGACCAGGCCAGCAAATGGGCAATGTGCTCGGCGGCAGGGCCAAACATCTCGGCGCCCATAAACAAACCGCTACCGTGTTCGCCGTACACCCGCAACAGCCCGCGATTTTTACCAATCACCCGGCTGCGGCCCTGATTTTCGAAACTGACTTCACCCACTACGTAATGGCCGCGGCAACGCTCGCCCACCTGCTGGATCGTCAGCCCCACCGAAGCAATCTGTGGGTCGGTAAACACCACCGCCAGCGGCACTTTGCGCAAACCTGCGCGAACATCCGGGTAGCGGCCGGCGTTGTTGCCGGCAATACGGCCTTCATCAGCGGCTTCGTGCAGCAAAGGCGCTTCGTTGTTAACATCGCCAGCAATGAATATGTGGCTGTCGCCACAGCGCAGAGTATAACCATCGAACACCGGTACGCCGTGTTCGTCCAGCTGCAGATCGGCGTTTTGTATGTCCAGCCCGTCAATATTCGGGCGCCGACCGGTTGCTGCCAGCAGGTAGTCGAATTCTTCGGTCACGATCTTACTGTCGGCGTTTTTAAAGCTTATCAAGACACCTTCGGCACTGCGCGCAACCGCCGTGACATCGGCGTCGGGGTCCAGCGGGAACTCGCGGTTAAAGGTTTTTAGCGCGTAGTCCCGCAACTGCGGATCTTGCAACGACCCCAGGCTTCCACCCACGCCAAACATGCGAATGCGCACGCCCAGCCGAGCCAGCGCCTGGCCCAGCTCCAGACCAATCACTCCGGGACCAAACACCGCCACCGAGGCCGGCAAATCATGCCAGTCGAACAGGTCGTCATTAACCACCAGGCGATCTCCGGCTTCTTTCAAAAACCCGGGAATATTGGGACGCGAGCCGGTCGCGATGACGATGCGCTCAGCCGTCACCTCGGTATGATCGCCCACCATTAAGCAGTGCGGCGATGCAAAACGCACATTGCCAAACAACCGACCTTGCTCAGGATAGCTTTCTGCTGACGTCACCACCGATGCAACAAACCGATCACGCTCCGATCGCACCCGAGCCATCACCGCCTTACCATCAACCGCAACTGTGGGGCAGGTTATTCCGAAAAGGCCTGTGCTGCGGGCTGCATGGGCCGCATCAGCGGCGGCGATCAACAGTTTGCTGGGCATACATCCTACCCGGGCGCAGGTTGTTCCGTATCGGTTACCTTCAATCAACAGCACACTATCGGTGTGTTTACGCGCCCGCTGGTAGGCAACCATGCCGGCGGTGCCGGCACCTATAATGGCGACCTTAACCTTTCGCTGTTTCATAACTGCCTCCTTGTGAACGTATCGTGAACAATCACTATAGCAGCCGTTTGTACTTGGCATATCAATGCGTTGTGTTTCACAATACTGACCCCTTACAGACCCACACAAGGAGCACGTGGCATGAACACGTTCTGGCCAGAATTTCTGATCGTCGTTCTAGTGCATTTTCTGGCGGTCGCCAGCCCTGGGCCCGACTTCGCGGTTATGTTGCGCCAGGCACTGTGCCAAACCCGCTCAAACTCGCTGTTAACGGCCGCAGGCATAGGCGCGGGAATTTTAGTGCATGTGGCTTATTCACTGTTGGGCATAGGGCTGCTTATTCAGCAATCGGTGCTGCTGTTCAGCATTTTGAAAGTAATTGGTGCTCTGTATCTGACATGGATTGCGGTGCAATGCCTGCGTGCCAAGGCCGGAGGGGTTTACGTGGAGGCTGCAAAAGCACCGCACCAAAGTCGCCTGGCGGCGCTGCGCCTGGGCTTTCTGACGAACGCGCTCAACCCCAAAGCCACGCTCTTTTTTGTCTCGCTGTTTTCGGTGATTATCAGCCCCGGCACACCGGTTCTTGTACAAGCCGGCTATGGCCTGTACATGGCTTTGGCCACTTTTTTGTGGTTCAGCCTGGTGACTGTGTTCTTTAGCCAGCCGAGGGTACGCAAAGGTTTTAACCGTTTCGGTCACTGGCTGGACCGGCTGATGGGCGGCGTGCTGCTGCTTTTGGCCGGTCAGTTATTGCTGTCTACAGTGAGCGGATCAGAGCCCCTGTCTGCTCCCATCCCAGGCACGGATCGGTAATCGAGCAGCCGTATTGAAGGTCAGCGCCGTCGTTTTGGCGGCCCGGCTGTAAAAAGCTTTCCAACATTAGCCCACAAATGTGGCGATTACCGGCGCGCCGTTGGGCGACAACATCGCGGGCTATCTCTTGCTGGCGCTCGTGTTGCTTGCAGGCGTTATCGTGGCTGCAGTCCACCATCACCGCCGGATTCAGGCCTGCCTGCTGCAGCGCATGGGTCGCGCGGGCAATGCTGTGGCTGTCGTAATTGGTGATACCGCGACCCCCACGCAAAACCAGATGGGTGTCAGCGTTGCCCTCTGTAGAAATCATGACCGGGGTGCCTCTGGCAGACAGCCCTGGATGATGGTGGCCGTGGGCCGCGGACTGCATGGCATTGGTGGCCACCGCGATGCCGCCGTCGGTGCCATTTTTAAAACCCACCGGCATTGGCAAGCCGCTGGCCATTTCGCGATGCAGCTGCGACTCCGTGGTGCGGGCACCAATAGCCGTCCAGCTCACCAGGTCTCCCAGATAATCCATAGCAAACGGGCTCAGCGCTTCAGTGGCTAGCGGCAGGCCGGTGGCCGCCAGATTCAGCAACAATTGCCGCGAGCGTACCAAGCCCTGATGCAAATCGCCCTGCCCGCTGCGCTCAGGATCGTATAACAGGCCTTTCCAGCCAACTGTGGTGCGGGGTTTCTCTAAGTAGGCGCGCATCACAATCAACATACGGTCACTTACATCCGCCGCAAGCTGTTTCAGCCTTTGCGCGTATTCCAGGGCGGCCACTTCGTCGTGAATGGAACATGGCCCGATCACGACCAGCAGGCGGTCGTCCGCTCCGTTGAGGATATTACGAATCGCCTGGCGCTGGTGTTCAACCTGCGCCTCAAGCTCCGCCACCAGCGGAAAATCCCCGCGCAACTGATCAGGCGTGGGCAAAGCTACCTCACGGCGACGGGCTGGGGCAATTTTTACCGCATGTTCTACGGCGCTTTTTACGGCATTCTCCATCGGATTCTCAACAGCACTTAATGGCATATTCATGGCGGTGTGTCCGTTTCCCTGTTCCAAAATCAAAAAACCCCGGCTGGGCTACCAGTCGGGGTTTTTGAGTCCGGTGGCAGCCTGGGTGGTCTGCCGGGCTGCCTTCCTCGTTGTTCGGTGATGAAGATCTAAGGGCGGCCCGGGGTCTGGCTAAAATAAAAGCCAAAGTCGCGCCACCAAAACGAAACAGCCAATGCGGCCGCTGACGGTTCAATACCGAAAGCTTGCTGAACATTTAATTGGCAAATTGCTGGCTGAGTCTTCATGCTTTTTACTATAACCGGCCTGTTTTCAACTTAGCAACCGCTTATGCAAAGTTTTTATCTGGCGGTGTCAATGGCAGGCACCTGCCCAAACCGCGGAGTACTCCATGACTTGTCCCAGTATTTCCCGACTCACAGCGCCAAACGTAATGGTGCTGTTTATTACGTTCCTCCTGTTTTTGGTTTCAGCCAATGCCTTTGCCGCCACCCAGAGCCGGGCTTACAACCTGAACCAACGCCCGGCTGCCGATGTGGCTGCGCAAATTCGTGATCTTTACGAAGAAGTGAATGTCACCGTTGTCGGGCAGAAAATTGTAGCCCGCGGCGAAACCCGCAGCGGCTTTGTGGTTACTCCACGGATGATTTCACCGCAGAATATAGAACTCAGTATTATGTCGTTTGAGCAAGACGCCCCCGCCCTGCCGGGTTATGACACGGAAGCGCTAATGACCATTCGCCAGGTTCAACCCGGGCAGTGGGTGTCTCTGGGTGGCGTTGACCGCAGCGAAAGCCGTGAAAATTCCGGCATTGTGTACCAAGTTAATGGCAGTGAAAATCGAAGCAGCGAGATTCGCGTGCGGGTGGACATTCTGCCCTGAGCCTCAGGTTTTGGCCCCATGCAGCAGGACACGCTTTGCATCGTTAACTTTCGCTGCCAGGTAGTCGTTGCCGCCGCGGTCGGGGTGGATTTTTTGCATCAGCCGGCGATGGGCCATCACGATGTCATCGCGGTTGCACCCAGGCGTAACGCCAAGAATCTCGCAGGCTTCGCGCTCGCTGACCTGCCCGGCCACATCAGCGCCCGTCCGCTGGCGCTCCTGACCGTCAGTGCTACCCTGATTACGGCTGGCTTGACCATTACTAGCTTGACCATTACTAGCTTGACCATTAAGAGTGCGCTGAATAAAGGGCAGGTATCGCAACAGCGCAGGCAGCTTTCTTAACAACGGCAACAAGGCGGCAACAGCGGCTGTCAAAACGTGAATGCGCCCAGTCAACACCATCAGCAGCAACAGACCGCCACCGCCGATAAGAATGGCTTTCCAGGTGGCCGCTTTTTTCTTTTCTGGCGACAAGGTCCCCCATTGCCGCAACACCACAAACAGCCCGGCGGCCAAGGCAATTCCCAAAATCCAGTGCATGCGCTGATCCCCATGGTAACTTCGACCGTAAGTCTGTCATCAAATGCCGGCATAAAGCCATATAAGACGCAGCTTTCAATCTGGTTGCGGAGATGCCGTGCAAGCATCACAAACTCCTAAGCCTATCCATAAAAGCAGATGAAAGTTTCAACGACTTTTATAGGATGCTATGCTTTCTGGCTTAACCTATTCCCCCGGTCATTAGTATGCCCTTGCGTATACGGGGCGTAATCTGAATCATCAGGGTCTGTCATCATGCGTACTGCTTTTCGCTTCGTAATTTTAATTGTATTTCTGGGTGTCGTTTTCGGCGGTATTTTTGGCTATAAATTTTGGCAGGCCGGCCAGATGCAGGAACAGATGTCGCAGCCACAGCCTCCAGCTGAGATCTCTGTAGTGCAGGCACAAAGCGAAAGCTGGACACCCTCTGTGAAAGCTGTAGGCAGTATTGTTGCGGTCAACGGCATTGAAGTGGCCAACGAAGTGCCCGGAGTTATTGAGCAGATCAACTTTGAATCTGGTGACCTTGTCAGCAAGGGCGACGTGCTGATTCGCCTGGACGCTGCCATTGATGAAGCGGCTCTTCGCACCCGCGGCGCCGAGGCCCAACTTACCCGTCAGGAATTCAAACGCATAGCCGATCTGTTGCCGAAGCGCGCGGTATCGCAGTCGCAGTATGACCAAGCCAAAGCCAACTACGATGCCGCCAACGCCCGGGTTAACGAGGCCGAAGCCCAGCTCAGTAAAAAAGTGATTCGTGCGCCTTTTGACGGCACCGTAGGTATCCGTCTGGTGGATCAGGGCCAGTATATTGCCACCGGCACGCCAATCGTTGAAATCAACATGCTGGATCCTATTTACGTTGATTACACCCTGTCGGAGAAGAATTTACCCGACGTAGCCGTGGGCTATTCTGTCGTGACGACCGTTGCTGCGGTGCCAAACACCGAATTCACCGGCACCGTCAGCGCTATTAATACCTCGGTGAGCGCCGACACACGCACCGTGCGCATTCGCGCTTCCTTTGCCAACCGCGACCAACTGCTGCGCCCGGGCATGTTTGCCACGGTGAACACACGTCAACCTGACAACATGACCGTAGTGACCGTGCCACGCACCGCGATTTCCTACAATACCTATGGCGATTTCGCCTTTGTAGTAGAAGACAATGACCAAGGCCAAAAAGTGGTCAATCGTCGCAGTGTTCGCTCGGGCGATGCCCGTGACGACAGGGTTGCGGTTCTTGAGGGCCTGGAAGCGGGCGAAACGGTCGTCTCCAAGGGCCTGCTGCGACTACGCTCGGGCCAGCCCGTGAAGATTCAGGACGACAGTGACAACGCTGAAAAGAACGCCAGCCAGGGTCAACAGGAGGCGTCTGAATAATGCGTTTCACCGACATATTTATCCAGCGCCCGGTGCTGGCAACCGTCGTAAGCCTGCTAATTTTGCTGCTGGGTGTTCGCGCGGCCATGGACCTGGAAATACGCCAGTATCCGCAATTAGAAAGCACCACCGTTACCGTCTCGACTGCTTATCCGGGCGCCAGCTCAGATCTGATTAAAGGCTTTATCACCACGCCACTTCAACAGGCCATCGCTGAATCCAGCGGTATCGACTATCTGATTTCAACCAGTGCCCAAGGCTCTTCAACCATTGAAGCCTACATGGAGCTGAACTACGACGCCAACGCGGCCCTTGCTGAAATCCAGTCGAAAGTGGCAAGCCAACGTAACGTGCTGCCGACTGAAGCCCAAGACCCGGTCATTAGCTCCAGCACCGGCGACTCCACGGCACTGATGTACATCGCGTTTTACAGTGAAGGCGCATTAAGCGTACCGCAAATTACCGACTACTTGACCCGGGTTGTGCAACCCCAATTGCAAGCGCTTAGCGGCGTCGGTAAGGCCCAGTTACTTGGGCGCACATTTGCTGTGCGGGTATGGCTTGACCCGGAACGCCTGGCTGCGGTGAACATGACCCCGGTAGAGGTTGTCGATCAGTTGCGCGCGAATAACTATCAGGCCGCGGTTGGCACCACCAGAGGTAAGTTTACCGAGATAGCGCTGACCAGCAACACCGACATTGCCGACCCTGAAGATTTCAAACAGCTCGTGGTAAAACAGAAAGACGGCACCCAGATCCGCTTGCAGGACATTGCGCGGGTTGAACTGGGCGCACAATCTTACGACCAGCTAGCCATGTACAAAGGCATTCCAGCCACCTTCACCGCCATTGAACTAGCTCCGGGCGCTAACCCGCTAACCGTGGCCAAGCTGGTAAAAGATGAACTGCCGGGTATTCGCAGCCAGATGCCCTCAGGCCTTGAGGTTCAGCTGGCCTACGATGGCTCACAGTTTATTGAGGAATCCATCAGCGAAGTGATTAAAACCCTGGCCGAAGCACTGGTGATTGTCTTGATCGTCGTGTTTTTATGCCTGGGCTCTGTGCGCGCCTCTGTAGTTCCCGCCATTGCGGTTCCACTATCGTTGGTGGGCGGTGCGTTTGTGATGCTGCTGTTCGGCTTTTCGCTGAACCTGCTGACCCTTCTTTCAATGGTACTGGCGATCGGCCTGGTGGTGGATGACGCCATCATCATGGTGGAAAACATTCATCGGCACATTGAGAACGGCGAATCACGATACGATGCCGCCATCCATGGCGCCCGTGAAATGGCCGTGCCCATTATTGCCATGACAACAACCCTGGTTGCGGTGTATGCGCCCATCGGGTTTATGGGGGGCCTTGTAGGCTCACTGTTCACCGAGTTCGCCTTTACTCTGGCTGGCACCGTGGTGATTTCCGGGATTGTAGCCTTGACCCTGTCGCCCATGCTGTCAGGCAAAGTTCTTAAACCCCACGGCGATCCCGGCAAATTCGAACGCATCGTAGAGCGCACCTTCCAGGGCATAGCCAATGGCTATTCCACGGCCCTTGTGTCGCTGATGAAAACCAAGTCGGTGGTGGTGTTTTTTGCCTTGGCGATATTGTGCTCAATCTACTTCATGGTCACCATGAGCCAGAATGAACTGGCGCCGACCGAAGATCAGGGCATTCTGTTCTACCAGGGTCTGGGGCCCCAAACCGCCACCCTCGACTATTTGCTCGAAAACGGTAAAGAAGTTCAAGAGCGACTATCAGAAGTCGACGGCTACTACGAAGACTTTATGGTTCTGGGCTTCACTGCGCCAAACGCAGTGTTTGGCGGATTAAAAATGAAGCCCTCGGCAGAGCGCGACATAACCCAGTTTGAAGTGCAGCCTAAGATGACCGCTGAACTGAGTAAAGTGACCGGTTTGCAAACGGCAGTATTTGCCCGTCCGTCCCTACCCGGTTCTGGCGGCGGCCTGCCGTTTCAGTTTGTAGTGACCACGGGCGGCAGTTACGAGCAATTGAGCAGCATTGCCGACGAACTGGTAGGTACGGCTATGCAAAGTGGCAACTTCATGTTTCTACGCAAGTCCATCAGCTTTGACAAGCCGGTTACCCGCATCGATGTGGATCGTGATCGGGCATCAGATCTGGGCCTGTCGATGAGAGACGTAGGCCAGCAGCTGAGCAGTATGCTCGGCGGCGGTTACGTTAACCGGTTCAGTATGGAAGGCCGCTCTTATAAGGTTATTCCCCAAGTGGATCAAAACTTCCGCACAGACGAACAAGCTCTGAAGGATTACTACATTCGGGCCGACAACGGCGCCCTGGTGCCCTTATCCAGCGTGGTGTCTTTCAGCCGCGATGTAGAACCGTCGAACCGTACCCAGTTCAACCAACAAAATTCGCTGACCCTTGAAGGCGTGGTTTCGCCCGGTGTGGCCGCTGGCACCGCCATGGATTTCATGGAGCAGACGTCGGCGGATATTTTCCCCCAAGGCTTTGGTTTTGACTACAAGGGCGAAACCCGTCAGCAAGCAAAACAGGGCAACGCTTTGATGGTGACCTTCTTCCTGTCGCTATTGGTGATTTACCTGGTGCTGGCGGCGCAGTTTGAAAGCTGGCGCGACCCGTTGATCATTTTGATCTCAGTGCCCATGTCGGTAGCCGGAGCCATGGCGTTTATTGTGCTGGGCTTTGCTACCATGAACATCTACACCCAGGTAGGTCTGATTACCCTGATAGGCGTGGTGTCCAAGAACGGAATATTGATTGTGGAGTTCGCCAACCAGCTGCAGAAAGGCAAAGGGCTGAACAAACTGGATGCAGTGGTGGAAGCCGCGTCTATTCGTTTGCGGCCTATTATCATGACGTCACTGGCGCTGATCTTCGCGATGGTACCGCTGCTGCTGGCATCCGGACCGGGTGCTCAAAGTCGCTTCGCGATCGGCCTCACTATTACGGCCGGGCTGGGCATTGGTACTCTGCTCACTGTGTTTGTACTGCCGGCGTTTTACGTGCTGCTGGCGCGGGACCACAACGCCGCCAGCAAAGACAAGCATGAGGATGACAATGGAGAAAATCGCGATCAGCCCAACCACGCTCCAGCCAGCTAATTCGCATTGACGCTGCTCAATCTGTTTTGGCTGTTTGTTCTTGGCTTCGCCACCTGGTACTGGTGGCGGGCCACGGCTATCAAAGATGGAGTGCTGATTGCGGCCAAGCGCTACTGCAAAACCATGGATGTGATGCTGCTGGACGAAGCTGTGTATCTGCGCGGCGTATGGGTAAAACGCGACAGCGGCGGACAGTTGCGGGTATGGCGACGTTTCATGTTTGACTTCACCAGCACCGGCGAAGAACGCTACAGCGGGCGCATCATTATGTTGGGCCGGCAAATAGTGCACACCGAACTTGATACCCACCGGCTTTGAGCACCGTTTTAGGGTCAGCCTTGGTGTACGCGACGGTACGCGGCGATCCGCTTGCCGCAGGCAACATGCTAAACCGATGCGTTCATCTGTTCCAACGGCCAGGAGGCGCCATGTCTGATTCTGTTTCCCTGCACGAGATCACCGATTTCGCCCAAGCCCTGGCCCTTGAAGCCGGAGAGCTGATTCGTCACGAGCGCGATCACAACACCCTGCGGACCGATTACAAACAGCAAACCGAGCTGGTGACTCACGCCGATGTAATGGCGGACGAGTTCATTACCGGTGCCATCCGCAGACGCTTTCCGGAACATCGCATTCTGTCGGAAGAAACCATGCCCAACCTGGCTCAGGCCGAGCACATCGATACGCCGCTGTGGGTGATTGACCCGATCGATGGCACCGTGAACTACGCCTACGGCCACCCACAAGTTGCGGTTTCCATCGCCTACGCCGAGCGCGGCCAAGTGCAGGCAGGCGTTGTGCACGCACCCTTCGCCGGCCAGAACGGCAAAGGTGAAACCTTCCGCGCTACCCGCGGTGCAGGGGCAACCCTAAACAGCCATGCGATCCGCCACAGCAACGCCAGCGAACTGCGCCAGGCATTGTTTGCCACCGGCTTCCCTTATACAAAAGACGCCTTGGAACCGCTGTTAGAGCGGTTGGATGCGATGATTCACCAATGCCGTGATTTACGCCGAATCGGCTCTGCGGCATTGGATATATGCTGGGTGGCCTGCGGCCGGCTGGATGTGTACTACGAAAATGTCAGCCCCTGGGATTTTGCCGCCGCAAGGCTGATAGCCATAGAGGCCGGCGCCCGCGCCGGACACTTCGGCGAGGTACCCGAAAATCAACCCGCGGACTTATGGGGCAAAGATATCCTGATCAGCGCACCCAAGCTGTGGCAGCCTGTGCGTGAGATTCTGCGCAAAGCGTCTGGTTATTAACGGTCAGCCGCCACCAATGGCGCGCACCACTTCTACCTGATCGCCCTCAGCCAGAGCCGTGTCTGCGTGCTGGCTGCGCGGCACTATGTCTTCGTTCAATTCAATGGCCAGACGCTTACCCACCAGACCCAGATGTTCGATTAAGGCACCAACGGTGGCGCCAGCTGGCAGCGCCATTGGCTCGCCGTTTACTGTCAATTTCATAGCCGTTACCTTATTCAATCCGTTTTGAATGCGCTTTACATGTGAGTGCCGCCACCACAAGCAGCAGCCAGCCGAGCATGAAACATACCCCGCCAATCGGCGTAATCAGGCCAATACCCTTGGTTTGGACCAGCACCAGCGCATACAGACTGCCGCTGAACAAAACCACACCGGCGAGCATGAAAGCCGCCGCCACCGTCAGCAGTTTGCGCGATAAGCCAAAACCGGCCAGTACGGCCACCAGAATCAGCCCCAGGGCGTGGTACATCTGGTAAGTCGCCGCCATCTCAAACACTTCCAGGCCGCGAGCATCAACCACATTGCGCAGGCCGTGGGCGCCAAAGGCACCCGCCATCACCGCGGTCAGTGCCAGCAGAGCACCGGTCACCAAGGCCCAAATCATCAACGCCGGACGAGCTATGGCCTGCCCGTCTGCGTGGCCAGCCAGTCCCGATTCAGAACGCTTAGCAGTCACAGCAGGTGATCTCCTCGCTATCCAGGTCCATCAAGGTCAGTGCTCCGCCCCAAACGCAGCCGGTATCCAGGCCGATAAAGCGTTTGTGCCCGGTGTGGCCTTCTAACGCGGCCCAATGGCCAAACACCACGCGGGTGCTGTCGTCGCGGGCATAGTCAAACCAGGGCGCAAAGCCCGCGGGTGCGGTGTCCACCGATTCTTTGGCCGTCAATTCCAAAGCGCCATCGGCGGAGATAAAGCGCATGCGGGTGAAGTAATTGGTGATCACCCGCCAGCGGTCCATGCCGCTCAGGCCAGGTTGCCAGCCTGCGGGCTGATTGCCATACATGCCGGCAAAATATTCGGCGGCTTGCGGGCCACGGATCACCTGTTCTACTTCGCGCGCGTGGGTGCAGGCCTGCTCCACCGTCCAGATATGAGGAAGCCCGGCGTGGGCCATAAACAGATCACGCTTGGGATCATAAACGCACAGTTTCTGCTGGCGCAGCCAATCCAGAAGCTGATCGCGATCGGGCGCCGTTAAAATGCTGTCGAGAGTGTCTTTACGCTTTGTCTTGTGGTCTGCCATAACCACCGCTAGCAGGTGCAAGTCGTGATTGCCTAAAACCACCTCGGCGCTGGTGCCCAGGTTGGCGATATAGCGCAGTGTTTTCAGCGACTGCGGACCGCGGTTGATTAAATCTCCCGCTACCCAAAGGCGGTCCCGCGACGGCGAGAATCCGACCTTGTCTAAAACCTGCTGCAAAGCGTCGTAGCACCCTTGAATGTCGCCAACGGCATACTCACTCATCGAAGGTCACTCCTTGAAGGTCACTCATCGCTGGCTCCGGGCGCATCGAGGTCAGCACCAGGTGCGCGTGTCACCAGATAGTCAGCGATGGCGACATACTCTGCCAGACCAAGATTTTCCGGGCGCAGGCCATCATTGATCCCTAACTGCTGGAGCTCGGCGGCGGTAACAAAACCGCCCAGGGCCTTGCGCAGGGTTTTACGGCGGGCGTTGAACGCACTGCGCACCACCGCCTGCAGCGTACCCAGGTCTTTAGCCGGGTGCGGTAAGGTGGCGTGCGGCACCAGCCGCACAATGAACGAATCCACTTTTGGCTGCGGGCGGAAAGCGCTTGGCCCAACTTCAAACAGCGGCTGCACTTTGCAGAAATACTGGGTCATGATGCCAAGACGGCCATAATTATTATCGCCCGGAACCGCCGCCATACGCTGCACCACTTCTTTTTGCAGCATGAAGTGCATGTCTTGAACCACACCGCTGTGGGCCAGCAAGTGAAAAATCAACGGTGTTGAAATGTTATAGGGCAGATTGCCAATAATTCGCAGCGGCTGTTCGCCCACCAGCTCGTTAAAATCGAACTTCAGCGCGTCGGCCTGGTGAATGCGGAATTCCGGATAGTTAAAAAACTTGGTGCGCAATATCGGAATCAAGTCACGATCCAACTCCAACACCTGCAGGCGCGGATTCACCGCCAGAATTTCTTCGGTGATGGCGCCCAGGCCAGGGCCGATTTCAACAATGGACTGATCGGGCTTGGGGGCAATAGAGCGGACAATACGCTCGATAACGCCAGGATCGTGCAGGAAGTTCTGGCCAAAGCGTTTGCGGGCCTGATGGCCGGGTGGTTGTCTGCTCACGGCATTTCTCTCTTCATCTGATTGGCGCGCAAACCACGGGCCATTTGTTCACCCACGCGAATGGCTGTTAACAGGCTGCCGCCGTCGGCTTTTCCGGTGCCAGCCAAATCCAGCGCGGTACCATGGTCCACCGAGGTGCGCACAATGGGTAAGCCAAGGGTGATATTCACCGCGCGACCAAAACCCTGAAATTTCAACACTGGCAGGCCTTGATCGTGAAACATCGCCAGTGCGACGTCGGCGTTATCAAGCCAGTGCGGCGTAAATAGAGTGTCTGCTGGTAGCGGACCCGTCAGACCTATACCCTCGGCGCGCAACCGCGCCAGCGTGGGTTCAATCACTTCGATTTCTTCACGCCCCAAGTGCCCGCCTTCACCCGCGTGGGGGTTCAGTCCGGCCACCAGAATGCGCGGCCGGGCAATATTGAAAAAAGTTTTCAGGTCAGCGTCCAGAATCCTCACCACCTGGCTCAGGCGCTCGGGCGTTATAGCAGCAGACACGTCTTTAAGGGGCAAGTGGGTGGTTACCAACGCCACCCGCAATTCTTCGGTGGCCAACATCATGACCACCCGCTCAACACCACACAATTCCTGCAGGAACTCGGTGTGGCCACTAAAGGCGATGCCTGCGTCGTTAATCACCCCCTTATGCACCGGTGCGGTCACCATGCCGTCAAAACTGCCGTTCAGGCAGCCTTCGGCAGCGCAAGTCAGGGTATCCAGCACATATTGGCTGTTGCCGGTATCCAGCTGGCCAGCCTGATGACTATTACAGCCGTTAACGTGCATGACCGACAGCTCGCCGGCGGCAGTGCTGGCGGCCATGCCTGGCTGCCAGGCTATCATTTGAACGCTTAACCCCAGCAAGCGGGCACGGGCTTCCAACAACGGCTGGCTGGCCACCACGACAATGCCTACCTGCCGTTCCTGACCCGCCAGTTGCAGGCACAATTCAGGCCCAATGCCGGCGGGCTCGCCAGCGGTCAGGGCCAGGGTAATCCGCTCACTCATGATGCGTTTTCATCTATGTCGGCGGCGGCCTCAGTGTCACTGCTTTCGGCATAGCCCGGCTTGAACTCGACAAATGCCTCATCACGAATTTCCCGCAGCCAGTTCTGCAGTTCATTTTCAAACTTTCGCTGGTAAAGGGTCTGGCGGGTTTCAGATTCGCGGAATTCGTCGCTCATGTCTTTCTGCCGACGCTCTTGCACCTGCAAAAGATGCCAACCGAACTGGGAACGCACCGGGCCTTCAATCTGCCCCACGGTGGCGTTTTGCATGGCCTGTTCAAATTCTGGCACCATCTGCCCGGGATTTACCCAACCCAGATTACCGCCGTCAGAACCCGACACTGTGTCGTCAGACTCGGCCTTGGCCAGTTCGGCAAAATCAGCGCCGTTTTGCAATTTTTCAAAAAGGTCGCGGACTTTCTCCTCGGCTTCGGCTTCAGTGATCGCGTCAGACGGCTGCACCAGAATATGCCTTACCCGGTTTTGCTGAACCAGTTTCTGCTGTTCGCCACCGCGCTGTTCCATCACCATCACTAAGTGAAAGCCGCTGCTATTCTGTAATACTTCAGACGGCTGGCCCACCACCAGGTCTGGCACCACCGGAGCCACCAACGACGGCAGCTGGCTTTCGGCGCGCCAGCCCATGTCACCGCCCTCAAGGGCGTTGCTGGCATCCGATTCTGCTACCGCAACCGCGCGAAAATCCCGGCCTTCCACAATCTGCTGGCGCAGTGTCTCGGCTTTGCTGCGAGCGGTTTCTACCGACGTATCGCTGCCAGGGTCCTCGGTTTCGATAAAGATGTAAGCCAGGCGATACTCGGCGGTATTGCCACCGCCGGCTTGCTGCGCCTGTTGGTAGTTTTCCACTTCGCGGTCTGTTACCCGAATACGGCTGCCTACCTGGCGCTGCTGAACCCGGCTGGTAAGCAGTTCATTGCGGATCTGCTCGCGGGCGTCACGGTAACTGACGCCTTCGCTAACCAACTGCTGTTCGAACTGCTCAAGGCTCATGCCATTGCGACCGGCAATACTGATCATGGTTTCGTTGAGTTCGTTATCGCTGATGCGCATGCCCATTTTGCCCGCCATCTGCAGCTGCACCGATTTTGTAATCAGCTGCTCAAGCACCCGCTCCTGAAGCAAGCTGCGCGGCGGCAACGTTGTTTCCTGGGCTTGTAGCCTGGTAACAATGGTGTTGATGCGGGCGTCCAGCTCGGTGGCCAGAATTACGTCGTCATCGACAATCGCAACCACCTGGTCCAGCAGCTTGCGCTCGGCCTGAGCCGCCAGCGGCAGCGGCAGCAATGCCAACACCAGCATCAGGGTTGTTACACAGTGGCGAAAGGTCGCCTTCATAGTCACCTCATTGTTAAACAGTGGCATAGCGTTTAAAAGCTCCAAAATTGTGTTACGGCGCACTAAAGCGGCGGCTCTCGCGCTCATCAAAACCATAAATGGCGTCGGCAATGCTGGTAGAGGCGCCGCCGGTGCCCCCCAGGCCTTTAAGCTGGATCTGGAACAGTATACGGCTGTCCAGTTCTTGATCGTCGGTAAAGTAATTCTGGTGTACCAACTGCAGACTCCAGCAACAATTATTGTATTCCACTCCCGCCAGCGAACCCACGGTACGGTCCAGATCGGTGTCGTGCACCCAACGCCCAATCAGGCTCAGGCGGTTGCTGACCGGGAACACCACGCCCACATCGGCCTGTTCCAGCTGGGTCGCCGCGGTAGTGCCTTTGCTGTAGGTGTGGCCCACGCTGGCCAGATAGCGGTAATCGCGAGAATGGAAGGTTAACTGACTGCGGCCTTCCTCGGTTTGGTTAGCGTCTGGGTCCCACAGCAGGGAACTGCGAATTTCCAGAGTATCCAGCGGGTTCAGCACCACTTCAGCCGCTATCGGCGACCGGCTGCGGTCTTCCGCACCCACGCCAAACAAACTGACGTCACGACCTTCAAAATACTGGATCTGGCCCACACTGAAACGGGCACGTTCGGCACCGGTTAGCAGATCGTTAAAACGGCTGGTCAATGCCACCGTTAACTGATTGGTATCGCCTACCCGGTCGCCACCGGTAAAGCGGTTACGCTGAAACAGCTGGTCAAAGCGGAACGACTTCAAATCCGTGTCAAAATCAGGAATGCGGTTCTGGTCAGCATCTGCGTCGGCCCAGGCGTAATACAACCGCGGCTCCAGAGTCTGGTTAAACGGTACGTTGAACAGGCTGCTTTGACGATCAAAATACAAGCCGTTATCCCACTCAGCCACAGGAACCGTGCGGTCAAGGTTACCGCTACCCAGGGTGTAATCTTCTAACCGATAGCGAGTATAGTCTACGCTAACGGAGGGTCGGCTATAGCCCCAAAGCGCGCGCATCGGAAGAGCCAGCTCTGGTATCAGGCGAAAGCGCTGACCATTGGCTCGATCCAGGCCGCTCAGGTTGTCATTGTCGCGCTGGAAATCGGTGTACTGACTTTCGACACCCAACTCCAGGGCGCCGGCATCCGTCAGGCCCGAATACAAAACCTCTGGTAACTGGGCGTAAGGCCGGTTCACGTCAGCGATGCGTTTCGCCACCGTCTGGTAATCGTTCAGATACGCATCGAAGTACTGACTGGCATCCTGATAGCGAACACCGCCGCGGCGCTGAAGGTGAGTGGCCTGGCTGATATCCAGGCTGCGGTTCAGGTCACTCAAGTAATCGTCATCACTGACCGCTGCAAAATCGCCGTATCCCGTCCAGCCTTGGCCCAAGGCCGCTTCGGTGGTGGCACCCAGCGCCCAGCGCTGGCCATTTTCGCCCGGATTTTCATCGCGGAAAAAAGTATCGTTATCAATATAGCCCAGCTGCAATGAGGTTTCGCCATAGCCACTCAGATAGCGGCCTTCCACTTCGGTAAACAGACCGCGGCCGCCAATAAACTGGGGGGTAATGGTGGCGTCGTAGTTGGGCGCCAGATTCAGGTAATAAGGCAGCGCCACAAAGCCACCGTTGCCGGCGTTGGAGGTACCAAATCCCGGGTACAAAAAACCACTCTTGCGACGGTCATCAATGGGAAAACTAACCCAGGGCCAATAAAACACCGGCACGTCTAATACTTCCAGTCGCAAATGTTTGGCGGTGCCAAAACCTTTTGCCTGATCCAAACGGATCTCTTGCGCTACAAGGGCCCAGTCGTTCTGCTGCGGGCCGCAGGTGGTTAACAGCCCTTGGCTGATAACCACTTCGCTATCGCCGATTCGGGCCAGGCTCTCTGCCTGGCCACGCATCTCCGGCCCGTGCAGCAAAAAGGTTGCGGTGTTGATGTCTAAGCGACCGCTTTCGACGTTGTAATTGGCGGAATCACCGGTCAGCAAAAACCCTTGGCCGCGGCTCGTCAAAGGACCGGTGATGGCCACCCGGCCCTCTGCCTGGCGATATCGGGCCTCGGTGCCAGACACCTGGAAGCTTCCCTGACGCAGCCGCACGTCGCCCTGCAAGTACAATTCATTGTCGATTTCATAGCGCGCCGTCAGGCCGCTGGCTTGCAGCGGCTGCCCGGCACCGCTTTGCTGCGACACCATCCCATCGCTGCCTTCAACAGCGCTCCCGCCCGATAAATAACCACCCTCGCAAAAAGACGGCAGGCGCGCCTGGGCGCTGGCAGGCAGTTGCTCGCGCAGCCGCCAGTCTATTTCAGCCGCCGATGGCGCGGGTTGTGCTGCCGCAGCCAAACCGCCACAACCCAAAAGTCCGCCGCTCAGCAGACAGACCAACGAGCGCGGCAAGCGGCCAAGCGAATGCTTCCGTGGGTGATTACGCAATAACACGGTGGCCGTTATCCTGTGGTCAATGGATGAGAGATTCAACAGTTTACACGGCGCCCCCCGGCTTGTTAACGGAAACCCCCGCCGGGCGAGCTTAACTTTCTTTCAGTTGCCGTTGCAGCAGGCTTTACTCCAACCGCGGATCTTCGTAGTTTAGTGCTCCAGAAGCCCGCATCCAAGCTGCGGGTACCGGTTTTGTATCCTTTAAGGAAATCCGCGCGCCATGGATCACCGCCTGCAACTGCTGACCCGCTGGGTCAGTCAATTCCCCGGCTTTGCAAACACCGCCGTGGCGCCTGTAGCCGGCGATGCCAGTTTCCGGCGTTATTTTCGGGTATGGCGCAGCGCTGATTGGCAAGAGGCGCGGGGGGTGGAAAGAGCATCAGGAGCGCAAGCCGATCAGGCGTTTATTGTGATGGACGCACCACCCGAGCACGAAGACTGTCAGCCTTTTGTTATCTTAGCTCAACATTGGCGCAGTCACGGCGTTAAAGTGCCCGCCATTGTGCAGCAAGATCTGGCCCGGGGCCTTCTTCTTATGGAAGATTTTGGTGATCGCCTGCTGCTGGGGCAGCTCAACACGGTTAACGCCGACCAACTTTACCGCAACGCACTGGCGGAATTGCTGCGCATTCAGCAACTATCCGATAACCCTGACTACCCGCTGGCGGCTTATAGCAACGATTTACTGGATAGGGAAATGGCACTGTTCCGCGACTGGCTGCTACAGCGCCAGCTAGGGTTAGAGCTGAACAACAGCGATCTTGCCATGCTAAGCAACACATTTACCCTGTTACGGGAAAGTGCCAGTGCACAGCCAAAGGTGCCAGTGCACCGTGACTACCACTCCCGCAATCTGCTGGTAACGGACGGCGACGAGCGCCCCGGCGTCATCGATTTTCAGGATGCGGTCATGGGGCCTGTCACCTATGACCTGGTGTCGCTGCTGAAGGACTGCTACGTGCAGTGGCCTCACGAGCGTGTTCAGAACTGGCTGGAAAGCTATCGCCAGAGCAGCCTGAACGCCAGCCTGCACAGCGCTGATGCGGCCACCTTCCGCCAATGGTTCGAACTGATGGGCATGCAACGCCACCTGAAAGCCGCGGGTATTTTTGCCCGCCTGGCACTGCGCGATGGCAAGCAGGATTACCTCAATGACATTCCCCGCACCCTTGGATACTTGTGCAGTGCGAGCGCCCGCCAACCGGCTTTACGCTCCTTCCATGACTGGCTGTTGAGCACTGTGGTACCGGCAGTGGAAGCCACCTTGGGCCCCGTGCCCGGCGCGCACCAGCCGTGAAGGCTATGATTCTGGCCGCGGGCAAAGGCGAGCGCATGCGACCGCTGACCCTGCACACACCAAAACCGCTGCTGCAAGCCGGTGGGCAACCGCTGATTCACTACCACCTGCAGCGCCTTGCACACAGCGGCTTTAACGACATTATTATCAACTTGGCCTGGCTTGGCGAGCAGATTGTAAAGGCGCTGGGCAAGGGCGACGCCTTTGGCGTGAAGCTGAGTTATTCCCGCGAAGGCGAACCGCTGGAAACCGCCGGCGGCATTGTGCGCGCGCTGCCCATGCTGACCGACGCCGGCGATGACTGGTTCGTGGTGATTAACGGCGATATCTGGTGCGATTTCGATTTGCGCGAGCTGAAACCACCCGGCAATGCCGACGCGTTGCTGGTACTCACAGACAACCCCGCACACAACCCGCAAGGGGACTTTGCGCTAGAACCCGATGGCCGTATCAGCTGTGATGAAGCTTTGCCCAGGCTGACGTTTACCGGCGTTAGCCTGCTTAACCGCCGGCTGTTTGCAGGATTAACAGACCAGTCCGGAAAACTCGGGCCATTGTTACAGCAAGCCGCCGGGGCAAATCGGGTAAAAGGCGTCTATCATGGCGGTCAATGGCTGGATGTAGGTACACCGGAACGCCTCAGCTGGCTTGACCGGCAGCTGCGCACGCCCAATTCCCGAGATTCCCGATGGTAAAAAGACGCCCGGCATCACGGCGGTTCGATAACGCCCTGCGCTATCTCCTTCCGCGACTGACACACTGCCAGAATCAGGCTGAAGAACTGCTTGAGCAACAGCGGCTGCCGCTTTTCAGTCAACGCTATCTGTTCTTTTTCCTCGGCCATATTGCCAAGGCAGAAGGCACAGTTGGTAAGGCTGACATTCACTACGCCGAAGCGCTGATGGCCGCACTAAGCCTGAATCGGCGCCAGCGTAAACGCGCCGCTCACTGGTTCACCCAAGGCAAAACCACCGGTCAACTTGGGCCGTTGAAGGCTTGGTGGCTAAAAATGGTGACGCCCCTATTGGCAAGGCGAGCTGTCATGTTGGCCATTTGCCTGTGCCACAGCGCACAACTGCATGGCCGACCATCACAGGCGCGACGTTACCGCTGTGAAGACGCCATAGTGCAAAGTGGCTTGCCGGTAGGCGTAAGCGATGACATATTCGACCATTACGCCGCCCAGGTGTGGCCGCAAGCGGCGACACTACCGCCGACACCGAAAAGCTACCAGGACGCCTGCGAGATTCTGGGCATTACCCGCCACGATTCTCTACAAGAGGCCAAACGTATTTGGCGCCGCAAAGTGTCTTCAATACATCCGGACAAACTCGCCCAGCAACAACTGACCCGCGCCGAACTGGAGGCCGCAAAAGAACGCCTGCTGCGCTATCAGCAAGCCTGGGAGTTCATTAAACAACGCCATAAGCCAGTGTAATGGTGATGACGAAGCTCGTTCGGCAGGCTCCTCTTGCGCCTGAATCAAAGGCGAAGCCAACATAACCAGCAACCCATTGCCCTATCCCGCTGCGAAAAACTCTTGTGAGCTGATAGACTAGCAGCCGCAGCCGTGCGCAGCATCAACCATACCGAAATGCCGGAACCTTTCCGGCCGACAGCCAGAGGCGAACCATGAATCCGTACCTGATCGCACCCTCCATCCTTTCTGCCGATTTTGCCCGCCTGGGCGAGGAAGTCGACAACGTATTGGCCGCCGGAGCCGACGTGGTGCATTTTGATGTTATGGACAACCATTACGTGCCCAACCTGACCATCGGCCCCATGGTCTGCGAGGCACTGCGCAAACACGGCGTTACCGCGCCCATTGACGTACACCTGATGGTGTCTCCGGTGGACGACCTGATCCGCAAGTTCATGGACGCCGGCGCCAGCTATATCACCTTCCACCCGGAAGCATCCCAGCACGTAGACCGTTCTTTGCAACTGATCCGCGATGGCGGCTGCAAGGCCGGACTGGTGTTTAACCCTGCCACGTCGCTCCAGTACATGGACTATGTAATGGACAAGCTCGACATGGTTCTTCTGATGTCGGTAAACCCGGGCTTTGGCGGCCAGAGGTTCATCCCCGGCACCCTGGATAAACTGCGCGAAGCGCGCAAGCGTATAGACGCCAGCAATTACAATATCCGCCTGGAAATAGATGGCGGAGTAAAAACCGACAATATTCGCGAAATTGCCGAAGCGGGTGTCGATACCTTTGTTGCTGGTTCAGCCATTTTCAATACCGATGATTACAGGGCCACCATCGACGCCATGCGCGCCGAACTTGAACACGCCAGTAAAACTCTGGGCTTTTGAACGGAACCTGCCATGACTCTGAAAGGTCTTTTTAACACCCGCTGGCCAGCCGCCGCCCTGTTTGATCTGGATGGCACCCTGGTTGATAGCGCGCTGGACTTGGCCGCTGCCGTTGACCAAACCCTGGAACGGCTGGATCGCCCCCCTGCCGGCATTGATCAGGTGCGCCAGTGGGTAGGCCACGGCGCCGCAATATTGATTCGGCGCGCTCTGGCGGGCAAAGCCGACTGGCAACCGCCCAGTGCAGCAGATGAAGCCCTATTTGAAGACGCTATGGCGCTGTTCTTCCAGCACTATGAAACAGCCAACGGCCAGCATGCCAAGGTGTATCCAGGCGTAATCGAATGCCTGAATCGATTACAGCACATGAACTGCCCGATGGCGATCGTCACCAACAAGCCCGAGCAGTTTGTGGCGCCCTTGTTGAAACAGCTGAAACTCGACGGTTATTTTCACCTGATTGTAGGAGGCGACACTCTGGCCAACAAAAAGCCCGACCCGGAACCCCTGCTGTACGCCATGGAAAAACTGAACGGCCAGCCAGCCACTACGGTAATGGTCGGCGACTCGGCCGCCGATGTGCAGGCCGCCAAAGCCGCGGGAATTCCGTGCGTGGCCGTCACCTACGGCTACAATTTTGGCAACCCCGTGCAGGCACTGGGAGCCAATGCCGTGGTTGATTCCCTGAGCGAGCTTTTGTAATCTCGCAGAAACTAGGAACCACAATCATGACCCCCGAACATTTCAGCGAGCTGGCACAAGCCGGCTACAACCGTATTCCCGTGTACCGTGAAGTACTGGCGGATATGGACACCCCGTTAAGCACCTATCTGAAATTGGCCAGCGGGCCCTATTCCTACCTGTTCGAATCGGTTCAGGGTGGAGAAAAATGGGGCCGTTATTCCATCATTGGCCTGCCCAGCCAAGAAGTACTGAAAGTCTTCGATCACCGTATTGAAATCCGCCGCCATGGTGAACTGGTAGAGAGCAGAGAGGTGAAAGACCCACTGGCTTTCATCGCCAGCTACCAGGAACGCTTCCACGCCCCTGATCTGGCTGAGCTGCCGCGCTTCAACGGTGGTTTGGTGGGCTACTTCGGCTACGACACCGTACGCTACATTGAAAAGCGTCTGGCCAACAGCTGCCCGCCAGACCGCATTGGCACCCCGGACATCCTGCTAATGGTGTCTGACGAACTGGTGGTGTTTGACAACCTGCGCGGCAAACTGCACCTGATTGTGCACGTAAACCCGGCAGACGACGGCGCCTTTGAACAGGCCCGGGAGCGCCTGGACCAACTGGAACAGCAGTTACGCCAAAACACCGCCCAAGCACCAAAAACCCCGGCTCATCTGCGCGGCAAAACCGTAGACGAAAGTGAATTTGTGTCCGGCTTCAGCCAGGAAAAATTCGAAGCAGCCGTCGGCATCATCAAAAACTACGTGCTGGATGGCGACGTGATGCAAACCGTCATTTCCCAACGCATGTCCATTCCGTTTGAGGCGCCGCCGCTGAATCTGTACCGCTCGCTGCGAATAATGAATCCCTCGCCGTACATGTACTTTCTGGATCTGAACGACTTCCACATTGTGGGTTCATCACCGGAAATTCTGGCGCGCATGGAAGACCGCGAAGTGACCGTGCGCCCCATCGCTGGCACCCGCAAACGCGGCGCCACCGAAGCGGAAGACCGCGCCCTGGAAGCCGAACTGCTGGCCGACCCGAAAGAAATCGCTGAACACCTGATGCTGATTGATCTGGGCCGCAACGACGCCGGCCGGGTATCAGAAACAGGCACCGTACGGCTAACTGAGAAAATGGCGGTTGAGCGCTACTCCCACGTAATGCACATAGTTTCCAACGTTACCGGTCAGGTAAAGGATGGCATCAGCTGCCTTGATGTATTGAGGGCCACCCTGCCTGCCGGCACCTTAAGCGGCGCGCCAAAAACCCGCGCCATGGAAATTATCGACGAGCTGGAGCCGGTCAAGCGGGGCGTTTATGGCGGCGCCGTGGGCTATTTGTCGTTCAACGGCAATATGGACACCGCCATCGCCATCCGCACCGCGGTGATCAAAGACAACACCCTGCACATACAGGCCGGCGCCGGTATAGTCGCTGATTCGGTGCCGCGCCTGGAATGGAAAGAAACCATGAACAAAGGCCGCGCCATTTTCCGCGCCGTCGCCATGACCTACAACGACTTTGACCACTAAGGCGAGGGACAGATTATGCTTTTAATGATCGACAACTATGACTCCTTCACCTACAACGTAGTGCAGTACCTGGCCGAGCTGGGTGCCGATGTGCAGGTACATCGCAACGACGAAATCACCGTGGAGCAGATTGAAGCGCTAAACCCGGAACGGCTGGTGATTTCCCCCGGCCCCTGTACCCCCAGCGAAGCCGGCATCTCTATGGACGTTATCCGCCATTTCGCCGGCAAAATTCCCATACTGGGCGTCTGCCTTGGCCACCAGGCCATCGGCCAGGTGTTCGGCGGCCAGGTGATTCGGGCCGGCCGAGTCATGCACGGCAAAGTGTCCCCGGTTTACCATCACAGCAAAGGCGTATTCCGCGGCCTGAACAACCCGCTGCAAGCC
This sequence comes from Marinobacter gelidimuriae, assembly GCF_000372805.1. Lineage (GTDB taxonomy): Bacteria > Pseudomonadota > Gammaproteobacteria > Pseudomonadales > Oleiphilaceae > Marinobacter > Marinobacter gelidimuriae. The sequence goes on along the minus strand of NZ_KB889882.1, from coordinate 8,533 downwards.
ACCCGCTATCACAGCCTGGTGGTTGAACAGGCCACTCTGCCGGATTGTTTGGAGGTAACCGCCTGGACCCGCAACAGCGACGGCACCGTGGAAGAAATTATGGGTGTGCGCCACAAAACCCTCGCCGTGGAAGGCGTGCAGTTTCATCCTGAGTCCATCATGAGTGAACAGGGCCACGAACTGCTGCGTAACTTCCTGCGAACCGAACAAAAAGGCTGACCTAATGGATATGAAAGACGCACTGAACCGGGTCGCGGAAAACCTCGACATGTCCCGTGACGAAATGAAACAGGTTATGCGCATCGTCATGAACGGCGAAGCCACCAACGCCCAGATTGGCGCCCTGCTGATGGGCCTGCGCATAAAGAGCGAAACCGTGGATGAAATTACCGGCGCGGTAGAAGTCATGCGCGAACTGGTGTCCGGTGTAAACGTCAGCGCCGAACCGTTGGTCGACATCGTCGGCACCGGCGGCGACGGCGCCAACCTGTTCAACGTCTCTTCTGCGGCCGCCTTTGTTGTGGCGGCAGCCGGCGGCTTCGTCGCCAAACACGGCAACCGCGCGGTGTCCTCAAAAAGTGGCAGCGCCGATCTGATCGAACAGGCCGGTATTAATTTGAGCCTGACGCCGGAACAGGTCGCCCGCTGCGTTGAACAGGTCGGCGTTGGCTTTATGTTCGCCCCGGCCCACCACGGCGCCATGAAACACGCCATAGGCCCACGCAAAGAACTCGGCTGCCGCACCCTGTTCAACATCCTCGGCCCGATGACCAACCCCGCCGGCGTAAAACGCCAGTTGGTGGGTGTTTTCAGCAAAGCCCTGTGCCGCCCCATGGCCGAAGTGCTGCAAAAACTCGGCTCTGAACACATCATGGTGGTAGCCTCGAAAGACGGCTTGGACGAAATCAGCCTGGCCAGCACCACCTACGTGGCCGAGCTTAAAAACGGCGAAATCATTGAATATGAAATCACTCCGGAAGACCTGGGCATAAAAAGCCAAACCCTGTCTGGTTTGACCGTCAACACCGCCGAAGAATCTCTGGCCCTGATCAAAGCCGCCTTTGGCCGCGACCGCAACGAAAGCGCTGAAAAAGCCCGCGACATGATCGCCCTGAACGCCGGCGCAGCCATTTATATTGCCGGCTTGGCCGCAACGGCCAAAGAAGGCGTACAACTAGCCCTGGATGCTATTGGCTCTGGCCGAGCCAACGGTAAACTGACCGAGCTGGCGACGTTCTCCCAGTGCTTTTGAGCAAGATGAATAGTAGATCAGCGCAAACACGGAACCCAAAAAAATGAACGCACAGAACGACAAAACGCCCACCATCCTGCGCAAAATCGTCGACAGAAAATGGCAGGAAATTGAACAGCGCCAGCGCACCGCCAGCCTGGCTGACCTAAAAGCACGAGCCGGCGACCAACCCGGCACCCGCGGTTTTGCCCAGGCTCTGCGCCAGCGCATCGAAGCCTCAAAACCTGCGGTTATCGCCGAAATCAAAAAAGCCTCGCCCAGCAAAGGCATACTGCGCGACCCATTCGAGCCGGCGCAGATTGCTGAAAGCTATGAAAAAGGCGGCGCGGCTTGCCTGTCTGTACTCACCGACCACGACTTCTTCCAGGGCCACGAAGATTACATGGTGGCCGCCCGCAACGCCTGCAGCCTGCCCGTTATCCGCAAAGATTTTATGGTGTCGCCCTACCAGGTGTATGAATCCCGTAGCATCGGCGCCGATTGCATACTGCTTATTGCGGCCTGCCTGACCAAAGGCCAGATGCAGGAACTCGAAGGCATTGCCCACGAAATAGGGCTGGACGTACTGGTAGAAGTTCATAACAGCGAAGAGATGGACGATGCGCTGACACTGAACACCCCACTGGTGGGCATCAACAACCGCGACCTGCACACATTTGAGGTTTCACTGGAAACCACCTTTGACCTGCACCGGCGCATTGGCCCCGAGCGACTCGTCATCACCGAAAGCGGGATTATGACCCGCGCCGACGTAGAAACCATGACCGGCCGCGGCATTTATGGCTTTCTAATCGGCGAGTCATTCATGCGCGCCCCTGACCCGGGAGCCAAGCTACAGGAACTGTTTGCATAGACCTTTTCGCAATGTTCGCTAACGCGGTGTATTCAACGGACGCAGTTCGACCAAAAATTAAGGTAGACCCAGGCTTACTACTGCGTGTTATAGCGCTATCGGTAATGGGCCTGTCACTCACTGTTTGTGGTGCACGCACTTTACAGCCCTGACACTCTGTACCAGATGTCTAATGTCTTAATGATCGGTTTTTTTGGTGTGTCCATTCTCTCGGTGCGCGGTCTGGAGCAGTGGTGGACGTTTTTTGTTATACCGTTGGTATTGTTCTTTGCTGCCCTGGCCATTATGTGGGTCTGGAATTCAAACAGCTCATACCGTTTCTGTTCGATCCGCTGGTGATGATTTTTCTGGGCATGGTGATCAGCGGGGCGGTCGCAACCGCGTGGTGAGTGTCGAACCCGGCGCTGGCGCCCCGGATTCAATACCGGCTGCTTTATAGCGAGCCTAAACCTTCGCCGAAGGCCGTGACTTGATGCGGTCAAACCAGGCCTGCAGGTTCTGGTGTTCTGCCGCGATACGGATATTCACCACCCGCGCAAAGGCAACGGTGGCAAACGCGTTGATATCCGCAGCCGTAAGACGATCGCAGCAAATGTAGTCTTTGCCTGCCAAGTGCTCATCCAGAAAAGCCATGAACGACACCACCGCCTTGCCACAGTCCTCGCCCCATTCTTTAATCGGATTCATGCGATCACTGAAATACCCGCTGGTGTGCTGAAAACACATGCCCGTGGGCATAAAAAAGTAAAAATCGACCCAGCGCAGCCACTGTTCAATCACAGTTTTCTCCAACGCCGTGTCACCCAATAATGTGGGCGAATCAGGGTAGCTTTCCTCGAAATAACGGCAAATAGCCATGGTTTCGGCCACCGCAGTGCCATCGTCCAATTCCATCACCGGCACTTTTTTGAACGGATTGCGGGCGGCAAATTCGGGCGTCAGGTTTTCGCCTTTTTGCAGATCAATTTCTACAAATTCAGCGACGTCCAACAGGCCCTTTTCCGCCATGAACATACGCACACGCCGTGGGTTGGGTGCGGTTTTTGTTTCGAAGATTTTTATCATTTTGAATACCTCTGACCAATGAATATATCAGACCGAAAGCCCGGGAAGATTGACCGGCTATCGCGGTTTCGTCAAGCACTCTTCCAGCACGACTAATTATTTCTATGCGCTGGACATTACCGCCTACATACACGAACATCGGCAAAGTCAGAATCGCATACTGGAACTGTCATACTCAAACAACGGCGACGCCGGAACCCGCTTAAGCCAAACTCGATGCGCAGCTTGTTTTATCCACCAGAACATAGAGACTCACTGCATGTTTACCTTCAGCCGCCTGATTTCACGCTCACTTACTGCTGCGCTACTGTTCTTTGCTGCCAACCTTGCCGACGCCGAACCTTTACGCATTGCGGTCGCCGCTAACTTTACCGACACCACCCGTGACCTTATTGCCTTGTTTGAAGAAACCACCGGTCACTCAGTTGCCGCCAGTTATGGCTCCACCGGTAAGCTCTTCGCCCAAATAGAAAACGGCGCGCCCTTTGACGTGTTTCAGGCCGCAGACAGTGCGCACCCGGAAATGCTGGAAAACAGCGGCGGCGCCGTTAACGGTAGCCGTTTTACCTACGCCCGCGGCAAACTGGCGCTATGGAGCCCGGAGGCCAACGTGTTCAGCGACCCCGAAAGCTGGCTGGCCAGCGCTGACTTCAAACGACTGGCCATCGCCAATCCGAAAACCGCGCCTTATGGCCTGGCTGCGCAGCAGGTGTTAAAAAACCTCAGCCTGTGGGATGCCCTGCAACCGCGTCTGGTGCGCGGTAACTCAATCGCACAGGCCTTTCAGTTTGTGGCCACCAGCAATGCCCAGGCAGGCTTTGTGGCGCTGTCTCAGGTGAATGCCTGGCAAAACAGTAATGGCACACTGTGGGTGGTACCGCAGCAGATGTACGCACCCATCGACCAGCAAGCGGTTTTGCTTAATCATGGCAAAGACAACCCTGTTGCCCGCCAATGGCTGGAATTTTTACGCAGCCCGCAGGCGCTGAACGTTATAAAAGACGACGGTTACGACATTGCCGACTGACGCAAACACAGGCCCGTAACGATGATGGCAACTTACTGGGAACCGGTGTGGCTGACCCTGAAACTGGCGACCATGACCACCTTGATACTGGCCGTGGTGGGCACGCCCATTGCCTGGTGGCTGGCCCGCAGCCAACACTGGCTACGCCAGCCTATTGCCGCTGTGGTGGCGCTACCGCTGGTACTGCCGCCTACGGTACTGGGGTTCTATTTATTGCTGCTGTTGGGGCCAAAAGGCGTTGTCGGGCAACTTACCGAACAGCTGGGCCTTGGGCTACTGCCATTCACCTTTGAGGGTTTGGTGGTAGCGTCTGTGATTTACTCACTGCCGTTTACCGTGCAACCCCTGCAAAACGCCTTTATCGGCATCAACAATCAGCTTCTGGAAGTGGCTGCTACGTTACGAGCCTCACCCATGGACCGATTCTTCACCGTGGTGATGCCACTGGCCCGCCCGGGATTTTTGACCGCCGCCGTACTCACCTTTGCCCACACTATTGGCGAATTTGGCGTGATACTGATGATTGGCGGCAATATCCCGGGGGAAACCAAAGTGTTATCAGTGGCCATCTACGACCACGTTGAAGCCATTGAATACACCCAGGCCCACTGGCTCGCCGGCGGTATGGTGGTGTTCTCGTTTGTGGCGTTAGTGACGCTGTATTCGCTGAATGGCCGCGTGCACTCGGGAATGATGAAATGAGCACAAGTGAACATATTCTGGTGCGCTTTCACTGCTGCATTGGTGATTTTACACTGAATGTGGATCTGAATTTACCGGGCAGCGGATTAACCGCGCTGTTCGGGCACTCCGGCTGCGGCAAAACCACCCTGTTACGCTGCATCGCCGGGCTGCAACCGGCCAGTGGCGAACTGGTGGTGAACGGTGACACCTGGCACAACGCCCATGAAAGTCGCCCCGTGCATCAGCGTCCGCTGGCTTACGTGTTCCAGGAGACCTCGTTATTTCCGCATTTATCGGTAGAACGCAACCTGGACTACGGTTACCGCCGGGTGCCCGTTAGCCAGCGCCGGATTCAGTTTGACCAGGCGGTGGAATGGCTGGGGCTGGCGCACCTGCTGGAGCGTATGCCGCAAAAGCTGTCGGGCGGTGAGCGCCAACGGGTGGCTATCGCCCGCGCCCTGCTGACCAGCCCCCGGTTGCTGCTGATGGACGAGCCATTGTCGGCACTGGACCAGGCCAGCAAGCGGGAAATCCTGCCCTACCTGGAACGCCTGCGTGACACCCTCGCCATTCCAATTTTGTACGTCTCCCACTCGGTGGCGGAAGTCGCCAGGCTGGCCGATCACGTTGTTATGCTGAACCAGGGGCAGGTAACGGCCAGTGGGTCTCTACAACAGACCCTGGCGCGCACCGATCAGCCCTTTGGTTTGGAAGAAGGCGCTGCCATTATTCTGCCGGCCCGCATTACCACTCAAGATACCCGGTGGCATCTGAGCCTGGCGGAATTTGACGGCGGCCAACTGTGGCTTCCCAGCGAGCCGCGCATCCCGGTAGGCAGCGATGTGCGGGTTCAGGTACTGGCAAGGGATGTCAGCCTGGCGCTCAGCGCCAACCATGGCCAGAGCATCCAGAATCTGATCCACGGCCGAATCGATGAAATTGCAGAAGAAATAAGCCCGGGCACGTCACTGGTGCGGGTGCTGGCCGGCAATACGCCATTTCTGGCGCGTTTGACCACCCGCTCCGTACACACTCTGGAACTAACCCCGGGCAAGCCCATATGGCTGCAGATAAAAGCGGCGGCACTGGCCGACTGATCCGCCCGTTTTCATCCTCAATAATAACCGTTACCGAGCCTTTCACGATGAAAAACAGCGAGTCGCTCTTGTCACCCGCGTAAATGATGGTGCTTTTTGCCGGGAAACGACGGCGATGGCTTGCCCGGCACCTCCGTAAAAATTAATACTGAAATATCCTGACCTGATCATGGCGCTTTTCTAACAGATTTTTTCAGCCTTAACGCACGTTAGCACCCTCCGGATAGCAACAACCGGTAGCCCGGTCAAGTTCAGCCTGCAGCTTAGCCTTTTGTCAATTATCGCCGATGCTGTCGATTCACCCGCTCTGTGCTAGCATCTTGCGCATTCGTTTCCATTGCCGTCCATGGCGGAATTAACACTCAATAACACCTGCGGAGAGCCTGTGATGAAAGCAACCATCGACTGGACCGGCGAAGTCAGCTTCAAAGCGACCAGCGCCAGCGGCCACAGCGTTCAGCTGGACGGACCGGCAGACCTCGGGGGCCAGAATCGCGGCCCGCGACCCATGGAAATGGTACTGATGGGGCTGGGCGGATGTTCGTCGTTTGATGTCATGAGCATTCTGAAAAAAAGCCGTCAGGACGTTACTGCCTGCCACACCGAACTGAGCGCGGAACGAGCCGAAGCGGTGCCGGCGGTGTTCACAAAAATTCACCTGCATTTCGTGGTGACCGGCAACAATCTTAAAGCCAGCCAGGTAGCACGGGCGGTGGCCCTGTCTGCCGAAAAATACTGTTCAGCGTCCATCATGCTGGCCAGCGGCGGGGTAGAAATCACCCACAGCCATGAGGTGCATCAGGCCAACTAGCTTATTCACTTTGAACAGCGTCAGGCGAAGGCTTTCTGTGCGATCAGCCGCTGCACCATAGGCCGCACAATCAGCTCCATGGCCAGGCTCATTTTTGTACCGGGAATTGCCAGGGTATCGTGGCGCGACAACACGCTGTTGGGAATTACCTGTAACAGATAGGGAAAATCCACCTCGCGCGCGTCGCGGAAGTGAATCACCAGCATGCTTTCGTCTTCGGTGGGTACATCACGCACCACAAACGGGTTGGATGTATCCACCAGGGGCACCCGCTGGAAGTTGATGTGGGTATGGGAAAACTGCGGCACTATGTCATGAACGTAGTCGTCCATGCGGTTAAGAATGGTTTCAACCACCGCTTCCTGACTGTAGCCACGTTTGTGAGTGTCGCGGTGAATTTTCTGGATCCATTCCAGATTTACAATCGGCACTACGCCAATCAACAGGTCAACGTATTGGGCGATGTTAAAGGCATCGCTGACCACGCCACCGTGTAAGCCTTCATAAAACAGCAGGCTGGTATTGGGCGGCAGATCCTGCCATGGAGTGAAGCTCCCGGGTTTATTGCCCTCTGCCACCAGCGCAAAGTCCTCATCGTGCACGTACTGGCGGTAGCGCCCGTTCCCGGTCAGGCTGTAATCGTAAAACAGAGACTCCAGGTGGTCGATGTGATTGGCACCCAGGGCAAAGTGATTGCGGGCACCGAACTGTCCTTTGGCCGCCAGCCGCGCCATCTGCTCACGAGTATAACGGTGAAAACTGTCGCCACCCACCATGGCGGCGCTCAGTCCCTCGCTGTCGAACATGCGGCGAAAAATCCGGCCGGTGGTGCTGGTGCCGGCACCGGATGACCCGGTAACGGCAATAATAGGATGGCGTTTCGACATAAACTTCTGGCTTCCGCGGTTATACCAGGCTGTCAAGCATGCCGGGCTTTTCAATGGCTGTACCCTGAGCGTAATCCACACCTAGCTGGACTAGCAATGCCAGCAGCTCGCGGGACTCTACCTGGGTTACAATCACCTCGCGCTCCAGAAACTGGCGCAGTTCGTCACGAATCTGAGCAGACGGCAAGTGACTGCTTGAAATAGAGGACAAGCCATCCTGAATGGTGCGCAGCAACTCCGGCAGGTTAATCTCGCTATCCGGGTCTTTAGTAAACAGCACCAGAGAATCCACTGCACCCAGATAATCGTGCCATAACTTGCTATCTGGCCCATGGCGGATCCAGGTTAGCGACAACAAATCACGCCAACCGCCGGCCAGAAGGCTATTAAGCGCTTTCGGCACGGTTTTACCCGCTCAACGTTGCGCTGATACACCCGTTTCTGACGCTCAATCAGCTCTTCCAGCTCTTCCGCTGCGCGCTCAAATACGCCCAGGTCGTGCTCGAAGCCAATCACAATAGACTGAATTAATTCTTCCACCCGGCGTTGAATAACCGGATTGACCTTGCTGCCGCGGCTACCAAGCTGGGCCAAACGGTTAAGCACGCCGCGAACCGGGCTTTGCTGGTCTTCAAAAAAGTCCGGGTCACGCATCACCACTTTCAGCACCGGAACTTCCAGTTGACGCAGGCCCCCGTTCGCAGTAACCCACCAAGGTGGGCCATTGGTTCAACGTATAATCCATGGCGGTGCGTGTCAGGGTGCCTTTTGCGACTTTGCCCGCGTTAGCCTCCAGCCAGGTCTTCAGTGTTTTCAGTCTGGGTACACTCAGTTCCTGACGAATGCGGTAACGCTCG
>NZ_KB889881.1 GCF_000372805.1 Marinobacter gelidimuriae | reverse complement strand
TGATGAACAAGGCAAGGTCGTTGAAAACTCCCGTGGCGGCGAGCCGAACGCCTACCTGCATGGCCACGGCGGCATTATCCGAGGCCTGGAAGAAGCCCTGCAAGGTCGCGACGCCGACGAAAGCTTCAGTGTCACCGTCACTTCGGAAAAAGCCTACGGCCCGCGTAAAGCCGATTCCATACAGCGTGTGCCGATCAAGCACTTGATCGGTGCCAAACGCTGGAAGCCGGGCATGGTCGCGCAGGTAGAAACCGAGCAGGGCCAGCGCCACGTGATCGTCGTTAAGGTCGGCCTCAAGTTTGCCGATATCGACAACAACCATCCGATGGCCGGTAAAACCCTGACCTTCGATGTCGACATCATCGAAGTACGCGCCGCCAGTTCGGAAGAGATAGCCCACGGCCACGCGCATGGGCCGGGTGGGCATCATTGAAGGATTATCTTCACGAGAAAAAAGGGAAAGTGCTGGGGTCAGGTCTCGCGTTTTGCCCCTGTCTTTCCATTTCGTTGTAATCGTCTCAGCCTGCATTATTCTCGCGTAAGCCAGATTGTTCGAGAGGCAAAACGCAGGATCTGACCCCGAGGAACTTGGGGCACTGAAGGAATTCAGTGCCACAGACGCAGGGGGGATTTTACAGAGGAAAATCGAGGCAAGCTTATTTTACGAACTTTCCGCTGACTGATCCGCTGCATCCGATTGTTCAGTTTCTTCAACATCCGATTCTTGAGAGATTTTCGGCGGTGCCGGACTCCAAGCCTTCAACCATTGACCAGCCTCATGATAGAAATGAGGGACAGCTTTTTCCAGCTCTTCAATGAATATCTTTCGACCGCTGAACTTACCTGCCAAATCTACTTCGTATACCACCTCCAGGTTGGTGGCGGTGGTATTGGAGGTTTCAGACTCCAGCAATTCAGGCGATTCCCGCAGGGCACTCAACGGCTGGTATGTTGTCTCGGCTTTCCCAGGTCTGGTTGCCCGAACAAAGAAATTAGCCGGGCTAGTGCGTTTCAGTTGCCGCAGCAGCCAATTGACTCTGGCCTTTGTGCTTTTTTTATCTTTCGGCGCAGTGAGCTTCATGGAGCAATAAATCATTCGTCGCTGCAGGTCTGCATGTATTTCCAGATCAGCAGCGGCGTTGATGATGCTTAACGCGCATTTGAGTACGGGTTCTTTGCAGAAATCCGTCGCGTCATCCTTTACACGCTCAGCTGCGTCTGTCCGATGGCTGTTTTTGAGCTTTAGAGAAACGTTGCTGCCGGTCAGCCTGGACATGATAAGGCAAAGGTCACGCTGTTCCTGATGCCAGGCTGCAATGGTGTTTTGTACCTCGTCGCTGGATTTTGCAAGTGAAGCATGGCTTTTCACTTTATTGACGACATCTTTCCACTCGCTATTCATCTGGTCAAAGTTACTGATGCCAGACCGGTCACTTTCGAAATACCGGAGAATTTCACTGAGGATGAAGACTTGGTCTACGTCTTCAACATCGTTATTCTTGAGCAGGAGTTGGCACTGGGTGCGGATAAATGCCCAGGACCAGTGATAAAGCGCGACTGAGCGAGTAGCGATTTTTGGAAGCTTTACCGGGTGATGAGTTGGGAGTGCTGCGAACTGATTGGTGATGGTAATGACTGCGTCCAGCTTGTGGTTCTTCGCTTGTTGTAGATAGCGTGATACCTGTTCTTCGCCGATTGTTTCGTTCCCCACTTTCGCCTCAATCAACGCTCGCCATTCACGCCTTCCGGTACGGAGAATCAGAATTCCGTCTGGTCGGTCTTTTTGTTGAGCGGTCTTCTTGTCTTCATTCGCAAAAACCACTTCAGTCCAGGTCTCTAACGTGGCGCTGCTTCCGACACGGGTGCCAATGGATTTCAGCAATGCTTGGCGAAGTTCAAGCACGGAGCGCATACCTGCGAGTAATACGGATATAGACTTTTGTTCACGGGCACTGTCTGCAGTTATCGGGATAAGACGGGCAGGTTCACCACCAGACAGGAATTCAGGACGAGTCGCCACAGCTAGCTCCATGTTTCGATTTATTTTAATTCGCTAAGAGAGACTAGCAGTGATGATGAGATGTGTCTGTTTATCAACCGTTAAAGCATTATTAATGAGGTGCCGGGGGCAGGTCTGGCGCTTTGCCCGGAAGGACGGTGCGACGAACGCTGCATAGCGTCAAGGACGGGTTATACCGAAACAGGCATCGGCCGGTTGGCGTGCAGAAACGCTGGTTAGCCGCGGTGATGCGTTACGGCGCCGCAGCCAGCGCTACCGTTTCGTGTGGGCGCGCTTCGGTCAGTTCTTGCGAGACTTCATGTAGACCTTTTCACAACCGATCGCCTTCAGCGCGTCCCGTTGAAAATCCATAAAAAGCCCACAAAACGACCGTTTACTGATTCTAAAACGCTTTCATAAATTCCATAGGTCATACACAATAAAGGCTTGAATACACGCTTAACCTATGAAGGAGCAAATCATGCAAAGCATGACACTAGAGCAGCTACGCGCCACAGCCAGCGCCGGCGGCGTTGTAGGCGTTACTTTGAAAGGCGAGGGCAGCGGCTTTTTCATGGAGATTGCCACCCGCAGCGGACAAAACGCTTTTTTGGTGAAGGCCCGCAGCACCGAGCCACGCCGCTTCGGTAGTGCTAATTCGGCGCTGACTGTATTGCGCGACATTGGTATTGCTGTTGCACAGCTCGACGCGACCAACTGGGACCCCGACCAAAAAGAAGTCACGCAGAACCGGGATAACCGCGCCCAAGCAATGCGCCAAGCCCACGAAGCCGCCGCCTATAACCAGTGGTTGGCTGCTGAAATTCAGGAAGCCATCGACGACCCACGGCCGAGCGTTCCGCACAATGAAGTTATGGCCCGGATGGATGCCCGCATTGCACGCCACAAGGCAGCAGGAGCGAAGCGAGCATGAACCAGCAGGCCAACTGACTCATGACGAAACCAAAGACCCCTTACCAAATTGTCTGGCGACCGATAGCCGAAGCCGACTTAGACAACATCGTTGACTACATCGCCCAGGACAACCCGATCAAGGCCGAGGAATTCGGCCAAGAACTGCGTGCCAAGGTGTTGCCGCTTGCGCAGCATCCAAAACTTGGCCGCACTGGCAGGCCCGGTCTACCGGCCTTCCTGCGTGAGCTGGTTGCGCATCGGAACTACATTATTTTTTATCGCGTGCTGGACGAGGCACGCACTATCGAAATTTTGAGAGTGAAGCACGCGGCGCAGCAAACGCCGTGATTACCCCCGGTGCGCTAACACCGGTTTTTCAGGAGTGGCTAAGGTGCCGGGGTCAGGTCTTGCGTTTTGCCTCTGCCTTGCCCTTTCGTTGTATTCGTCTCAGTCTGCCCCACCTTAATTAGAGCCACGAAAAGAGCCACGAAAAGAGCCACGAAAAGAGCCAGGGAATGGCCAGACCGTCACACCCGGTCAATGATCTCACACAACGCGTCCAGCCCATCCGTCAGCGCAGCTGGCCCGGGTTGAAGGATTAGCGGTGACTTGATCTCGTAGAGGTGGTTGTTCGCCACGGCAGGGATATCTTCACCACCCGCGATGCCAATCAGCTCCGATACCCAGCCTATGCCGGTGATCATGGGGTCGCCCTGAGGCAGCCTCATTTCTGCTTAGTGAAAAGGCATCCTGGATTACGGGACAGATATTGGGTGTAGATGGTGGAATGTCGACCATTCAAAACCTCTGATGCACTTCACGCGAAAGGGGAAGCTCGAGGTCAGGTTTTGCGCTCTACTGAGCGGTTATTTCACGCCAACTCATAGAACACCGACTCGCTCAGTAGGGTTGCCTGGGAGAGATAGCGAATATCCCCCTCGGGTACCCCGGCATCCGCAAAGACCTTTTCCCAGTTTTTTCGGACGGTGGCTGTCATCTTGTCCACTATCTCTGTCGCTTCACCGAAGCCGAGGCCAAATCGTTCACATTTACCAACGGCGTTCTGAAGGTTGGACCGACGACCCCACGCACCGACTATCATTGCCTGGTCTGCGGACATTCCGGTTCGTGGCTGAGGGCAAACATCATAAGCCGGTGTCAGGTCCAGGAATTCACCATCCCAGAAGCAGGCATGGTTTCTGGCATGGTCATCCACGTTGCCGATGAGGATGTTGAGCACCATGCGACGAAACAGCTCTTTTCCATCGAAATTAAAGTCTCTGGCGTATTGCCTGAGTATGTCTGCCAGCTCAAAATAGCTGGAGTAGCCTGCCCGGACGGCATACTCATCCAGGCCCAGGAGCGTCATCGCACTGATCATGTGACGGCGATGTACCTCCTTGGCGGTGACCACCCGGTCGAACCGGCGGATCAGAATTACCGGCTTATTCAGTGATTCGACAATTCGAGTGTCCGCGACGTTGATACCGACCATCTTTGCCAGTGCCATTCCTCCGCCTTCGATGCCAACCATATCCGCAGAGTCTCTTGATGAGCTGAATTTTGCGATCCAGAACTCCCTGTTCTCATGCAGTAAAGCTTTGGGTCTGGCTCCGCCGACACTGGTGCCATGGTTCAATGCGGCATCAAGATTAACATCCAGCGGCTTGCCCTGGTCGATGCGGTCAGCCGCCTTCAGCAGCTCTTCCAGAGACGCCGCATGACTATCCTTTGGAAGGTAGTGGCTTGGGCTGTCTGTAGCGTCCAACGCCCCGATACGATCCGGTCCCGCCCTCAGGAGGAAGTCGATCTCCCCAAGTTCGTTCTCGTTCTTACTCAGGGCATTAGCATGCTCACGCAGCATGATGTTCCGGCCCCAGGCATCAGGTGAAGCATCCCGGATGACGCTGTTTAACTCGTCGTCCAGGATGTGTTCTTCACCTGTGAGAGAGCCAAGCGTGCAGTTAGGTGGGGCAAGTGGGACAGCGTTGTCCCGCTGAAGATAGCTTCGGGCATAACGGAATACATGTTCCTGGCCGTTGAAGGCAACAATGCCGCAAACGACGGGCTCATTTTCACCAGGCAAGTAGAACCAAAGGTATGCTTCATCAGAAATCATTGTCTACCACCTTCTTTCGTGATCTCGCATGAGCTCTACGGTGAGTTTTGAGCGTCTCCAGCACAGGGATGTCGAGAATCCAGAGGGCGCTAACGACCAAGCCAAAATCTGTGTTTGGATTCCCTTTTTCCAAGGCGCTGATGTGTCTGCGATCGATACCGCCCAAGCGCTTGCCAAGTTCGGACTGGCTCCACCCACGCTCTTTTCGAATGGCTTCAATTAGCTCTCCGGTCTCCTTCAGGGCGTCCCGGACCTGTCGGATGTTATAGGTCTGTGCTTCAACGGATTTAGGCATTATTCACCAAAAAATGTACAAATTAATGTATTTTGTACATTATAGTGAGCAATGGAAAATTATCAATTTATAGATGTACTCATAATCGTACAATTTATCAGACCATGTACGTTTTTATGAACATGTATGGAAAGCCGGGGCAGATTTATTAACAGTCTCGCAGGTAACGGCATCGGTATTTGCTACTACGACCGCCTTCTCATCCTGATAACGATTAAGCGCTGCAACATGAATGCTCCTTTTAAACTGCGGCCTTACCAGCAAGAAGCCGTTGATGCCACGTTGAAACACTTTCGCAAATCGGATGATTCTGCGGTTATTGTGTTGCCGACCGGTGCGGGTAAAAGTCTGGTCATTGCCGAGTTGGCCCGTCTTGCCCGGCGTAAAATTCTGGTGCTGACCCACGTAAAAGAGCTAGTTGAGCAGAATCACGCCAAATACCAGAGCTATGGCTTAACGGGCGGCGTTTTCTCCGCCGGGTTAAAACGTAAGGAAAACCGGCATCAGGTGACCTTCGCCAGTGTGCAGTCTGTATCGGCGAATCTGGATCAGTTTAGAGATCAATACTCATTGATCATCATCGATGAGTGCCATCGGGTCAGTGGTGATGACAGCAGCCAGTATCAAACAATCATCGAGCTGCTACGGCAACAGAATGACTCCCTTAAAGTGCTCGGGCTAACCGCCACACCCTATCGCCTGGGCATGGGCTGGATCTATCGCTATCACTACCGGGGCTTTGTCCGTAGCGGTAGTGATGAGCAGAATAAGCCCTTTGGGCATTGCATTTATGAACTGTCGTTGAGTTATATGATTAATCGGGGGTATCTCACCCGGCCTGAGTGGGTTAACGCGGCGGTGGCGCAATACGATTTCTCTGCGCTGTCTCAGAACCGTTTTGGCGAATACGCCGAAAAAGACGTTAATCAGCTGCTGGGCAAACATCGGCGTGTAACCCGTGCCATTATTGAGCAAGTGATGGAGCTGGCTATTAAGCGAAAGGCGGTGATGCTCTTTGCTGCAACGGTGGATCATGCGCGGGAGATCACCGGCTATCTGCCGGAACACCAAACCGCCTTAATTACCGGCGCTACCGATCTGAATGAACGTGATTTGCTGATTCAGCGCTTTAAACAGCGGCAGTTAAAGTATCTGGTGAATGTATCCGTACTCACCACGGGCTTTGATGCGCCCCATGTGGACTTCATCGCCATTCTTCGTCCCACCCAGTCGGTCAGCCTGTATCAGCAGATTGTGGGTCGCGGTCTTCGTCTGGACGACGGTAAACAGGATTGTCTGGTGATTGATTATGCGGGTAACAGTGTCAATCTGTATCACCCGGAAGTGGGGGAGAAGAAACCGAACCCGGATTGTGAGCCGGTGCAGGTATTTTGCCCGGGCTGCGGTTTTGCCAATATCTTCTGGGGCAAAGCAGACAGTGAGGGCCATGTTATCGAGCACTTCGGTCGTCGTTGTCAGGGGCTGCTAGGGCCTGCTGAAGAGGATGAACCTGCAGCGCAGAACAGACGCCCTGAACAGTGCGATTACCGTTTTCGTTTCAAGGAGTGCCCACACTGCGGTGCCGAGAATGATATCGCGGCCCGTAACTGTCAGCAGTGTAAAAAAGCCATTATCGACCCGGATGATCAGCTAAGAGACGCGCTGAAACTCAAAGATGCCATGGTGATTCGTTGCGCTGGGATCACTTTAAGCGCCGTTGGCCGTAAAAACGACATCAAAAACGAGAGCAAACTGAGAATCACCTATCACGGTGAAGAAGGGGAAGAGCTCAGCGAGTCTTTTGATTTCAGCAAGCCGACACAACGCAACGTTTTTAACAAACTGTTTGGACGGCGTTTAGCGAATAGCCAGGCCCCGCAAGAGTTCAGCAGGATTGAACAGGTGCTTGCGATACAAGCCTCGTTGCCTGCACCGGATTTTGTTATTGCTCGCAAACAAAAGCACTACTGGCAGGTGCAGGAACGGATCTTTGATTATCAGGGTAACTATCGTAAGGCGTATTAAGCGTGAAGCCTGTTAAGTGTTAAGCCCGCCAGTTTGCACTGACTCTGTCTCGGGTTCCGTTCACCTACGTTCATATCAAACCTTTTCCCCCAGCCCTGCTAACACCTCCCGAAAACTATTCAGCCCGGCCTCCAGATTCTCAATGATTTCTTCAGCCAGTTCGTCCGGTTCTGGTAAGTTATCCAGGTCTGTCAGGCTTTTATCTTTAAGCCAGAACACATCCAGGCTGGTCTTGTCGCGGGCAGCCAGTTCTTTGTAGCTGTACTTGCGCCAACGGCCATCAGGATTGGTGTCTGGGTGCCAGGTGTCAGCGCGCTTCTGCCGGTTCGCCGGATTGTAACAGGCGATAAAGTCGGCCATGTCCTCGTAACGCAGGGGCTTTTTCTTCAGCGTGTGATGCACATTGGTACGGTAATCGTAAAACCAGACCTCTTTCGTCCAGGGGTTTGGGCTGGCCGGCTGGTTATCAAAAAACAGAATGTTTGCCTTTACGCCCTGGGCGTAAAAGATGCCGGTGGGCAGGCGCAAAATGGTATGCAGGTCAGTATTCTCCAGCAGCTTCCTGCGGATGGTTTCACCGGCACCACCTTCAAACAGCACGTTATCCGGTACTACCACTGCGGCCTTGCCGGTGGTTTTCAGCATGCTGCGGATGTGCTGCACAAAGTTGAGCTGCTTGTTCGAAGTAGTAGCCCAGAAATCCTGACGGTTGTAGGTCAGGTCATCGGTTTCCTGTTCGCCTTCCTCATTGGTAAAGCTCATCGAGCTTTTTTTTCCGAAAGGCGGGTTCGCCAGCACATAGTCGAAACTCTGCGGGCTGGCGGCTACCAGGGCATCGTTAGGCGACACAAGGCTATCACCGTCAATCTCGCCAATATTGTGCAGGAACATATTCATCAGGCACATGCGGCGGGTGTTGGCGACAATCTCGTTGCCGAAGAAGGTGTCATGCTTGATAAAGCTCTTCTGCGCCTTGTCCAACTGGTAATTCTGTGGATCGGTCAGAAAATCGTATGCTGCAAGAAAAAAACCACCCGTGCCACAGGCCGGATCGGCGATAGTCTTGCGCGGTTCCGGGCGTAAACAGTCCACCATCGCCCGGATCAAAGCGCGTGGGGTGAAGTACTGGCCAGCACCCGACTTGGTATCCTCGGCATTTTTCTCCAGCAGGCCCTCGTAGATATCCCCTTTGACGTCCGCACCCATGACCACCCATTGCGTGCTGTCCACCATATCAATCAGGCGATACAGTTTGGCTGGATCCTGGATCTTGTTCTGCGCCTTGGTAAAAATCTGGCCGAGCATTCCCTTTTGGGTACCCAGTGCTCGTAGCAGCTCCACGTAGAGCACTTCCAGCTCCGCACCCTTTTTGGTTTTCAGTGTATGCCAGCGGTACTGTTCTGGAATGCCCACATCACGGTTGTAAGGTGGCTTGGCGTACTCATCCGCCATTTTCAGGAAGATCAGGTAAGTAAGCTGTTCCAGATAATCTCCATAGCCAACGCCGTCGTCACGCAGGGTGGTGCAGAAACTCCATACTTTGGAGATGATCGGGGCACTTGCCGGGCTCATTCGGTTAAATCCTTATCGGTTTTGTCTTTCAAGGGTAAGTCGTTATCTGCCGTGTCATCGCTGTTTTTGGTCAGCTTGTCGAAGTCGCTCTCGAACAAGCGGTCCTGGATAATACGGTAGCTCTCGAATTCACTTTCGGCGTATTGGCGGGCCAACGCGGCGCTGATACTGCCGCTGTCCTGCAAAATTTCGCGTTCATCAAACTGTAAAAAGGCATCCATGCGTTTCGCCCAGTCTTCCATCGTCATCGGAATTTTACGCCTGGCGCGGTCTTCCGCCAGCTCAAGGTAGGCGTTCACTATTCTGCCCAGCGAATCGAGCTCATCCTTGCTCAGGTAATTTTTAGCCGTACCCACATCGGTCTTGAGAATCTTGCCCTCAGGCCCCTTGGCCCAACTGGTCAGTCCCATATTCGGCTTGGTGCTGTCGGCACGCAGCTTTATCAGTTCGGCCGCGGTATGGCCATGGATGGCGTAATGCAGTTTGTTCTGCACCTTGGCAAAGAAGGTCTTAGTGGTTGGCGCCTCACCGTTGTAATCCAAACTGGTGGCATAGATGTCGGTGATTTTCTGATAGAAGCGCCGCTCCGAAAGCCGGATTTCACGAATTTCTTCCAGCAGACGCTCAAAGTAATCCTCACCCAGAAAGCTGCCGTTTTCCATGCGCTCACGGTCAATCACATAACCCTTGATCGCGAACTCACGCAATACGTTGGTGGCCCACTGACGGAACTGAGTAGCACGCAGGGAGTTGACGCGGTAGCCGACAGAGATAATGGCGTCGAGACTATAGTGCTCGATAGTACGGGTGACGTTTCGGGAGCCCTCTTGTTGAACTGTCCGGAATTTCCGGATAGTTGCCTCGCGCATCAACTCCTGGCTAGTATAGATATTGGCAAGGTGCTCACTGATCGTTCGAACATCTACCCCAAAAAGCTCAGCCATAAGCTTCTGAGTCAGCCAGATGGATTCATCTTCATACCGTGCCTCAATGCTTTGCTCGCCTGATTGCCCGGTGAAAATCAAAAACTCGGCGGTGCTGTTGCGGATGAGTTTATTGCTCATGGGTGTCTCCTTGCGGCGAGCCACTTGGCAAAACGGGCGGTTAGCCGAAGAATAACAAAACACTGTATATGTGAACAGCATTAAGCTGACTTGTTCAGGGGGATCTCCCTCAAGCATTGGTCACGCAAAACGAAAACATAACCAGTTGTTTTTGTAAACTTTAAATTTCCCTGATCATTTTTCAGGCTCTTGAATCAAGCAACGGTCAAGCAAATCCGGATTAAGCCCACCAAGGTACATAATGCATGGTTTTGTTGAATGACCCTTCTTTAAACGGCTTCTGTCCATCCCTTCGCTTCTAATACCCGGGTAGCCAAATCAACCTGACGTTCTGAGAACTGATGTTTGCGATCATTCCAGTCATACACCTGGCGGATGGCCTGTTCCCGAGTAGAAGCTGACTCCTTCTTGATGACCCAGTGCACAGTGGATAGCAGCTCCAGACCAAAGGGCGATTCAAAGCCCTCAACCAGCTGCGCCACTTTATCAAACCGCGACAGGGTGTCCGGGTGTTGCAGGAGGAAACGGCTGGCATCGTCCACCGCACCGGGCACCAGTTGCAACGGTTTGTCTGGCGCATCGCCGCCATCGGCATAGCCAGACAGAAGGTGCCCTTCTACCGCATTCAATACATGCCGCAGGTTCTCCGCATACGGGCCATAGCTCGCTTTTTGATATTTTAGCCGCAGTGGCTCGCCTGCCTCTTGCATGAAGTACATCAGCTTATGCACCTCCAGCAGCGTCACGCACGGGTCCAGCAGGCCACCAAGATAACGGTTTACCAGTTCTACCAGAGCGGCCCTTCCGGCGGTCATCTCAGGCACCTTCCGGTTCTGCACCATCTTTTGTGCAGGCGGTGCGCCCTTGGGCTCATATACAATCACCCGCAGATCGCGGAGCGGTCGTAGTGCCGACTCAATGCGCGGCTTCACCTCTGCCCAGTCCAGACCCCCAAGGCCGCTTCCCAGAGGGGGAATAGCAATAGATTGAATCTGATACTGTTGGATCGTGTCGACCAGCGCCTTGAGTCCGGCGTCGATGTCTTCCATACGGCTGGCACCCCGCCAGTGGCGCTTGGTAGGGAAGTTGACGATGTAGCGCGGCGCCGTCAGTTGCCCAGTCTCAAAGACAAACATACGTCCCGGCTCAACCTGACGATTTTTACACGCGGCGGCGTAGGCCTTGAAGTTATCTGGGAAGGCTTTCTTGAACTGCAGCGCAATCCCACGGCCCATGACACCGACACAATTTACGGTATTGATAATGGCGTCGGCGTCTTCACGCAGGATGTCGCCGGTTTTGTATTCGATCATCTTGGCCTCCTCCATTGTCAGTAGTACCAGTTACGCTTGATTTGTAGGTCTGGTCGATGGGGCGCATCGGTCAAAATATTTGCCACCTGTGTGTAGATCGCCTGCGAACATACCCCGACACGTTCAACAAGGTGCCAGGGGTAGCCGTTTTCCAGAAGGAACTCGGCTTGTTTGCCATCCTTGCAGGACATCCAGTTGCGTGCTCCAACCGCAGTCCAGTTTATCTCATTCAGCCTGGACAGGTCTGAACGATCTTCGAAATAATACGAGCCTGCGTTAGAAAGGGTAAAAGCCCAGCGTTGCTGATTCGCCTCAGCCCAAGCCACAGAATCATTCAAGTCTGCCTCAAGGTGAATTATGGGGCCTTGCCCTCCCTTGTAGCTGAGATCCGGATGGTTACCCTGATAAATCAGATACAACATGATAGAGCGTGGGCAAAAGTAAAATGGTACGCAAGCACCCACATACAAATTGGGGTGGCTGGTCAAGGTCAACTCCTTGAGGCGGCGCTGCTTGATTCCACTCATGCCAATGGTCGTGCCTGCTGGCGCACGAGCGATGACTTGCGCATCGCTCCACAACGCCTGATCGGCAATAATCGATGCCAGCCGATCAACGTGGACGATGTGATAGATTTTGGGCTGACTTGGGATAGCCATCAAAAGCGCTGCCCCCTGTAGCTGTAATCCAAGATGGTCGCGACAGTTCGGATACCAGCGCAAAATATCTTGGCAAGCAGCTCTTGGTTAAGCCAGATGGATTGATCTTCACGCCGTGCTTCGATGCTTTGCTCGCCCGCTTGCCCGGTAAAAATCAGAAACTCAGCAGTGCTGTTACGGATGAGTTTATTGCTCATTGCTGCCTCCGTGCAGAGTGCCATGTCAAATGGGGTTCAACAGACAAACGATAGCAATAAAAGCTGTATATACAAGCAGTATTATTCATCCGGGCTTACTTCTTGGGCGAGCTTCTCCTGCTCCCAATCTTTGTAGGTTTTGCCGCTGGTCAGCTTCCATTCAATGGTGCCGTTGGCAGGGCGGCCGTTGGCTACAGCCGCGGCAGCGCTTGGGCTTTTGAAGGCGTAATTATCGGTGAACGTGCGGCCACTACCGTGTTCAATCAGAACGCCGGTCTTGACCAGTTCAGCGAACAGCCTGGCATAACCGGTCTCTTCGGTGCCTTTGCCCTTCCACTGGTAACTGACATTTGAGCCTGCCTGTACGACAAATTCGCCATTTTCCAGGACCGCTGTAGCTTCTATACCGTGCTTTGGGGTGTTCAGCATGAAGGTAGGGGGAGCAATCTCAGCGGAGTTGTCCAGCGGTGATAGGCGAACAGGAGATCTAGGTCGGGTATTGGCCAGAAAGCTGTCGATACGCAACGCCGGCAACACCATCAGGATATATTCGAGAAAATTCTCCATGTTGGCGCGGGCCGCTTCACTCAGGGAAGGGCGTGGCGGCGTATTGCCGTTATCCAGTGCGATCTTGCCAATACGCCGGGCCTCTTCTACTAGGCGTGACTCGAGGTACTTTACATGCGCTTTATTGAGGTTGTTGGCCGCAGAGGTGATCAGCACTGCTATCGTCCACCAGTCCTTTCTGGTGTCATGGCTTTTGATCCGGTCACCAATATCCTCGCCTTCACCGATATACACCAGCGGACCGTTGTCATCTTCGCCGAGCAGCAGATAGACGCCGGTATATCTGGCTTCCGCGCGCTTCAAGGCAGCGCTCAGTTGGGTGCGGGGCGTCATCAGTACATGGCCGGTCCAGTTGAAGACTTCGGCGGTGAGCATGCCGTCAGGCTTGCCGTCGATAAAGAACAACTCCAGCGACTGAGGCTTTGTGGCAGCATTCATTTCGTCTGATATCTCCAGCGCACCGCGACTTGAGTCAGCTGTGCAGCATTCATTGCTGGTTCCTGCCAACCCTTATCAAAATCAATGTCATTTGAGCGTGGCAGTTGGTCATCAGTCAGATCGCGCATCATGATTCGCGAAGGAAGCGTTGCAGCTTGACCAACAAAAATAGCTTCTTGCCTGCGTAAACCAGAAAGCATTTTAGTCAAGCCCGACATTGTGTCAGGGAGAATTGAGCGCACATGCTCCCGATCGGCATCATTGGTTATCCGCAAGACAATCCACGAGTTGCACTGAGAAAGGACCGTTGCTTCCACTTCGCTTGGTCGTTGTGAGACCAGAAGCAAACCGACACCGTATTTACGGCCCTCTTTAGCAATACGCCGAACAGCACTTTGTGCCGCTTCATACTGAGCCTCACCCTTGTTCGGAACATAGCGATGCGCCTCCTCGCAAACAAGTAACACAGGGCTTCTAGCGCGCTCATCCTCGCTTTGCCAAACTTTGAGTTGAAATACCATTCGCGAAATTGCCGCGCTAGCGGTTCCTGCCACTTCATTTGGGACACCAGATAAATCAACAATCTGTATTTTCGTTTTAGAAGTTAAAAACTGATTTAGAATTTCTGGCAATGGATCCTGTGCACCATCCCAGGCAGTCATCATAAAGCGCAAACGGCCATCTTTCAGAAGAGAGTCAATTTTCCGTATTACCTTGTTGAAGTCTTCATGGTCTTTCTTGTTTTGACCGGCTGGCCTCTGTTTATTTATAGCGCCAATCAAACCCTTCTCATAAAGTACTCCACCAACTTTACCGAACTCATCTAGCTCCGTAGTGCTACCCAAAATGTACGGAATTGGCGAATCAACTGTCAGCTTCGATTCATCCAGACCGAGAATGCCAGCGGCGTTTCCCCGCACAGCAATCAACGCATTCTTAATAATATTTGACTGAGACGTGGCCGCAAACTCGGTTTTACCTATAAATAGGCTGAGAGACTCTTCGAGATCCAAAAGCCAGTATGGAAGCTTCAAGCTACCTTCATCGGTCGAAAGCCGCTGATGCCCAGCAAACGCCTTTCCGTACTCGTTATGAGGGTCGAGAATAATTATCTGTGGATGCCAGTGCTGGTGACCCGCATCAGCCCCCCTCTCAAGAATGCTGTGGATAATTGCAGCCACCGTGCCGGATTTGCCCGCTCCAGTAGATCCCAGCACGGCGGTGTGCTTTCCGAGCAGTTCGTTCATCTGCGCATAGCAGGGAGCGCCACCTGATCCAACATGCTCACCCAAGCGAATAACCGCACCTTTAGCGTTGCCATAGATAAACCGAAGTTCAGCCTTTGGAGTGATGTAAACGGTTTGCTGGGGGAGCGGGTACGTGGCTACGCCGCGTTCAAAATTGAGCCGTGGATTTCCTTCTTCATCTTTGAACCATTCACCTTCACCGAAAAGATTAGCCTCAATAATGCGCTCATCCGCCGAAACACTCGTCGGCATACCGCGCTCAGCCTCATAGTCTGCCTTCATTCTCAGGCGACCAACAAGTGCGTAAATCGAACGTCTACCAAAGTGAACACGGACGATTGAACCGAATTGTCCAATGGGGTAAGTTTCGCCCGCGTAGACTCGGGATAGCTCTGAAATTGCAGGGTCAAGCTCTGCGATAAAGCGTGAGCCATCGACTTCAATGATTTTACCGATGGCAAGATTTTCGATCGGGAAGCCGTGGCCTGAAATAAGTTGGCTCATCGTGCCCCCTCCAGAATGGTGGTGATGTACTCAAACTTCCACCACGGCAATGGTATTTCAGACCGGCGAACATCTTGACCATGAAAGAAACCGTTATTGGCATAAATAAGGACTTGGTCACTAATATTGGCGTCCTCATGCCATTCCTTCAATGTGCCTGTTGGTTCTGCTTCATGGGTAAAAGCAACAACCGTCAAGTCGCCTGCAGAAGAAGTCAGTCCGCGCTCAATCTCAATATTTATATGCGCATCACCAAAGTTGTAACCACAAATCACCAGCACCCGCTGTGATCCTTGTCCAGGATTGAGGACACGTCGTGCCCGTTCAGCCAGTTGGGCATAAGGATCAAGCTGGGTTTCGCGATACTTGGTTGATGCTGGCCAGATCAAAATGCGGCGATCGCCAAGATCGGGTAAATCAACATTCGCCGCCACACGATGCGGCAGAGTGCTGCCCGGTAACTCATGCCAATCAATTGAGCCATGCATCTTGAATACGCGAGCGGCCAAGCCTTTACGGTCAAACGTTTCGGGGTTCCACCAACCACTAACGCCACCTTCAATACCATCTGAGAATGGTACGCGTGCCAGCGCCAAAGCATCCTCGATAATCGTGTCATAGTTCAAAACTAAATAATCAACCGAATTATTTAGCGATGATTTCCCTGGCCGCATAGGGCGGTGCAAAGCCTCGGTAAATCGCTTATGGGTCTGGATATCTATCTTCTGATTGATGACACCCGCAATCGCACGCTTAATCTGCTCGGCAGCTTCAAAAAGCTGTTCTACCGTATAATCCGCTCCATCAAGCGCTACAGTTTTTGCAGTGGCATTCCGTGTGGACCTTCGATTAGCAATGGCGATTAAGTCCACCAACTCGCTGAGGAAATCTTCAATATTTGCAGGGGGTATTGAGCCGTCAAATGAGGCTTGAATAACACTGAGTATTTGTTTAGAACGGTCGTCTAGCTTGTCACTATCTAAAACTTTTTTAGTGAGTTCTGCTGTCAATGGAAGATTAGCGCACTTGCTACAGCCAGCCCCCAAAAGAAAGGCGCGGCCACTTTGCGAAATCAGGTCTTCGAGACGCTGGATCGCCTCATCGAACGGCGCCTCGAATACTGGTTTTAATTCTTCCTCAATCATGAAGCCTCCTTGCTACGTGCTTTTCGGCCACCCTTGGCGGGTGAGTGTTTGTGGCTGACTTTGCTCGCGGCATGCGCGGATTTTTCCGCCTGAATACGGGCAAGCAAAGCGCTGGCGGTTTCGTCGTTGGGGTCTTGCGGGACGAGTTGGCCGGAGAAGGCTTTTTTCAGGATGGATTGGCGGAGAGTGTCAGACCTCTTCAGTTGATTCTTAATCTCTTGGACCATTTTCCCTATATGCTGAAGCTTTGACTCGACAGTCTCGACAATTACCTTCTGCTCCTGCACTGAAGGCAGGCAGATATGAAGTGCCCTTATCTCAGGAAAATAAATTGTGGTATGTGTGGTGCCCTTTCCAAAACGCCTAATCTCGTTGCCTTCTGCCATCAACGCATACATAAGAAATTTTGGATCTAATGCTTCCGTGCAAGACCAAGTCGCAAAATCTTGGCTGGTCGCCATAGGCTTGCCCATGATGGTCACATACCCAACCGATGCTGTTTTTGAAAGGCAAACCGTGTCAGTGGACAAGATTCTTGCGGATGAGTTTTCCAGCCCAAGTTTGGTCGCTTTTTGTAATGTGTCTTGAATAACTAGGCCGTGATGGTGCCTGGCATCTACAATTCCGATCCAGTATTGATCGCCGTCCCAATACTCTGGATGCTTCCTGCTTCCTGCTTCCTGCTTGGTGTGTGGCCTGTCTCTTGCCGTGCTATTCGCAAAAGCGGTGTCCAGAGCCACCCATTAGGTGCTTTTTTAGTTGGATTGTTGACGGATAGAGCCGCTATTCCTTCAATGATTTCTACGCTTGCTTTCCTGCCCCCGCGGGGTTGTTTTGGCGCAGAGATGCGGGCGAGGAGTTGTTCGGGTGTGTCCAGTTTGTCTTTGTTTTGTTCGCGGGCGGTTTTCAGGGATTCGATGCCTTTGTCCAGTTCGGAGAACAGGGTTTCGATTTTGGCGACGATGCGGTGTTGTTCGTTGAGGGGTGGCAACGAAATGCTCAGCCGATAGGCATCATCTCTGTTAAGCCCCGGAATAGCTGTTGAGGTTTCAAATTGATTGAGCCTCAAGTTCTTCAAAAGGTAGTAAGCAAACTTTACATCTACGCCGACATTAATGTTAATAAAGTAAGTCGTATCTATCGGCCAGCAATTATCTAGACAAAGATGGACTGCACCAGCTGCACCCTTTCTACCCACAATAACTTTGGGCCCTTCAACAATAAAGTCATCGTGATATCCAACTATCCCGCTGGAACCGTAGACAGGAAATGGCCCTTGCTCATTCCTGGAGTTCTTAACCAGTCCTTTGCCATACGAAAACTCTAAAATCGTTCCGACCGATGTTCTTAGCCAACCTTCAGGTAACTGCTCACTCACGCCACCAACTCCCGATTCAATTCTTCAATCACGTCATCCATCCCGTCGCCAAATAACTGATACATCCGGCCCATACCGCCTTTTCTGTCGAACGGTGCCATTTCCAGGTCATCGCGTTCGATATGGAAGGAGCTGATGATGTGGTCGCGGACCATTTGTAGCCAGGCCATTTGTTCCTCGTTGAATTTTTCGCCAGCGCCGCTGTGATGTTGCATGATCCAGCTCTGGAAGTTGCGGCGCACGGTGGCGGCGTAGGTAGAAAGGGTGTTGTCCAGCCCGGTGACGCGGCGGAGCAGGGCGACCAGCGCGGTCAGATCGCCGATGGGGCTGTCGCCCTTGTAGTTGTCCAAATGGGCGTAGGCTTGCCAGACGCGCAGTGGGGCCAGCTTGGGACGGTCGCTGCGCAGGCGTTCGAGCAGCTCGCGGATCATCTGATAGGTGATGTCGCTGCGGCGGGCCGGGGTCTGGAAGTAGATACTCAAGGCTTCTATGTTGTCGCGGTGCTCTTGCAGGTAGTCGGCAAACTCCTGGGTGAGGGCTTTGGCGTTGTCTTCGGTGTCGCCTGCCCACTCTGCAGTGATAACACTGTCCAGGTCGTCGTGGACGAGGGTTTGTTCTTTATCGCGGCGGATGCTGTCGATCAGTTCTACCAGTTCGCCGTTAAATACGTTGGCGGCCTGGCCGACCAGTTGTTCGCGAGCTTGATCACGGGCGCTGTCACCGGGGTTGGTGCCTTCTGGTTGCCCGGCGAGGGTCAGGGCTGTTTGCTCGATGGTGTCCGGGTTGATGGCGTTGAAGAGTTCGCCAACAATCAACAGCAACGGTTTGCCGCCGGCTTTTTCACTGATGCGGGCGCGCTCTTTGTCGTCCAGTTGTTTGTCCAGCCGGGCGAGGCGGGCAGCCAGTGAGCTGACGGTATCTTCGTCGTGCTGGCCCATCATCACACCCATGGCGAGATTCTTCAGTGACACGCCGGGTTTGGTGATCAGCGGCTGGCTGGCGGTTTTTAGGGATTTGGTGACGCCGATGGCATCGACAATCACATAATGGGTTTTGGCCGTCGTGGCGGAGGGCGTGACTTTTTTCAGGCTGTCGGCATCCAGGGTGCGGGTGCCGCGGCCTTTCATCTGTTCAAAGTAGTTGCGGCTTTTGACGTCGCGCATGAACAGCAAGCATTCCAGTGGTTTGACGTCAGTGCCGGTGGCAATCATGTCTACGGTGACGGCAATGCGCGGGTAGTAATCGTTGCGGAACTGGGCGAGCACAGATTTCGGGTCTTCTTCGATCTTATAGGTGATCTTTTTACAGAACTGGTTGCCCTCGCCGAACTCCTCACGCACGGTGTTGATGATGTCATCGGCGTGGCTGTCGGTTTTGGCGAAGATTAAGGTTTTCGGCACTTCTTTCCGTCCGGGGAATATGTCCGGTAGTTTTTCTTTGAAGGTGCGAATCACGGTGCGGATCTGGTCCGGGTTGACGATATCGCGGTCCAGTTGTTTGCCGGTGTAGGCTTCGTCTTCATCCTGAATCTCCCAGCGTTTTTTGCGGGTCAGGCGTTCACGTTTTTCAATCTGCTGCTGGGCGGTCAGCACGCCACCCTGTTTAGTCTTTTCAGTTTCGATGACATAGATTTCATTGCCCACGTTGACGCCATCGGCGACGGCTTTTTCGTGGTCGTATTCGCTGACCACGTTTTTGTTGAAGAAGCCGTAGGTACGGTTATCCGGTGTGGCAGTGAGGCCAATCAGGTAGGCATCAAAGTATTCGATCACCTGGCGCCATAGGTTGTAGATCGAGCGGTGGCATTCGTCGATGACAATAAAATCGAAGAACTCCGGCGGTATCTTTTGGTTATACACCACCGGCAGCGGGGTTTTGTTCAACAGGTTGGCGCCGCTCAGCGGGTTTTCCTCGGCAGCTTCATCCAGGTCTTCACCCTTGAGCAGGGAGTACATGCGCTGGATGGTGCTAATGCTGACCTGGGTGTCGGTGGCCATAAAAGACGAGTTGAGCCGCTGCAAACTGTACAGTTCGGTAAACTTGCGATTGTCGTCATTGGGCAGGAAGGCCATGAATTCCTGCTCGGCCTGTTCACCGAGGTTTTTGGTGTCCACAAGAAACAGGATGCGTTTGGCACCGGCGTGTTTCAGCAGCCGGTAGCTGGCAGTAATGGCGGTAAAGGTTTTGCCGGAGCCAGTAGCCATTTGTACCAGGGCGCGGGGTTTGTCCTGTTTGAAGGATTCTTCTAGATTGGTAATGGCGGTGATCTGGCAGTCGCGCAAGCCGTCATGAACCAGTGGCGGAAGCTGTTGCAAGCTGGCGCGCAAGGTTGCGGGCTGACTCAACCATTCGGCCAGGGTCTCTGGCCGGTGGAAGTTGAAGACTTCGCGTGAGCGAGGGGCAGGGTCTCCGCCGTCGGTGAACCGGGTAATCACACCGGTGCTTTCGTATACAAACCGCAGGGCGGTTGGGTTGTTGACCCATTTCAGGGTCGCATTGGCATAACCCTGCGACTGATCCTCCACCATCGTAATCTTGTGGCCCCAGTCTTCCGGCTTGGCCTCGATCACGCCAGCGGCTTGCTTAGCCACAAACAGTACATAGTCGGCTGGGCCAACGTCGGTTTGGTATTCACGGACGGCTATTCCGGGGCCAGCGTTCAGGTTGATCGATTTCTTATCCTGCACCAGCCAGCCGGCTGCAATCAGCTGGCTGTCTATCCGGTCACGAGCCTTTTGTTCCGGGTTCTGGTTTGCCGAGGGCTTGCTCATACGGACTCCATGTTTTATCCCGGTGAGCCTTGGCAATGCCCTGTCTCATGAGAAATACTTCGACAAGTTCCTGATAGAGCAAAAACCTACCCTGTTGCCGCAGGCTTGTCGATGTTCAGGCAGCTGGTTTATAACGGTACACTGCAGTAAGTGTTTACACTTCCCTGCAAGGTGCTGCCCCTCTGGAGTTGGGTCAGCATGTATAATTTGTCGCCAGTGTAGCAGTTATCGCAATAGCGCATGTCGCAACAGAAAAACAGGACAGATTTATCTTTCGGTTGGGTTTCATTGAACTGTGTTCCCAGACGTGCCGTGGCACAATGCGTTAAAACAAAGGACGTTAAAGCATGAAATGGCGATTCAAAAAGAGCTTAATCAGCTTGTGAGTGCTAAATTTCTGAAGCTGTCTGGCTCTGGTGTAGAATACGTGGCCTGATTTTTTGGCCCCGCCAAAGAAATACCACAAGGACGCCCGTTAAATGGACATTAACCCCATGTTCCAGCCGTTGGTTGCGGTGCTCTGGTACTTGATACCCGTCCTCATCATTGCGGGCATCGTCAAAACCCCCTGGTTCACAGGTAAGTTTGGGGAGTTCCTGGTTAATCTCTCTGCCCGCTGTTTGCTCGACAAGTCCCGCTATCACTCAAGCCACACAATGGACAGGCACAACTATAGCCATGCAGGAAAGCAGTAGGCCCTTATGTGGTCAGGCACGTCAGCGACAAGTTCTTCTCCAGCCGGTAAACGTCGAAATCCCGAGCCATAAATAGCGGCCCCCGATAGTGTTGCATGGCTTCGGCTGCCAATGGGTTGATGTTGGGCGTGCCGCCCGGCGCGGATTGGTAGCGGGAGCTGAAATGGGTAAGTACCAGGCTAGGCACCTGGGCCTGTTGAGCAAACCGGGCCACCTGTTCTGCGGAACTGTGCTGTGGCCAGGGCCCAACCCGGTCGGCCACATCCTGGGCATAGGTGGCTTCGTGAATCAGCGCATGGCTGCCCTTGCAGGCGTCAGTCAGCAGGGTAGGGTCGTCATTGTCGCCGGCGACGATCAGGCGACGGGCAACGCGGGGAGTCTGTGTGTAATCGTCACTCCTTAGCAGGCGGCCATCCTCCAGCGTTACGTCATTGCCTTTCTGCAATTCGCCCCAGCTGGGCCCGGGTTCGATTCCATCCTCGTTCAGCTTGTCCTGCAACAGTTGTCGCTCTATGTTTCGCTCAGTGAATACGTAGGCACGGCAGGGCACTCGATGGGACAAGGCCACGTTCGTCACCCCGAAGTCTTGATCTTGCCGGTAAAAGTCCGGTGCTTCGGAATCGATAAAATTCAGGGAATAGCCGAGACTGGAGTCGCTGTTTTCGAGAGTTGCGTTGATGAAGCGTTGAGTTTGGACGGGGGCGATGATGTCCAAAGGTTCTGTGCGGCCCAGCATGGATGCGCTGGTGAGCAGCCCCGGCAGGCCGAAGGTGTGGTCACCGTGGATATGGGTGATGAATATCGCTCCCAATTGCATCACGGAGTAGTGGGTGCGTAGCAGTTGGTGCTGGGTGCCTTCGCCACAGTCCACCAGGTACCAGGGTTTGTGGCCAGAGTGCGACAGAGCCAGGGCGGTAACGTTGCGTGAACATGTTGGTGTTCCGGCAGACGTGCCCAGAAAGGTGAATTCCATCGTTCCTCGTTTTCACTCAGCTTTGGGTCAACGCAAAACTGAGTAGCCAGCGGTTGCCGCGCTCAATCTTCGAAACCCGGTGTTGGTAAAGGTCCGGCCGGAAGAGTATGACTCGCCCAAACAGATTGAATACATTTTTTTCGCAGATGAAATCACCGCCGGCTTTGGGCTTAACCAGTACGCAATTGAGCTTGTACAGCCGGCCTTCGGATACCATGTCCACGTGGGGAACCACCTTGTGGTCCTCTGGGTAACGCACCAGGTAAATGCTCAGGCGTTTGGAGTAGAAGAGAATTCGGGTTTTTATGTTTAATGACATGATGTGCGTGTTCGCTTCAAAGTAAGTTACGTCCAAGTGTGCGCGTGGAGCGCGAGAATTTAAAGAGGCCTGCCCTCGGGTTTGGCGTGATCATCTGAAACGCCAATTCGGTGTCCAAATTCACGATGCCACTACAGTTTACACCTTCATGGTAATCATGCAGAAACTCCGCTAACTAAAGTAAACCCGATTTTATCATGTCGAACATGTCCAGAATCCGCGCCACAAACTGGTCTTTCGGGCGAAAGCTGCTTTGGGTGTTGATGGTAACGTCCCTCTGCAGGTGGTCCAGCAGCTTGTGCAGGCGCCGACGATGCAAACCGACCGCCGCCTGAACTGGGTCGAATATAACGCCGGAAAAGGCTGCAAACGCCGCCAATGAGCCCATGACAGCGATCATAACGCTGGCCGTCGTCGCCAGCGAAGGTTCTGGTGGAAACCCGCTGTAGTACCAACTGCCGAGGGTTTCACCAAGGATAAAGTCCTGGGCGGCCAGGGTCTCTGCGAGCATGGATGCGAGCACTACCCCGAGCCCAATGCCGCCCGGGGTAAACTTCTGGAACGCGAACGCGCCCAACACCGTGCATGAAATACTGTTGGTGATATCGGCAGACGCCGTTCGGGTCATCCGGTACTGACTGAGAGCGTCCGCGACCAGCGGTTCAATCAGGGTGCTAAACCGCTGGTGCTCGACCGACTTGCAGGTATGGCGCTCATAGACCGCCTCCAGCGCCTCAATCAGATATCCCTCCAGACGTGAGCTCTCCTGACCATTGCTCAACAGGTTCACCAGGATCAGGTGCGAGATGTGCTGTTGTACCCGGGTGATCAAACCGGCGGGTACACGATTTGCCAAACCGTGCAGCCACATAAGGCCTGTTCGTTTGGGAACCAGAATTTTCACCAGGCATACCAAGGCGTACACCGGCGCCCACAGTAGGTTGATGGGTGCCCGCAACATGTCCCATCCCAGCGCCATTTGGTTGGTCGCCATGGCACCGGGATAATGGAAATGCCGGTCAATAAACGCCGGTACCCGCGCCCGGCAGTCGTCAAAGTAACGCTCGATGCCTGAGCGGATTGCCTGCTCTATCTCAACTTCGGAGACGTTGTGCTTGGGCGATGTGGCAATGGGCATAGTAACAAGCGCTTCAGCGTGAGCTTCTGTGATGATTCGCATCGACGAGATCTGGGATGCTTCGGATACGCGAGGGTGCGTCTTTTCTGTCTCGAAATGATTTGCAAAAATTAATAATTATAGTCCCGAAAAGCCCGCTGATAAGTACTGGAACTGGCCAAACCACTCGCCTTATGTGTGGCTGCGCTAGATGCGTCCGTTAATCAAACAGGCTCATACGCTTCATAACGTTATCGCGTTTGATTTTCCAATGGAACATCGCACCAGACACATGCAGCACCAACAACGCTAAAATGATCCAGCCCAGCCATTCATGCAGCATAAAGAGCAGTTCAGAGAGCGGTTCATCTTTGCCAATGAACCCGGGCAACTGCCAGAGAAAAAATTTCACCGGGAAGCCGCCGCTGGCTGTGGCAGTGTTGGGCTGCATTGCAGGCTGGGCTTCGGTGAATCAGCTCAGCATGCTGCTGGTGCTTTACCGTCAAACGACCCGTGACCCGCTTACCGGGCTGGCCAATCGCCGCCAGGTGATGGCGCAGCTGGACGGTGATATCAAGGATGCTCACGAGCAGGACACGCCGCTGTCGGTGTTGCTGTTTGATCTGGACAAGTTCAAAAGTTTCAACGATAACCACGGCCATGCAGCCGGGGATTTGGTGCTCAAACAGTTTGCCAAAATTCTCAAGGATGGTGCCAAACGCAAGGTGGATCTCGCCGGGCGCTTCGGGGGTGAGGAGTTTCTGATGATTCTGCCGGGTATGGATCAGTCAGAGGCAGTCAAGGTAGCTGATGCCGTACGCGACGGATGCCACAATAAAAAACTCAAGGTACCTACGGGGGAAGAAGTCAGCTTTAGACCTGTATCGGTATTGCTGTGCTGGGAGATAAGATAGAGGACCGTACCCGATTTTTGCAGCGAGCCGATGATGCGCTATATGCTGCGAAGAATGGTGGTCGGGACCGCTACGTGGTGGCCCTGCCGAGCTAACGCCGGGATTACGGGCACCCCGCTACAGCGTCTTGGAATGAGCGGCTAGTTGCGGGATACTGCGGCATGAGCCTTCCCGTGAGCTCGACTCACATTGCAATAGGGGGCGTGTTCGGAGTCGGCTTTTTACGCGAGCATCTCAAAAGGAAGAATGGTAGCGGCTGTGCTTTCTTTACCATCAGAGGGATGCTTCTTCCATAAGCTCGCGCAGCTTAGCGAGTTGAGCCTCGACCACGCGCAGGCGAACCTCGGTCTGAGCAGATGTTTCTTCTGACGAGCCGGAATACAGCCGTTCGCGGTATTTTGCTCGCTTTTTTTTCAGTGCCTGCTCGAGATGCTTCAGTTCCTTGCGCTTGAGGGAATTGCCCTTGTCGTGTTTGCGCAGTGCATCGTCGAACGTTGCCACCAAGTCTTTGAAACCCATTGCCTGAATCCTCCGTGTTCGAAGATTGGTCGGCCGGGACGCCGTCACGAGCCCATTACGCGTCAGACGATGATGTCTGCCTGGCCTGCATCGCTCACCGACAGTGCCTCTGTGGTCCGGGCGGCTTCCACATCCGTGGCTGTCAGGAGCGCGCGTGTTCCGGTCAGAATAGCATCCACTGTCTCGCTGGCATAGGCAGAATCGTTGAGCAGGGAAGTGGCCATTGCTGAGTCGATCCGCTTTGCGCCGAGGAGTTTCGTGACGCGCGCGACCATGGATTCGCGGTCCACTCGGGCACGTACAGCGATCTCGTCGAGCTCCAGTATGGCCGTGCTGGCGTCGTCAAATTTGCCCTCGTAAAACCGGTGGGTTTCCCGCAGCACCATCGCGACCCGCAGCCGCAGATCGTTGTACTCCTTACGGATAGCGGTGTTATCTGCAACCATGTAGATAGTGAGATTCTTGCGCAGGTGTTTAACGTGCTTGATGGCTTCCACCATCTCGCCGGCGGCGTGCTGCAGGCGGTAGAGTGATTCGGTGGAACTGGCTGACGATATTCGCGTCATTCGCCCGGAAATGAAATCGAGGATGGCACTATAAAGGCGCTTGACGCGCTGCCGATAGACCAGGTCGATGTCGATGTTGATGCGCTCTCGGCTGTTATTGATCGTTGCTTCCAGGTCATCGCAGTTGCGGATCTGTTCACGGTGCAGGTGGAGGCCATGGGCGAGGATGACGAAGGCCTGGTCGAACAGGTGCCAGACTTCCCGGCGGACTGCTGCGTTTGCGCTATCGGGGGAGTCCATCGCAGCGGGGTTCAGGTACTTCGGCTGCGCCGCGGCTTCCTCCTCTCGTTCCGGCAACCAGCGTTCCAGCGCGCTCGCCATCCGCGATATCAGTGGCAACATCACGGCGACACCCAGGCAGTTGAACAGGGTGTGGAACATGGCGAGCTTGACCGTATAATCATCTTCGGTGATCGACATGAGCGCCGACAGAAAGTCGACGGACCAGCGCAGGGGCTCGATCAGTATCAAGGCGATCGCCGCCGTCGCCATATTGAACAAAAGGTGGGCGCCTGCCAGTCGCTTGCCGGCGATATTTGCGCCAAGACCGCCGATCAGCGCGGTCACCGTTGTGCCGATATTGGCACCTATAGCCAGGGCCAGCGCGTTCTCGTAGGTTATCTGGCCCGTGGCCAGGCCGGCCAGTGTGAGGGCCAGCGTTGCGTGGCTCGACTGCATGATGACCGTCGCCAGAATTCCGAGCCCTGTATAAACGAGCAGTCCTGTGACGCCTGTCATCGCATATTCGCGCAGATCGACCGCCGACTGATAGCTTACGAATCCCTCCTTCATGAAATCGATGCCGAGAAACAGAAACCCCAGACCGGCCAGAATCGCGCCGACGGCTTTCAGTGCGCGGGGTTGCTGGAAATTCAGCACCACGCCAAAGACGAGCATGGGCAACGCGAAGGCCGAAAGGCTCATTTTCATGCCGATGGTGGCGAATAGCCACGCGCCGGTTGTGGTGCCCAGGTTGGCTCCGAAAATAATGCCGATGCCGGTGATCAGGGGGAGCAGGCCGGCGCTCAGGAACGATATCGTGATGACCGATACCAGGGAGCTGGATTGCATGATAGCGGTGCTGACAATGCCGAAACCAAGACTCTTCGGAATCGTGTTGGTTGTTCGGCGCAGCACCCTCTCCAGGAATCCGCCGGTGAATTGGCGGAACCCGTTCTCGAGTGAGAGCATGCCAAACAGGAAGATCGCAACCCCGGCGGCAATCTGTTTGAATTCTGGGCTCGTCCAGAGTGCAAAAGCCAGAAGGCTGAGTATTCCGGCGAGGACGAGTTGGCGGTAGTTCATTGGCTTACCTTTCCCCGCTGTTGGCGCGAGTTTGATTCCGTGCAGTCAGGCCGCAAAACCATCGATATGGCAAGATTTCGATGACGTTTATTATCTTGTCACATTTCTGTAATGTAAGTAAGTTCACGGCTTAGTTAGAAAGCCGAGCAGTCAATCTGGAGAGGCCGCATGCAGCTATTGTCGCCGAGTCGCCGCTTCAGCGACGATGCTTACGATAAGCACGGTATATTGAGGAAGGAAATCTACGAGAAGGAACTGGCGCGATTGAAGGAGGAGCTGGCCAAGCTCCAGCGCACCATTACCGACGAAGGCCTGCGCATCGTGGTCTTATTCGAGGGACGCGACGCCGCCGGCAAAGGCGGAACCATCAAACGCATTACCGAGAAGACGAATCCTCGCATTGTGCGCACGGTCGCACTTGGCAAACCGTCTGATCGCGAGCGCAGCCAGTGGTACTTTCAGCGATATGTGTCCCACCTGCCGGCGGCCGGAGAGATGGTGCTGTTTGACCGCTCCTGGTACAACCGGGCCGGCGTTGAACGGGTGATGGGGTTCGCGACGGCCGAGGAGGTCGCGCTGTTCATGCACACCTGCCCCGAATTCGAGCACATGCTTGTCGAGGAAGGTATTATTCTGCTGAAGTACTGGTTCTCGGTCAGCGAGGAAACCCAGGAGCAGCGCTTTCAGGCGCGTGCCGCCGACCCTGCCAAGCGCTGGAAGATCTCCCCGATGGATCTCAAGTCGCGCGAGCTGTGGGCCGAGTACTCAAGGGCCAAGGACGAAATGCTGCGTTACACGGACCTGCCATACGCACCGTGGCGGATGGTAGACGCCGACGTTAAGCGCCATGCCCGGTTGAACTGTATCAGCAATCTGCTGGAGCAATTCGATTATAGCCGCGATCTGCCGCCAGTCCCGGACCTGCCTCCGCGCGAATGGTCGCACGACGACAACCGTACGGCGAAGCCGCACGAGTCCTATATCGATCGCCTGTATTGAGGGCTTTCGCTTAGACTGCTGCCACCTCCCAACAGGCTAGTTAGGCCTGATCAAGTCGCCTTGGTTCACGGCTTGCGCTCGGTAGCGGGTGCTTTTTGCCATTCTGGATGGATGGATGGCTGGCTGTTCTGGTAAATATAGGCGTTCTGGGTTGGCTGCTCGTTGCTCCAGAGGCCATGAGCTTTCGGCAGCCGTTGGGTTTTGATGTGTCGACGTCTTGGCAGCCTCTAATTTGGTGATGACAAACACACCTACTTCTTCGTTTAATGCGAAACTAGTCCTCTTAACTTATGGAACAGGAGTTCGACCATGGCGGAATTATCACTCAAGGAACAACTGAACAACGCGGTAAAAGACGCGATGCGGAATAGGGAAAAATTTCGGCTTGGCACCTTGCGGTTGGTTCAGGCCGCGGTCAAACAGATCGAGATTGATGAACGCCGCGAGGTGAATGACGACGACGTTCTAAAGGTGCTGGACAAAATGCTCAAACAGCGCCGCGATTCCGCCAGTCAATACGACGATGCCGGTCGCAAAGAGCTGGGCGACATCGAGCGGGCAGAAATGCTGGTTATTGAGGAATTTATGCCCGCCGCCCTGACTGAGGACGACCTGGATGGCCTGATCCGTGCGGCCATCAGCTCAACCGATGCCCAGGGAATGCAGGACATGGGTCGGGTGATGAACGAGCTGCGCCCGCAGGTACTTGGTCGGGTCGACATGGGCCATTTGGGCAAGAAGGTGCGGGCCGCGCTGGCTTGAGACCTTTTCGTGAATTTGCAGGTTTCAGAAGGAATGCAGGTCCGGGTTTTCTTGCTGGCTTCTCTAAATAGTGCCTGTGCCGTAGACTTTGATGATGTTCGAAGAAATGAATTACACCGCCCTGGCGGGCCAGATTGTCGGCCTTATTGCGCTGGGCTTCTGCATTGTCGGCTTTAACAGCAAGCGCGATGACCGGCTGATGGTGCTGTTGATTGCGGCAAGTGTGGCCTTTGCGCTGCAGTTTGCGCTGTTTGGCAGTTGGACGGCGGCGATCCTGAGTTTGCTGGTGATCGGCCGCATTGTGCTGGCGCGGCGCTATATGGGCAGCTGGCAGGTGATGCTGGCGGTATTGGCGGTAAATCTGGTGGCTGCGTTACTGACCTGGCGCAGCCCGGTAGATTTTTTCGCCATTGCGGCGGCTATTTTCGGCACCCTGGGCATGTTCATGCTCAGGGGCATTCCCATGCGGCTNATGCTGGCCGCCGCCGCGGTTGCCTGGATGCTGAACAATATTGCCATCGGTTCGGTGGGCGGCACGCTGGCGGAAGCCATGGTGCTGGTCGTTAACTTCATCACCATATACCGGCTGGCGAAAATGAAACGGCGTTATCCCGAGGCTATGTTGCGATGACCATCGCTGGGGGGGTTCTAGGCCGTGCATTTTCCGGCCACATGTCGGATCTGGTGGGATGGCAGATGATGTTTGGAGTGCTGGGACTTCTCCTGGCTATTCTTACGGTGTGGCTGTTATGACTGAGGGGTGAGCCGAGTGTTGGTTTTGGTCGCTTACGGCATAGAGACCTGGGTGATGTATTGCGCATACCAGGATTATTTCGTGCCTACATTACCATCTTCTGTGCTTTCTTTGTGTTTGCTTCGTTGTTGAATTATTTACCTTTTCGTTTGACCCAGTTATCAGGTGCAATGGGTCCTGGAAAAATCTCACTCATGTATTCCGGGTATTTGATGGACATTGTCGTTGCCCTAGGGTCTGGTTGGGTTGTGCGCCGAATGGCTTACGAGCGGCGGGTTGTACTCTTGGGGCTGTATCTGCTCGCCACATTGGGATTTCTGGCACCTTCTGTGCCGTTACTGTTTCTAACTATGTTCCTGTTCTGTGCTGACATGTTTACGATTCATGGTCTGCTGTAGGGCATAGTGAACCGGCGGCGCCCGACCATCGCAGCGTGGTTAACGGGCTCGATATCTCAGCGTATTACTTCGGTGGTGTGCTTGGCTCGTTTTTGCCCGGTTATCTGCTACGCGGTGCTGGATGGAACGCCTTCGTGGTTGGTCTGGCCTTGGTACTTGTGGCTGCCTTTGTTGTCATGGTCAAGGAAAATAGTAGCGGTCCTCCGGGACTGAAGCCACGTTGATCAGCGGAACGGCTGCGCCATGATATGTTGCTGGTAGGCGGGCCGTTCTGAAAGTCGGTGGTAGAGCTCCCGAAGCCGGGGTTGTTGGTTTAATGCCGCTGGATTGAGTGTGAACCAGCGATGTAGAAAAGGGCCAAGGGCGATATCTGCCAGGCTAGGCGCATGGCCAACGATCCAGTCAGATGATACAAGTGAACCTTCCAATATTGACCATAACGCGAATGTTTTGTCTCGTGCGGCGTCGGTGGCGTTATGGTCGCGCTCTTTTTCCGGGGTTAGTGCCAGGCTGATGAAGTACGGCCTCATGCATGGCCAGAGTGTTCCCAACTGCCAATCCATCCATTGATCAACCAGGCCCCGAGTGGTCGGCTCGGCGGGATAAAATGCCTGATTGGCACAGTTCACCGCCAAATAACGCAAAATGGCATTGGATTCCCATAACACCAGCGCATTGTCTTCAAAAATCGGTATCAGGCCATTCGGGTTTTTCGATCTAAAGGCTGCGGTATCGGTGTTGCCGAACTTACCGCCAATATCGATACGCTCCACATAAAGTGCCATCTCAGCGCACAACCACTGAACTTTCTGAACGTTGCTGGAGGTGGCGCGTCCCCACAGTGTTGGCATAGTCATTATCCTCGGCTCGGTGCCCAGTTACGGAAGTATTGGCTACTCGGGCTATGGGTAGCCGGACTCTGCGACGGTTAACTCATCCGTTCACGTGGAACATTGCGCAGGTGGCTGGCCGTTTGGCCCCCCGGCAGGGCCGCGATGGCGTCGGCTGCTACCAGAAGCAGTGGCAAATTCACACCGGTTTCGATATGGCCACCTTGCAGGGCATAGATCAGATCTTCTGTAGCGGTGTTTCCGGTAGCTCCGGGAGCAAACGGGCAGCCGCCCAAACCTGCGGCGGAGGCATCCAGGGTTGTTGCGCCATGCTGGACCGCGAACAGGGCATTGGCGACACCCATCCCAAAGGTATCATGACCGTGGAAGGCCCATTTCAGGGAAGGGCTGCCATGGCGTTCCCGCAGGCGGGTGAAGTGGTTTGCTACCTGATAGGGTGTGGCGCGGCCTGTGGTGTCACAAAGGGCCACTTCCAGTTCGATACCCTGGCAGATATCCCGAGCTTTACCCAGTACAGCATCTACCTGTTGCCATTGAATCTCCCCCTCGTAGGGACAATCAAAGCAGGTGCCTAAATCCAGCCGTAGACGCACAGAATCTTTTTCGCTCCTGAGCCTGTCGGCGATTGTTTTTAGGCCTTCCAAGGAGCTGTCTACGCTTTGGCGCACGTTGCTCTGATTATGAGTCTCAGAGACTGAGGCCACAAAAACGAGCTCTTTGATGCCGCTTGCCAAAGCCCTGTCGGCGCCCTTGAGGTTGGGAACAAGCGCCGAGAAACGCATGCCGGTATGATCCGAAAACGCGGCTACGATGTCGCCAATGTCAGCCATCTGGGGGATGGCCTTGCTACTAACAAATGAGCCAATTTCAATGCGAGTAATGCCAGAATCGATCAATGTTTGAATGCAATGGATCTTGTCGGCTGTCGGTAATAATTCGTGAATGGATTGAAAGCCATCTCGAGGAGCCACTTCAACGATATCGACTGTTTTGGGAGGATGAAAAGTGCTGTTCATGATCCGGTTCTCCGCGAGAGCCAGTTAATGACGCCGCCAGATGAAAAAATAGCTTGCTGGCGGGCACTTAGCTCATGTGTCAATGTGATTGTCTGGTGTTCATTTATGGTAGCCGTGATACAAGTGCCTGCGGCAAGCTGATCACGAAGATGGTCAATCCGAATAACATCGCCCTGCTGCAGTAGGTCCAAGTCTTTTGGATTATCGAGTGTCAGAGGCAATACGCCGAAGCAGGGCAGATTCTGCCAGTGTATGCGTGCAATGCTTTTGGCAATGACCACCTGCAGTCCCAAAGCCCTGGGCACGAGGGCTGCATTTTCGCGGCTTGAACCCTGACCGTAGTTATCACCGGCGACGATGATATGGCCAGCTTCCCCCTGCGTGCGCGCCCGAGTGGCGTAACCGGGATCCACCGTTTCAAAAGTGTGTTTCGCTGATGCATCTATGTTGCTCCAAATTGGGAGCACGCGGGCACCTGCCGGCATGATGTCATCTGTGGATATGTTATCGCCAAGCTTTAACAATATTGGCGCGCATATGGAATCGGGTAAGGGTTTGAGCACAGCCAAGGGTGGCGTGTTGTCGGTTGCCAGTAACTTGATGCGACGAGCTTTTTCGAGCGCTAATGGTGGAAAGAACATGTGCTCGTCGGGCTTCATGTTTTTAGGCTCTTTAGGGCGATGGTGGGCTCGTTCTAGAGTGCGCGGATCGGTAATTACACCGTACAGTGCGGATGCGGCGGCGGTCTCCGGACTGCATAGAAATACGGAGTCTTCGAGCGTGCCAGATCGACCGGGAAAGTTGCGCGGTACGGTGCGCAAACTGTTACGACCCGTTGCGGGTGCCTGGCCCATTCCAATACAACCATTGCAACCGGGTTGATGAAGGCGCGCGCCCGCTTTGATCAAAGTAGCCATGTGGCCTTCGTCAATCAGCGCCGACAGAACCTGGCGAGTAGATGGGTTAATGTCTAGTGATACATTAGGTGAGATCGTGCGACCCCTGACAATGTCCGCAACAACCGCAAAGTCGCTATACCCAGGGTTTCCCGACGAGCCAATATACGCTTGATAAATGGGTTCGCCGGCTACATCACTGACCAGCACGACCTTATCCGGGCTGGAGGGAAGGGCAATTAAGGGCTCCAGTTTGTACAGATCAATATGTTCGTCTTGATCATACTGACAGCCAGGATCTGCGGCTAGCGGCTGCCATTCTGATTCGCGGCCCCGCGCCCGCATGAACTCAAGGGTCGTGTCATCGCTGGGAAATACGCTGGTTGTCGCTCCCATTTCCGTTCCCATGTTCGCCAGCACATGGCGGTCCATGGCATCCAGTGCCGCCAGTCCGGGGCCATAATATTCGAGAATGCAGTTCTTTGCTCCCGAAACCCCGTAGCGGCGCAGCAGTTCCAATACGACATCCTTGGCGCTGACCCAATCCGGCAGTTCCCCGGTCAGGCGTACACCGATGACCTTCGGCATAGCTAAAAACAGAGGTTCACCGGCCATCGCCATTGCCACTTCAATACCGCCGGCACCAATGGCCAACATACCTAGGGCTCCCGCTGAAGTCGTGTGGCTGTCGCACCCCACCAGACTGTCGCCGGGTTTGCCAAAGCGTTCCATGTGCACGGGGTGACTTATACCGTTACCAGGTCCACTGTACCAAATGCCCAAACGCTCGCATGCGCTTTTAAGGAACAAGTGGGCATCGGCATTGAAGTTGTCTTGTTGAATCAGGGTGTGATCGATGTACTGGACGCTGGGCGATGTGTGCACTCGCTCAATACCCATTGCATCAAGCTCCAGCATGACCAGCGTGCCTAGAACATCCTGCAATAACGCTTGATCCATTTTGAGGGCAATTTCGCCGCCGGGTGTCATTTTTCCGCTGACTAGGTGCGCAGCAATCAATTTATGGCTCAATGAATCAGGCATGCGTTATGTCCTCCTCACTCTTTGGGTGGAATAAATCGTATCCTACACGCAAAATATCAATCAGAAATTGCAAACCAAGTACGCCAAAGCCGATGGGGATAAGTGCATAGGGATAGACCATGGGTGTGCCAAAAGCACTGGACACCCGCTCACCATATTCCCAAGCGTCATGCGCCATTAGACTGCCGCGCCACACCATGATGGCGCAGAACACCAAGCCAAGTGCGCTGGTGAGCATTGTGATCAGAGCCTGTCCACTCTTCGGAAAGCGTTGGGTGAAAAATGTGATACGAATATGGGCATCATGGCGCTGAGCCTCACCTGCACCAACAACTGCCAGGTAAACCAACAGGAAAGTGTTGATTTCCAAGCTCCAACTTGTGGGTGCCACAAACACATAGCGCATGATCACGTCATAGCAGATGGTTAGCATCATGAAAATCAGCACTACGAACATGGTCCAGCGCAGGACAGCCAGAAGGCCATCCCAACCTTGCATTGCGAGCTTGGTCATTAACATCACCCCTCAGATTTGCCCTAGAGCGAGAGAAATGGCTTTTTCGCCGACCTCCTTGCCGACCTGCTCCTTCCACTCTTCCCATACGGCCTGGCTGCTTTCTCTGTAGGTCGCTAAATCTTCTTCGCTGGGCAGAACAACCTCTACCCCGGCTTCTTGAACAGCGGGCCAGTATTTATTGGGGTAGATGACGTCATTGCAGTAGCTGGCAAAGTTCTCTTCATACCATTGTGCGGCTCCTTCAATGACCTGTTTGGCGTCGTCTTCAAGTGCATCCCAACGTGAGCGGAGCATGAATGGGGCGACGGTAAAGGAAGTCATGGGTAGCTCGTAACACACCTTTAATTGTTCCTGCAGGCTGCGGCCATAAATAGTCGAAATGTTTGCCACAGCCGCATCAATGGTGCCGCGCTCCAATGCCATGTAAGTTTCTGAAGATGAAATGCGCACGGCAGCGATATTGAAAGGTTTAAGTGCTGAAGTGGCTTCGAAACTGACGATACGAATTTTTTTACCACGAACATCGTCGAGTGAACGAATAGGGCTGGCCGCTGTGCTCCAGATGAATTCAGGTTGAAGAATCCCGCCACCGGCAGTAAGCATGTAGATATTGTCCTTAGCCAATTCCTCATTAATCAATTCCATAAGAGGGCTGCCTTTGGCGAGGCGCTGCGGATTGCGGTACAGCTCGTCAACCACGCCGGGTAGGCCGGTGATGCCCAGAATCGGCAGAGAGCGGGTAATATACGATGTCGTATGAAACATGAAGTCGATGGCGCCGGCGCGCAGCGCGGGCAGTTGCTCATCGGCCTTCACAAGTTGGCCTGAGTGGTAGTAATCAACGCTTAGGGTGTCGCCTCCCTGCTTTTTTAGGTAGTCAACAAACCCGTCGGAGCCATAACTCAGAGCTTCGTAGGATGGCGGGATATAATATACCCCAGTGAACTTCGTCGCTGCTGAGGCGTGACCGGCAAACAGACTTTGCCCCCCAATTAAGGCGAAGCTGGCAGAAGCCAATGTGCTGTTCTTCAATAGTGCTCGACGTGTTATCTGCATGGTGTGTCTCCTTTGGTTTTTTCTTTACTGCTTTGTTGTAATTGTGTTGACAGTGTCATTGAGTAAAAACTAGGGCTACAAGAGCCCTGGCAACCAGAGGCTGATACTTGGGAACAAGACAAATAACATCAGTATGACGAACTGCACAGCCACAAAGGGCAGCGCAGCGCGAATGATTTCTTCGATCGAAAGCTCCGGGCACACCCCGCGTAGGGCATACAGATTAAGCCCGACGGGTGGTGTCACCACTGCAATTTCCAAGTTGAGCACCAGCACGATGCCGAACCACAGCGGGTCGTAACCGAGGGCAATAATCAGCGGTAGCAGGACGGGTGTGGTGACTACAATCAGTGAAACGGCATCCACAATCATGCCCAGCAGCACCAGTAACAGCATAACTGCGACCAGAATGGCCCAGGGGGGCAACGGGCTAGAAGTAAGCATTTCAGACA
Organism: Marinobacter gelidimuriae; assembly: GCF_000372805.1. GTDB lineage: Bacteria > Pseudomonadota > Gammaproteobacteria > Pseudomonadales > Oleiphilaceae > Marinobacter > Marinobacter gelidimuriae. The sequence continues at coordinate 12,723 of NZ_KB889881.1, read as the reverse complement.
GTATCTGTGGAACGCGCACGAAATTGAGGTAATCACCGAAAATCTTCGCACATCCAATAATGAGTAGAATGACACCACTGATGCGGGCCGTTTCAGCCACAATGGAGAGGAACTTGCTCCAGCTCAAAGACCGAAATACCAGCGTGGCAATCAGAAGTGCACCAAACGCACCGATACCGGCAGCCTCACTGGGTGTAGCGATGCCAGCGTAAATAGATCCCAAAACGGCAATAACAAGTAATGCTGAATGCCAAATTGCTCCTAAGCTTTGGAAGCGCTCTTTCCAAGTAAACGTTTGGGTGGAGAAAGGGGCTTCTTCAGGGTTGAAATGCACCCTTACCCAAATGTAAAGACAGAGCGCCAAGGCCAGAACAACGCCGGGGACGATACCGCCAATGAAGAGATCCGCCACTGACACGCCAGATACAGATCCATAAATAATGAAGGGGACACTCGGCGGGATTAGCATTGCCAAAGCGCCGGCACTGACGACTGAACCGGCTGCCAGTGAGCGACTGTAACCACGCTCTATCATGTGAGGTACAGCAATTGAACCAACAGCCGCTACGCCGGCCAGGCTGACACCGGAAACGGCGCCGAACATGGCCGATGCGCCAACGGATGATATGGCAAGACTGCCTTTGAGCCAGTTTAACCAGCAAACTGCAGCTTGAAAAAGACTCGATCCAACCGGTGTAGCCCCTAGAATGTTGCCCATCAAAATAAACAATGGGAGTGCGATCAGCTCAAAGCTGTTGAGTTGCCCAAACAAAGAGGAGGGCGCGAAGAAAAAAGCCAGGCTACCCTGTGCCATGTAAAGTCCGAGTAAGCCAGACAATCCAAGCGCCAAAAATATGGGAAAACCAAAGGCAATCATGGTGATTAATGCGATTACAACAATAATTGGTTCCAAAGGTGCTCCCCCGCTCAGATGATGGACGAATTACGCAGCGTGTCTAACTGCGCATCATTCATATCGAGCCAACCTTTTAGCACCTCATTGGTGTGCTCTCCGAGTTGGGGCCCTGCGTGTCGAATCGTACCCGGCGTTTTGGTCAGGCGAGGGAAGACATTCTGCATAGGCAATGGCTTTCCTTTGCGATCTGGCACCATAACAATGGATTTTCGGGCATTGAAATGTGGATCAGCTAACATGTCGGGAGCGCGATAAATGAGTCCTGCCGGCACGCCTGCCTCCGCGAGCTTGTTCACGATTTCCTGGGCATCATGCTGACTTGTCCAGACCGCTACGGCATCGTCAATCGCCTGCTGGTTTGCGCCCCTTGCCCGATGGGTCGCGTAGTCCGGGTGATCCGCAAGTGTCGGTTGACCCATGGCCTCGCACAAACGGCGGAAAACACTGTCCTGGTTGGCCCCGATGATAACATCACGATTATCTCTGGCCGGGTAGGCATTGGAAGGCGCGATACCGGGCAGGGAACTGCCGTTTCGCTCACGGATCTTGCCGGTCCGATCGTACTCAGGCACCAGACTTTCCATCACCCCCAAGACAGATTCAAAGATGGCACTGTCGACAACCTGGCCTTCGCCTGATTTCTCTCGCTGGTGAAGGGCGACCAGCGCACCGATTGCACCATGAATTCCGGCTAGCGTATCTCCGATTGAAATACCCACTCGAACCGGCGGCCGGTCGGGATAACCGCTAATGTAGCGTAAACCACCCATGGCCTCACAAACAGAGGCGAACCCGGCACGGTCAGAATAGGGCCCATCCTGACCAAATCCAGTGACCCGAACCATGATTAACCCTGGATTGTTCCTAGATAAAACGTCGTAACCTAACCCCCAGCGCTCCATTGTGCCCGGACGAAAGTTCTCAATTAAGATGTCGGCCTGACTGGCCAGGTTACGAAGTATCTCCTGACCTTGCGGCTCGCGAAGATTCAGCGTCACGGACTGCTTGTTTCGACCGATAACATTCCACCACACAGGTTCGCCATCGGCGTCAACTTCACCCCATTGACGCATGGAGTCACCTTTGCCAGGGGGTTCGATCTTGATTACATTGGCACCAAAATCGGCCAAAATCTGGCCACAGTAAGGACCTGCTATGAGTTGCCCGAGTTCGAGTACCTTGAGATCGCTTAACGGCGTGGTTGGAGCAAGCTTATTTAGGGACATTGTAATTGTTTTCCCTTGATTTAATTAGAGTTTTATTAAATAGTTAAGCGCCTTCAGCGTGCTGATAACAAGTTTCTGAGTCTGAGTCTGAGACGTTGACATGCAAATCACGTGCTGCAAGCAAGTGCGATCGCATAATGCTTTCGGCCCAGCTCACGCTGCCAGCTTCAATGGCCTCCAGCATTTCACGGTGGTGGCGCATACTGCGTTGGAGATGTTCTGGCTTATAGTTTGTGAAATTTCTTCTGATTACCGACGTCCGCACGATGTTTTCCAGCGCAGCCATTAAGCGCTGATTGTCGCTACCGGCGATCAACTCCCTGTGAAATTCATGATTGAGTGCAGCAATACTGTTGCGGGCTTCAGCATTGGTCTCAACTTTTACAGTCAGCGTTTCCATTTGACTGGCCAGAGACCTGAGGTAGTCGAGGCGAGACTTATCAATTTTGTGACACGCCAGAGCAATGGCCATCGGTTCTAATACTAATCGGATTTCAAACACCTCGCGGGCGTCTCTTTCAGTCCAGGCAGTCACCCTGGCGCCTTGGTGTGGAATGGCCTCCAGCCAACCTTCGGAAATCAACTCCCTGAATGCCTCGCGAACAGGTGTTCTACTGACTTCTAGCTCCTGGGCTACCCGTGCTTCACGGATAAATTCATGAGACAGATAAACTGCGTCAAGAATACGCTGCTTAACGGCGTCGTGAACTTCCATTTTAGCAGTTCTTGGAACTGAGTCACCAACCCGGCTCTTGCTCTCGATCACCGATTTCCTCCTAACTTGTATGCAATAACTATAGCTTAGCCCCTCTTACCGTATTTTGTAGTCGACCTTAGTCTAATATTGTATGCAATAATATTTATTCCAACTAATATAGAACAGGCATTCTGTGGTGGTGGGTGAACACCCTGTCGAAGGGTTCGGGCACGGCTTTGTTCCACCACTGCACTGTTGGCGTTGTGTGCATTGCGCGAATACGGGTTCATGCCATTGGTGACGACGGTGCCACCAGGGCACATGCAAAAACTGTATACCGAGCGACCGCTTTTACAGTTGTGAATGAGCTTATTATCAGCAGCGCAGCATGCGCCAAGTGCATCATGCTGGCGAAAAGCTGTTCGTCGACTACTGCCGACCGACCATGGCGGTCGTCAATCCGGACACCGCACCGGCGAGATCCTAAATGCTCAGATCTTCGTCGCCGTGCTGGGCGCCTCAAGCTACACCTACGCCTGCGCCGGGTGGAGCCAGCAAGAGGCGGACTGGCTTGAAGCGCACGTGTCGGCTTTCTTGTTTGTCGGCCAGGAACAGCCATTGCTGCGCGACAGGAAAGCGTTGAGCCAACCAGGCTGGCTGGCGTTTTATGCTCGATAGTTTCTGCGGTAAACTCTGTCATGACCTGCCCTCTCAATTATGGCTCTGTGTTGGGCAGGTCAAAACATCATGTCTAGTAACCGTGTCCGGTGCCGGCCATACCGCCAATCTGTCACATCCCGGTCCGGTCAACGATGCCATCACGGATTTCCTGAACAAAGTGGCGCCGACGAATTAAAAGCCCGACATTCCCTTACCATCTGCACAGGGTGCACCGAATGAGCATTCAAAAAATCCACCACATCAACTTTTTGGTCAAAGAACTTGATGCCGCCATCCGCATCTATACGGCCCTGCTGGGTGGCAGTCATTTCACTAAAGACGAACTCTCTGCCCGGGGCGCTCTTACCGCCCGCACCCGTTTGGGGGAGCAATGGATTGTGTTGGTTCAGCCGACTGATCCGGATTCTGTGCCGGGGCGGCATCTGAAGGCCCATGGCGAGGGGTTTTTCCTGATGTCGTTAGGGGTGGACGATATGGAGTCGTCTCTCAGTGATCTTGCGAATGCCGGCCTGGAGCCAACCCGTGATACAGACCGGAAGGGATTGCTGAACTGGTGGGTGCGGGATCTGGATACGGATCAAACCTTCGGTGCCCAGATTCAGCTCTGTGAAGAGCGTTTAGAAAACCGTGGTTAGCGAGCCGAATTTAAAGGAATCAAAGCTAAACGCTATGTTACAAAAAGTGTACACGTCCGGCGACCACACCTTGCTAGTGATCACCGATTCCCATTTGTGGGGCAACAGTTCATCGATGGCGTTGTCCTTCTGCGTCGGCAGCCGAGTCAGCACATCTTTCTGAAAACCGGAACAGATTTATTTTTACAGCGGTTTCTGTTCGATCAAATGCCTTGTGAAAACGGCTTATCGACTGAGGGATCCCCTATCAGCGCTGCTGCAGAATATCAGCACGAAAACGCTTTTCCCATACCCGAATTTTCTCCGCCCACCTTGCGCTTATCGGGAAGTCAATTGAGTCTGTCAAGCTGGCGCCGGGATCGGTCCCGTCTTTTTACCCTCTGCTGTTGATTGCTTCATTCGTTTCGTTTTGAAATATGTATTTCATTTTGAAATACTTTCCTGCCATTTAAAACACCTTTTATTTCGGTTTTTACGTAGTAATTAATTATTGAAAATCAATTATTTGAAGACTTCTTTTGCCAGCGTTGCCGCAGTTGGCACTACCTTTGCGACAGATAGTAAAACGGCTCTCGCAGAAACGGGCTACATCACTCAATCCAATAACAGTGTGCTGACTCTACATGACCAAACCATTGGAAGGCGTCCGGATCATCGATTTGACGCACATGCTCTCCGGTCCATACGCCGGCATGCTCATGGCAGACATGGGCGCTGAGTCGATCAAGGTCGAACCACTCAAAGGCGAAGGCACCCGAGCCTTGTTGGCGAAGGACCCAAATAACTCCTTCAATGGGCAGGGTGCCTATTTTATAACGCTGAATCGAAACAAAAAGAGCGTCTGCATTGACCTGAAAACCGAGGAAGGTCTGCAAACCTTCTATGACCTCGTTCGTGAGGCGGACATCGTGCTGGATAACTTCTCGGCTGGCGTTCCCTCCAAGCTCAAGATCGATCACGAGCATCTGTCGAAGATCAATCCAAAGATCATTACCTGCTCTGTGACCGGGTTTGGTCAGGATGGCCCGAATTTCCAGCGCCCGGCATTTGACCAGGTGGTCCAGGGCATTGGTGGTGGTATGTCGATCACCGGCCATGATGAGAGCCATCCTGCCCGATCGGGTATTCCGATTGGTGATCTGGGTGGTGGCATGTTTGCTGTGATGGGTATCCTCGCGGCACTGCACTCCCGTGCGGCCAATGGCTATGGCCAGCATATTGATATCTCCATGCTCGATTGCCAGATCAGCATGCTGAACTACATGGCCACGATGTATTTCCTGAGTGGTGATAATCCGTCTCCGATCGGTAACGGGCATTTTGTGCACGTTCCTTACGACGCCTTCAAGACCCGTAACAGCTTCGTGATCATCGCGGTAATTTTCGACAGCTTCTGGGACAACCTGGTCGAACTGCTGGATATCGATGCACTCCGGGATCCGGTCTACAAGACTCAGCCGGGTCGCTTCGCGGACAAACACAAAATCAACGGCATCCTGACCGAGTTGCTTAAAACCAACACCACCGAACACTGGGTGGAGTTGCTGTCCAGCGCCCGAATCCCCTGTGCGCCCGTTAACAAGTTTTCCGATGCGCTGAGCGATCCCCAGGTCCTGTTCCGGAACATGGTGGTCGACGTTCCCCAGGCGGGCGGTGGTTCAGTCAAGACACCGGGCAATCCGATCAAGCTGAGCGTCGATTCCTCAGACAGTTACACCCCGCCGCCACTGTTAGGCCAGCACACGGAGGCGGTGCTTCATACCATGGGGTATAGCGAAGAGCGCATTGCTGACCTGAAAGCCAAAAAGATCGTGGGGTGAAAAGGTGTCGATGAAGATTCGAGTCAACGAAGTTGGTCCGCGTGACGGACTCCAGGGTCAGGGAAAAACTCTGTCGACAGAGGCACGTCTAGAGCTCATTCGCGCCCTTGTCAATGCCGGTATCCGACATGTTGAAGCCGGTAGCTTTGTATCACCCAAGGCCGTTCCACAAATGGCAGGTACGGCAGATATCTTCCCGCATTTACCGAACACCGAGACAGTTCGCTACGCAGGGCTTGTGCCTAACATGAAGGGTTATGAGCTGGCGGTCGCCGCCGGTGCCAGGGTAGTGAACGTGGTGTTGTCGGTCACCGAGACCATGAATCAAAAAAATATTAGCATGAGCCTGGACCAGACCGCGCAGGTTTGTACCGAGATTGTTGAACGTGGTCGCAGTGAAGGTATCGAGGTTCAGGCGTATCTCGCAGTCGCTTACGAATGCCCCTTTGAAGGCATGGTGTCCCCTGAGGTGGTCGCCCGATTCGGACGGCAGATGCAGGAAGCCGGCGCCAGTAAAATTATTGTTGCCGACACCATTGGGGCGGCCAATCCGGAACAGGTACGCCGGGTGCTCGATGTCCTGATTCCTTCTGTGCCTTCTGAAAAGCTGTCCTGTCATTTCCACGACACGCGCGGTATGGCCCTGGCAAATATTACCGCAGCGCTGGACCGGGGTATTTCCGAGTTCGATTCCTCCATCGGTGGCCTTGGAGGTTGCCCTTTCTCGCCGGGTGCGACCGGCAACGTCGCCACCGAGGATGTGGTCCTGCTGCTGCACAGCATGGGTTATGACATCGGCATTGATCCGCTGAACCTGGTGCCCGTGGTCAAGTTCGCGGAGGAGCTCACTGGTGTGTCCCTCGGTGGTAAGAGTTACCGGTGGCTGGACCAGCAATACCGGAAGCAGCGCGGGAAATCTGGTCATGGTCGGTAAAGTGCTCAGTTTCGCAGCGCAGGTGGCGCCCTGGGCCGTGGTGAGCGGGTTGGCCTATGCTGCGACATTCGTCAAACCCACAGTCAAGCCGCTACCTTTGCCACAACCCCTGAGTGAACCCAGGGATCTGTTTTACGACGTCAGTGCCTCGGAAGCGGACCACTACTGGTTTGCTGGCAATAACGGGGTGGTTCTGGAAGGTGGATCGGATCCGGCCTCCTGGCAGCGTCACACCATGCCGAAGGACATCAATCTTCAGGGCATTGCCGTATCCAGTGATGGCACTGTGCTGGCGGTTGGTAATGCGGGCTGGACCTTCCGCCATCAGGAAGACAGCTCCTGGGCAGCCCTGAAACTGCCGGTGTCCGAGATTGCCGGAAAACTGATTGAAGTGGCGTGGCTGGACGACCATTTTTTTGCGATCGGGGAGATGGGCGCGGTATTCCGGAGCGATGCGCAGGCTCAGGACTGGGAAAACGTCAGCATTATCACCGGGTGTTCTATGCGCCTATGGAGATGCCACCACCCGTGTGAAGGATGAAGCATCCCGGTCGCTGATAAGAGGCTTCTCTACTCTGGCCACCGGGAACGTCGTGGATATTCTGGAGGGTCTGACAGATCAGGTCAGTGGTTCGCTGGAGAAACAGGACATTCCCCGTGACCAGCAAACCATTACCTGGCAGGCGGATCTCCGGTATCAGGGCCAGGCGCTTCTGCTCACCCAGGACGTGTCTCCGGAACAGCTCCGGGCTGAAGGACTTGACGTGCTGCAGCGGGCCTTTGATGCTGAACATCAGCAGCTTTTCAGCTTCTCTCTGGATGAGGAGCATGAACTGGTCAACCTGAGGGCGATTGCCCGGGCCCCTCGCCCGAATATAACGGAACGGGAGTGGACGACCGATGGCGCGCCGCTTGACCAGGCGATTACGGGTGAAAGCCCGATCTACTTCAATGGCAAGGATTACACAGCAACCCTGTACGATCGGGAGAAGCTGTGGCCCGGGCATTTAATCGCCGGCCCTGCCATTGTCACTGAAATGGACTCCACCACCGTGGTCTTCCCAGGCCTTCAGGCCGAAGTCGACAAGGTGGGTAACCTGCTGATCGAGCCTGTTGGCCGCAAGGGCGAGGAGTAATCGTATGCCTGCGAATATTATTCAACCTAATACTACGCCTCTGAAACGGGTCGATGTCGATACCGTCACGCTGGACATCATCGAAAATGCGATGGCCAACGCCCGAAACGAAATGGATGCGGTGTTGTTTCGTACCGCCATGTCTCCGGGTATTCGTGAGCAGGGCGATGCGTTCCCCATGATTGCCAACCATGAAGGCAAGATGGTGGTTGGCCAGTTCGGTTCCTTCATCACCGGGTACATTCAGTCTTACCAGGGGGATATTGAGGAAGGCGATATTTTTCTGACCAACGATCCTTACATGTGTGATGGCGCGGTCAGTCATCTGCCGGACTGGCTGGTGCTGGTTCCGGTCTTCAAGGATGGTCGTTTAATCAACTGGGCGGCTATGTTTGGTCATATGTCCGATGTTGGGGGCAAGGTGCCGGGCAGCTTGCCAACCGACGCCCAGACCATCTTCGAGGAAGGCATTCGCATTCCGCCGATCAAGATCTACCGCAAAGGCGAACTGAATCAGGACGTGCTCGACCTGATTCTGCACAACGTCCGCATGCCGAGCTGGAACAAGTCCGACTTTAACGCGATTGTGGCGTCCTGTCGCACGGCCGCGCGGCGCTGTGTTGAGCTGGCCGAACGTTTTGGCGACGACATTTTTTTCAGCGCGCTCGGCATGATGTTGGAGCGTAACTATATTGCAATGCGCGAGATTATCCGGAGCGTGGTTCCCGAGGACAAACGTTCGTTCGAGGACTACATCTGCGATGACGGTGCGGGTCTTGGCCCCTATACCATTCGCTGCACCATGTGGCGTGAAGGCGACAAGGCCATCTTTGACTTTGAGGGAACCGATCCCCAGGCGCCGTCTTCGGTGAACTTCTACCTCAACGAAGAGATGTTCAAAATGTTCTTCGGTGCGTTCACCATCAACCTCTTTGATCCGTCGATTCTGTTCAACGACGGCTTTTACGATCTGGTGGAAGTGCGTATTCCCCAAGGCTCGATTCTTAAACCCAATTTCCCGGCCGCATTGTCATGCCGGACACATCTGCTTGGCCGTATCTTTGACGTCATGGGCGGTTTGCTTGGGCAAGGCACACCGGATGCCATGAGTGCGGCCGGCTTCTCCGATTCGCCGCACTTTATGTACTCCGGTTACGACGAAAAAGGCGAGTGGTTCCAGTTGTTCCAAATCGGCTTTGGCGGCATTCCGGGGCGGCCAGTGGGCGACGGACCAGACGGACATTCGCTGTGGCCGGGGTTCACTAACGTACCCAACGAATTTGTGGAAGCTTACTTCCCGCTCAGAATTGAAACCTATGAAACGATCACCGACTCCGGCGGTGCCGGCAAGCACCGGGGTGGTAACGGAATTCGCGTTGACTACCGCCTGCTGGCGGATGGCGAAATCTCTATCCACGATGATCGCTGGCTTACCTATCCATGGGGTGTCAATGGCGGTGATCCAGGCATGCGCAGCCGCAAGGAGCTGATTAAGGCAAATGGTGAGCGTCGGGTTCTGCCCGCAAAGTGCGATCACATCAAGGTAGAAAAAGGCGACCTGGTGGTGTTTGACACCTGGGGTGGTGGTGGCTGGGGTAACCCTCTGGAGCGCGACCCGGCAGCCGTGGCAACCGATGTGGTCAAGGAGCTTGTCAGTGTGGAAGGCGTCAGACGTTACGGTGTCGTAGTCAGCGCAGATGGTGCAGTGAACGGACCCGAAACGGCGGCGCTGCGTACCGAAATGGCGAAGGGTCGTGACGATTCAGTCCTGTTCACCCGCGGTGGCACCATCGAAGAAATCAAGGCGCGGTGTGAAGCGGAGACCGGCCTGCCGGCGCCGGCAGCGCCGGTCTGGACGTCCGGCGCTGGAGGTTCGGCATGAGCCTCGACTCCCGAACCCTGGTAAAGGCACAGCGATACGCCCTGGTCGTCGTAGACATGAGTCTGGGTTTTACTGACATCACCCTCAGCCCTCTGGCTGCGGAGTGTGGCGATGTGATTGAGGCGAACCGGGTTCTGTTGGATCGGTTCCGGTCGGCGGGGTTGCCTGTGCTTTTCACGACAGTCGCCTACAGCTCGCCCAACCAGGCTCGTATTTTCCGGGAAAAGCTACCGGAGCTTAATGTACTCGAAGCGGGCTCTGGGCTGGAGAAGATCGACCCTCGACTGCAGCGACGTGACGGTGAAGTTTTGATTACCAAGCAGTGGCCCAGCGGTTTTTTCCGCACTGACTTGCATAAACAACTGCAAAACCTCGGTGCGGATGGGGTTATCGTGACGGGGCTGACCACCAGTGGCTGTGTGCGAGCTACGGCGCTGGGGTGTCTTCAGCATGAATACCGGACCATTGTGGTCCGGGAAGCTTGTGGCGATCGAGACAGGGACGCACACGCGGCAAACCTGAAAGACCTGAATACGAAATACGTGGATGTTTTGTCTCTTGAGGACACTCTGAGTCATGTTTTTTGATCGCATCGGTGCTGCGTGTCTGTGCATTGGTCTGGCTGGCTGTGTCGCAACGCCGACCCTGGATTCACGAGGCGGGCATCTGGAAACGTTTGTCTCGGAGTTGGCTGCTGAGCCGGATGTCTGCCAAATTTATCGGGAGGCATACGTATCCGGTTTCCGGGCCAACGTAGAAGCCATAGCCGAGGACGATCCGGTAGCCGGCAAGATGGCACAGGCGCAGCTCGAGTATAGCCGCCAGTTGCTGCTGGATCAGGGGCTCTCTGGCCCGGACTGTACTCGCCCATACTGCATTATTGAACCCTTGCAGAATGGCAAGCTGGACAGCTGGTGCGGGTTCAGACTCGACGCAGATCAAGGCGAAGAACTTTATCAATGGCTGAGCTACCCGGATCTCCTGGGTCTTCTATCCAGCCAATAACGAGGATATGGCGATGGCTGTACAAACGCTTTACGACAAGCTTTGGAGCCGGCACCTTGTGGATGAACTGGATGACGGTTCGTCTCTGATCTATATCGACCGGCACCTCCTGCATGAAGTGACATCGCCACAGGCGTTCTCCGGTTTGAGGGCCGCAAATCGAAAGCCCTGGCGTCTTGATGCCAATATTGCGGTGCCGGATCACGCTGTGCCAACACGCAACCGCGAGCTTGGTGTCGCAGGTATCGCGGACCGTGTCGCCAGAAAACAGGTCGAAACCCTGACCTCAAACTGCCTGGAGTTTGATATCCCGCTGATTGATCTGGAGGATGCCAGGCAAGGCATCGTTCATGTAGTGGGGCCCGAGCAGGGGCTGACGCTGCCAGGTATGACGATCGTCTGTGGTGATTCTCATACGGCCACTCACGGGGCCTTTGCAACCCTGGCAACGGGCATCGGCACCAGTGAGGTGGAGCATGTCCTGGCGACTCAGACTCTTCGAACCCAGCAGCAGAAAAACATGCGGGTGGTCTTTAAAGGCCAGATGCCTTTCGGTGTTACCCCCAAGGATCTGATTCTTGCCCTGATTGGCAGGATCGGAACGGCCGGTGGAACCGGGTATGCCATCGAGTATGCGGGTGACGCGATCACAAACCTTTCCATGGAAGGGCGCATGACGATCTGCAATATGAGCATTGAAGCGGGTGCCCGCGCCGGAATGATTGCCTTCGACGACGTTACTAAGGAGTCGTTAATTAATAAATGTAACAAATTTATTCATTATTTGGATCAATCCTGTAGTTCCATTCACCATGAAACTCATTTCGTGTGAGGCGAATATTTTCAAACTCTGCAGCGCTAACTTTGATGCCTAACGGGTACAAGGAGTTGTCCAGTTCGGCATGAACTTTCAGTCCCTTTCGCGTAGTGGTTCCCGCGATGAGACTGATGATCACCTCATGACTGATCAAGGGCTTGCCGCGCCAATTCATGCTGATGTACGAGAACAGGCGATGCTCAATCTTGTTCCACTTACTGGTACCTGGAGGCAGATGAGAAATGTGGATTGGAATGTTGATATCGTTGGCCAATTGCTGTAATTCTAATTTCCAAAGTCGTACGCGGCTGCCATTGCTGCCACCACCATCAGCTGTGATCATCAATTCCGATGCCTTGGGATAGCGTTGTTTTCCCATCGTATTCCACCAGCGACGAATTGTCTCGACCGCGAAACTGGCCGTGTCGTGATCCGTCCCTACACTGACCCATCCGGTGTTACTGGCCACATCGTAGACGCCATAAGGATTTGCTCGTCCAAGTTCCTTGTCGATGAAGTCATGCACTTTGACTAATTCCGGCTTTCCCTCAGGGCGCCAGGTTGTGCCGTTATTCTTGTACGTGCCAACAAGCTCCTTCTTCTTCGTATCAACCGAAATAACTGGATTGCCCGCCACTAGGCGTTGCTTGGTCTGGTCGTTGATGAACTCGAACTGTGCATTGCGATCTGGATGATCTGTTCCTTCCAGCCTCTTTCGATTTGCCTGCAAGCTGTAACCCAGCTCCCGCAGCAAATCCCCCACTTTCGGATGACTCACAGAATGGCCTTGTATGCTCAACTCCCCGGCCAGCTTACGCAAGCTCTTGCAGGTCCAGCGTAGCGGTGATTCTGGATCACCTCGCGTCGTCGGTTCAACCCGTTTTTCTAACGCAGCCATCACTCCAGACTCGGTCTCGATGACAGATTTTCTGCCCGCCCCCACTTTCCGAATTCGATTACCATGACTTTCATTC
>NZ_KB889880.1 GCF_000372805.1 Marinobacter gelidimuriae | reverse complement strand
TGATGAGACGAGGTGTGCATGTGCAGTCAGCCGTTGCGTGTGGCATTACCAGCAAAGGGCCATGGCGTAGCGCTAAAACTCCAGGGATCAATCAAGCATTGTCTTTAAAATATTTGAAATCTGAGGGGCTTTATTCGTTGCGTGATGGTTGGATCAAGCTTCACTATCCTAAGTGAAACGCCCTGTGCGGACCCGCATGCAGGGTGTTGTGGGGGCTGAGGGTTAGATACCCTCGGCTACCCGATGTACGCCCAGCATGGGCATGAACTAATGGGGTGAAAGTCCCCTGTGGGAAGATCACCGTTCAGCCGATTTTACCCGATTGAACGCTAACCACTAGCGAATGGCAAGGGCCAGCTTGATAGTGGTAGGTGATTTCGGGGATTTCGGGCAATCTGACAATAGTGTTCATGGTCTGGGCTTCACCTCATTTCATGGGCTTTTTATATTCGGGAAACTCCATCAGCCGAAAAATCGGCAGCTTGGCCGGCTTCCCCCTTTTACGGTATCTCGAAATCATCAAAGTCCCTCACGTAGTAACTTCGGGAAAGCCTTTATTGCCTCGCGTAAAGTTACGCAAAATTCATCAGCGGCTGGCGGTCTAGCCAACGTGTATGGAAATCATCAGTCGCGCGCGCGTGTACTGGTCTGAAAATCATCAGATGTGCAGCGCCTAAGCTCACGCTCTACGCCGAGGCGGACGAACTCCGACCGGTTGCGGTGGCAGTGATAGCCGGACTTCATCAAGGCATCAATGGCGTCCACGGTCTGGGCTTCAACTGAAACGATTAGTCGAACTGGTTGGCGGAATTTGCGCGGGTTACGGCTCATAACTTCCCCTCTCTCTGGTAACGGGCTTTCTAGTTTCAAGTTTTATCAATTCCTGGCGGGCTGGTGGCGCTTTGGTGGGTGTCTAGATACACCCTTCGCAAGTCTGCCCCCTCGTTGCAATACCGGCTTTGTGGGGCACAGCAAGCGGCGCAGGCCACAACGTGATTCATCATGGCCTCGTGCGCTGGCTTCCATGCCTCGGCGCTCTCTAGGTGGCTCTGCGGTGGTTCGGCGGCCTTGGCTGGCGGTGGCGTCCTGACTGATTCGGCGCGGCGGATTCGTTTCAGGTTTTATCAGGTTCAAATGCTTACTATTGCTAACAGGCCAGTTCGTACCAACGCTGCGTACCAATTTGAAATCTTGCCGCCATTTGCCACATGTCGCTATGAAAAATGGCAATATTCGCCAACAGGGTACGAGGCGGCTCACGCACAAATTCACATCTGTGCTAGTTTTAAAAGACAAATAGGTGAGGAGCCACCATGAAGGTATTAGTGTTTTTCCTGGTCGCAATTTTAATTACGGGTTGTGGCGTTAATAAAGCAAAAATTGCCTCACAGGCTGAAGGGCCAAAAGAGATTTTTGTCAGCTTGGCAGGCGACCCGCTGTTGATAAGTGTAGAGCTAAAACAGGAGCTAGCTTTTTACGGATATGCTGTGGCTCTTAGCACTGAGGAGTCTCTAAAAGATGTGCAGGTTAATTCAGGGGATCGAAGCACGACGTTCAAAAATGTAAGTGATTCAAACTATCGTTATGAGTTATCACTGGGCTATCGCCCGATACAGGATCGCATTCAATTAATTGCCGCGTCCCTGAGAGACAGGAAAACAAACACAGTTCTTGGAACATACCGGTGGTCATGGTCAAGAGGGCTGCCGGCCCCGACTATTGAAGAAGCAATTGCCATGATTCATAGAAATCTGTTGTCGCCGATTTTTCAATAATTGATTGGCGTTAAACGTGAATTGCTTTCTGCGCTCTAGGCTTTGATGTGTTGAAAATTATAGGGTCTGAAAGCATAAAAAGCCTGAACAATGGCGGGCGTATTGGTTCACCACTCAATCTGCTTTGTCCAGTGCTCTGGCCCTTATCTGGCGGCCTGTTGAGCATCCCAATAAACTCGCCGTAGTTCGGCCCCTCCATCGCAATACCGGCCCTGTGGGGCACGTCAGCCAGTGCAATGGGTATGACAAGCATTCGGCTGTTAGGCAGGCACGTGTAGCAGTCTGGATAGCAGTTCCCGGGCTGCCAGAACGTCCTCGGGGCCTGCAATGAATAACAGGTCGTGTAGTGCCGATTCAATATCGGCGGTTATCAGGTCATGGCGTAGCCCCTCTGCCAGGGCGCGGGTAATGTCTCCGGCTTGGTAGCGTAGGGTGATTCGGGGCTTGCCGGTCAATCTGGTGACGTTGCTCATGGTGTGTGCTCCTGCATTGTTCACGGTCTTTTATAGTCGGGAAGTTTCGGGTGTTTCTAAAATAGAGCTAAGTAGAAATAGGCTTTCCAATTACAAGTTTTGCACACTCGCCTTTACCTGCCTTCCCTGGCCAGTGTGCAGCGACTAGCAGCCGGGCAATGTGTGAATGCGTTTATGGTCTGGCTCCTTCGAGCTTATTGGCCAATCGCTTTGGGCCGCCGTGTGTAAAAGCACTGTTCAGAGGCTGCATAAACCCCAATGAGAAGTGGTAGGGGGTGGCATAAGTAGGAGTGGTGTATAAACGACACCTGTAAAACCTGAAAAAGCGCTCTACAGGGGTACAATTCGACACCTCTGGCCCTGATTTCATATAACGGGGTGTCGAAAGTGACACCTCTGGGTGGTCTAGGGGTGTCGAATATACACCGGTAGAGCTTTTATTCACGGGCCTTTTCCCAGTCATTTGTGGGCGCTCGATTTCGCCAGCATGGCATCCACGTAAGTCTCCAGGTTCGAGCTTTAGACTGTGTGCGAGAGCAAAAAAGGCTTTCATCTACTTTGACGATAAAACCAGATTTCTCTAACTCTTTGAATGCCCGTATGGCAGGTTTGTTAGAGCACGGTATCTCGCGCTCTGCCTGCCGAACTCCAAACCCTACGGGGCCCGCTGGCGTCCAATGCCGGTGTATAAGATGGATAAGCACCTTGGCGTAGGGGGTCAGTTTCAAGTACGCCTCAGAGGCCAGCAGGCGGCGCTGAATAACAACGGTTCCGCCTTTACCGTCAAACGGCAACTTAGACTTTTGCTTAGCCATAGTCCGGCCCTCACTTGGGGGCCAGTAGCAGGCGGGCAAGTTCCCTAGACTCTGGCTCTAAGTGGTAGATACCAGGGCGCGTCACAAAACCATCGCGGTCGATCTTCTCTACCCGTTCGGTGCGTATGCTCAGGTGGAACTTGTCGCGCAGTTCGCCGATGTAGTGCGGGCTGTTGCTGGCTCCGGCTACGCTGTCGCCTTCTTCACGTGGTAACTGGCCTATTAGCAGCGCAATGATTAAGCGGCGGTGCCGTGGGGTGATATACTGGCGCAGGCGTCTTGCTGTCAGGGCGGGCGTCTCGTTTTTCATGCCTTGCGCCCTTCCATCCGTTCAGCAATCCAGTTACGGATTACCGATTCTGGCCAAGCAACGGCACGTGCGCCAATTTTGACGGGCTTGGGAAAGGTACCGGCGGCCATGCCGTCATAGATGGTGGTTCGCGCCATGCCGGTGACTTGCTCAACCTCCGGGCGGCGTAGCATTCTGTCGAGTGGTGCGTAGTTGGTTTGTGCGGTCATGCCATGAACTCCCGTTATCGTCCGATGTGGTACGGGGCCATGGTCTAGTTTCTGCGGGGCATTAGGTGCCAACTGGCAAAAGCAATTGCCAACTGACAAAACCTAACCTTTCAATTCGGGGCAAGCCTTGAGTGCGGCGGTAATGGTGTTGCGAACGGTGGTTTCACTGAAGCCGTGGGGCGTGCGGTCGCTCTGCCCATCGCGTAAGTGCTCTGTGGCCAATTTCGCCAGTTGTAAGACGTTGGGCTTACCTGCTTTGTTGTAGGTGCCGGGCTTCGCTGCAAGGCCCAAAGCAAGGGCGGCAAGTGCTCGCTGGGTGCTGCGAAGCTCTGCGCTATCTCTGCCATCATCGGCTTGTCCGGTGGCTGCGGTGCTGGTGTCGTGCGAAATTGCTTGGTTGGTTAGCCCTAATGCGCTTGCTAGCCAGTCAGGTAATGGGTACTGACTCCGCTCTAGAAAGAGTTTTAAATCTTTTGCTTTGACTGTCACGTTCTCTAAAGGGTTTGGACTATTTTTCTCGTATCCTTCAACAGCAAGACCTTCGATATGCCAGTGCGCCAGAAGCTCCCAGGACTTATCCCCTTTGAGTGCCGCATTGCGCTCAAACTTGCGGGATATATTTAAGTACATGGGGTTGCTAACCGGACTGGACAAAAGGTTGCTATGGACGTATTCGGCAGATGGGTATGGAATGACTTTGCCATTCTTTTTCCCTAAGCCATAAAGCAGCATCCAATTCTGTATCTCTTTCATTTCGAGCTGATGTTCAAGGTTCATCGTCATACTTAATACTCGAAAACGGCGGCCTTGTGGCCTTGTGTCAGGTGGCTATAGCGTTGAACCATGGCTAGTGTTTTGTGGCCTAGAATGTCGGCTATTTCCCGCAGCCCGGCCCCGTCAGGCTAGGCACGGCCAAAACGGTTATGGCTTACGCGCCGCGGGGTCTGGTGATCTTCATTACCGCTTCTCCCATGCTGTAACTCCATCGTAGTCATTGCCGCCGGTAGCTACCCACTTGAAGCCGTTCGGTGCAATCGCTATGCATTCAGGTTGCCAGCCTGCGGCATTTTCCAGACTGGACACCCAACCGGCTACGGCATCGCCTGAAACGACTACGAACCCATCAGCGTGCTGTTTTCGGTATTCGGCTATTTCGGTTTGTAGACTCATGATTCACCCCTTGGGTTATTTGCTGGCGGTCTGGCCTATGGCCACCACGTTGCTGTTCGGCTTCTTCAGGTTGTCTAGGTAGTCGGCCCACTGCCGCATCATCTTCGTGCGTTCATCAATCCTGGCGGATCGGTTGTAGGCGGCGGCCACTTGGTTGCGCTGGCGATGGGCCAGTTGCAGCTCAATGATTTCCGGCGGCCATCCCATCTCGTGCAGAAGCGTTGAAGCGGTCGCTCTGAATCCGTGCCCCACCATGGTCGCACCGTCAAAGCCCATGCTTTTCAATGCTGTGTTAACTGTGTTTTCAGACATTGGCCGGCCTGGCCTTACCGACTCGAATACGTATGGCCTGTGGCCCGTTAGCTGCTTCAACGGCTTTAAGATCTCAATGGCTTGTGGTGACAGTGGGATTCTGTGGTCTGGCACCAGTCCAGCTCGCTTGGCCTTCACTGTGCCTTTCATGCGCTTGCCTGGCACTGTCCATATGCCCGCATCCAGGTCGATTTCTGACCATGCAGCTAGGCGTAGCTCACCGGGGCGGAGAAATACCAGAGGGGCTAATTGCAGGGCGGCGCAGGTCGTAGGCTGGCCCGCGTAGGCGTCAATTGCTCGGAGCAGTTTGGCTAACTCTTCCGGCTTAACAATGGCGGCTCTGTTTTTTGCGGGCACGGCTTTTAAAATGCCGCGTAGGTCTGCGGTGGGGTCTCTGGTGGCGCGGCCTTCCGATATGGCGAATCTGTATATCTGGCTGATTCGCTGGCGCATACGGTGTGCAGTTTCGTGCTTGCCCTTGGCTTCGATTTTTCGCAATACCTGAAGGGCCAGAGGCGGTTCAATATCGGTGATTGGCAGGCTGCCAAGGTGTGGGTATATCCAGTTTGTCAGGCGGTTGTGTGTAACTGAAATGGTGCTGTCGCTTAGCTGGCCTGTTTGCAGCTTCAGCCAATCCTCGGCAACCGCTTGAAACGTGTTGGCGTTAGCGGATAGATTCTTTGCGCTTTCTGAGCGGCGATGCGTGACAGGATCTTTGTTTTGGTCGAGTAGTTGCCGCGCATTGTCCCTTCCTGCCCGTGCGCTTTTCAGAGAGGTTTCTGGATAGCTGCCAAGGCTGAATGTTTTTTCTTTGCCGGCAAACCTATATCGAAACCACCACACTTTGGACTCGGGCTTTACCACCAGCGTCAGCCCGCCACCGTCCGCCAGCTTGCGGCGTCTCTGGCCTTCCGGCTTTGCGGCTTTTACCGTGCTGTCAGTCAGCTTATTGATTTCCCTGGCCATACCGTCACCTTTACCTGTTTGTGGGTACCGTTGGCGCTCTCTATCGCCAGTACCCGCAAGAGTACCCGCATCTTGTGGGTATTTCCAGTGGTGTCCCGGTAGTTCCGGCAAGGTTCTTTAAGGAGTAAAATTCTAATTTTTTCAGTGGTTTGCGGGCTTTCTAGGTAGTCTTTGGAATGGTTAATGGTGCCCTCGGCAGGACTCGAACCTGCTACCTTCCCCTTAGGAGGGGGACGCTCTATCCAGATGAGCTACGAAGGCATAATGCCAAGAAGAGCGGTATGATAACGGGCTGAGGCGCGTGGCTCAAGGCTTTGCGCGGGTTGTTTATTTTTGGAAGCGGCGCGATCAACACTGTGATGACGGATTTGAAAACGAATGTAAGGCTGAGTGTGATTGTGCCGGTGTGGAATGAGGCCGCTGCGATTGGCGCTTTGTTGCAGTCGCTGCGGGCTGCAGGCCATGAGGTGATTGTGGCGGATGGCGGCAGCACAGATGGCACGCAAGACTTGGCCCGGCTTTTATGTGATCAGCTGGTGAGTGCGGAGTTAGGGCGGTCGGCGCAGATGAACGCCGGCGCTGCGGTTGCCCAGGGTGACGTGTTGTTGTTTCTGCATGCCGATACGCAGTTGCCTGCGGATGCCGTGCAGCAATTGCAGGCATTTGTGCCAACGCTGAACGTATGGGGTCGATTCGACGTTCGCTTAAGTGGCTCGCGGCCGCTGTTTCGTGTGATTTCCTGGTTTATGAATAAGCGTTCGCGGTTGACCGGTATTTGTACCGGCGACCAGGCGATGTTTGTGCGCCGTGATGCCTTTGAAGCCCTGGGCGGTTTTGCACTCCAGCCGTTAATGGAAGATATCGAGTTGTCGCGGCGCTTGCGCGATGTGTCGCGGCCTTTCTGCATAGCAAGCCCGGTAACGACAGACAGCCGGCGCTGGCAGCAACAAGGTGCCTGGGCAACGATTGTGCTGATGTGGCGGCTGCGCTGGCGCTATTGGCGCGGTGAGTCTGCTGAGTCTTTGGCCCAAGCCTACCCATCGGATGTTCGTAATGCCGAATAATGAAAACAACTCTGACCAGCCGCTGGTCATGCAGTTCGCCAAATGGCCTGAAGCCGGCAAGGTAAAAACCCGTTTAATACCCGCACTGGGCGAGCAGGGGGCTCTGGCGGCGCATTGCGAGTTAACCCTGGCGGTGCTGGATAATTTGCTGGCGACGGCTTTACCGCTGCAGCTGTGGTGGGACTGTGATCGTACGCCCCCGGCAGCAGCTGCTGAAGTGATGAAAAAGTTGCAAGGGCAATGCGTGCAGCAGCGTTTTCAGAGCGATGGCAACCTTGGTGATCGCATGGCCGCGGCTTTGTGTGGTGCTTTGCATAGCCACAAAGTCGCCATCATTGTAGGCAGCGATTGCCCGTCAGTGGATGCCTCTCATGTTCTTCTGGCCGCTGAAAAGCTGATTCACGTTGATGTGGTGTTGGGGCCATCGGAAGACGGTGGTTATGTGTTGATCGGCGCGCGCAAGGTGGTGCCTGGCATGTTGGACGGTATTCACTGGGGTAGTGAGCATGTTCTGCGGCAAACCTGTGAGAAACTCGAAAGTGCGGGGCTGAGCGTTGGCTTGTTACCCATGCGCTGGGATGTGGATGAAGCTGAAGACTGGCAGCGATTTCAGCGTGAGTTTGTTGGCTGAAATCGCTGCCTCTGTTTCAAGAGCCGTTAGCCCTCTGTGACCGGCGGCTGGGCTCTGAGTTTTTGCATTTGTTCGTCTGCATTGCCGTGATTTGCTGACGCGGTCTTGTCTGCTCCTGAGTCTACGTCTGCGCTTACGTCTGTAATCTGGCCGTCCGAGGTGACCAGTAACGCCCGCTCACGTTGTTCCAATGCGGTGCGGAAAGTGCTTTGCAATTGCGCCAGGCTGACATTTTCAATCGCTGCTACCAATTGCTCGCGGGAGTCAAAGTTGCTGTTGCCGCGGTCAATTTCCTGCCAGAAGCGCCCGGAGATATCGCCCAGCTGGCGGTCTTGTTCCAGTATGCCGCTGATAACGGCCTGCTTTTCCTGCTCCAACTCTTTGCTTCCAATACTTGCCAGGGCACTGGCGAAGCTTTCCATAAACTCGTCCACAGCGGCATCGATAGCCTGCGGGTTGGTGTCTGGAGATTGCACGATTAACGCGAGCGCCGGGGTTTCCAGCATTTCGAATGATGTTGCGTAAACGATGTAGCCCAGTTGGCGCTGGGTGCGAATGTTCTCGTAGAACGGGCTGCGGATAATCTGAGTAAGTAGCCGATACTGCGCGCGCTCTGCCAGGCTGGTATTCGGACCTTGCAGGTACAGGGTGTAGCCGGCATCCGGGTGGCTTATGTTCATATTCACGCGGGTTTCGCCTGCGGGGATCTGGCGTATGCGGCTGCGTTCTACGTTCGTGTACTGGCTGTTGGCCATGATCAGAGCCCGTGCCTGCTGGGCCATGTTCAGCGCAGACGCGGTGCTGAGGTTGCCGTGAACCAGCATGACAGGGTCCAGGTTGATCATCAGCTGTTGCTGGAAGGCTTGAAGGTCATTCAGGGTGACTTCTTGAGCGGCTTTTAGCTTGTCTTCGGTCTGCCAGGCGCCCTGCAGAAGTGCGGTTTGAATATAGTCGGCAATCTGTTCACTGGGAGGATTACGGGATTCATTCACCAAGCTGTCCACAAGGTTCTGGCGCGCGATGTCAAAGCGTTGCTGGGTCAGTTCCGGGTTGGCTACCTGTTGTAAAATCTGGCCCAGCAGCGTGTTGGCTTGGTCGCTGTAGCCACCTACCCTCAGTGTTAATCCACGTAGATGGGGGTAAATGCTGTAGTCCAGCCCGGCCAGGCGCGCTGAGTAGGCCCAGGCGTTCAGGTTGGTATTCAGGGCGTCGGTCAGCAGTCGCAGCAGTACAGAGTTGCGGGCGGACTCCTGTGCCAGGGGCGTGCGCAGACTCAGGTATACGTTGGCTTTGGGGGTGCCGAAACGGGTATCGCGCGCGTACCACAGTTCAATCCCGCCACCATTATTGACATCATCATCGGCACCAGCACTCAGTAGTTGTTCGGGCTGGGTCATGGTGTTGCCACTGAGCATGGCAAGGTTTTCCGGTATGAAGGGGTTGGCTTGCGGTAGCGCAAGCTGGCTGGCCAAAGCGGCGCTGGCGGGTTGGTTCAATTGTTGAGCACTCAAGGGCTCCTGCTGCCACTGGGTGTTATACCACTGCGTAGCGCGAGCCTCGCCCAGATCGGGCTCGGGTTGCAGCACAAACAGCAGAAGGTTGTCGGTGGTGAGTTGCTCAAGAATCTCGCGGTACTGGTCGGGCGCGTAGCTTTCCAGCAACCAGGGCGCGCGCAGTATGTCGGCTGCCGGATAGTGTTGCAGTTGCCCGGCCAGGCGCATTACATGGTGTACGGGGTCGCTTTTTTCGTTAAAGCGAAAATCAATGTCGGCCAACTTGCGCATTTCTTCAAAACGTTGCTCGCTGATGCCGTTGTCGCGCACTTTGTCGATGTAGGCGAACACCAGCGGAAGAATGGTGTCTTGCTGCTCCAGACCTTGTTTGGTGAGGGCCATGGAGATTTCCAGTGTGGCGCCATCGCCCGTGTCCATTCCCAGGCCCGCCGACAGGCTTTCGGCCAGGCCCGCACGTTTCAGCACGTCAAACAGGCTACCAGGGCCTTCATGGCCTAACAGGTTGGTCACGTAGCGCTCTGGCTTGGTGCGGTATTGATCCTGCTGTGAAGCAATAGGGAATACCAGGGACATATTGCGGATGTCTTTCAGCGACGCTACCGTCACTTTTGTGGGCAGTTGCTTACGATCAACCAAAGGCGCGCTGTGGCGCTTCTGCGTCAGGTTGCGGTCTTCGATAGCGTCAAAGCGGCCACGCACCAATTGTTCCAGGCGATCCAGCGACTGCGGTCCGTAAACGGCGAGGTTCATCAGGTTGGCCGAGTAGTGCTGGCGCCAGAATGTGACCAGGTCTTCACGTAACGGCCTTTGTTCGCTGTTTTCCAGGGTGGTCAGGTTACCCACGGCAAACTGGTGGAAAGCGTGCTCGGCAGGCGTAACCGCTTTGCGAACTGAAAAAAAGCGACGGCCGTCTTCTTTGAGTTTGGAACTGTATTCGGAATGCACCGCGTTGCGTTCGCGATCTACCAATTCAGCGGTGAATAGGGGCGCGGAGAACTGCTGGGCGAAACGGTCCAGAGCCGGCTCTAGAAATTCGGCCTGTACGTCAAAGAAGTAGTTGGTGTCCTGAAACGCGGTGAAGGCGTTGTGGCTGCCGCCGTGGCTGGCGATGAACTGTTGGTACTCGCCGGGTTCAGGGTATTTCTCGGTGCCCAGAAACAACATGTGTTCCAGGAAGTGAGACAGGCCCTCGCGGTCGGCGGGGTCGTCGCCGCTGCCAACGGCTACATTTAAAGACGCGGCGGCTTTGTCTGCACTTTTGTCTGACACCAGTAACACTCGCAGGCCGTTATCCAATTGTAAATAACGATACAGGTTGGCGTCGTTGGGGCTTTTTGTTGGTTCCTGGGCGGCAAGGCTGAATGAACTGGCGACTAACAGAGATAAGAAGGTCAGGGCTGCTGGCCAGAATCGGTTTCGGCGTGGCAGCCGCGTCAGGGCAGGCATCATTTCAGTGCATCCTTGTTTTGCCGTGGGTCTGTGGTTGTTGATTTAAGGTTTTTCGCGCCAGGTCGGCGGCTTTGTCTGCGCTGAGCTCGCCAGAGGCAATGCGTTCCAGTACTGTTGCCATAACCGCAACAGTCTGGCGCTGGCTTTTGAATTCGGCTTGAAAAGCGGTGTCTATGGCTTCGTAAACGGCCTGAATTTTCTGCTCCCGATCGCCCGCTTTGGCGGCGGTGTCGTTGATGGCTTTCAGGCAGGCGCGCGCGATGGCAATGTAGCGCTCGGCGTTGGGGTTTTTCTGGGACATGAAGTCATTCCAAACAACAGATACGATGGATAACAGACGCGGGTGTGCGTCGAAAGTTCCTGATTATCGCATTGATGGCCGCGGGTTGCTAAAACCTCGATGCCTTGGGTCTTTATACGCAAACACTGCTATAACTTATTTTTACAATAACGTAACCATTAGGGCGGATAATGCATGAATTATTTTGTAACAGGCGGCACCGGGTTTATCGGTCGGTTTTTGATCGCCAGGTTGCTGGCGCGCGGCGCCATCGTTCATGTACTGGTGCGTGAGCAGTCGGTTCAAAAACTGGCGGACTTGCGGGAGAAGCTGGGCGTTGATGAAAAGCAGATTAAGGCGGTGGTCGGTGATTTGACGGCCCCGGGCCTGGGCCTTGATAAAAAAACATTAAAGCAGCTGAGTGGAAAGATTGATCACTTTTTTCACCTGGCGGCCATTTACGATATGTCTGCCAGTGAAGAATCACAGCAAGCCGCCAACATTGATGGCACTCGCGCTGCCGTGGCCGCAGCCGAGGCACTTAGCGCCGGGATTTTTCATCACGTGTCGTCCATCGCGGTAGCCGGTCTGTTTAAAGGCACCTTCCGTGAAGATATGTTTGCCGAGGCCGGTAAGCTGGACCACCCTTACTTCAGCACCAAACACGAGTCTGAGCGGGTGGTACGCGACGAATGCAAGGAGCCGTTCCGCATTTACCGCCCGGGTATGGTGATTGGTGACTCTGCTACCGGTGAGATGGACAAGGTAGACGGGCCTTATTACTTCTTCAAGATGATTCAGAAGATTCGCGGCGCGCTGCCCCAGTGGGTGCCCACCATAGGCCTTGAAGGCGGCCGTCTGAACATTGTGCCGGTGAATTTTGTGGCAGATGCGTTGGACCACATCGCCCACCTGCCAGACGAGGACGGCAAGTGTTTCCATCTGGTGGATTCTGACCCGTATAAGGTGGGTGAAATACTCAATATATTCTGTGAGGCGGGCCATGCACCCAAGATGGGCATGCGTATTGATTCGCGCATGTTCGGATTTGTGCCACCCTTTATTCGCCAGAGCCTGAAAAATTTGCCTCCGGTGAAGCGTATGAGTCGCGCTCTGCTGGATGATCTGGGTATTCCTGCGTCGGTGCTGTCTTTTATCAATTATCCCACTCGCTTTGATGCCCGCGAAACCGAGCGAGTGTTGCAGGGCACCGGTATAGAAGTACCCCGCCTGCCAGACTATGCACCGGTGATCTGGGATTACTGGGAGCGCAATCTGGACCCCGATCTTTTCATAGACCGCACTCTGCGCGGCACTGTGGAAGGTAAAGTGTGTGTGGTAACCGGCGCCACCTCCGGTATTGGCCTGGCGACTGCGGAAAAGCTGGCGGACGCGGGTGCGATTCTGGTGATTGGAGCGCGTACGCAGGAAACCCTGGACCAAGTGAGCGCACAGTTGAACGCGCGAGGCGCCAACGTACATGCTTATCAGTGTGATTTTGCGGATATGGACGCCTGTGACCGGTTTATTCAAACCGTTAGCGAGAACCATGGTGCGGTGGATGTGCTGATAAACAATGCCGGCCGTTCCATACGCCGCTCATTGGACAAGTCCTTTGATCGTTTTCACGATTTTGAACGCACCATGCAGCTGAACTATTTTGGTTCGTTGCGTTTGATCATGGGCTTTGCGCCGGCCATGTTAGAACGTCGCCGTGGCCACATCATCAATATTTCGTCTATTGGTGTGCTGACCAACGCGCCGCGTTTTTCGGCCTATGTGGCTTCTAAATCGGCATTGGATGCATTCAGCCGTTGCGCGGCGGCGGAGTGGTCAGACCGGCACGTTTGTTTTACCACCATCAACATGCCGTTGGTGAAAACGCCGATGATAGCGCCCACTAAAATCTATGATTCTGTGCCCACACTGAGCCCGGAAGAGGCAGCGGACATGGTGGTGAATGCGATTGTTTACCGGCCCAAGCGCATCGCGACGCGGCTTGGCGTGTTTGCTCAGGTGTTGAACGCGCTGGCACCCAAGGCGAGTGAAATTCTAATGAATACCGGCTATAAAATGTTCCCGGACTCCATGCCTAAAAAGGGCAAAGAGGTAAGCATTGAAAAGGGGGCATCCACCGACCAGGTGGCATTTGCGGCCATTATGCGGGGTATTCACTGGTAACAGGCATTATTACGGGTAACAAAAAAGCGGCGGTGCATTAGGGACCCTCGTTATCACCTATACCCAGCAAAACTGCCGCCGATTCCGACGCTCGCTGAGCTTTATCCATCAACTCACTCACAAGATCACCCCTTCACGCTTAATGTTTTCAAGTAATCGCGGGTTGGCGTACTCACCTGGACGCTCCCACTCGTCTTCCCAGACAGGAAGGGGTTGAATGAGGACGCCCGTTTCCAGAAGTACGTCGAAAGCGAGGTCGGCCAATTCCAGTTTCGTTTCTACAAAATTGCCCTTAGAGCCTCGGAGAAAGACCGCGATATCGGCATCGCTTTCCGAGTGATAATCGCCCCGTGCCCGACTACCGAAGAGGACGAACTGGGAAATATTAAAATCCCGAGAAGCCAGTTTTATAAACTGGGCTGCCGATTTTTTGGTTTTTGAGTCCATCGCCTACACTCTCTAATCGGTTACTTTCACTCGGGAAAAGACGCTTTTGAAAACTTTGTCCAGATCCTGAATTTGCGGACGAATCTTTCGGTCTATCGTCTCTTTTTGCTTGATGCCGGTTACACGCATCAGATCCTTGTGATGGCAGCCATTGTCATGCATGGCTTTAACGAAGCTGTCTCTGTAGGTGGCCGCCGTCGCACCTTCAATTCCCGCCATCTTAATAAATGACTTCAGTTTGGCTGTCATAGAGCGAGGCTGATACTCATCGCCTCCCTTCTTTCGTGGTGACAGCTTGAATGGCTGCCCGCGATCATTAACAAAAAACTGACTTCTTGGATTCGAACCTCGGTACCAAGATTGGTTGCTCTTAAAAAGCCCCTCAGCAACCCTCCAATTCATGTATTGCTCGAAAAATGGCAGCACATGATCTTCCGTATGCAGCTCCCTCGATTCGCCGTTGTATGCGGTGGTATCTGGTAGCGTCCATATCCGGAAAAATTCGCCGGATTGATCCATCACGTCCTCAAGGCGCAACAGGCTTAGCTCTGTTGGCGTTAGCCCCCAATAAAGCGCCCCCATAATCAGTGCCGAGTTTCGACCGCCGCATGGTAGGGCGCTGTTCATGTCGAGTAAGCGCTGCGCGTCCGCATCGTTAAAAATCCGTTCTATAGGCATTAAATAATTTACTCTTATCAGCTCATTCTATTGTATGTGACATAGCGCAGCATCACCTTTTTAAATGTGCAATACAATGCTATTCCTGATTTGTGACAATACAAAACCAAGGGTTTTATCAAACACCACTCCCAGAAGGCGGATCGAACAACAACGTGCAACCACTCACGACGTGCTGATGGCACGGCTCGATGAGGTGATCGAACTGGATGGCGAGGGCTTGATGCTGCACCGCGGCAACAGTCTTTATCGGGCGGGCCGCTCGGATGACGTGCTCAAGGTGAAGCGCTATCAGGACGCAGAAGCCGTCGTGGTTGGTTATTCACCGGGAGAGGGTAAGTATGACGGCATGCTGGGTGCGCTTCGGGTTGAGCGTCCGGATGGTCGTCAGTTTAAGCTCGGTTCGGGGTTGAGCGATGTGGAGCGAGCGTCGCCACCAGCCATAGGCGCCACGGTGACGTATAAATTCTTTGGCCACACTTCAACGGGTTGCCGCGATTTGCCAGCTTTATGCGAGTGCGGGATGACGAGCCGATGGTTAAAAAGTGATACGCCGGTGCGCCAGCGTTTGAGAAGCAGTAGCCCGCACGCTTTAACCTGCACACTGCCGGGCGGCGCTTTCCTTCAGTCGCTGTTGTTCCCGTGCCAGCAACCCGCTGACGGCGTGTAACTGGGCGATTTGTTGTTCCACCTTGACGCGTTTCTCGGCCATCAGTCGGGCACCCTCGGCACAGTCCATGTGGTTGTTGCGCAGACCATCCAGTATTTCCCGGATTTCCTTGAGCGAGAAGCCGAGCGACTGCAATTGCCGCAGTAGATTCACCTGCTCCACGGCGGCTTCCAGGTAATCCCGGTCATTATTCTGATCGCGCTTGATACCCACCAATAAGCCCTGTTTCTCGTAGTAACGCAGCGCGTGACGGCCGGTGCCCGTGCGGTTTGCAAGTTCGGCAATGTGCATGGTGATTTTTCCTGTTGACTGTAGACCTAACTCAATACTTTAGCATGGTGTTGTCGATGGACAACCAGCAGAGGAGCATCATCATGACAATCTTGGTAACGGGTGCAACGGGCTTTATTGGGCGTTATGTGTTGGCAGCGCTGACCGGGCGGGGCCTTCAGGTATTCGCCTTGATGCGTTCACAGGCAAAGCTTGCTGATTTACGGCAACAGGTGGACCACTTGGGTGGCAGAGGGGCGTTGGTCGAGGCTGTCGCGGGTGATCTTGACCGACAGGCCGGTGCCTACGAGGCCAGCAAGTTGGAAGGCGCCCTCAGGGTTCGGGCATTCGCCGAGCAAAACGCCCTGGCGATGGTGGAGGTGCAGCCCGCAACCGTCTCCGGCCACAGCGTGACGGGTGAACTGGACACAGCTCAGCCTTTGTACGCATTGATTGAAAATCTGGTGGCGGGACGGCTTGCGATGGTGCCTGGAACGCCAGACCACTGGCTGCCCCTGGTCAGCGTCGATGTGCTGGCGGGCCTGATCGCCGAGGCCAGCCTGGTCGAATCGGTGCCGGACCGCTTGCTGGCGTTGGATCGGACAACGCCGAATTTAATAGGGCTGCTGTCGCTGCTGGCCGTTCACTTGGAAGCAAGACCACCGAAGCATCATATGCCGATGGCGGCGGTCTGGGTCAGGTTCTCGATAATGGCGGTCAGGGTCGTTTGTTTGCCGTCGCACCTGAATGAGCATCGGCCTACCGCCGGTTTTATCCCAGAGCTTAAACGCTACTTCAATGGTTGAAACAACGCCTTCACATCGTCCGCTGTCAGCGCGGCGGAGAAGGTTTCTGTGGTGCCGTACAGGCTGTCGGCGAGCCGGGCTTTTCTCTCTTGCAGGGTTTGTATGCGTTCCTCGACAGTGCCCTCGCATATCAGCCGGTAGACGAAGACGGGCTTGTCCTGGCCGATGCGCCAGGCGCGGTCTGTGGCCTGGCGTTCGACGGCGGGGTTCCACCAGGGGTCGTAGTGAATCACGCAGTCGGCGGCGACCAGGTTGAGGCCTACGCCGCCGGCTTTCAGGCTGATCAGGAACAAGGGCGCTGCGCCGCTTTGGAACTGTTCTACCGGGGCTGCGCGGTTTTTGGTCTGGCCGGTGAGTTTGGCGTATATCAGCCCGCGCTCCTGAAAGGCTTTTTCGATAATGCCCAGCATGGAGGTGAACTGGGAGAAGATGATGATCTTGCGGCCTTCTTCCAGCAGCTCGGTGACCATGTCCAGCAGAAGGTCCAGCTTGGCAGAGGCCAGTTCGCTGTCGCTGGCCTGGCGTTTGAGCAGGGCGGGGTGACAGCAGATCTGGCGCAGTTTCAGCAGGGCTTCCAGAATTTCGATCTGGCTGCGGGCGATGCCCTTGTCGGCCATCAGGTCGCGGATCTTTTTGTCCATGCTGGCGCGGATGGTTTCGTACAGGTCGCGCTGGCCCCGGTTGAGCTCAACCATGCGCACCATCTCGGTTTTCTCCGGTAGCTCCGGGATTACCTGTTCCTTGGTGCGGCGCAGCAGGAAGGGCCGTATGCGACGGCAGAGGGCAGTGTGGCGCTCGGGGTTGCCGTCTTTCTCGATGGGGCTGCGGAAGAACTCCCGGAATTCCTGGTGATCGCCCAGATAGCCGGGCAGTACCAGGTCGAACAGGGACCAGAGCTCTCCCAGGTGGTTTTCCATGGGGGTGCCGGTGAGGGCGATCTTGTGTTCTGCTTTCAGAGCCCTGGCAGCTTTGGAGACCGCCGCCTTGGGGTTTTTCAGGTTCTGGGCTTCGTCGAAGACCGCGGTGGAGTAGGCGGTTTTGTCGTGCATCTCTCCATCCCGGGCCAGCAGCGGATAGCTGGTGATTACCAGGTCGGTGGTGTCCAGTTCCTGGAACTGTTTTTTGCGCTTGGGGCCGTGCAGCACCGTTACCATCAGGCCCGGTGTAAACCTGGCGGCTTCCGCCTGCCAGTTGGGTATCACGCTGGTGGGACAGATCACCATTGCGGGCTTGATAAGGCGACCCGCCTGTTTCTCAACCTGGAGGTGGGCGAGGGTTTGCAGGGTTTTGCCCAGGCCCATGTCGTCGGCCAGCACGCCGCCCAGGCCAGCGTCGCGAAGAAATTGCAGCCAGTTCAGGCCCTCCTGCTGGTAGTGGCGAAGAGCCGCCTGCAGGCCTTCGGGGGCGGGCACTGTGTCCAGCCCGGTGAAGTCTGTCAGCTTGCGGCCCAGGTCCTGCAGTTGTTCGCCACCACGCCAGTCGGCCTCGGACTGGCCGATCAGCCGGGCGGCTTCAATTCTGGGCAGGCGGAAAGGATCGGACGGGTCTTTGTCCCGGTAGAGCTCGAACAGGGTCTCCAGCATGGGTCGGATCCGTTCCGAAGGCACCCGGATCAGGGTTTCTTCGTCGTGCAGCCAGAGGTTTTCCGGTAGCTGGAGCTCGCCGGTGGAGTCTGTGCCGAAGTCGGGGCGCAGTAATTCCAGGCATTGCAGCAGCAGGGGGATCAGGTTGATCTGGTGGCCGTCCTGCACAATGCCCAGCTCCAGGTCGAACCAACCGTCTTCCCCGGCGGCGCTGGAGGCGCCGTACCATTCGTCGGCTTCCACCACCGGCACCTGGAAGGACTCGTCCATTTCAATGACCCAGCCGTCGGCCTCCAGAGCCGGGAGCGTCCAGGCCAGAAAGTCCAGCCAGTCTCCATGGGCGGGAAAGGTCAGATCGTTCCGGATAGCCGGGGGCAGGGTCATCAGCCCCTCGGCCATTTGCGCCAGGGGAACCAGGCCGACAATCCGGTTCCGGTGTTCGAACTCCCTGCGCGGATTGCGTTCAACCAGCAGGGTTTCGCCGTCCTGTTCCAGCTGGACAACGGCCATGGTCTCGCCCAGACCCAGAATCACGCCGTCGTAGCTGAACAGCAGTTTGGCGGCCATCCGTGGCGGCAGGCCGTCAGGCCGGGGCAAGGAATAGAGCTGGAGAATGGGTGTCGGGTCGGCCTGAATGCTGCGGGGTTCCCGGATGCCCTCCGGTAGGCCGATGTCGAACTGGTCCAGCACGGGTTTCAGGTGCAGAACGTGGCGGCTGATGTCTTCTGAGCTCAGAGTCGGCGTCGACAACAGCAAGTCCAGTGACCCCCCGGAAGAGGGCAGGTTCAGGCGACCGATTTTGTGATTCTGGGTGTCGATGTACCAGGGAGGCTCCGTGGTCACAACCCGGCATTCCTCCGGCAGCCCCGTCAGCATCAGGCTCCAGCGGCCGTCTGGGCCCTGCTGCCAGGTGAACTCCGCCTGCACGGGCTCGCCTGCACTCAGGGGGCGGTTGCTCTCGTGAGTCCAGTAAAGGCGGTCCGTGGCCACCGCCGCTTCGAGGAAGTGGGCTCCGGTGGCGCCTTCCAGGGTGGGGCTAAGCCGGAGCGCGGTGGGGGCGGCTTTCAGCCAGCACAGGGCTGGTACGTCTGCATCCTGGATGTATTTGGGACGGTTATAATCCAGGTTGGCGTTTGTCCAGGCGGAGGTCAGCGACTTCTGGCCGAACTCGCCGTTTTTCTTGATGCGGACTTTGCCTACCGACACAGACAGGCCATGCCCGAACTTCAACTCGTTCAGGGTGTAAATGAGCTGCTCATTGGAGGGCTTCGCCTGTGGTTTGGAGCGTGCCCGCAGCGCATTGAACCAGTTGGTCAGGGCGAGATCGTTTGTTCCGGACGGGCGGTCGGTTGCCTCCTGTTCCTGGCGACGGTTTGCCTCCAGTAATACGGCCACGGCATGTTTGCACAAATTCCCTACCGGACAAGTGCACAAGGAACGCAGAGCCCATGGGCTGCGGGGGTCAATGGATACCAGGGTTTGATAGGTCTGACCGCTGCCTTCCACCACCGCATCCAGTTTGCGGATGCTGGCCCCCTCCAGGGAGCTGTTCAGGTAAAGAACCCGCTCCTCGTTGAAGTAGCGTCTGCCCCTTTGCAGGGTAGCGGTTCCGAAAACTTCGAGCAGGGTTGGTTGGTCAATCAGTAGGGTCATGGTGCGTCCGGGCAAAGCCGGCATTGTAATATACTCGGGTGCTCAGAACAGCCCGGGGGCGATTCGAATGTCGCATTGGGTGGGGCCGCCCTGAACCAGTGGCAGCCCGGAGGATACGTGGCCTATATTGAAAACCCTACGGTAGAGAAAATGGGCATCCCCGGTGCTTCTCTATTTAGGAAATATCGTCGGCGAACTATTAATCAACCGTCCGGCAGCTCCGGACGAAACCACTACCGGGCCGGCTCACGGCCGCCCGGTCGGTAGGCTTTTATCTTGAACTGAGACGGATACAACAGCACCTCAATACGTCGGTTTTTCCGACGACTGACGGTATCAATTTCCTTAACCAGCGGTCGGGTATCCGCAAAACCCACTGCCTGCATCCGGCTGGGGTCGATACCGGCCTCTCTCAACACCCGCACCGCTGACGCAGCCCGTGACGCCGATAACTCCCAGTTGGTTGGATACAAACTCTGCAAGGCAGGAGCAATGGAGCGGCTGTCGCTGTGCCCCTGAATACTGATCAGGTGATCCGGAAAGCTTTTCAGTGCATCAGCGAGCAACGTCAGGGTGTGCCGGCCGGCTTTGCCGATTCTGGCAGAACCGGAATTAAACACGATGCTCTCCGGCAGCTTGATCACGGTGGTGCCATCTTCCAGCCGGGACACCAGACTTTCCTTCTCATGACTCAGGGATTGCAGCCGCGACTGAAGGTTATCGGTTGCCGCTTTTTCCTGTGCCATCCGGGCTTCCAGCACGTTGATGGTCTCGGTGGCAGACTGGCTGCGAGCTTGCTGTAGCGCGAGCTGCTCACGTGCTTGTTGGTATTGCTCGGCAACAGACTGGCGCTGCTCGGTTGCCGACGCCAGTGCGGATTGATGCTGCCAGACTTCCCGGCGCGCATCGGCAAGCGCGGCGTTGGCTTCCGCCAGCTGTTTTTCAAGCTCGGCAATGCGGTTCTGCGCGTCGGTCTGCTTGGCGGTCGCCGTGTTCAGGTCCGACGTCAGTGCGTTGCGTCGCTGGGATAAGTTCTCAACGTGCTTGGTGGCTGCAGCCAGCTGCGCCGTAAGAGCAGCGATCTGATCCCGGCTCCGTTTGAGCTGACTACCCTGCTCGGCGACCTGCCCCTCCCGTTTGGCCAACGCCGCCTGCGCTGTTTCCAGCTGGGACTTGAGCTTCTCAGCCTGCTGTTGCGCAGTCTGCAAGTCGGCCTTGGCCCCGGCCAGCGTCTGACGCAGGCGGTCGAGTTCGGCTTCCAGTTTATCCGCACTGCTGGTGCGATGTTCGAGCCGCGCCCGAGCTGCCGTCAGCGCCTGCTCGTTTTGTTGCAGTTGGCTACGCAGATCTTCCGCATTGGATTCAGCGGTCGAGCGTGCATCGGTCAGCTGCGTTATATCCGACTGCAGGGAGCGGTAGCCGTATAGTGCCAGCCCGCCTGCCAGAATCAGTACCACCACCAGTCCACTGTTTACCCAACCTCGGCGCGACATCACTCACCCTGCCTGTGTTTTATGACGACATATTGAGTAAGTCTAGCAGAGACTATTGAACAGCAATGAGGTAAGCGCCAATAAATTCGCGTCTGTACCCAGAATCCAGAGTTCGCCACACTGATTCCTGCCTGTTACCCGAGGAGGAATCTCGCATGAACAATCCCGACCTACACCCGTGCTGGGACCAGACACTATCTGACTGGCAGGCCTTTGGCTTGTCCGGCGCTGCTTTCTGCAAGGAACAATCGCTCAGTTACCACCGGTTTGTCTACTGGCGCAAGAAGCTGACAGAGCCTGATCACCACCCGGATGAGAAGTCCGCAGTCACGGGATTTGCCAGGGTGGCGCGCATTCCGGCGTTTGCTCCCGGAGAGGAGCTAACCGTGTCATTACCCGGCGGCATCTCGATCACCGAGTTGCATGCGGGCAATATCGAGTTGCTGGGCGCGGTCCTGAGGCAGTTGTGATGCGACGCCGGTACCTGCGCCCGTCATTGGGATTGCCGGAGATTTATCTGTACCGGGCGCCGATTGATTTCCGCAAGCAGGCCAACGGCCTGGCCCTGCTGATCGTTAAAGATGATGTTGGTTTCGCAGCACCACTGAATCTCGCGGCTGGAGCTGATGCCCTTGGATGAGCGCGCAGCGGCAGCTTCGTGTTTACATGCTGGCCAACAGCTAGCCAGGCGCGGCACGCGAATGCCTTTGCCTCCGCTTCGCTGCATCAAAGTCATCAGTGCGCTTCGGCGTTAGCCGTCATAGAAGTATGGACGGGGAACGAAAGAAAGCATTAAAGAAGCTCGGCAAGCAAGAGGTTCAGAGGCGCTCTGAAGAGCTGCATGCTAGATTGTGTGAGGCAAATCTTTTGCAGTGGATTCGGCACGTCCCCTAGGGTCTGTTGACAATTGACTGTAAGTCTTTGAAAGGTAAGAGCAAGCTCGTATAATGAAGTTCCGAAACAACAATCATACGAGCCCGCAATGCCCAGATACAGGCTCACAGAGGAACTGTGGTCCAAGCTGAGAGAAATATTGCTTCAATTCAGTCTGTATAACAAGGCAGGTCTGCGCAAAACAGTCGAAGGNATTCTGTTCAGAATGCGGACCGGTGTGCCCTGGAGAGATCTGCCAGGCCACTTCGGAAAATGGAATTCTGTCTACAAAGTCTTCAATGACTGGTCGAAAAAAGGCATCTGGAAAAAGCTCTTCAACGTGCTGAAAACAGACTCCGATCTGGAATGGGTCTTCATTGATGGCCGCTCTGTGAAAGCACACCAGCACAGTGCCGGCGCCGCGGGTGGCTACGACGAGAATAAGGGACTCGACTGGCCGTTGTACAAGCTCAGACATCGGGTGGAAAACGCGTTTGCCAGACTCAAGCATTATCGGGCCGTCGCCACCCGATATGACAAACTGACTCGTCATTATGAGAGCATCGTGTCATTGGCTTGCGCCATTTATCTGGTTGCCGATGTGAATTGTCAACAGACCCTGGCACCGCCGCTTTTTTTTATACCGCAACTTTTCAATTCTGCAATAACACTATTCGAAAGGCGGGGGTGGAAAGCCCCCAAGTTCCTGCCAGCGATTCACGATACTGCAGAAAAGGTCGGCGGTTTTTTCCGCGTCGTAAGCCGCGGAGTGCGCTTCTTTACTGTCAAACGGGATGCGGGCCAGTTTACAGGCCTGGGCCAACACTGTGTGGCCATAAGCCAGGCCTGCCAGGGTGGCGGTATCAAACGTCGAAAACGGATGAAACGGATTGCGTTTGATGTCTGCGCGCATGCTGGCGGCGAATACAAAGTTGTGATCAAACGTGGCGTTGTGCCCCACAAGAACCGCACGTTTGCAGTCAAAGGCCTTCATCGCCTTGCGTATCGGACTGAATATTTCACTCAGGCCTTCGCGTTCCGGCACCGCTTCACGCTCTGGGTCCCACGGATCTATGCCGGTAAAGTCCAGCGATGACTGCTCGAAGTTAGCGCCTTCAAACGGGTCTATCTGCTGCAGGTAAGTTTCGCCACGGTGCAGAAAGCCGTTTTCGTCCATGGTGACCATCACCGCTGCTATTTCCAGCAAAGCGTCTTTGGCGGGGTTGAATCCGGCCGTTTCAACATCTACGACAACAGGAAGAAACCCGCGAAAGCGACGGGACATGGGGTGCGTTTGGCTGTTTTCTTCGGTCACTCAAACTCCAACGATGGCGCTATGTGAAAAGATAATGTAATGAAGGATTACGCCAGGCGCCAGTAAATGGTTTCACCGGCGCTCAATGGCACGATGCTGCCACCGGCTAGCGGCAGCTCATCAGGCATGGTCCAGGGCTCGCGTACCAGGGTTATGGTGTCTGTGTTACGCGGCAGGCCATAAAAATCGGCACCGTTGAAACTGGCGAAAGCTTCAAATTTATCCAGCACGCCCAACTCTTCAAATACTTGTGCGTACAGGCTGATAGCGCCAAACGCCGAGTAGCAGCCGGCGCAACCGCACGCCGTTTCTTTGCGGTCTTTGGCGTGGGGTGCGGAATCGGTGCCCAGAAAAAACCGTTTGTCGCCGCTGGCCACTGCTTCTCGCAGCGCCTGTTGATGGCGATTGCGCTTAAGAATGGGCAGGCAGTACAAGTGAGGCCTTACACCGCCAACCAGCATGTGGTTACGATTGTACATCAGATGCTGGGGGGTGATGGTGGCCGCCAGATTGTCGCCTTGGTGCTGACGCACGAAGTCGGCGGAATCTGCGGTGGTGATGTGCTCTAAAACCACTTTCAAGTTCGGAAACGCCGCCAGTGTCGGCGCCAGAACCCGCTCCAGAAATACTTTTTCACGATCAAAAATGTCGATGTCGGCATTGGTTACTTCGCCGTGTACCAGCAGCAGCATGCCGCAATCGGCCATGGCCTGCAGTGCCGGAAAGATGTTGGCCACATCGGTTACACCGGAATCCGAGTTGGTGGTCGCTCCGGCCGGGTACAGTTTGGCAGCGACTACGCCCTGCGCCCTGGCTTGTCGCACGCACTCTGGCGTGGTGGTTTCGGTCAGGTACAAGGTCATCAACGGTTCGAAATGGCTGTTACCGGCCGCGCTGCGAATACGCTCGGCGTAGGCCAACGCCTGGTCGGCAGTGGTCACCGGCGGTACCAGATTGGGCATGATAATAGCGCGACCGAATACCGCAGCGGTATTCGGTACCACGTCATTCAATATAGCGCCGTCACGAACGTGCAGGTGCCAGTCGTCGGGGCGGGTAATCGTCAGTTTCTGGGTCATGATTGCGAGCCACTCATTAAAAAACCGATGCGTTTTAAAACGTGAAAGATGCAAAAGGTGAAAGATGCTATGCGCGAAAGATACGCTGCGGCGCCGAAAAATTGACAATAGCATAACAGAAGGTTGCGCGGTTTGTTTTACTCAAGGGACCTTGATGGCAACGGCCGCGTTATAAAAATGGGTGGCGACCTAAAGATGCAAAGCGACTGGCCGATACCTAAGGAAACCGAGCGTTGAACGGCCAACCCGTGTGGCCACGAAGACTCCTAAAGGTAGTGATCGATGACGTTGCGAACGCAATTGTTAACCCGTTGTTTGCCGGCAGCCTTGATGGTTTGCCCTTTACTGAGCGCGCCTGCGCTGGCAACCAGCTTTGGCGCGGGCATCGAAAACAGCCAGTGGTATTTGTCGGAGTCGGTCTTTGAGTGTGCGCTGGTACACGTGTCGAACATCAACTTCGCTTCGCCATTTCAAGGTTATCTCGCCTGTGCAGGTAATCTGTTGCCGGCCAATTTTGATCA
This sequence comes from Marinobacter gelidimuriae, assembly GCF_000372805.1. Lineage (GTDB taxonomy): Bacteria > Pseudomonadota > Gammaproteobacteria > Pseudomonadales > Oleiphilaceae > Marinobacter > Marinobacter gelidimuriae. The sequence goes on along the minus strand of NZ_KB889880.1, from coordinate 26,069 downwards.
GTTGCAGGGTTCCCGTATTCTGTTTTCTTCGGCCAGTGTGGCGTTGAACGATGCCGACAGGCGCAGCCTGGATCAGGTTGTGGCCTATGTACTGGCCGATTCAACGGTGACTAGGGTATTGGTGGACGGCCATACCGACAGAACGGGAAGCCGGATTGACAACCGGAAACTGGCGCAAGACCGCGCCGATGCGGTGGCGGGCTACCTGAAAAGCCAGGGTGTTGAGGGAAGCAGAATTATAGTGCGCGCCCACGGTGACCAATTCGCGGCCTCCGGAAACCCGGCGCAAAACCGGCGCGTTGTTATTCGCATGGAGCGTGAGGGCGATAGCACACAATGGCAGCAGGCCAGCGCCATATCTGAGCCTGGTGCTGGTTGATGGCCGGTTAATTAAGCAGGCTAATGGCGGCGGTTAACAGCGGCGCGCAAGGCTTGCTCTGATTCATTTTACGGCGTGCAGCACTTCCAGATGGGTGGCTACGCTTTCCGCCAGGGCCTTTAGATGATACCCACCTTCCAGCGACGAGATAATCCGGTCGTTGGCGTGGTCTTTGGCAACGCTGACCAGCATTTCGGTCAACCAGCGAAAATCTTCAGTTTCCAGATTGAATTCGCCCATCGGATCCAGCTTGTGCGCATCAAATCCGGCAGAAATCAGTACCAGTTGTGGCTTGAACTTCTGTAGCCGTTTCAGCCAGCCAGCTTCCACAGCGTTGCGATAATCCAGTGCTGAGCAATCCGCCGGCAGTGGAATATTAATGATGTTTTCAGCCTGGCGGTGCACATGAGTGTGCGGGTAAAACGGGTGCTGGAAACTTGAACACATAAGAATGCGTTCATCACCGCCGACAATGTCTACGGTGCCGTTGCCCTGGTGAACGTCAAAATCAATAATCGCAACCCGTTCCAGGCGATGGAAGCTCAGTGCACGCATGGCCGCCAGGGCCACGTTGTTGTAAAAACAGAAACCCATAGATTTGCTGCGTTCGGCGTGATGGCCAGGTGGGCGGGCGCACACGAACGCATTGGTGACTTGGCTGCTCATCACCATATCAACCGCTTGAATGTTGGCGCCGGCCGCCAGGCGCGCAGCGCGCAGGGTATCGGGCATCATCGCGGTGTCTGGGTCAGTGAACACGCGGCCACGGGTTGGCTGCATCATGTCGAGCTGCTTCAGATAGCTTTCCGGGTGAACAATCAGCAGCTGATCGCGGGTAATTTCATCCGGGCGAACGTAGTCAAGATCCTGGTCGAGCGCGGTGTCTGCCAGGTAACTCTGAATGGCGACCATGCGCTCAGGGCGTTCTGGGTGCTCTGGGCCCATGTTGTGTTTGTTGCAGTCGTCGTGGGAAAAAAAGGCCGTGGTCATAATACGTTGGCTGCCCCGCTGGTTTATTGTATTTTTTATCATATCAGGAAAAAATTGGTTGCGGTTTTTCTTTGGTCTAACCTTAACCCTGGTCAAAATTGCGCCAATTGACGTTTTACATTAATTAAACAGCGCCTAAGATACACTGATTCGTGTGATCCCGATTACTAAGGAGCCTGCGCTTGAGCACTCGATACCTGGAAAGCCTGTTTAATCCCGAGTCTATAGTGGTGGTGGGTGCTTCTGAACGGGCTGACAACCTGGGCGGTATGGTTCTGCGCAACCTGTTGGGAGGCGATTACCCTGGCAAGCTGCTGGTTCTGAACCCGAGCAATTACGACAACGTGCACGGCGTGGCCTGCGCAAAAAGTGTTGCCGACATGCCGTTTGTGCCGGAATTGGCGATTATTTGTACGCCGCCGAAAACCGTACCGAAAATGATTCGGCGCTTGGGCAAGGCCGGTGCGCGTACCGCCATTGTGATGACCGGTGGTATGTCGCGCAGCCACAGCAAAACCGGCCGGCCATTGATGTATTCGGTACGCGACGCCGCTCGTGAAAGTGGAATTCGGGTGCTAGGGCCCAACACCATCGGGCTGATGGTGCCGGCACGCAAGTTGAACGCCACCTACGCCCACATGGGTGCCATTCCGGGTCGGGTGGCTTTTGTTGGCCAGTCGGGCACCATTGCCAGCGCGGTGCTGGATTGGGCCTTTGCCCGCGGTGTTGGCTTTTCGTATTTTTTGACCCTGGGCGATGGCATGGGCATCGACCATGACAATCTTATCGATTACCTGGCCCAAGACACCCGTACTCGCGCCATTTTACTGCACCTTGAGAACGTGCCTAACCCGCGCCGTTTCATGTCATCGGTGCGGGTAGCGTCGCGCACAAAACCGGTTATTGCCCTGAAGTCTGGCCGGGTGCCGGAATCGGAATGGTTCGTTCACGAACTGCCGGCCGGCATCAAACACAGCGATCCCATCTACGATGCCATGCTCAAGCGCGCCGGTGTGCTGCGGGTAGATGGCTTGGGGCAGATGTTTGATGCTCTGGAAACGCTGACGCGCATGAAGCCTCTGCGCCGTGAATCGTTGGTTATGATGGCCAACGGTGTTGGGCCGGGCGTGCTGGCAGTAGACCGTTTGGCGTATCTGGGTGGGGAGCTCGCCACGTTATCGGAGTCGGCCATTGAGGCGTTGGCAGAGTTGCTGCCACCGTATTGGACGCGCCGCAACCCTATTGACCTGGGATACAACGCGTCGCCGGAGCTTTACGCCAAAGTACTGAAGATTCTGTCGAAAGAACCGGAGCTTGCGAACGTGTTGGTGATGTACGCGCCAAGCCTGACCGGCGATAGCCGCGAGATTGCCAACTCGGTGATCCAGGCCATGAAGGGCACGCGGCTGAACGTATTTACCTGTTGGCTGGGCCAGAGCACGGTGATGGATTCCCGTGAGGAATTCTATCGCGCCGGCGTGCCGTCGTTCTTTAACCCGGAAAAAGCGGTGATGGCGTTTATGCAGCATGTGCGTCATCAGCGGGTGCAGCGCCTGCTGACAGAAACCCCGGAATCGTTTACCGATCATTTGTCAGACCACAGCAAAACCCGCCGGGTGATCGTGAACGCGTTGCGTGCCGGGCGTCATTATTTGACCAATGAAGAAGCGCGCGGCGTGCTGAGCGATTATAACATTCGCGCTATAGACACACTATTTTGCGACGATGTGGATGAGGTACTGGGGGCATTCTCGGTAGAGCGTCGGCCCATGGATATTACCTTGGTGCACGAGCAGGCCTGCCATCCGTTTCAGCCCTACAGTCCCAATCAAAAACGCTACAATTGCACCATGCCCAAACTTAACAGCGAGGCAGCCATTATTGATGGCTGTCAGAGCTTGTTGGAGGAATACGGCAAGCATTTTCCGGAAAGCGGTTTTTTGGGTTTTGCGGTGCAGTTCTCCTACCAGCATGTGGGCGGGATTGAGTTCAGCGTGGGCATTACCCGTGATGCGCTGTTCGGCCCCTTGGTAGTGTGCGGCGCTGCGGGCGCCCAGATCAACGTCATGACCGACCGACAGATTGCATTTCCGCCGTTGAATATGGTGCTGGCGCGCGAGCTTTTACGGCGCACCTATATGTACAAGCTCCTGAAGGAACACAGTCTGAAACCGGAGCACGATATTCGCGCTGTGTCGGAAACCCTGGTGACGCTGTCGCAAATTGTGATCGACATTCCGGAGATTCAGGGGCTGGAAATTTCGCCGCTGTTGTTTAACGACGAAGGCGCGGTGGCCGTTAATGTGGCAATCAACCTGTCTGAAGAGCCGGGTAAACCGATCATTCAGCCTTATCCGCGGGAGCTTGAGGAGTGGATAGTGCTGCCAAGGTCTGGCCGCCGAGTGATTATTCGGCCGGTACTTGCAGAAGACGAGCCTGCCCACCGGGTGTTTCACGAACTGCAGTCACCGGAGTCTATTCGCTATCGGTTCTTCCAGTATCGCAAGCATTTTTCCCGCGAAGACGTGGCGCAGATGGTGCAGATCGATTACGACCGCGAGATGGTGTTCATTGCCAACGCGCCCCGCGAAGACGGCGAAGAAACCTTGGGCACCGTGCGCACCTGGACCGACGCAGATAACTTGCGTTGCGAGTTTGCGGTGATGGTACACGACAAAATGAAGGGCGAAGGTTTGGGCAAGACGCTGATGGGGAAAATGATCGACTACTGCCGTGCCCGTGGTACCTCGGAAATGGTGGGGGACGTACTGCCAGACAACCGGCCCATGTTGAACCTGGCCGAGCATCTGGGCTTCCACATCAAGTTCAATCAGGATGAGGAAGTGATGGACCTGAGCCTGGTATTGAACGAACCTGAAAAAGACTGGCAGAAGGAAAGATTAAACAAGGGCGGCCACTGATCTTCAAATCACGCCGCCCGCTGTGGGGTTAATCGCTGACCGGGGCAGGGCGGTCTTCGCCATCTATTAAAGCCGAGTGATCTTCGCCGCCCAGGGCTTCGAGTAGCCCTGGGATCAGCTTAGCCAGTTCCAGCGTCATCAAATTAAAACTGGCGTCGAATTTCGCAAGGGCGTCGTCAGCGTCAACGTTTTCCAGTTGTTCTTGAAGAGTTTCACCAAACTTCAGGCGACGAATGCCCAGCTCTTCGTCGAGCACGAACGACACGTTGTCGTCCCAGGTAATGGCCAGCTTGGTGACTTGCATGCCGGCCTGAAGATGGTTTTGAATTTCATCCGCCTGCAAGTTCATACCTTTGCAGCGCACAACGCCGCCGTCTTCCGCTGGGTCTTTTAGCTCGCATTCATCGCCCAGCTCAACTTGTGCCGGTAAATCAATGGATTCATCCAGCCAGCCAGTAAAGGTGAAGATGGGCGCCTGTTCCACGGCGGGTGGCCGCACGGGCAATGAGCCGATGCTTTTGCGCAGCGCCGAGGCGATTTCTTCGGCCTGTTTGGCCGAGCCTGCATCCACCACCATCACGCCATCTTTCGGTGCCAGATAGGCAAAACTGCGACGGTTTTTGGAAAACGCCTGGGGCAGCATTTCCAGCATGACCTGCTCTTTCAGCTCGTCTTTTTCCTTGCGGCGTACTTTTCGGCCCTGATCAATCTCAATGGCTTCGGCGCGCTCTTCCATCAGTTCCTTAATCACCGAGCTGGGCAAAATTTTGTCTTCCCGGCGCAGTGCAATCAGGTGATAGCCATTGGCGCTGTGCACCAGTGTTTCGCCGTGTTTGCCCAGCGGCGCTACCCAACCCTGACGAGTGGTTTCTTGAGGCCCGCAGGGCTTGAACGTGTCTGCCTGGAGCTTTGCTTCCAGTTCATCCGTGGTGATATTGAAGGGTTTGGTAAAACGAAAAACACGGGCATTGCGAAACCACATACTGGAAGCATCCTTGAGTCAAAATCAGATCGTGCAGGGGTAGAAGATAAAAAGCAGACGTTGAACTGTAAAAGGTTCAATTGTAATAGATAGAGCCGCTATAGCTGGATGATTTCAACCAGCACGGTTTTGATTAAAAAGCCCAGAACGCCCGCACCCATTATAGTAAACATCATAATGGTGCCGAATTTCCCCGCTTTGGACTTTTTGGCCAGATCCCAAACAATAAAACCCATCCAGACCATAAGCCCGGTCAACAGAACGGCCATGGAAATTTGCGAGAATACCGCTTCGCTCATGAATAGGCTCCTTAGATGATTTAAACTCAGCAATAGACATTTTGGCTCCGGCTTAAAGCGCTCCGGGCAAAGAGTATTTGGATTATGGCCGCTAAGCCGCAGAATCAGGCCTTGGTTTGCTCCTCGCGCAGGAAGATCCAGTTGTTGGCATCAGACTGCTCGGGGCTGAAGTAGTAGCCGTCAAGATCGAACTTTTTCAGGTCTTCGGCCTTGGTAATGCCATTTTGTATGGCGTAGCGGCACATCAGTCCGCGGGCCTTTTTGGCATAAAAGCTGATGATTTTATATTGGCCGTTTTTCTGATCTTTAAAATTGGGGGTGATCAGTCGTCCTTCAAGGTCTTTCTTGTGCACCGCTTTGAAATATTCGTTAGACGCCAGATTCACCAGTACGCCGTCGTCGTCATTTAGCAGGCGATTGACCTCTTGAGTGATGGTGTCGCCCCAGAACGCATACAGGTCTTTACCGTGCTGGTTTTCAAATTTTGTGCCCATTTCCAGGCGGTAGGGCTGCATCAGATCGAGCGGTTTGAGCACCCCGTAAAGTCCGGACAGCATGCGCAGGTGTTTTTGCGCGAACTGAAATTCGCTGTTACTAAAGCTTTCGGCATCCAGCCCGGTGTAAACATCGCCCTTGAACGCAAGAATTGCCTGGCGGGCATTGCTGGGCGTGAACGGTGTGCTCCAGTCGCTGAAGCGTTCGGCGTTCAACTGCCCCAGTTTATCGCTAATGCTCATTAGGTTGCTGACCTGGTGCGGCTCCAGTTCTTTGAGCTGGTCAATCAGCTCCCGTGCTGGTTCTAGAAAGTCGGGCTGGGTATGGTGGTCGGTTGCCAGCGGGCTTTCATAATCCAGAGTTTTCGCAGGGGAAATAACCATCAGCATGTCAGGCAAACCTCATTGTAAAAAACTAAGAAGCTGGTCTTGGGTAAATGGCCAGTTCAGTTCATTGCCGGTGTCGCTGCGGCGTAAAACCGGTATGCGAGTGCCGTAGCGGGCGACCAATTGCTCTGATTGGGCAATATCCACCACGTTCACGGGTATTGGCTGTGGCGTGGGGGTGTTGACCAATAGCGCCTCTGCAAGTTCACACAGGTGGCACTGGGCGGTGGTGTAGAACGACAGCTCCATTACTTCGGCTGGGCGTCTAGCTGCTGGCCGTTAACCCCTGCGCTGTCGCGGCCCATCAGGTACAGGTAGATGGGCATCAATTCTTCCGGTGCCGGGTTTTGCTGGGGGTTTTCCGCCGGGTACGCGTGGGCTCGCATGTTGGTGCGGGTAGCACCCGGGTTCAGGGTGTTAACGCGAATGTTATTCCGCTCGTCATCGAGCTCATCCGCTAATAGCTGGCTTAACCCTTCTACCGCAAATTTTGATACTGCATAGGCACCCCAGTAGGCCCGCGCGGAACGCCCTACACTAGACGAGGTAAAGATCATTGATGCATCACCGGACTTGCGCAGCAGCGGTATCATCGCACGGCTTAGCAGGAACGGTGACATACTGTTGACTTGCATCACCTTGGCCCACTTTTCCGGGTCAGACAGTTCCACCGGGCTACGATCGCCCAGAATAGCGGCGTTGTGCAGCAGGCCATCGAGCTTGCCGAAATTGTCTTCCAGGGTCATCGCCAGTTCTTCGTAGTCTTTCATGGCGGCGCCATCAAAGTTCATGGGAACGATGGCGGGCTTGGGATAACCGGCGTTTTCAATTTCGTCGTACACAGATTCCAGTTTAGACACGGTGCGGCCGACCAGTATCACCGTTGCGCCGTGGGCGGCGTAGGCGATAGCCGCTGCGCGGCCAATACCACTGCCGGCGCCGGTGACCATAATAATGCGATCTTTCAGTAAGTCGGCGGGGGCCTGGTAATTCTGCATGACCTGTCTCCATTTAGGGCAAAAGTGCACGACAAAATCCGACAGGTTACTGGCCCGCCGGTATCGGTACGTAATGGGAACTATTGTAACAGCTTTGCGAGTTCGCTGACGCTATCGACGGTATAGTGAGAACCCCATAGATCCGCTTCTTCAGGCTTTTCGATATAACCGTAACGCACGGCGATGGTGGTCATGCCGGCGTTAATACCGGCGTCTATGTCGCGCTGGTGATCGCCTACGTAAATGGCCGTTTGCGGCTCTACATTCACTTCTTTGCAGGCCAGAAGCATGGGTTCCGGGTGAGGTTTGCGCTGGCTGACGTGGTCTGGGCAAATCAAGGTGCCACAGCGTTCCGCCAGGCCCAGGGCCGCCACCACGGGCGCCGCGAAACGCATCGGTTTGTTGGTCACTATGCCCCAGGGAATAGCACGCTGCTTTAAATTGCGCAGCAAGCTGTCCATACCTTCGAACAGGCAGGTGTCTATGGTCATGCCCTGTTCGTAAAGGTCTAGGAATTCGGTGTGTTTCTGTTGGTAGCCGTCATCGTCCGGCTCCAGCCCAAATCCCACACGGACCATGCCACGGGCGCCGTTCGACACCATGCAGCGAATGTACGGCACCGGCAACTCGTCAAGGCCGTAGGCAGTGCGCATGCGGTTTAGAACACGGACAAAGTCCGGCGCGGTGTCAATCAAGGTGCCGTCCAGATCAAACAGCACCGCTGAAGGAGTCAGTTCAGGCTTCACGGCCATCCTTTGCATGCATCATATAATTGACATCGACATTGCGCCCAAGCTTGTACACTTTGGTCAACAGGTTGTAGGTCATTCCGGTCAGTTCACGAATATCCAGGCCGGCATTGCGCAGGTGGTCTGACATTTCTGACGGGCGAATGAACTTTTTCCATTCGTGGGTGCCTTTGGGCAGCAGGCTCAACACATATTCAGCCCCAACAATGGCAAACAGAAACGATTTCGGGTTGCGGTTGATGGTGGACACAAACAGATGGCCGCCGGGTTTTAGCAGACTGGCGCAAGCGCGAATGACCGAGCCCGGATCTGGCACGTGCTCAAGCATTTCGAGACAGGTAACAACGTCGTATTGGCCTGCGTGCTGTGGGTCGCGGGCCAATTCTTCCACGGTAATTTTCTGATAGTCGACTTGAACACCACTTTCCAGCCCGTGCAGGCGCGCCACGCTTAGCGGTGCTTCGCCCATATCGATACCGGTCACGTGGGCGCCACGGCGGGCCATGCCTTCTGATAGCAAGCCGCCACCGCAGCCAATGTCGATGACTTTTTTACCAGGCAGAGACACGCGTTCGTCGATGTAGTTCAGGCGCAGCGGGTTAATGTCGTGCAGGGGTTTGAATTCGCTGCCGGGATCCCACCAGCGGCTGGCCAGGGCCTCAAATTTGGCGATTTCGTTACGATCCACATTGTGGTTCACGCTGGAATCTGAGGAGCGATCTGAAGAGTGATTTGAAGGGTGATCTGAATTACGGCCTGGGTTAGGAGTCGTCATGTTTGCCTGCCTGGTGATGCGATTTAAATACGGTTACATACAGCTGGCCGTGCTGGCTTTTTTAGCCGGCCTGATAACGGCCAATGCGTTCGGCCCAGTCTGCCACACGCAGCATAAGGTCGGGCACATCAATGCGTGTTAGTTCGCCATTTTGTATCTGGGGCACTCCGTTGATCCAGCTGTGGCTGACAGCGCGACCGTGCAGGCTGTAAACCAGGTGCGAAGCAGGGTTGTACACTGGCTGTAAAAACGGGTCGCTGAGATCAACGGCGATGATATCGGCGCACTTGCCGGCTTCCAGCGAGCCCAGATCATGTTCCCGGCCCAGGGCTTTTGCGCCCTGCAAGGTGGCCATACGCAATGCCTGATGGGCAGAAAGCGCGGCAGGGTCACCGGCCAGATGTTTGGCCATCATCGCTGCGCTACGCAGCTCGCTGAACAGGTCGAGGTCGTTATTGCTGGCAGCGCCGTCGGTGCCTATGGCGACATTAACACCGGCCTTGCTCAGGCGCTGGACCGGACATTGGCCGCTGGCCAGTTTCATATTGGATTCCGGGCAGTGAACAACGTGGGCGCCGCTGTGCAACAGGTGTTCAAGGTCGCTGTCATCAACTTGGGTCATGTGTACGCACTGGGTGTTTGGCCCCAGCACGCCCAGCTGAGCCATTCGGCTGACTGGGCGCTGGCCTGAGTGCTGCTCGGCGTTTTGCACTTCCAGTGCGGTTTCGTGCAGATGGATCTGTAATTTCACGCCGGTCTTTTTCTGCAGAGCGACGGCGCCAGCCAGAGTGTCATCGTTAGCGGTGTAGGGCGCATGGGGGCCTATGGCGGGCATAATGAATTCGTCGCCTTGCCAGGCATTGATTAACTGTTCGCCCTTGCGCAGGTATTCTTCCGGGCCACTGCCCCAGCAAGTGGAAAAGTCTAACAGCGGAAAGCAGATTTGCGCCCGCATGCCGGCATCAGCGGCGCATTGGGCGGCAATTTCCGGGAAAAAATACATATCAGAAAATGTGGTGCTGCCGGTGCGCAGCATTTCCGCCATGGCCAGCTGGGTGCCATCGGCAATAAACTGTTCGCACACAAATTCGCCTTCCAGTGGCCAGATGTGGTCGTTCAGCCAAGTCATTAGCGGTATATCGTCAGCTACGCCGCGGAAGAGCGACATGGCGGCATGGCCGTGCAAATTGATTAGCCCTGGCATCAGCACATGATGTGGCAAATTCAGGGTTTCGCGAGTGCGGTAATGAGTGTCGGCCTCGGCCTGGGGCAATACGGCAACAATATGACCGCCTTGCACAATCACCGCGTGGTGATGCCAAACCTGATCCGCAGGTTCGATGGGAATCACCCAGCGGGCGTTGATACGGGTATCCGCCGCTACAATGGTTTCTGCCGTCATGAATCAGCCTTTCGGTTAGAGCTCGGATGACGCCCGTACAGTTTGTGCTTTGGCCGTCAGGGGCGAGCCCATCGCCGGCAGCGCGGCTGTTCGACGGTCCAGCTCAAGCATGTCCGCCATAATTTGTCCGCCTTCGCGGATAACAAAATCGGTTTCCTCATCGTTGGAGTTCAGGTCGGCCGCCTGCAGGTCCTGCCAGTCGTCCAGTTCTTCCATGGTGCCGAATGGCGTTTCGCCGAGCAGTTCACGGCGGGCGTTGGCAATGGTCAGCCGGGTGCGTTCGATTTGTTTATGCTGTTGCTGGCGTTCGTCCATATTCAGGCTGACGGAGTTCTGCTGGCGTTGCTGTTTCAGAAAGTCGATTTCCTGTTGTAGCAAGCTGAACTCGGGGCTGGCTTCAAAGCGCTTATCGTGGCGCAGGCGCAGCTCGTCAATTATATTGCTGAAGTCAAAATACTGGGTGTGGTCAACAGCATCAATTTGGTCCCAGGGCAGGGCGTGGTCCAGCGCATCTTCCCCAATAAGGCTATTATCGATGCGCGACGGAATTTCGATGTCGGGCACAACGCCTTTATGCTGGGTTGAGCCGCCGGAAACCCGGTAGAATTTGGACTGAGTGATTTTCAGCTGGCCGTGATTCAGCGGCCGAACTGCTTGTACCGTGCCTTTGCCGAAGGTTTGGGAACCCACTACCAGGCCGCGGCCATAATCCTGAATAGCGCCCGCAAAGATTTCAGACGCGGATGCGCTCATTCGGTTTACCAGCACCACCATCGGCCCTTTGAAGGCAACCTCTGGGTCTTCATCGTTCAGAATCTGCACGTCGTTATTGGCGTTGCGAATTTGCACGGTTGGGCCGCTGTCTATAAACAACCCTACCAGATCGTTGGCTTCGTGCAGGGCACCACCGCCATTGTTGCGCAGATCAATGACCAATCCTTCAACACCTTCAGCCTCAAGTTCTCCAAGCAGCCTGCGCACATCGCGGGTGGTGCTTTTATAGTTGCGATCGCCGGCCTGCATGGCCTGGAAGTCGGCGTAAAAGGTGGGAATGGTAATGGCGCCGATCTTATAGGTTTCACCGTTGCGATCGAGCTCTATCACTTTTTTGCTGGCGCTTTGTTCTTCCAGCTTGACCTGATCGCGCTTGATAGCGATGGCTTTGGTAATGGTTTCATCGGCCGCGCCAGACGGAATGACTTCCAGTGTGACTATGGAATTGCGCGGTCCGCGGATCAGATCGACCACTTCATCCAGGCGCCAGCCGATCACGTTGACCGGCGTTTCGCCGTCTTGGGTGACCGACACAATCCGGTCTGCGGGTTGCAACTGGCCTTGCTGAAATGCCGGGCCGCCAGGAACCAATCGCACTACCTTGGTGTATTCGTTGTCTCCTTGCAGCACGGCACCTATGCCTTCCAGCGAAAGGCTCATATTGATATTGAAGTTTTCAGAGGTGCGTGGTGAAAAATACGATGTGTGTGGGTCCCACATGCCGGCAAAGGCGTTCATGTAGGCCTGAAACGCATCTTCGCTGCGGGCTTGGTAAGCGCGCTTTAGCTGGCCTTCGTAACGCTGCCGCAACGTGTCTGTTATGGCGTCGTCGTCGCTACCGTTCAGGCGTTGAGCCAGCACGGCGTTTTTGATGCGTTTGGTCCAGAGTTCGTCTAGCCCGGCACTATTAGCGACCCAGTCGCTGTCAGAACGGTCTAGCAATATGCTGTCGTTGCTGCCGAAGTCTAAGGTGCCAACGCCTTGGTCCAGCAGGTTCAGAGCAAAATGCAGACGCTCGATGATCCGTTTTTGCACCAGATTGTAAATATCGAATCCCGGCTGCAACTTACCGGTGCGCAGGGCCGAACCCAAGTGATCTCGAATATCGACGAAACCGTCCAGATCGTCTTGGGTCAGATAGACCTTCTGGCCGTCGAGATATTTCAGATACGTGTCGAAGATGTCGCCAGACAAATCATCGCTAACCCGCAAGTCGCGAAAATGAGTGAACTGCAGTTGCCTTGCAATCAGTATGTTGGCTCGTGCCTGATCGATGGTGGGCGCAACCGGCTGATAGCTTTGGAGCGACTCGCTGCTGGCGACGGCCCCGAAAGACACGGAAAGCGAAATCGCGAGCGCCAACGCTTTTACGGGCTTGCTGCGGGCTACGCGCTGTGAGCACAGTCTTTCCACAATGGACATAGAACCTACCTGACCGAGTTAAATGCTGGTGGCCGCGGCTAAGGTGTTCAACCAGCGACCCGTTTAATGATTGTAGGCAAGCGCTACACGCCTGGCTATAGATGTACCGTTGCGCCAGGTGACAATCTATTCATTACTATTACGGCGCAAAGGTGTACGCGGATGATTATGTCTGCTTGCGCAGCCACCTTAAACCAAGCTTTCAAGCGCATTCACCATGCGTTGTTCCAGCTCTTTGGAGGCCGCGGCGGAGGCCGGAGCCAGGCACCATAACGCCACCAGTTTTTCGGCGTCGGTGAGTGGACTGGCCGATTGTTCGGCAGCGCCAATGTTCTGTGCCAGGCGCTGCACCTGAATCTCCATGCGCTTACGCTGGTCTGCCGCGGGTGACGGCTGGTCGGCGAGTATTTCGGTACGGATAGCCAACTCCTGAAAATCGATGGGCTGGTCGAGCTGATTAAACTTTGTCCATTCCAAGGGGACGCCGGTTCTATCGATAGGGGCCTGGCCGCGGGCCTGAATGCATCCGGTCCATTGTTGCAGGCGAGCGACGAGTTCCTGCCGCTGTTTGGCCGTGTGCAAACGCTGGCGTACATCGTTGTAGCGGTCGCGGGTGCTGGTAGACAGCGCCTGTGGGTTGTAGGTGGCCAGTTCGGTCCAGATGGCGCTGAGTTCGTCGCTGTTTGTGCTTGCATTCAGGGCCTGGTCGGCGCGTTCCAAAATGCTGGTCACTTGCTCATCGGCTGCCACAACGGCTTGCTTTTGGCGGCTATTTTCTTGTTCACGACGGGCAAAAATGGCGTCGCAAGCTTGGCGGAATGCCTGCCAGAGTTTGCGGTCTTCGCGATGACGGGTAATCCCGATAGCCTGCCAATGGCCTTGTAGCTCTTTGGCCTGCACTATGGCGTCGGCCAGGGGTTCGGCGCTCATCAGTTCTTCGGCGCTGGCAACAATGGCCTGCTTCAGAGCTTCATTGCGCTGGCGCTCATCGTTCAGTTTGGCATCCAGCTGTTTCAGTAACTCGTCGAACTGTTTTTGCAACGGACGGTTGTCGCGGAATTCTACCGGCCATGCGGCCTTCCATTCCTGGCGTGCGGTTTGATGAATACGTTCGGCCACTTTCCAGTCAATACTAGACCAGTCGGCCTGAGCCACAAATTCCTGCAGTTGCTGGCAGATAAGTCGGCGTGTGGCCAGGTTGGCGTGCTTTAGATCGGATTTTGCGGCGAAGTAAGCTTTGCATGGTTCATAGGCGGCATCGGATGCCTGCCTGAAGCGGGCCCACAGCAACCGGTCAGAGGAACCGCCCAGGCTTTTCCATTCTTCTTGCAGCTCTTTGATGTGAGCCGCCTTGGCTTCTGGATCAATAGGCTGCTCTGCCAGATGTTCCATTTGTTCGCACAGTGCGATCTGCTTGGGTGTGGTGGCAAAGCCCTGCCAGTCGCTGAGTTCATTACACTGGCCTTGTAGCAATTGCATGCGCGCAACAAATGGCTTCTGGTGGCGGGAATCGAGTTTTTTGGTAATTTGCTGGGCGTTTTTTAGCAGCTGCTTGGCGGGCTTCAGCTGTTTGTTCTCCAGGGCGCTATCAAGCTCCGTGAGGAGCCTGTCCAGATCTGCTGACAGGCTGTTCTGGCGTGCTGGGTCTGGCTGTTCGACCGGTTCTGCTTTCTTGCGCTGTTTGGCCAGTGCCTGTAGCGCAATGAGGGGCTCGGGCTGCGGAAACATCGTTGGCCAGTCCAGTATGGCGAGCAGGGCCTTGGCCTGCTCCGCTGCTTCAACGCCAAGCTCTGCATCATCTGTGGTTTCGTCGCCCGGAGCTGCGTTGGTTGCCAGCTTGGCGATTTGTTCTTGCCCCTGCATAAGTCGCTCGTGTGCTTCTACATAGGCGCGTAGAGCGGTGCTGGCGGTGTTGTAACGGTTTTGTTCGGGCGCGCTTACGTCGGTATTTTCACTGGCCTCAAGCCAGCGGTTGTGCTGGGTTTTCAGCAGTGCGTCCAGAGCTGTCAGCGTGGGCGGCTCGCGGGTGTCGTCGGTTTTTAATTGGGTCAGCGTTTCGCCCAGTAGCGTCAAGGTTTGCTTGCGCTGGTCGAGTTTTTCATGCTGTTGCTGCATCTGGCGAACGCGTTCACGGCACTGGTGGGTGGCGCTCAGAAATTCGGTGATTTGCTCGTTACTGGCGTCAGTCTCTACGCTTTTCCACTGCTTGAACAGCGTGTCCAAGCGTGGCTCGTACAGGGTGGTGTCTTCACTGCGGGCTTGGTCTTGCGCTTGTTGAATCAGCTGCTGTCGCTTTTCTTCCAGTTCATTCTGTGCGGCTTGGACGTCGCGCAGCTGTTGAAGTGTTTGGCGGACTATCTGGAAAACCCCCTTGTCCCGGCCTTTAGCCTGGCGGATAACGTCATGTAGCAAGGCTTCGTCGCGCAGGCCACTGGCGGCACGACTGCGAACTTCAGCGGTTAACCCGCCAATGGCCAGCTCCGCCAGTTTTTTTTGCGCCGGCATGCCTTGTACGGCTTCCAGCTGCTTCGCAATCCGGGCGCCGCGATCTTCTTTTGCGGATTTGGCAGCGTCCGTCTGCCGAGGCTGTTTGTTGACCGCCGGTGCGGGTGTTTTCAGCTGTGTTGTGCGGGATTTGAACAATCTGCGAAGAAATGCGGCCATGGGTGTTTTCCTTAGAGTATCTTTCTGGTTGATACCAGTCTGCGGTGTCGGGCAAAGTGTGCCGCTACCGTTCTTCAGCACCCGTTTAGGTTGGCGCTGGACGCTTGGATTTCTTGGTACGAAGCTACCGGGCGTATAGAACGCGAGCGCTAGTCTAGCGTTTTGTGAAGCGATGCGGAAAGAGATGTCATGGCAAAATCTGAAAATGATCAGGATGACGATTATAAAGCCCGTTCTGTGGCGTTGCGCTTACTGGCCCGGCGTGAACACAGCCGGCTTGAACTTACCCGTAAGTTGTTGCAGCGCCAGTTGTCAAAAGCGGTCATTGAAACGGTGCTGGATGACTACCAAGAGCAGGATTGGCTGAGCGATGAACGCTTTGCCGAAGCCTATGCGCGGCAACGTATTGAGGCGGGTTACGGTCTGCTGCGCATAACGGGTGAATTGAGCCAACGTGGTGTGTCTGAAAATGCTGATGCTCTGCAGGCAATGAGCTCGCAGGATTGGTGTGACCAGGCCGTACGACTGCGCCGTAAGCGCTTCGGGTTATTAGATTTGCGCGGGCAGTTGGAAGAACGATTGCGCCAGATGCGTTTCCTTCAGCGCCGCGGATTTACCCAGGAACAGATTAATGCCGCGCTGGATGCAGTCGAGCCGGCATAGGCGCTGCAGGCCTGGACTCCGAAAGATCACAGTGTAGGTGGTACGTCGGTCAGTTGCTCTGGTAAGGCGGCCTGAATTTCGGGTGCGGCCATAAGCGCCTCGCCGTCGTTGCCAAGCTGTCTCAGCGGGTCATCGGCTAGCAGGGTATCCGGTGTTGCGGCAGGTTCGGTCATGCGCACCAGCACATCGTAGTAGCGGCGGATGTTCTGTACATAGATCACTGGCTCGTGGCCGCGGGCATAACCAAACTTCGTTTGGCTGTACCATTCTTTTTGCGTTAGCAGTGGCAGAAATTCTTTTACATCCAGCCAGCGGTCCGGATTCCTGCCTGCCTGTTCGGTCAGTATGCGTGCGTCTTCCAAGTGGCCAAATCCAACGTTATAAGAAGCCAGAGCAAACCAGGTGCGGTCGGGCTCCTCAATACGGTCGGGAATCTGGTCGTGCACAATCGTTAAATACTTGGCACCGCCGCGAATGCTCTGCTCAGCGCTGAGGCGATTTTTGACGCCCACGTATTTTGCCGTTGAGCGGGTAAGCATCATCAGTCCGCGTACGCCGGTGGGCGAGGTTGCCCGAGGTCGCCAGTGGGATTCTTGATAACCAATGGCCGCCAGAAGCCTCCAGTCCATGGCAAATTGGTCGGCGTAAGAGCGAAACAGGCTTTCATATTTTGGCAGGCGTTTTTCGGTGTGACGCACAAATGTTAACGCGCCAACGTAGTTCAGCCGGTCCAGATGACCGTAAAAACGCTCGGTGATCTGCTCCATGGTGCCGTCTTCGGCAAGCATTCCAAATAATTGCCCTGCAGCATCAATCAATGACCGATCCTGCATTGCAGGAAACAGCCAGGCCAGCTCGCGCGGCGGACCCAGCGGTATTGCTTCTTTTACATCGGGGAAAAACACGTGGTTCAGCGCCAGCTCGTTGGATGACACCACCGCGTAAGGCAACTCACCGGTCTCGACCCGTGCCAGCAAACCGGCGGCATCGAGGCCCGGGTGAACCTGCCAGGACAGCTGAGGGACATCGATTCGCGCCTCTTCCAGTTGTGGTTCGTGATTGCTGTCGGCCACTATATGCAATGGTTTGTCTGCTAAATCGGCAAGAGCTTCGGGCTTGGAAGAGTCGCGGTGATACACCACCACTGACTCTACTTCTATACCGGTCGCCAGTGCCCGCATCTGACCCTGGAACTGTTTTTGCCCTGACAGCCCGGCTAACCCTATGTGGGCGAAGTCATGGGTCAGCACAGATAGAATTTCGGTGTTGTCTTCGGCAACGCGAATCCTGAGCTCTACGCCCAGGTGTTCTGCGAACAGCTGCACCAGTTCGTAGTCATAGCCGGTGGGGCCGTCGCGACCTTTGTAATAGATTGAGGGGGCAACCCGGGTAATGACATGCAGTACACCTTCGGCTTTGATCTGTTGCAGGGTTGTTGGCCGTGAGCAGGCACTCAAAACCAAAGTAAACGCCAGCAGTGCTACCATGGCTGAGCCCCTGCGGACCCGCTCGCGCAACGACAACACCCGCCGGGAAGCGAGCTGCAACTGGGTGTTTGCCGGCAAAAGCGTTATCTCCGTAGGGCTTTAAGCGGGTGTGCGGCCAATTTCTGATTGTCTGTCTTGGTGCAGACAGGTTCTTGCAATCATCTATGTTGTGCGTGGTCCGGTCAATAAAAGAGCGATCAGCGGCATCCTTGATGGCGTTGTTTAATAAGGTGCTGGATCGCTGTATCCCGAAGGCGCTTTCGAGTATGATGCTGCCTTCAAAATGTCTCCCCAAACCCCCGCTACGCGCGATACAGGTTGCTACCATGCTTGAACTTCGCGGCGCACCAGCGCTTTCACCTTTTCGTTTCAACAAACTGCACGCCTGCCTGAAAGACAGCGTCCCCGAAGTTGACCATGTGTACGCCGAGTTCATGCATTTTGCCGATTTGGATGGCGACCTGTCTGACGTGGAACAGGCGATTCTTGATCGGCTGTTGAGTTACGGCCCGAGTGTGCCCGTAGAGCAGCCCGAAGGCGTGTTGTTTCTTGTGGTTCCCCGCCCCGGCACGCTTTCGCCCTGGTCATCCAAGGCAACCGACATTGTGCGCAACTGTGGCTTGCGTCACATTCTGCGTATTGAACGGGGTATTGCTTACTACGTGCGTTCTGCGAAGAAGCTAAGCCTGGCGCAGCGGGGCAAAATTGCGGCGCTCTTGCACGACCGCATGACAGAAAAAGTATTTCACGAGATCGGCGGCGCCGAGTTGCTGTTCAGCCACGACGAACCCCGCGAGTTGGGTTGCGTGGGTATTCTTGCCGGCGGCCGCAAAGCCTTGGTGGACGCCAATCGTCGCCTCGGCATGGCGCTGGCGGACGACGAGATTGACTACCTGGTGGCTGCGTTCTCTGATCTGAAGCGTGACCCCACAGACGTTGAACTGATGATGTTCGCCCAGGCCAACTCCGAGCACTGTCGCCACAAGATCTTCAATGCGTCTTGGGACATCGACGGCGAAAATCAGCAAAAATCCCTGTTCGGGATGATTCGTAACACCTACGAAATGAACAGCGAAGGCGTGTTGTCGGCTTACAAAGACAACGCCTCTGTTATTGCCGGGAGTCGCGGTGGCCGTTTCTTCCCGGATTCGAATACCGGTGTCTACGGCTACAACCAGGAAGACATCCACATCCTGATGAAGGTGGAAACCCACAACCACCCAACGGCGATTGCGCCATTTTCCGGAGCGGCCACGGGCGCTGGTGGAGAAATTCGTGACGAAGGCGCAACCGGTCGTGGCTCCAAGCCAAAAGCCGGCTTAAGCGGGTTTACCGTTTCTAATCTGAATTTGCCGGGCGACATCCAGCCTTGGGAAATCGGTTATGGCAAACCAGACCGTATTGCCTCCGCGCTGGACATCATGATTGAAGGCCCGGTCGGCGGCGCGGCTTTTAATAACGAATTTGGCAGGCCAAACCTCACGGGCTATTTCCGTACCTTTGAAGCCAAGGTTGCAGGCCCTGCAGGCGAAGAAGTGCGCGGCTACCACAAGCCGATCATGATTGCCGGCGGCCTGGGTAACATTCGAGCCGAGCACGTAGAGAAGGGCCACATTCCGGTAGGCGCCAAGCTTATTGTTCTGGGAGGCCCGTCTATGCTGATTGGCCTGGGCGGCGGAGCGGCATCCTCTATGGATTCCGGTTCCAGCAATGAGAATCTGGATTTTGCCTCGGTACAGCGTGGCAATCCGGAAATGGAGCGCCGTTGTCAGGAAGTGATTGATCGCTGCTGGCAGATGGGTGACAGCAACCCGATTTGCTTTATTCACGACGTTGGCGCCGGTGGTTTGTCAAACGCCATGCCGGAGCTGGTGAAAGACGGTGGTCGCGGCGGTAAGTTTGAGTTGCGTGAAATCCCCAGCGACGAGCCGGGTATGTCGCCGCTGGAAATCTGGTGTAACGAGTCTCAGGAACGTTACGTTATGGCCGTGGCGCCAGAAAACCTGGAGTTGTTTGATGCGCTCTGTCGTCGTGAACGCTGCCCGTATGCGGTGATTGGCGAAGCCGCTGAAGAGCACCACCTGGAGTTGGCCGATTCGTACTTCAATGACAAGCCGGTCGATCTGCCGATGGATGTGCTGTTTGGCAAGGCTCCGCGTATGCATCGCAGCATTACACGCTCGTCATTTACCAAACGCTTATTCGATTCCACCCGGGTGGACCTGCACGAAGCGATTCGTCGCGTGTTGCGTTTGCCGTCGGTTGGTTCCAAGAGCTTCCTGATCACCATTGGCGACCGCACCATTACCGGGCTTGTAGCACGGGATCAGATGGTGGGCCCGTGGCAGGTTCCAGTCGCAGACGTAGCGGTAACCGCCAGTTCCTTTGACGTGCGCAGCGGCGAAGCTATGGCCATGGGCGAGCGCACGCCGGTTGCCGCGGTCAACGCGCCGGCGTCTGGCCGTATGGCGGTGGGTGAAACGTTGACCAATCTGGCTGCGGCGCCTATCGCCAAGCTGTCAGATGTGCGCTTGTCAGCAAACTGGATGGCCGCGGCTGGCCACCCGGGGGAAGATGAGAATCTTTATGAAACCGTGCGTGCGGTGGGTATGGAACTTTGCCCAGAGTTGGGTATTACCATTCCCGTGGGCAAAGATTCGATGTCCATGAAAACCGTGTGGGAAGAAAGCAGTGGTGAGCAGAAAAGCGTTACGGCGCCTCTGTCGCTGGTGGTTAGCAGTTTTGCGCCGGTTACCGATGTGGGGCTTACGTTAACGCCCGAGCTTCAGCTGGACGCTGGCGATACCGATCTTATCCTGGTAGACCTCGCTGCGGGCCAGAACCGCCTTGGCGGCTCTGCGTTGGCCCAGGTATATAGCCAGGTTGGCGCAGTAGCGCCGGACCTGGACGATCCGGAAGACATGAAAGCATTTTTCGCGGTGATTCAGGGCCTGAACGCTGACCGAAAATTGCTCGCCTATCACGATCGCTCGGATGGCGGCCTTTTTGTCACTCTGGTTGAAATGTGCTTTGCCAGTCGTGCCGGTATCGACATCAAGCTGGACGGAGTGGCGGAAGATGCCTCGCAGTTTGCCCGCGAACTGTTCAACGAAGAATTGGGTGCGGTGATTCAGGTGCGCCGCGACGATACCGAATTCGTGCTGCAGCAGTTCTCCGCAGCTGAATTAGGCAACCATACGATCGTTATTGGTGAGCCGACTTCGGAGGCTCGTGTACAGATGAGCTTTAACGGCGAATTTGTAGTGGATGAGTCGGTGCTCGATTTGCAGCGCCTTTGGAGCGAAACCAGCTTCCGTGTTCAATCGTTGCGCGACAACGAAGATTGCGCGCGGGAGGAGTTTGACAACCTTCTGGATGCCAAAGACCCGGGTTTGCAGGTAGTAACCACGTTCGATATCAATGAAGACATCAGTGCGCCTTTTATCAACATGGGCGCGCGACCCAAAGTAGCCGTGTTGCGAGAGCAGGGCGTAAACGGCCACGTTGAAATGGCGGCGGCGTTTGATCGTGCCGGTTTCACCGCTGTTGACGTACACATGAGCGATTTGTTGTCTGGTCGAATGTCACTGGAAGGCTTCAACAGCCTGGTGGCTTGTGGCGGCTTTTCGTTTGGTGACGTTTTGGGCGCCGGCGGAGGCTGGGCCAAATCCATACTGTTCAACGATCGTGTGCGTGACCAGTTTGCGGCTTTCTTCAACCGTCAGGACACCCTGGCTCTGGGCGTGTGTAACGGCTGCCAGATGCTGTCCAGTCTGCATGAACTGATCCCTGGCAGTGAAGGCTGGCCGCGCTTTGTTCGCAATCAGTCAGAGCAGTTCGAGGCGCGACTGGCGATGGTGGAGGTGTTGCCTTCACCGTCGGCCTTCTTCGAAGGAATGGCGGGTTCGCGTATGCCCATTGCCGTAGCGCACGGCGAGGGCCAGATCGAGTTGAGCAGCAACATCTCGTTGGCGTCGCTGGCAGAAAGCGAACAAATCGCTTTGCGCTACGTGGACAATTACGGCGCCGCTACTACACGCTATCCGTTTAATCCTAACGGTTCTGAGGCTGGCGTGAACGGTTTCACAACTCGTGACGGCCGGGTAACGATCATGATGCCGCACCCGGAGCGCGTATTCCGCGCAGTGCAGCATTCCTGGCAACCAAAAGGTTGGGACGAAGACGCCCCGTGGCTACGGATGTTCCGTAATGCGCGGCGCTGGTTTGGCTAAGTCGTTGGTGTAAAAGTCGGGCTTTTTTCGGCTCTGTTAAAGGAGTCGGCGGATGCCCGGTTTTTTTGCCTGAAATTCGTGTTGTTTGGGGATATCAAGAGAAAAAACTGCATAATTTCCAAAAAAAACTCTTGACTGGTAAATTTTATGCACATTTTCGGGTATTCACTGTATGTTCTGTAAGCAACCCCATGATTTACCATGATAATTTCAGTAGAAAAATTTAAGTAATTGATAAATAACGATTATTTATAGGCGGCGATTTTGTCACCAATCTGTCTTAAAGGCAGCAATGGCGGGGTTTTTGGGGCGCTACTTAAAAACTTTCCCCAGAGTTATCCACAGAATCTGTGGGTAACTTTTTCGAATGTTCAGGTGTTTAGAATTTGACCGTCTATGAGGGATACTATGTATAAAATTTGCTACTTTGTGCCAGAAAGCCATCTTGACGAAACCAAACATGCATTGTTCGGCGCCGGAGCGGGGCGCATTGGCGATTACGATCAATGTGCCTGGCAAATATCAGGGCGAGGGCAGTTTCGACCACTGGACGGAAGCCAGCCGTTTATCGGTCAAGCGGGTGTTCTGGAAACCGTTGCAGAGTACAAGGTGGAGTTGGTTTGTGCTGAAGGCTGCGTGAGAAATGCCATTGCTGCATTAAAGGCGGCGCACCCTTACGAGGAGCCCGCCTACGAAGTGCTTGCTCTGACGCAGTTTTGATCAGGCTTTTCCGGATTTCGCCATAGGGTGACGAATACTGTCAACGTGAACCCCGAACGTCTGCTTTTTCATATCGTTTATAAAAAGCTCAAGGGTTTTACGCACAGTCGGAAATGACAGTTCGTCCCAGGGAATGTCTGACAGCTCAAACAATTGTGTTTCCAGTGATTCCTCGCCTGCGCCATATTTACCATCAATCAGCGTGGCGCGGTAAAATATGTGTACCTGATCGATGTGTGGAACGTCGATTACGGCGTAAAGGCCCTCAATGTAAACTTCCGCCAGAGCCTCTTCACGGGTTTCGCGAGCTGCCGCTTCCACGGTTGTTTCCTGGTTTTCCATAAAGCCTGCAGGCAGAGTCCAATAACCGTAACGAGGCTCGATGGCGCGGCGACACAGAAGAATACGGTTGTTCCATACCGGCACCGTGCCTGCGATAATACGAGGGTTCTGGTAATGAATGATGTCGCAGTGGGTGCATACATAGCGGTGACGATTGTCGCCGTCGGGGATCCGCTGTTCTACCTGTTCACCACAGTCACTGCAGTAATTCATAGCTTTCCCCGTATACTGATAATAGATGTCTTAAAGGCCGTTAGTTTAACCATCTGAGCCACCTTAGCGCCATGGCGCCTTTGATTGAAGCATGCCAGGAGATACTTTGAAGCACCTGTTACATTCCCGGTTAGCAGGCTACCGGCCTAACGAGCTGGCGCTGGACTATCCTGAAGCTGGTATTTTGGTGCCTATTACCGACAACAGCGGTAATCCGGAGATGTTGTTCACCTTGCGATCTGCCCACCTCAAAACCCATCGTGGCCAAGTAGCGTACCCTGGTGGCAGGCGCGACCCCGAAGACGAAAACCTGATGGTCACGGCTCTTCGGGAGACTCATGAGGAAATCGGCTTGCCGCCAGACCAGGTGCAGATTGTGTCATCACTAAGCCAGGTCACATCTCATGCCCGTATTCTTGTAACACCATACGTAGGCGTGGTACCCGAAGACCATCCACTACGCCCCAATCCCGCAGAAATCGAAAGTGTGTTCCGTGTCCCCATAGCCTGGTTGCTGGAAGACCGGCGTGAGCGTACCGATGCCTTACCTTTTATGGGCGGCATCATTCACGTGCCCTGCTACCGCTGGGAGCAATACCAGATATGGGGTTTGTCAGCCGTAGTATTGGTCGATTTTATGAACGCTGTGTACGATGCCGGTATTGATCTGGAACGACCGCCCTTGCGTTAATATTGTGGTGTTAATCGGCTCGAGAGCCCAACAGAGATGGCATACTTCAAGAGGAAATTATGTTTTACAAATTGAACGACAGAGTTCCGGTGTTAGAAGGAAGTGGCCATTTTGTTGCCGATAATGCCTCGGTGATCGGCAGTGTTCGCTTGTTAGACAAAGCCAGCGTGTGGTTTAACGTGGTGATTCGCGGTGATAACGAGCTGATTACGATTGGCGAGCAGAGTAACGTGCAGGATGGTGCCGTATTGCATACCGACCCGGGATTACCGTTAAACATCGGCCGTGGTGTGACTGTGGGGCACAAGGCCATGCTTCACGGCTGTGATGTGGGCGATTATTCGTTGATCGGTATCAACGCAGTTGTGCTGAACGGTGCCAAAATTGGCAAGCACTGCTTGATAGGTGCGAACACGCTGGTACCGGAACATATGGTTATACCCGACGGCTCGATGGTTATAGGCTCGCCGGCACGGGTAAAACGCCAATTAAGCCCGGAGCAGCAAAAGATGCTGGAAATGGCCGCGCTCAGTTACGTCAAGAATGCTGCGTACTATCTGGACAACCTGCAACCCTGTGAGCCCGAGCGATGAGCGTTGCTAATAAAGTCAGGTCGCCTTGTGTCAGCATCTGCGCGCTTAATGAAGATGACGTGTGTATTGGCTGCCATCGTTCCAGTGATGAAATTATGCGTTGGATGCAAATGAACAACGACGAGCGGCGCGAGGTATTGCGTCTGGTTGCCGAGCGTGAGAAAAAAGCTTTAATCTGAACCCGGCTGCTGGCCGTTCAATATCATCCGATGGAATTGTTATGGAACAAAAAATAGCAGACGTCACCTTGGGAACACCGTTAACAGACACCGCGTTCAAAGTTCTGTTTTGCGGTGCCGGTGAGTTGGGCAAAGAAGTTGTAATAGAGCTGCAGCGCTTCGGTGTGGAAATTATCGCCGTTGATCGTTATGCCAACGCACCCGCGATGCAGGTTGCCCACCGCAGTCACGTTATCGATATGTTGGATGCTCAGGCATTACGGCGGATTGTCGAGCTTGAAAAGCCGAACCTGATTGTGCCGGAAATTGAAGCCATCGCTACCGCAGAGTTGGTTAAGCTCGAAAACGAAGGTTTCACGGTGATTCCGTCGGCAAGAGCTGTGCATCTAACCATGAATCGGGAAGGCATCCGTCGGTTGGCAGCTGAAGAGCTGGAATTGCCGACGTCTCCTTTTCAGTTCGCAGGTACTAAGAAAGAGTACTTGGCGGCGGTGGAAGAGGTGGGTTTGCCACTAGTGGTAAAGCCGGTAATGAGTTCGTCTGGTAAAGGGCAGTCAACGGTAACCCGCGCCGAGCACATCGAGGCTGCGTGGGATTATGCCCAAAGCGGCGGTCGTGCTGGTAAAGGAAGGGTGATTGTTGAAGGTTTTGTGGGCTTCGAGTACGAGATCACTCTGCTGACGGTGAAGCACCGTGATGGCATATCGTTTTGCGATCCTATTGGCCATCGTCAAGATGACGGTGATTATCGCGAATCCTGGCAGCCTCAGCCGATGTCGGATCTCGCGTTTGAGAGAGCAGCTCGCGTTGCTCGTACCGTGGTTGAAAGCCTGGGTGGTTTGGGGGTGTATGGCGTAGAGCTGTTCGTTAAGGGCGACGACGTTTGGTTTTCGGAAGTGTCGCCCCGGCCTCACGATACGGGTTTGGTAACGTTGATCAGTCAGGACCTTTCTGAATTTGCTTTGCATGTCCGGGCAATTCTCGGATTGCCGGTTCCTTCTATACGTCAATACGGCCCTGCGGCATCGGCGGTGGTGCTGCCGGAAGGTGACTCGAAGCGTATCCGATACAGTGGTATGCAACTGGCACTGGCTGAGCCCGATACACAGTTACGTCTGTTTGGTAAGCCGGAACTCAGTGGCCGGCGTCGCATGGGTGTTGCACTGGCGCTGGCTGGTTCTATTGACGCTGCGCGGGAAAAAGCAAGAAACGCCGCAAGTGCTATTAAAGTGTCTCTGAACTAGCTATAGTATTTGGGTAGGTTCAGGTGGCCATTCATGGACACCTGACAGGTGACTCAAGGCCAGTTTGAGGTTTTTTGATAAAGTTCAGATTGGCTGTTGACCTGTCCCGAGAAGTCTGTAGAATGCGCATTTCGCTTGAGGGACACCCCGGATTAGAGGGGGCAGAGATTAAGCGGGAACTGTTTGGTAAGACGTTGAAAAGTTTAGGAAATGTCATTCAAACTTTGAACGCGAAAACGGTTGACAGGGCAGCGAAACGATGTATGATTCGCCTCCTGATTGAGCCACGGCTCAAACGCTCTTTAAAAAATCAACCAAGTAATTCGTGTGGGCGCTGACGGGAGTATTTCGGTAAGAAATACCAAGTCAACGACTCGTCAAGAATTGAGTTTTTGTCTTGAGCAGATTTAAGATCTTCGGATCTTGTATGATTTAAACTGAAGAGTTTGATCATGGCTCAGATTGAACG
>NZ_KB889879.1:26578-51798 GCF_000372805.1 Marinobacter gelidimuriae | reverse complement strand
CAGATGGCGCATGCCTTGGGCAAGGTTGCCTTCGGCTGTTTCCACAACAATATGATAATGATTGTCCATCAGGCACCATGCATGACACACCCAATTAAAGCGCTGACATACCTGACCAAACAACTCCAGCCACGCCAAGCGATCGGCATCATCAAGGAAAATATCCTCGCGCCTGTCGCCACGCGAGGTCACATGATAAAGCCCACCGGCTAATTCAATTCTAAGGGGACGTGCCATGTTGGTAGGTTAGCATATGGAATGTTGGAATGTTGGAATGCAAGACCTGACCCCGTGCTTTGTTTGTAAAAAGTGTCATATATTGATTTAATATAGTGATCTTATCCAAAAAATAAACGCCCCCTCTTTTTCCAGCAACCCTACAACAAGCAGCTGATTTTCCACCTCAGTCGCGCAGTTGCTCCTGATGTTGAATGAACCAGTAATAGGTGCTTGCCAAGCCTTCTTTGAGACTTATGCCCGCCTGCCAGCCCATAACATTCAGGCGTGACGCATCCATCAGTTTACGTGGTGCACCATCGGCTTTACTAACATCAAAGACCAACTTTCCGGTAAAGCCAGTAACTGCAGCCAGAGTTTCTGCTAATTCGCGGATAGTGCAATCTACACCAGTACCAACATTAATATGTGACAGCATAGGCTGGGTAATAGCTTCATAAGTTGTGATGTCCAAATTCATCACATGCACGCAGGCCGCTGCCATATCGTCTACATGCAAGAACTCGCGCATAGGCGTGCCCGTACCCCAAATCACCACTTCTTTCGCGCCGGCTTGAGTGGCTTCGTGAAAGCGACGCATCATAGCAGGAATAACGTGGCTGTTTTCAGGATGAAAGTTGTCGTTCTCACCATAAAGATTCGTGGGCATCACGCTGCGATAATCCCGCCCATACTGGCGATTGTAACTTTCACAAAGCTTGATGCCGGCAATCTTCGCGATAGCATAGGGCTCATTGGTCGGTTCCAATGTCCCGGTAAGCAGAGCGCTTTCGGTCATCGGCTGCTCAGCCAATTTAGGATAAATGCAGGAAGACCCCAGAAACAGCAACTTCTGCACACCGTGCGTGTGCGCAGCATTGATGATGTTCGCTTCCATCATCAGGTTTTCGTAAATGAAATCAGCCGGGTAGGTGTTATTGGCGTGAATGCCACCTACTTTCGCTGCGGCCAGATAAACCTGATCAATCGACTGTTGCTGAAAAAACGCGTGAACATCTGCCTGACTGGTCAAATCTAACTCTTCGCGGCTGGCCGTGATCAGATTAATGTTTGGGTTTTGCTGCAACTGGCGCATCAGTGCAGAGCCGACCATGCCGCGATGGCCTGCTATAAAGATATTTAACTTAGTCATAGCAGATCAATTCTCCACCGATACAGGTACTTCGTAACCATGCTGTTTCAGCAGGGCGTGGCGCTGGGCGGTTTTCAGGTCTTCTGCAACCATTTCCTTACACATCTCCTGGGCCGTAATTTCCGGAACCCAGCCTAGTATTTCTTTGGCTTTTGACGGGTCACCCAAGAGTGTCTCCACCTCGGCTGGCCGGAAGTAACGCGGGTCTACGCGCATAATGGTATCTCCGACCGATACTTCAGGCGCTAGCTCGCCTTCGATAGCTGTTACTATCCCTTGTTCGTCAGTACCTTGCCCCTCAAACTTCAACGCTATGCCAAGTTCCGCAGCAGACCATGTAATAAACTCCCGCACAGAGTATTGCTTACCTGTAGCGATAACGAAGTCTTCTGGTTGATCCTGTTGAAGCATCATCCACTGCATACGCACGTAATCTTTTGCGTGTCCCCAATCCCGAAGGGCGTCTATGTTGCCCATATATAGGCAATTCTCGAGCCCCTGTGCAATGTTCGCCAGGCCCCGGGTTATTTTCCGAGTAACGAAGGTCTCCCCCCGCCGAGGGGACTCATGGTTGAACAGAATGCCATTACAGGCATACATGCCGTAAGCCTCACGGTAGTTAACCGTCATCCAGTAGGCATAAAGCTTGGCCACTGCATAAGGCGAACGAGGATGAAAGGGGGTGGTCTCTTTCTGGGGAGTTTCCTGAACGAGGCCGAACAGTTCAGAAGTGGAGGCTTGATAAAAGCGAGTCTTCTTTTCGAGGCCAAGTAGACGGATAGCTTCTAGAAGCCTCAGCGTTCCCATGGCGTCCACATCGGCGGTGTATTCCGGCGCTTCGAAGCTCACTGCCACATGGGACTGAGCACCGAGGTTGTAGACCTCGTCTGGCTGAATTTCCTGCAGTATACGGGTGAGGCTGGAAGAGTCCGTTAGGTCGCCGTAATGCAGGACAAAATTCTGATTTTTGACGTGTGGGTCCTGGTAGATATGGTCTACGCGCTGGGTGTTGAAAGACGAGGCTCTGCGTTTGATGCCGTGTACTTCGTAGCCTTTTTCCAGGAGAAATTCGGCGAGGTAGGAGCCATCTTGGCCGGTGATTCCTGTGATAAGTGCTTTTTTCATTTTTTAGCTTCCAACATACGGTACATTTTTCTAAAAATTCGAGCAGGAATCCGAAGTAACCGGTTAAATAAAATAAGTATAACAAGATAGTAATTCAATTTTACGTTGTAATAAAAGAAGTCGCTTACTCTTTCAATTCCAAAAGAACGGTGCGCCGGATACTTTATAATCAGAAGCCAAGCCCTCGCAGCCATTTGACTAACCATATCTTTCTGATAATGCTCAGCAAAATAGGCTCTGACTAGCATATAATGAATGGGCAACTTACCATCTTCCGATGATATACTAATAGAGTCAGCATGGGCTCTGAAAAAGGATAACGGCTCTGCCACAAAGCCAAATTTCGGGTAATTTTTTGCTGTTAGCAAGAATAGGAGTAGATCATTACCAATTGCATGCATAGAAAAATTGCTATCAACTTTAGTTCTCACATCAACCAACAGGTTTTTCTTCAAGTCTTCTAAACGGAAAATCGCACATCCGGGTGATACCGGCACATTATTATCGAGCAAAGCTCTGGTTAAAAATTCGGATGAAGATTTATGCCCGGTATTGCCGATGAAGTAACAAGGCAATCCATTTTCGGGCCTCTCAGTGAAAATTTTCACACCTGAATATACGAAAGCAGTTTCAGAATTCATCAAGGGTAAACACTTCTCAATAAAATCATGAGAAATTAAATCGTCAGACCATAGAATTTTGGCATAAAACCCTGTTGCTTCTTCTACGCAACGCCTCCAGTTTCTGACTGGCCCTATGTTGCTTTTATTCCTAAAGGCTCGAACACGATTATCATTATTTGCAAAACCTTCAATTATTTTCCAAGTGTTATCGGTGCTTGCATTATCGACAACTACAACTTCAATATTTTCATAAGACTGGGAAAGTGCCGAATTCAAGGTTTCACCAATTATACTCTCACGATTGAATACAGGTACAAGTATGGAGACTCGATCATTCATTAAAACCCAACCTTAAAATATTGAAACACTGGAACAGATCCGATTTTTGATCGGCTCAATTACTTCCTACCCAATCAATCATTTTTCTGATACCTGAAACTTTTTTTACTTCAGGCGCCCACCCTATAAGCTTCTGCGCCTTACTGATATCCGAAACAAAAACACGCTGATCGCTTTCCCGTGGCGGCAACTGTTTATAGCTCATCCTGATATCGAGTTCCTTCTCCAGAAAGCTGAACAATTCCAACAATGATGAAGAATTATCGATACCTCCACCGATATTGAATGCCTGACCTTTAATCTGCTCAATTTTTTCAGCCGCTTTCAGGTAAAGCGAAACACAGTCACTGGCATAGAGGAGATCCCGAACCTGTTTACCAGTACCTGAAATAGTAAACGGCTCTGTAGCAGTGCCTTTCTTTATTTCAACGGCTTTTTGTGTAAACCAGCCCAACCAACCTTGATCAAAAGTGGCAAACTGGCGCCCACCAAACATGGAAGAATGGCGGAAAACCACCGTTTTCAAACCATAAATTCGAGCAAAATCCAACATGTATTGATCAGCGCTTCCTTTTGAAGTGCCGTAGGGTGAATGAAAATCGAGATTAACGTTTTCATCAAAGCCATTTGGTTTGTCAATACACTCATAGCGTGTTTCAGCTTCCCGATAACTGAACTGCTCCAGGTCTCCGTAGACCTTATTTGTTGATGAGTAAACAATGGTACTTTCTGGCGAATAGAGCCTTACTGCATTCAGCAAGTTAAAGCTTCCACCGACGTTAACCTCAAAGTCCAATCGTGGCTCGGCTATTGAGGTTGTCATTGCAACCTGCCCAGCCAGGTGGTGGATCACATCAGGTTTGTGGCTCCGAATGGCGCGTTCTACATCGTTCGTATTACGAATATCACCATGAATAAACTCAAAATCACCCTGGCTTTTCAGCCACTCGAGGTTCTGGTAGCTACCGAAACGATAAAGACTGTCAAATACCACCAACTCTTCACCCTGTTTCAACAATTCACTAGCAATGTTACAACCTAAAAATCCGCATCCGCCCGTAATCAAGTATTTCATGAAACCACCTTGAATAATCTTTCAAAACCTTCATTTTGAAGTATTTTTGCATTCCAGCCTAATGTTTTCAGAGCCTTGTTATCGACTTCAACTGCCATTATTTCACCTTCCCGCATGGGTATATCACCAAACCCAAGTTGCGTTACGGTGTTCGGATTTAGCCTTTTATAATTTTCATATAAGGCGGTTACAAACTCGAAAACACTGGTGAGCCTACCCGTGCCAACATCAAAATCACTATACTCTGGCAATTGGTTGGCTTTCTGCAATGTCAGTAGGTATGCAGAAATCACATCATCAATGTAGATAAAATCTCTTTGCTGCTTACCTTCTGTCAGGGATACGCGCTCAACACCCTGCTCAAACTGACTGATCAACCAAGGTACAAATTTAGTCTGATCGTCTTTCGGACCATACATGTGTTCAAGTTTAAGGTTGATAGCCTGAACTTTATCACTACGTTGCTTCAACCATTCAGCAAAATGCTTTTTAGATAAAGAGTAAGCATTCAGGTACTTTGGCAACAAAGTACCTGAATTAATGAAAGTATTTACATTGAAACTCGTAGCTGCATCAAGCAGCTGTAGCGCAAACATTATGTTCGTTTCAGCTACTTTATAAGCTGACTGACCATGCCGCCCATAAGTACAAGCTGTATGGATAACTACATCTACATTTTGGGCTTCAAAGGCTTTTTCTACTGGCAGTCTATCAACATCAAACGCACTGACCTGGCACAACAGGTGATCTATTCGCCAGGTATCCGAGGTAGATCGTTTCAGAATGGTCACCTGGTAGCCCTGCGTCAGCAGGGCCTCTAACAAGTGACTACCCAGAAAGCCGGTTGCACCTGTCAGCAGTATGTGTTGCATTAAAAGTTCAGCCCAAAGAACTCTTCCAGTTTTTCACCCACAAAATCGAAGTGCTCTTGGCCCAATGCGGGCTGAACGCCCAGCCAGAAAGTCTGATTCATGGTGCGGTCAGTATTGGTCAGATCGCCAACAACCCGATATTCCATATTTTGGAAATAAGGCTGACGGGTCAGGTTACCGGCAAACAACAGGCGAGTGCCGATCTTGTGCTGATCCAGATACTTGAGCAAATCTACGCGCTGCACTCCGCTGCTTTCCTTAAGCGTGACAGGAAAGCCGAACCAGGACGGCTCACTGTTCGGCGTAGGTTCTGCGACTTCAAGAAAATCGTTGAGGCTGGCCAGCCGTTCTTTGAGTAATACGAAATTGTGCTTTCTTGTAGCAATAAATTCCGGTGCACGTTCTAACTGAGCAAGGCCGCAAGCTGCCTGCATATCCGTTATTTTCAGGTTATAGCCCAAATGGGCATATACATACTTGTGGTCGTAGCCGTGAGGCAAGGAGCCAAACTGTTGGCCGAAACGATTGCCGCAGGTGTTGTCACAGCCGGGCGCGCAGTAGCAATCTCGGCCCCAATCGCGGAACGATTCTGCAATCATCTTCAACTGTGGGTTATTGGTGAACACGGCACCACCCTCACCCATGGTGATATGGTGCGCCGGGTAGAAGCTAAGAGTGGCGATGTCACCCCAGGTACCAACCATCCGTCCGTCAAACGTGGCCCCTAGCGCATCGCAACAGTCTTCCACCAACCACAAGTTATGTTTCTCGCAAATAGCTTTGACTTTCGCCAGGTTGAAGGGGTTACCCAATGTATGGGCTAGCATGATGGCCTTGGTCTTTGGGGTAATGGCGGCTTCGATCAGGTCAACATTGATGTTATGGGTTTTCATATTGACATCGACAAACACCGGCACTGCACCAAACTGCACAATTGGGTTCACCGTAGTGGGGAAGCCGGCAGCCACCCCAATAACTTCATCACCCTTTCTGATGGCACGCTCACCTAGCTTTGGCGATGTCAGAGTACTAAACGCAACCAAGTTAGCAGAAGAACCCGAGTTCACCGTGAGCAAGTGGTTTACACCAATAAACCCCGCTAACTTTTCCTCGAACTCCGCATTGAATCGCCCTGTGGTTAACCAGCCGTCGAGAGAGGCTTCCACCATCAATTGCAGTTCACGTGCGCCGATCACTTTCCCGGAAGGGGGAATAACGCTTTCTCCAGGAACAAAAGCCTTTGGCGCTAATTCGGTGCTGGCATATAGCTCGACGAGTTTGCTGATTTCCTGACGAATTTCTTGGGGATTCATAAGATCGCCTGTCATGGTATCGGTATGTAAATCTTAAGTTAGTGAGGCTGATATTTTGCTATCTGATCGAGAGTCATCTGGCGGATATCGTCACTACGGAGCCAACAATGGTGCCATTCGACGATGCTGTCCAGCGTCTCAGCCAAGGACCAACGCGGACGCCATTTCAGTTTAGCTGCGGCTTTGCTGATATCCAGCTTCAACAGCTGGGCTTCATGGGGCTGTGGGTTGGTATCTAGCTGCCAGCTGGCACCTTGTCCCCAGTGGTTTACTAAGCGGTTGAGTATCCATTCCACCGGTTTCACATCTTCATCATGGGGGCCAAAGTTCCAGCCTTCAGCGTAGACATCACACTCGTTAAAGAGCTTTTCAGCCAACGTGAGATAGCCACTGATTGGCTCCAATACATGCTGCCAGGGGCGGGTTGCCAGTGGATTGCGAATAATGACGGGCTGCTTTTTTTCGAACGCCCGAAGGATATCGGGGATCAGTCTATCTTCGGCCCAGTCACCACCCCCGATGACATTACCCGCTCTGGCCGAGGCGAGTGCAGCGGTATCAGGCGTATTAAAGAATGAACTCCGATATGCTGCAGTCACCAGTTCTGAGCAGCCTTTGCTGTTGCTGTAGGGGTCATGCCCACCCATGGGTTCGCTCTCACGATAACCCCAGACCCACTCGCGGTTTTCATAACACTTGTCTGTGGTCACGTTGACGATGGCTTTCAGATGACTACAGCGACGCGCCGCCTCCAATACGTGAACCGTACCCATTACATTGGTTGCATAGGTTTCGACCGGCTCCCGATAGGATAGACGAACTAGTGGTTGCGCTGCCATGTGGATCAGAACGTCGGGATTGAAGGCTGTCATGCTGGCTGTTATGGCTTTCAGATCACGGATATCCCCAATTTCCGATTCCATACCCTCCGCTACTCGAGCCTGCTCGAAGAGCGCGGGGGTAGTAGGCGGTTCAAGTGCGAAGCCCTTGACCACGGCCCCCATGCTTTGAAGCCAGAGCGAAAGCCAACTGCCTTTGAAGCCGGTGTGACCGGTCAGAAAAACTTTTTTCCCGCACCAGAAGGCGAGATTGACTGCTGCGGTCATCAGATTATTCCCAGTTTTTCCAAGGAGCCTTGCCGCTTTCCCAGAGTTCTTCCAGCAGGTGTTTGTCTCGTAAGGTGTCCATTGGCTGCCAAAAGCCCTGATGCTGATAGGCCATCAAGTCGCCGTCTTCTGCCAGTTTCATTAAAGGCCCCTGCTCCCAGACACTGCTATCGTCCTTCAGGTAATCCAGCACTTTGGGTGTAAGTACAAAAAAGCCACCGTTGATCATGGCGCCATCACCCTTCGGTTTTTCCTTAAAGTTCATGACTTGTTTATTCTGGATGTCGAGCGCACCAAAACGCCCTGGCGGATAGGTTGCTGTCAGTGTTGCTGACTTACCATGTGACTGGTGGAAGCGAATGGTTTCGGCAATATCAATGTCGCCAACGCCGTCACCATAGGTAAAGCAAAAGGCCTCTTCATCCTTTATATAATCCGCTACGCGAAGCAAGCGGCCACCCGTCATGGAATTCTCGCCGGTGTCCACCAGCGTTACGTTCCAGGGTTCAGCACGCTTGTTATGTACCTCCATACCGTTGGAGCGCATGTTGAAGGTAACATCCGACATGTGAAGAAAGTAATTTGCGAAGTATTCTTTGATTACATACCCCTTGTACCCGCAGCAAATAATGAAATCATTTATTCCATACGAGGAGTACATTTTCATGATGTGCCAAAGAATCGGCTTCCCACCAATCTCAACCATGGGTTTGGGGCGACTCGACGTTTCTTCACTGAGGCGTGTGCCCAGACCACCGGCCAAAATCACTGCTTTCATAATGAGAATTACCTTGGTTTTAGTTGGAACTTACGAATGCGTCTGAATAGAACCTCGCCGCTGGAAGACCTTCCTCGCAGAGGGATTCTCGTGCAGAATGAATCATCTCTTCGGAGCCACAGGCGTAGACGATGAGGTCGTCCATCTCGAGCTCGCCTTCCAGCAAGGAACGTTGAACGTACCCTGAGGCTCCTGGCCACTCTTCGCCTGCACGAGACAAAACGGGCGTGTAGCAGACAGCGATATTTTCGAAGTGAGGCTCCCAAAAGAGGTCTTTCGGGTAGCGATTACCCCAAAGGACTACCACCCTCCTACCGACGACTTTTTCGGGATTTGCGTCGAGATGTTCAAGTAGCGCCTTTACCGGGGCAATACCCGTTCCCGTTGCGAGCAACACGATAGTACCAGGGGCGTTATCCCGAAAAAAGAATGTGCCCAGAGGGCCTTCAAGCCTTAACAGGTCATTCGGGGAAGCCTCATTGAACCAATAATGGCTCATCTCGCCAGCCTCCACCCTTTTAATATACAGAACGATACAGCCATCCTGTCTTGGGGCATTGGCGATCGAGTAGCTTCTTCTGATTCCACCTCTCCCGATCACATCAACATATTGGCCAGCTAGGAATTTGAGTGGTTGTCCCGGCGGGAGCCTGAGGATCACCTCAACGACGTCGTCCGTTAATTTGGTCAGCGAATTAATTCTGCAGGGTACTGTCTTTGCCGGGTAGTCAACCAACGCTCCCAGATCCTCAGCCTCAAGGGAAACATCTGTAACTGCAACTCTGCAACAGGTTAGGATCTCTCCGTCCGCCTTTTCTAGCTCGGTTAGTGACTCCTCGGGTTTAATCGTGTCGGTTTCGCCTTTCACGACTTTCGTTTTACAAATACCGCACCGGCCAGTCCTGCAGCTGTATTCAAGAAAAACATTCTGCCGAAGCGCCGCATCAAGTATAGTCTGTTCGCCATTGGCGTCGAATATTTTGCCATTGGTTAAAGTTACAGAGGTCATAGCTTTAAGGTGTCATCAATCGTTTAATTTTGCCGGCCAATCTACGTGCAAAACCCGGACGGGATTTAAGGAGGAACTGTCGAATCCGGTTAACGGCTTCGACATCTTCAGCCATTACAGATGGCATCTCGTGCATAGATTTCGTCGAGATGGACACCTGCATTGTATTGCTGTTACCGCAGTGCATTCCGGAGCCATCAAATCCAACATTCTGAACCAGGGATTCCATTGGCCCCAGACACAGCCCGTCATTTCTGAAAATTGTTGCGTACCAGTAAATCGCCCAAGTGTTTATTCGACCGGACTTATTCATTTTCACCTGCGACCAAAAATCGTCAGCATTATCCAAATTGAAGCGGTGTATGTCTTGGCTGGAGAACTCGGACAGTAGCTTATCCGTGTCCTTCTCAAAATGTGCCCAACGGTCACTCCAAGTTGCCCACCCCCAGCAATTCATCACTCGCCAAAGAAATGTATCATTCAGGCCAGAGGTGTCGATCGGATAGATCCAACCACCGATGTGCCAAACCTTTTTATTTTCCTGAAAGAAATCGAGCGCTTCATTCATGAATGTCAGGAATGATGGGCTGGCGACGATATCGTCCTCCAGGACAATGACCTTACCATATTGGTTAACAACTTCGGTGACGCCATGGATGATGGATTTTGCGAGACCCAAGTTTTCCTCGCGCTCAACAATGCGGACAGACTTAAAGCCGGTAGTAGTCTTAAGGTAATCCCGCACCTCCTGGACATGTCGAGCAGCGTCACTGTTCTTAGCGGCATCCGAGAAGACAATTAAATCGCTTTGGTCGGCAAGATCGTTTTTTAGAAGTGCTTCGACTGTCTGACGGGTGTGCTGGGGGCGGTTGTAGACGAAAAGAACAACTGGGGAAATAGCCATATATAACTTTATATACCGAGAACGTTGTCATTTTTATAAAAAATGGTAGTACATTTCTTGTAAAACAACCCAGGAGAAATACCCCAAAAATCAATCCTCTTAAATCCATTTTCAAGCATAAAATCAACACCGGGAGTATACCAATCTCTTTCACTATCATCCAAAACGACTACACCATTTGAGGCCAAACCCGCAAGCGTGGACTTTAAGCAGTTGACTCGATCTCTTCCGTCAACAATAATTATATCAAATTTCTTATCAAGCTCGGCGCAAAACCTGGAATACCCGCCACCCTTAACTAACTCACTAAAAAAAAGCTCAACATTTTCTGGCATTTTCTTCTTGATGTTTTCATACCAACCTTGATCATGTTCCACACTGACAACATGGCCAACAAACCTTGAATAATAGAGTGTTGAATTTCCCGAGCCATACTCAAAAACACTCTTAATACCAACGAGCCTTGGTTCTAAAAAATGCATAAAAGGGTAGGTGACCCATGCAATTGGATTTCCCTCCTTATCTAAAGGCCGTCGTTTCTCGAAACTTTGAAACCAACCTATATCGTTTAAGTAACCGCCATAATAAGAAGAAGCCAAAAACTTTAAAACTCTCAGATTTCTAAACAACAATATCAACTTTATTATTTTGCTCATAAATGCTCCATTAAAAGGTACCTACAAAGGCTTTTAATTTTAGAAAAAATTGAAATCTTGTTCTTCGGTCAAATGCATCATATAATAATGCGGCAACTATTTGACTAACGAGTGTAGCCATGGCAGCACCTAGCACACCATAAAGAGGGATGAGCAATAAATTTAATAAGACATTGATTACCATACCTGCCAAAGTTCTATTCATCGCAATAATAGTCATCCCTTCTGCCACCAACCACTTTCCACTCGCAACGCCTAAGAACACAAACACACCTGCCCATATATGCACCATTAACACCCCGCCAGTTTCCGAATAAGCCACACCATAAAGCAATGTTATCAGCCATTCACTGAGGAAGGTCATCGGCAGGGCAATGCCAACAGCCATCCAAATCATCAGAGTGTAAAGGCGTTGGAGTCGTTGTAAATAAATTTCTTTATTGATTTTTTTGGCGTTCAGGATGGCTGGAAAGAGCGAGTTGGCAATAACCATGGGAATAAAGTACCAGGCCTCACTTAGGCGCACGGCTGCGGCGTATTGTCCCACGGCTTCTACATCCAGCATCTCTTTGATCATCACCTGATCGATTTTCATATAAACCGAAACCAGCAGGCCGGAAAGAATTAAAGGCCAGGAGTCTTTCAGCAGTTTTTTGGCTGTATTCGTCTTGAATGACCAGTGAAACAATTTTTGCCGAGATGAAACTTTGTAAAAAAATACTAACCCCGTTGCCAACACCAGTGCATCAAATGCCACCATGATGGCAAAAGCCATTAAAGGGGCTTGATTCAGGATCAATGCAACCTTGATGGCGCTGGATACCCCCAGCGCAAGGCTGTTGGCCCAAGCCACATATTTGGATTGCACCTTCGACTGGTAGTAGAAATCGATGACGTTAAAGCTTTGAAAGATAGTGGCAGAAGCAATGATAAATACCAACAGATTGGTATAGCTATCATTGCTGGTGAACTGAACTGTCAACCACAAGACCGGCAAAATCAGTAAGGCACCTATAAGCTTCAATCCAAAAGCAGTGCCGAGTAATTCATCCCTACGGCTTTCATCTTTGACCAGCTCCCGTACTAAGATCCCATCTAAGCCCAGCGTAGCAATAGCGACAAACAAAAAAACCAAGCTTTGCGCATAGCTGAACAGCCCGAATTGCTCTGGTCCCAGATAACGTGCTACCCAAATGCCGACAAACAGCCCGACAAACATGCGAAGGATTTTTTCGCCCATCATCCATGAGGTGTTAGCGGCATAGCGTTTGAAGCCAGCATGGTTTTTAAGCTCGTGAATCTTACTGCGTACTGGTGTTAGCATTGGTTTATATCTAAAGAATTTTAAATTTTAAAATCTGACACTTACAGATAAAAGCTATTTATATCATCCGCTAACTGTTTTTTTACACTAGTAGCGAACTCGACCATGAGCAACCAGGGAAAACGCATGAAACATTTTATACCGCGAGAATCGTCACAAGAGAGTTCTCAGCGGCATAACCACGCTTTCATCCATCCAGAAAACGCTGTCTGAAACCGCTCTGCATTGATCAGAGCCATCACTCTGGCCAAGGTGTCGTGACTAGGAATAGAATTTCAATCAGCTGATGTTGCACTTTCCAGGATTGGCGAAAGTCGGGAATGATGGACAAATAGTAAAGAAAAGACGGCTGATATGGAGGCTTCCATGAGTAAAATCATTAGATAATCATAGTAACCTCAACGGGTAAAGCGCTACAAACCCCACCACAGCGCGGTTTTTCATGCGTTCACCTTGACAATACAGCCTTGACGCTACGCGTCGGCAAACACTTTTCGT
Organism: Marinobacter gelidimuriae; assembly: GCF_000372805.1. Classification (GTDB taxonomy): domain Bacteria; phylum Pseudomonadota; class Gammaproteobacteria; order Pseudomonadales; family Oleiphilaceae; genus Marinobacter; species Marinobacter gelidimuriae. The sequence continues at coordinate 38,807 of NZ_KB889879.1, read as the reverse complement.
TGTGCCCTGCCCTGCAGCCAGTTACGTTCATCGTCCGTTAAAGTGGCGTAGGCATCGGAGTTGATTATCTGCCAGCACACCAACTCGGTACTGACTTCGTATGCTGAAGACAGCGTTGTGACGGCAACGTTCACGGAGGCTGCCATTCGCACCTCTTTTGCGGCCACATTTCTCGGTAGCAGAAGTTCCGCTGCAAAAGCGCGAGCACGCTTTTCCAAGCGCTCGGGGCTATTGCCGTTCAGTACCTCTGCAACCGGCAGGGCACCATCGCGATCCAGTAGCAGATGACAAATTTCATGGGCGAGGGTTGTATTTTCACCATGCACGTGAGCTGACGTGCTTTGTTGCGCCTTATTTACGAATATCGCGGGGCCATGACGCGGCCCCCAACATGCAAACGCATCAAGTATGGAGTCCGGCATATCAAAGTCATCAACCGGGATCTTCCATCGTTCAAGAAAGACTGACGGCTTTACACCTTCCGAATCGGACTTCCCTAATTTTCGGCGTAACCAAATGGCGACCCAGTAACCCTGATCATAGGGCTTGCCGATGTCTTTAAAGTCTTTAAAAAGACTACGTGAAAGCGAATCTAGCTCTGGTGTTGCTATTTTCGCTGCACCACGAATTAACTCAAAGACTTGTAATTGCTGATCGGCTAGAAGTACGCCACTGGTCATACGTGCTGCGGCCATCAGCTCGCCGTCCGCCAGTGGAGATTCCGGATCGTACTCCCAATACTCAGGGTCGTTCTCAGGGTTTAGGTGCGCCAAACTTGCAGCGTTTAACCCGGTTAACAGCGGCACCGCTTGCGCGATGAAGTATGTATCTCGAGCGTACCACTGCTCAGCAGCCAACTTGCCCCTACTCACCTCTTTTGTATTTGCGACTTCCGCCAAATAATTTCCAATGTCTTCAAGGTCACTTACTGCCCGCTGTAGGTTTAAGCGCACATGGCTACTGTGTTCGGCGCTAAAAACTTCCATCAAGGCGCCTTGGCGCATTAAATACGTAGCAGGGAAAAAAATTCCTTTGAACGCACAGGCCAGATCGTGCCGATCTAGAAAGCGAAAAGCCTGCTCTTCTTCATCTTCCATTCGTTCCTCGGCCATGTTTTCCCAGCGTTTCTCCAAATCTCTCATTAACGTGGAAATACCCATGGCTGACACCTGAAATGGGAAGTTTTGCTCCAGCAACAGATAGGCCCAATTTTTCGCAAGCCATTCCAGCAGATCGACCCATGTCCAGCTAATAGGACAGCCGTCTTTTTCTGCCATAACCAACAGGCCGCCAACAAGAAATCTGCCTTCACCCCAAACGAGGCCAGCTTTTTCCTGCCGATCAATGAGCGTCAGCTCTAGCAAGAAGCCTTCGCTAGAGCCTAACCGTACTGTTTTAGCCATTGCTCGAACTCTTTAGAGTGTCCGGATTTTTCTGCCATTTTTTTGAGTTTCCTTACTATCCGTCATTGTTTTTCCACTGACGATCCATGCGTTGCCGATTCTGTCTGAACGGCTCCATTTCGCACAAAAGCCATTATGAACACGACAAATACTCCGAGCATGCCACCCAGCAAGGTGGCTACCACCGCAATCAAAGCTCGTTTTGGCCCACTTTTCTCCTGAGGCACCACAGCAGGATCTACAGTCTTAAATATGTATTCGGATTGCGCATTAGCCAGCATTACCGTGCGGGTTTCGCTTTCTATGAGCTGATAGAACACTTGTTGCATGCCGGCGATGTTTGTTTCCCCGAGCTTCTGTTCCAGGTAAGCAATGCGAGCTTCAGCTTCTTGCACGTCTTGCGCGCGCATATGTTCGTTGATGTCGTGTACCAGATTTTCAGCCCACTCTTTGGCCACTGGAGGGGCCTGGCTTTTAATGTTCAGGGTGACCATACCAATATCTTCGTTGGTGGACAGGCTCAGGTGGCTTTCTTTGAATTGTTTCACCATGTCCCAGTCTGTTGGTGCCAGGCTTTCGCTTTCGTCATCGGTGAGCCATTCACCGGCATCGGGGTTGTAGACTTCCCGATTAATCACCCACTTTTCGTTTTCAATATCCCAGCCTTTAGTGGCCATAAGGGGGATGACGAGGTTGTGACGGTGGATGAAGTCGGTCAGAAACGCGCGGGATTGCAGGACTGCCTTGGCTATAACAGTCTGGTTCGAGCCGCCACCGCCGAGACTGATGCCCGCCAGGCTGGCCAGGCCTCCGAGCTGGCCGCTGACGCCAGCACCACCTTCGTCCTGAGCCGGCGCCAGGAGCACACTAGATTGGTAGATGTTGGGTTGGCTGAGTGCGTAAAACACGCCAACGACTGCAAAGACGGTAGTGACCAGGATGATGATCCACTTACCGCGCCATAGGGTGCCGAAGAGTTCGCGCAGGTCTATTTCGTCGTCTGGGTAGTGTTGGGGGTCTGGGGTTTGGTTCATAGGGACTTTTTAGACGTGGAGAGATGAAAGAATGAAAATTTAGCCACGGACGGCACGGACGAAAAGACGAGAATAAGATCTTTTGTCCGTGTGGGTCCGTGGCTATATCAGAGTTTTTTTTGCCACGGACACTCACGGACTTTCACGGACGGAAAGACATGAATAGGACTTTTTTTGTCTGTGTGGATCTGTTTGGGTCCGTGGCTATGTCAGAACTTTTTGGCCACGGACACTCACGGACGTTCACGGACGGAAAGACAAGACTAAGACCTTTTTTTCCGTGTGGGTCCGTGGCTAATTAACTATTCGTTTTATAAACGCTTTTGGGAAGGTAAAGTTGACGAGCATGCCAACGGACATTCCTGTTGCTTTCAGGTAATTGATCAGCTGAGGCTCAGCGGAAATGGGCAACTTCGGCTGAGCTTTCAGCTCCAGCACTACACTGTTCTCTACCACGATATCCATCCGGTGCTCTCCTACAACCCTATCTTTGTAGAATACTGAAACCGGCACTTCTTCCTGAACCTGTAACCCACTTTGCCTCAACTCATATACCAATGCCTTTTGGTATATGCTTTCCAAAAATCCCGCCCCAAGCACTCTGTTCACTTCGAAGACGGCACTGCGAATCCGATAACTAAGCTCTTCTTCCCTGAGCATATCTGTTCTTTTCCCTTCGTCCGTGGGTGTCTGTGAGCGTCCGTGGCTAAAAAATTCTGACATAGCCACGGACACTCACGGACTTTCACGGACAAAAGATCTGGAAAACACTTTTTTGTTCGTCCGTGAATGTCTGTGAGAGTCCGTGGCTGAAAGGTCTTTCGTCGATGCATCGGCCCACGATTAGCGCCAGTTGGGTTTTCCAGTCCGGGAGCTCGATTGTCAGAAGGTACACCAATGCCTGTCTTACGGTTCAGGCAAGGAGCTGAATCAGGTACTCCAGGAAACGAGTTGGCTCAATGTAATTACGGTGCCGACATGGCGGTTTGCTGGTAGCTTCAACTTACGGTCGATGGCGTAAATGATGGCGTTGGTATCCAGCAGATACTTACCACTCATCTCGCATTTCCCTTTGTATCTCAACGGCCTCTCGTCCCTGAAAGCCCTCAATCTCAACATCGCTAAGATCCAGAGGCGACGGCTCGGGGCCTTGCGCAGCCTCATCCTTAACCATTACTACGATTTTGGCGTGACTGTTCTGCAGCGAGGCGTATTCCGCTGGCAGTTTCACTACGCCATTCTGGATATCTGCTTCGAATTCGATTGCGTACATGATTGTGCTCCGACCGACTGGATCCTTCTCTAATGACTATATCAGACTTGCCAAGTTTTTTGCTGCAGAGGTTAAAAATCCGCCGAAAACCTGGCTTGCCGTCTATTTCGTCGTCTGGGTAGTGCTGGGGGACTGATTCATTACAGATTCCCCACAGCGGCAGCGCCCAGAGCCATCTGGTAAACAATCTGGGTGACGTTGGTCCACAGTTCCAGCTGGTTCAGGCGTTCCACATCAATCGGCATGATCACAGTATCGCCCGGTTGTAATTGCTGGCTGCGGCCACCAAACCAGGCGCTTTTTTCAGGCAGCATTACGGAGCCGTCGGCTTTTACCACGTACACGCGGTTTTCATCGGCTTGGCGGGTGGGGCCGCCGGAACGGTCTAGGTAATCGTCCACTGTTAGGCCTGCAACGTGCAGGTGACTGGTTGGGAACTGGACTTCGCCGAATACGCTGACGGCCTGCGGAATGGTGGGAATTGTCAGCGTGTCGCCGTCTTGCAAGCGGATGGACTGGTAGTCGCTGTTGGTCAGTACGGCTTGCAGGTCAATAACCATGCGACCAACAGGACGGCTGCTTTGAACGTCATCCAAAAGGCCTTTTACCTGGTCTACGCGTTGGGCGCTCTGGCCGCCGAAACTATCACCTTCCAGTTGAACACCCAGCAGGTCTCCTTGCAGGCGTTTCTCCGCTTCAAGCAGCCGCTGCGCTTCCAGTACTCGCAGTTTTTCACGAGTGAACACGACTCCGCGGGGAAAGGCGTTATCGGTAAGCCCGCCCGCGCGCTTGAGCACAGCAGCCAGGGTTTCGCCGTCGCTGAAGGTGTATTCACCCGGGTAGAGAACCTCGCCCTGAAGCGTGATAGTGCGTGTGGCTCCGAATAACGGTATGGACTTGACCATCAGCCGGTCACGGCTTTGCAGGTCTATGTTCACCTGATTATTCATTGCACTGGCCAGGTCAATGGTCTGTATGCGTGTTCGCTCTACGCCGTTTTCATCGAGCGTGCGGCGGGCCAGCTCCGCTTCCAACATTAGCGCGGAGTCGTTTAAACCACCTGCCATTACGATGGCGTCTTTCACTTTGCCCGTGGCGGGTAACGGGTATTCACCCGGGTAGCGCACAGGGCCACTGATGGTCATGGTCTGCTGGGGGGCCATGGGTGTTGCCTGGGATTTCAAGCGCTTTACGACAGGACTAAACAGGATATCGCGACGAAAGCGCTGTACGTCTGTTGCGTCATCATCGCCATTTTGTGCGATTTCGCCTTCGAGGCCCGTTGCGGACTTTTCACTAAGGCTTTGCCTGAAGTCTCCGTCGTCATTAAAGCTTTGCCTGGCGTTGCCCTCGTCACTAGAGCTTTGTCTGAACTTTCCCTCGTCACTAGAGCTTTGTCTGAACTTTCCCTCGTCACTAAAGCTTTCCCTGAAGTCTCCCTTGCCCTCGTCCGCAAACAGCAATAACTGATCTTTCTCATGCAGAACCAAATCCGCTGAACCGCCAGGATTTCTTACCGCGTTTTTGAGCTCGAGGCTAAGCACCGAAATCTGCTGGGTTTCAGGATTTGTTCTGACGATGGCTGCAAAGTTGGAGTCTGCTATTGGGAGCAGGTCTGCGTCCAGATTGCGTATCACTGAACTCACGCGCATGCCCGGAACCCAGGCGAATTTGCCTTCCCGCGCTGCGGCGCCGGATAGTTCAATATACTGGCCGGTTACATCGGCGATGGATGCGATGGTCACCCGGTCACCGGCTTTTACGCGGGCCTGTTTGCCTGCTGCATTGGTCAGGTCGGCTTCGGCGATTATCCGCAAGAATTCCTGGTTTGTGCGCTCTATGCGGGTAATTTGCGGGTAGGCCTGGGCGGTCATGCCGCCGGCGAGGTTAACCAGTTCTTGCAAGCTGGTGGCACCGTCAATTTCATACAGCGCCGGGCGGTATACTTCGCCGTCTATACCCACGCGCGGGCCCACGGCCGGGATGAAAATGGCGTCTCCTGCTTGCAGGCGGGCATCGCCGCTGGTGTCGCCTTTTAGCAGCAGGTCATACAGGTCCAGGGTGTGGACCACTTTGCCATTGCGTTTTAACTGGATGTTGCGCAGGGAGCCGGTGTGGCGAATGCCGCCGGACACGTACAGGGCATTGGTGATGGTGGATAGCGAGCTAACGCTGTAAGAGCCCGGCGTGCGGGTTTCACCCAGTACGAAAACGCGCATGCTGCGCAGCTCGCCCAGCGATACGGCGGCTTTTACGCCGATGTACTGTTCAGACACCAGTTTGGTAATTTCATCACGAGCTTGCTGAAAGCTTAGCCCGGCCACGTTAACGGGGCCGCGTTTGGGCATATCGATGGTGCCATCACGGGAAACGGTGAGCGAAAACTGCTGGTTTTCATTACCCCACAGCTGAATTCTGATTTGGTCGCCCGGCCCTAATGTGTAATTCATGGGTACGGGCACTTCGGTAACCGGGGCAAAGGTGCTGGGCTTGCCTTCAAACAGTTCGTAACCAAACGGTTGCAGGCCGTTGTTCTTTTTGGCGAACGCCTTCTCTTCTTCGGTTGGTTCGTTGTCGTTTTTGCTTTGGTTTTCAGCACTGCCGTTTTCTAGCGGCTCAACCACGGATATCGGTTGGCGAGCGGCGGACCCATTCGAGCTCGGGCTGCCCTGAAGCTGATCAAGATTCACCCCATACTGCCGCGCCAGCGCTTCTTGCTGGGCTTGTGGCAAGGATTTGAATTGCTGAATTTGTGCGGGTGATATGGATTGCGCGGAAACACACAATGGCATCATTAACGATGCTAAAGATAAAGAGAGCAGGAGGCGTTTTAAGTTCACAACGGGTATCCGGTAAAGGTTTTAGAAACGGTAGCGCCAGCTGGCGCCGACAGACCACTGGCCGCTTTCGTTTTCGGCGGGGTTGACCAATTCGAGCTTTTTATCGGCAAACTGGGCGCTTAGGTCCAGCCAGCCATTGAGCAATCCGGTGCCGTAGCCGACTTTTGCGATGACCTGTTTGGCGTTTTCAGCGGGGACCATCAGTTTGATGTTTTTGTCAATGACCGGTGTGCTGCTTGCTCCATCTTTGTTGAACTCAACAAAGCTCAGGCTGGCTGAGAGGTTGCGGCCGTCGTCGAAGAAGTGGAAACCACCGAGGGTGACGGCTTCGGCGTCGCCACTGAAGCTTGCGCCCATGGTGCGGCCGTAATAGCGGTAGCCGCTGTTGTAGCGGGAATGGTCGTAGGTGATGTTGGGCATGGCGTCGCCCAGGAAGTCGTCGGCCAGGGTGTTGGCGTATTCCACAAACCATTGCTGGTCGCCGTTAAACAGCTGACTGGTCCAGTCACTGCCCAGTAACCAGGATTTGCGCGCGGGAAAGGCGCCGGCTTCGTCTTCGCCCATCATCTGGCCGTACAGGCCCATGGACTGGTTGCCGATGGCGAAGCCGTAGCGGGCGTCTATGCCGGCGAGCTGGTTGCCGGGGTCGTCTTCTTCAAGCTGGCCGTTGTCTTTGCCGATCAGCGCGTTCCAGAGGGTAGAAGCGCCTTCCGGGCGCCCCTCCCCACCAAACATGATGGCGCGGGAGAAGCCGATGTCCAGGCCGTCTAACGGGCGCAGGTTCAGACGCATGCCGATCAGTTTGGCTTCGGGTATCTCGCGTTCTTTTTCATACTGGCCGGCTAGAACCGTTAATTGCCACGGGCCAATCCAGCTGAGCCAGGATGTTTCGGGAGCGGAGGGGTCTTTACGGTTCAGCCACAATGAGGGCATGGGCCGTGCGTTGTTGGAGAAGATCAAGCTGGACTGCCAGCCCGGGCCCCACCAACGGTCAATGGCGCCGGCACCGAATACCCAGTTACTGGCGGTGGCGGCCAGGTAGGAGCCGTCAAAGCGGAGGTTTTCGTTGTCATCCGGGTTTAGGGCGTAAGTAGGGCTCACGCCCAGCGCGAATCGCTCCCCTTGCCATTGCACGTTCAAGTTGGCGGTGCCTTGGGACATGGACCCCCGTTCAAAGCCCTGCACCATGGCGACTTCGTTGGTGGCGGAAAGCTCAAACTGTGACCGGATGCCCGATGAAGCCTGCTGTTCCTGCTCAAATTCGAGGTAAGCGCGGGCCATGCCGGTTGCTTGGGAGCCTTTGCCGGCAGAGTCTGCCAGGGCGCTGTCTACTGACGCCCACATGATGGGCCAGCTGGTTACCGGGCGATTGAATTGCCCTTGGTCTGCCAGTTTTTGTATGGCGAAACGGGCTCGGGCGTCGCCGGGCTCTATCCAGGGCGCCGCCACTGCAGAAATCGTGTTCAGGCACGCTACCGCCCCACATACCAAAGCTAAGTGTTTTAGGGTCATGGACATCTTGTTTTTAAGTGCAGGGGTGAAGCCAGGAGAAAGAAACCCGGCTATGCCTGTCAGATTTTGGCGCAGTGCGCCGACTAGTCGAGCATGATACGCGTCACAAGTTTTTAGACAACCGACAAAAGGTATTAGTAAGCTAGGAATTGAAAGGAGTTTTGTAACCTGTTGTAACAGGTGGCATTTGCATCTGTGTGTTAATTACAGGTATGTAGACAACTAAATCATATTCCTATAAAAAAACCGACTTGGGCGGTTGGCTTTTTTATGTTTCAATCGCACTTACATTTAGGCTTTATTCATTACCGCCAGCACATCTTCCAGTTCCTGAATCATTTGTCGTATTAACTGCTTGTACTGGGAGATGTCGTCTTTCGCTTCTACGCTGGACAGTCCCCATCCTATCTCCAAACGGGGACGGACTTGAAGTCTGTCCCCTACCTCCAAGCTTCAAGCGGGGACAGATTTGAAATCTGTCCCCTATATTGATGCCGCAGTTGACGCTGCCGGCCAAGATGACTTCCGAGAACGCAGCAAGAACGAGTGCCTGTCCATGCGTCGTCGCGTCCCTTGGGCGCTGAGTCAATTGCGAGTGGGGTCGACACTGTAGTGGTCAACTAAATTTGGTCAGTGCTTGACCTCTGACTTTAACCGACTGACTTCATCAACCGTCAAACCAGCAATCTCTGCAATCACTTGGTCGTTCATCTCGGTACGGCTGATCAGGTTACGGGCGATTTGTTCAGCCTTCATGTGCTCACCTTCTTGGAGACCTTCTTGGAGACCTTCTTGGCGACCTTCTTGACGACCTTCTTGACGGCCTTCCTGGCGCCCTGCCAACATGCCTTCAAGCCGTTCTTTCTTAACCAGATTCTCCAAGTTCTCTGCCAACATATCTCTGTCCTCCACCAAACTGTTGAGCTGATTCAGGTGTACTTCAGCTCCAAGTCGCTGCAAATGGCGTTTGAGCCAGCGGGTAATAATTCTGTCGGTACGATCCTTGTTCGGGTCCGACTGTATGATCGCCACAACCCGATCTACAGCTTGCTGCAACGCTTCCCAACTGTGGCCCGCATTCTTGACACCGAACACGCCACTCAACGGTGTCTGGCGCAAGCCCAACTCTTCATCAGTATAGCGCCCTTCATCCACCAGGTAATATCGCAGGTGTGGCTGGCTGCTGCAGATCTAAACCGGGGACGGATTTCAAATCCGTCCCCTACTTTCAAGAAAGCAGGAGGTTCCGGCTGCACCATCTCATACACATCCTGTTCAGCNNTCCAGCGTTGCGATCCATTGTACAGCACGATGGGGAATACGGGAGGCAACCCACCACCGGGTGTTGTTACTCTGGTTTTCAGTAAGTGGTCATAGAAACAAGCCACGTAGTGCATCATTCTGATCGGCATGGTTCGATCCACACGGGACTGGAACTCCAACAGAATATACAGATACACCTGCTGAGGCACGCCTTCCCAAGTGATATTGACAGACCACACCACGTCTTCAAATTTCTCTTCAAACAGCGGTGTGATGTAGTTGCCGCTGTGATTCTTGAGTGTACTGAAGTCCATCAGATCCGCGATCTCGAAAGGTGCAAATCCTTCGATCAACTGCTGGACAAACTCCGGATGGCTGAACAGTTCCTTGTAACCGGTGTCGTGGTGATTCGTTGCCATGCGTTCTCCTGATTCAACGAATTCCATTATACCACGCCAAGGTTTTTCATTAGAGGGAACAGGAATGCATGAGGAAGGAGTGCCTGTCCATGGATTTTTATGTCCATGAATCAATTTCAGGCAGAGTTATCAGTGTTTCTGCTCTTCACGAAGTACCTTGACCTCATTATCGGACAAGCCAGAAGCTGTCGCAATTTGGGCATCGGTCAGCAGACCCATCGCAATCAGGTTACGGGCCACCTCTTCACGGCCTTCACGCCGGGCATCATTCAAAAAAGATACTTCATCCCTCAGCGCCTTCTCGCGAACAAACGCCAAGCGGCGAGCCTCCTCATCGGCACTAAGTTCACGGATGCGACTCATCGCCTTCTTAACCGGTTCATGCGCCACATTGGCCATGGTGAGCTCCTCCTGCCAGTGCTTGAAGAAAGTAATCCAGGCTGACAATGGGCCTGATTCCAAACCCATTCGGTCTGCCTTGTTCAGTTCGATCAGGTTCATCTGCAAAATATTCCCCAGCGATACGCCCGGCTGGGTCTCATCACGCATCTCGAACCGCCACACCGCTTGCCGGCGTTCGTTCTCGGTTGCGGTAAACAAATCAAAATCCAACAGGTGCAACCCAACCGAGGCTCTCTGCTGTTTGGCACCGCCAATGGTGTAGCCCTGGTCATACAACAAGCTGCGAATCTGGCGGATAGTGATGACGTCTGCGCGCTGGTAATAACGGCGGTTACCGCGACGCTTGACCGGGGACAAATGGGGGAATTCCTGTTCCCAGGACGCAAGCGGGGACGGACTTGAAGTCTGTCCCCTATCTCCAAGCTCCAGGCGGGGACGGACTTGAAGTCTGTCCCCTATCTCCAAGCTCCAAGCGGGGACGGACTTGAAGTCTGTCCCCATTTCCGAGCGGGGACAGATTTTAAATCTGTCCCCATCTATTTATTGCTCGGTGCCGACGTAGGCTTCTACTTTTGCTTTGTAGAATACTGAAACCGGCACTGCGAATCCGATAACTAAGCTCTTCTTCCCTGAGCATATCTGTTCTTTTTCCTTCGTCCGTGAGTTTCTGTGACTAAAAAATTCTGATATAGCCACGGACGTTCACGGACAAAAGATCTGGAAAACGCTTTGTTGTTCGTCCGTGGGTGTCTGTGAGCGTCCGTGGCTAACAGGTCTTTAAGCGCTTGGTGTTTGGTGATTTGCCGCCACTAATTCCAGAACCTGCTTATCCAGTCTGGCGGCGAACTGCTCCAGAGTATCCCTATTGTCATGTGCAGTGGTTAGAGCATCGAACAGTGTCTGTGCGTTTTCAATGTACTCATGAATCATCTGGTTTCGTATCTGCCTTAGCGCTATCCACTGCTCTGAGGACTCTAGCCAGCCGTACTTCTCAGCTTTCTCAAGATTGATAAGAAGGGCCCGGTCCGGCTCTCCCAAGGCCTTTAACAAGACTGGTAACAGCTTATCCCCCAGAGTATCTTGCAGGCGGCAGAAGCGGCTCGTAAACGCCTCTACCTTCATGGCCAAGTCTGGAGTTGAGTCGAGGGCCTCAACAGCTTCATAGGTTAAAGACCCGCCGAAAACCTGGCTTGCCGCATATTCGAGATGTTTGATTTCCTTATTCACAACACGGCTTAGAAATTTGAGCCTTTCCTGAATTTCCGGTGATGCTTTCACAACGCAATTCCTTGCGCCCGGGCAATCTGGTGGATTGCAGCATCCGGCATGTTAGGTGCATCCAGAAGTACGTCTATTTTCCTTTCACCCAGCTGTTTGATGATTTTTGCCTGTAGCCTTGCGACATCCCAAGCCGGGTGTTCTACCAAGCTATCAACCTTAACCAGTAAGTCGATATCGCCACCTCTGGCGGTGTCATCGGCACGTGAGCCGAACAGTGAAACCTCAGCTTCAGGCCCAAAGACGGATTTCACCGATGCTTTGATTACCCGAATTTCTTTGGCATTCAATCTCATAGCATAGTTGCCTGCTTTGGTGTACGAGAGCCCTCTGGTTGGTGACGGCCCAGCTCCTTCGCTCAAGCATAGGCTTTCTTGGCTTGGTTGACCATGGATTCTGGTGCTCGCTCTGCGCTTTCTGCTATCACCAATGAGGGTGATTTTTTGCTGCGGAAAGATAAAAGAACGAGAGTTTTGCCACGGAGGCGAGCTTACGAGTAGAAGCACTTGGCAGAGGGTCTGATTGACAGGGGATATTGCGGAACTTTGTTACTTCTTGTTAAACAATGAGTTTATCAACTATAAAACAGCCAGTACGTCTTCCAGTTCTCGAATCATCTGCCGGATCAACTGCTTGTACTGGGAGATGTCGTCTTTCGCTTCTACGCCGGACAGTCCCCATCCTATCTCCAAGCGGGGACGGACTTGAAGTCTGTCCCCTATATTGATGCCGCAGTTGACGCTGCCGGCCAAGATGACTTCCGAGAACGCAGCAAGAACGAGTGCCTGTCCATGCGCGGCGCGAT
>NZ_KB889879.1:0-25463 GCF_000372805.1 Marinobacter gelidimuriae | reverse complement strand
GTAATAACGGCGGTTACCGCGACGCTTGACCGGGGACAAATGGGGGAATTCCTGTTCCCAGGACGCAAGCGGGGACGGACTTGAAGTCTGTCCCCGTTCTAGTAAGCGCCAATAAATCAGCACCGGACAGGATAGTTGACGCCGAACAACAAGGGCGGCCACCAGGGCTGCCCTTTTTTGTACGTAAAGCAGGGAGATTATAAAAGCGGAGATCAGTGCTTATCTTCAATACGCAATTGGGTAATCTCGTCTAACGCCAAGCCCGTCGCTGCAGCTATTTGCTCGTCATTGAGCACACCGAACGACATCAGGTGGCGAACCGTTTCGCGCTTTTCTTTCAGAGCACACAGCTCGGCTTCGTGACGCCCTTTTTCGATACCCAATTGTTCGCCTTCCTGGCGCCCTTTTTCAATACCCAAACGCTCAATCGTGTTGACATAAGGCATGTGTTTTTCCTCCTGTATGGCGTAAACCGCCTGTGCAAATTCGGGGTCCAGATTTTTTGGTAACTGGATCATCCAATCAATAATGTTAAACAGTCGTAAAATCTGTTCTCGACTATAGCCCCGTTCATACAGCAGTCGTATCAGGGCCACCTTGGTGTCTTTGCGCGTGGCGTCGTTCTTCACCCGTTTGGCCTGGATCTGGGCCATGACCACCAATGCAAACACGTTGTCGCTGGCCTCCAGTTCCGCCCAGCACGATTCCCAGTCCATCAGCGTCCTCTGTACAACACCAGTTTACCACATCACCGCCTGTCAAGCGCTTTTGGGCCACGACAAACCAGATGAAAGCGCGGCACTGGCGTGTTGGCTAGGCGGTGACATAACGCCGAATTATGCGCAGTAGGAGGGAACATAGAAGAAAAGAAAAAGAAGGGAGTGCCTGTCCATGTGACGTCATATGACGTCCATGCCTTGTCACCGCCGGAGCAATACTGACCCACCCTATTCAATCGAGTATCCACTAGCCAAAGAGAATCCGATGATCGGTGTCCCAATGGTTTCAGAGACTGGGAGACCTTTCCACCCATCACACGGTTTAGGCTATCCGACATATACGCCTACAGCGAAGCCGTCATGAAACAGGCACAACCGGTCTCTTACACTTACAAGGACAACCGGAGGTTTGAGTGGATCTCCTGTGACAGCTCCGAATGGACATCCGCTCGGCGAGCATAATCCTGCCATTGGCTCACCACCTCAGTTACCTGGTCAATAATGGCCTGGGCATCTGACTCGAAACGGGGAATTTGGGTTGCGACTGCGAGAATATCCCCGCGAGTGAACGTATCCCGTTTACCGTTGATGGTCATCTGATGGGTGTCCACCCAGTATGAACCGGGTTTGTAGCTGTAGGCGATATCAAACGCCGGTGCCAAACGCCAACCGGCCATTGAATGATCCAACAGAAAGCCAAAGTTCTTGGTGTGGTCGTCCTGGTTCCGGGCAATGACGTTGAAGACCATACGCCTGAAAATCTCGATTGCGTCTACCCGTGGCAACCTGAGTGTTCGGGCAATGGTCATCAGTTCAGACGGTGCCATATTGATGCCTGCGTCCTTGGCCATCAGGTAGTAGGCATATTCCATCCGGCCATACCCCTGCGGGTCAACCGGGCTGAATGAGCTTTTTGGGATTCCCTGGCGAGCCAGCCAGGCGTTGATAACGGCATTGCCAAAGTCATCTGGCAAAGTGTCGGCAAACACGCCCGGCAGTCCAAAGAACGTTTCCTGTGGCAATGAGGGGAAATTGAACCTCCCAGCCCGAGGAGGTAGGTGGAGCGGCGAAATCGAAACGTCCTGCTTCAACCAACCCTTATCGTATTCGAACGTCGACAGACCGGTGTCTGTGTCATACAGCAGGGCGCCGACACTCTTTCCCCATAGGATGACTTCCGTAACGGTGCTCACCAGTCCAGGCCTCCTTTGTCCTGTTCAACGGGATTATTACCGGGGCGTGCACGCTGGCGAATATGGCCAGCACTCTTTAATGCCTCAATCGGTGAATAAGGCTCATCTGGCAAGAAGGCATCCAACGCCGGGAGCTTTCCGAGAACACGCAGGGCAGCAACCAGGACTTCAAGTTTCCCGTTACCATCCTCAAGCCGGATGTACGTTGCTCGGCTGACACCCATGCCCTCTGCAATCTGCTGCTGGGTGATGTTTTGCTCCAGTCGGGCTTGCTTGAGGCGCCGACCCAGCTCATTGAGGATGGCCAAGTCTGACATGCTGCGCTTAATTTGGCTCATAATATTACAAAATTCACTCACTAATGAGGCTTTAAGGGCTTAAAGTATCAGTAATGATACATTAATTGCACGCCGAAACCGAAATACAACTAATATCTCTGAATAATGTACCAATTATAAGACATAAAAGACTATTTAGCCAATTAGTGACTCAAAAATACGACATTAACGCGGGACGTGAGGGTAAATAGCGGGTGACTTCTGAATTGCAGAACCATGCGGCAGCGGGTCAGCCGTTCTTCTGAACCTGCTGATTCCTGCTGATGGGCCAGCCAGTCTATTTCAAATCGCATGATCTGTGCCTTCGCTATCGGTCGGCTGATACCAGCGTTCGAGAATTTCCTTGCCATCCTTGGATAGAGTTTGCCACGGACGACGGGGGTTGATGGAATCATGACTGCCTCCTGATAGGGTTGAGGCATTCATTGAATCAGAAACTCAGCAGGAAGTTGCGCTATGCTGCCGTAAGGTTACGGAAGATAGAAGAAAAGAAAAAAGAAGGGAGTGCCTGTCCATGACTTACTAGATGACGATGGCTGACCGATGGCTGACCGGGGACAGATTTCAAATCTGTCCCCTATATTGATGCCGCAGTTGACGCTGCCGGCCAAGATGACTTCCGAGAACGCAGCAAGAACGAGTGCCTGTCCATGCGCGGCGCGATGCGCGCATCGTCTGACTNTGGCAGAGTTATCAGTGTTTCTGCTCTTTACGAAATACCTTGACCTCATTANCGGACAAGCCAGAAGCTGTCGCAATTTGGGCATCGGTCAGCAGACCCATCGCAATCAGGTTACGGGCGATTTGTTCAGCCTTCATGTGTTCACCTTCTTGGCGCCCTGCCAGCATGCCCTCAAGTCGCTCTTTCTTAACCAGGTTCTCCAAGTTCTCTGCCAACATATCTCTATCCTCCACCAAACTGCTCAACCGATCCAAATCAAGCCTGGCCCTGGGAGCCACTCTCTGTAAATGGCGCTTGATCCAACGAGTAATNATTTTGTCCACCCGATCTTTGTTCGGGTCAGCTTTAATAATTTCAACAATCCGATCCACCGCCTGCTGCAGAGCTTCCCAACTATGACCGGCGTTCTCAACGCCAAATATGCCACTTAACGGCGTTTCCTTGCCGATCAATTCTTCATCAGTATAGCGCCCTTCGTCAACCAGGTAGTAACGAAGATGTGGCTGGTACGCTCGCAAAAACTCCGGTGGCTCCGGNTGCACCATTTCGTAGATGTCCTGACGGGCTGACCAGCGTCGAGAACCGTTGTACAACACTATCGGAAAAATTGGCGGCAAACCCTGACGCGCCGTTGTTTCACGGGTTTTCAGTAAGTGATCGTAAAAGCAGGCCACGTAGTGCATCAGCCGCANTGGCATGGTGCTGTCTACTTTGGACTGGAACTCCAGCAGGATGTATAAAAACACCCGCTGGGTGATGCCTTCCCAGGTCACTTCCACCGACCACACGACGTCTTCGAACTTCTCCTCGAACAGCGGGGTGATGTAGTTGCCGCTGTGATTCTTAAGTGTGCTGAAGTCCATCAGATCCGCGATCTCGAAAAGGCCCAAAGACCAACGGTGATTGACAGGGGATATTGCAGGAATTTGTGATCTATTGTGAAGTAGCTGACTTTATCAACTACATAACAGCCAGTACCTCTTCCAGCTCTCGAATCATCTGCCGTATCAACTGCTTGTACTGGGAGATGTCGTCTTTCGCTTCTACGCTGGACAGCTGTTGCTTGGCGCCGCCGATGGTGTAGCCCTGGTCGTACAATAAGCTGCGAATCTGGCGGATGGTGATGACGTCGGCGCGCTGATAGTAGCGGCGGTTGCCGCGGCGCTTTACCGGGGACAAATGGGGAAATTCCTGTTCCCAGTAGCGCAGTACGTGGGCTTTTACGGCGCACAGCTCGGCTACTTCGCCGATGGTGAAATAGCGTTTGCCCGGGATGGCAGGTAGTTCGTTGTTGTTGCTGGGTTCTAGCATGGTTGTTGCTCGGTTTCGGTCTGGCTGTGCCAGGGACAGACTTTAAGCGGGGACGCAAGCGGGGACGGACTTGAAGTCTGTCCCCTGTCCCCTATCTCCAAGCTCCAGGCGGGGACAGATTTTAAATCTGTCCCCATCTATTGCTTAGTTTCGACGTAGGCTTCTACTTTTGCTTTGAGTTTCTGGCCCGGGCGGAAGGTGACCACGCGGCGGGCGCTGATGGGGATTTCTTCACCGGTTTTCGGGTTGCGGCCGGGGCGCTCTTTTTTGTCGCGCAGGTCGAAATTGCCGAATCCTGACAATTTCACCTGTTCGTTATGGCTGAGTGCGCCGCGGATTTCGTCAAAGAACGCTTCTACCATTTCCTTGGCTTCACGTTTGTTCAGGCCAAGTTCGTCGTGCAGGCGCTCGGCCATTTTCGCTTTTGTCAAAGCCGCCATCCGTTAACTCCTTAGTGTTGCCCCCAGTTCAGCTTTCAGGGCTTCTATTACGCCGTTGAACAGCCCGTGCACTTCGTCTTCGGTCAGTGTGCGCTGCGGGTGCTGCCAGAACAAGCTGAGTGCCAGGCTTCGATTGCCTTCGCTCTCACCTTTACCGAGGCTTTCGCCCTGGTATACATCGAACGCACGCAGTGCGTTCAGGTGCTCGCCAGCGTGGTGTGTTGCCACACGCTCGACGTCTGCAAATTTCACGTCGCTTCCGATAATAATAGCCAAATCTCGGCGAACTTCTGGAAATTTTGAAAAATCTTTGAAATTAGGCACATAACCGGTAACGATTGAGTTCAAGAATAGCTCAAACATTATAACAGTGCCATTAAGTTCCAGATTTTTCTGTACCTGTGGATGCAGAGTGCCTAACCAGCCTACTGGCTGACCATCGCGCAGCAATTCGGCGGTCTGGCCCGGGTGCAACGCGGGGTGCTTTCCGGTGCGGAACTCTACGGTAACGCCCAACAGGCGGAACAGGCTTTCCAACTCTCCTTTTACATCAAAGAAGTCGGCGTGTCTGCGACCGTTTACCCAGTTTTCAGGATTTTGGTTGCCGGTGACGACGCCTGCCAGCATGGGCTGCTGCAGGATGCGTTCGCCCTCTTTCACAAAGCGCAGGCCACTCTCAAACAGGCGAATGCGTGGCTGTTGGCGATTTTGGTTGTGGGCCACGGTTTTCAGCAGGCCGCTCCACAGGGTTGTGCGCATGACTGACAGGTCTGCAGAGATCGGATTGGCCAGAGCGATGCCTTCGTTCTGCGGATCCACAAGTTCTTGAATTTTGGGATCGACAAAGCTGTAGGTAATGGCTTCCTGGTAACCATTGGCGACAAAATAGTTGCGGATGGCGCTCAGCGGGCGGGTGTCTTCGGCTTTGGGGCGCAGGCCCAGTGAACCGGTGGGTTCGGTGACCGGCAGGTTGTTGTAGCCGTAGATGCGCCCTACTTCTTCAATCAGGTCTTCTTCAATGGTGATGTCCGGGCGGAAGCTGGGCGCGCTGACTTTCCAGCCGCTTCCCGATTTTTCTTCTATCGCCAGGCCCAGGCGGGTGAGGATGTCTTCGACTTTGGCGTTTGCGATGGCCAGGCCCAATACGTCGGCAAGGCGCTTTTCACGGAGTACGATGGAGATCGGCTTTGGCAGATGCTCGGTGCTGGTTACGTCCACAATCTCACCGGGCTCACCGCCAACGATGCTGACCAGCAGTTCGGTGGCGCGCTCCAGGGCGTCGCGGGCCAGGTTGTAGTCTACGCCGCGCTCGAAACGGTGGCTGGCATCTGTGTGCAAGCCGTAATGGCGGGCTTTTCCGGCTAAGGTGATGGGGTCGAAATAGGCGGATTCCAGCACCAGGTCGCGGGTTTTCGGGCTAACACCGGAATGCTCGCCACCCATTACGCCGGCAATGGCGATGGGTTTGCTGTGGTCTGCTATTACCAGGGTCTGTTCGGTGAGGGTGACTTCCTGGCCGTCCAGCAGTACCAGCTTTTCTTCAGGCCTGGCCATGCGCACAACGATGCCGCCGTCTATTTCGGCGCGGTCAAAGGCGTGCATGGGCTGGCCTTGCTCCAGCAAAATGTAGTTGGTGACGTCTACTGCGGCGTCTATAGAGCGAATGCCAGAGCGACGCAGTTTTTCCTGCAGCCACAGCGGGCTTTGGGCGGTTAAGTCTACATTGCGCAGAATGCGGCCGAGGTAGCGCGGGCAGCCGGCGGGGGCCTCTACGCGTACGTCGGGCACGTCGCTGTGTGTGGCGGCTACCTTCTGGATAGAAGGCGCGTTCAGCGGCAGGCTGTTAAGCACGCCTACTTCCCGGGCCAGGCCTTTGATGGAGAGGCAGTCAGCGCGGTTTGGGGTTAGATCTACATCGATAGTAATATCGTTCAGTTGCAGGTAATCGGCGAAAGACGTGCCCACGGGGGCGTTCGCGGGCAATTCCAGGATGCCATCGTGGTTTTCAGACAGACCCAGCTCGGCGCCCGAACACAGCATGCCGACAGAGGGCTGGCCACGGAGTTTGGCTTTTTTGATGTTGAAATCGCCGGGCAGTACGGCGCCCAGTTCGGCGAAAGGGACTTTGATGCCGGTGCGCACATTGGGGGCGCCGCACACCACTTGCACCTGAGTGCTGCCATTGCTGACCTGGCACACTCGCAGTTTGTCCGCATCCGGGTGGGCTTCTACGCTGAGCACTTCGCCAACGATTATACCGGTAAATTTGCCCGCTACGGGCTCGAAGCCGTCGACTTCCAGGCCGGCCATGGTGATCTGGTCCATCAGCTGCTGAGAGCTCAAAGCCGGGTTAACCCATTCGCGCAGCCACTGTTCACTGAATTTCATGATTCTTTCCTTAATTCGTTTCGGGCCTTAACTGTTGCGGTTCAAAGAACTTAACGGAACTGGCGCAGAAAGCGCAGGTCGTTCTCGAAGAACATGCGCAGGTCGTTGACGCCGTAGCGCAGCATGGCCAGGCGCTCTACGCCCATGCCAAAGGCAAAACCACGGTATTCTTCGGCGTCTATGCCGCAGTGCTCGAACACTTTGGGGTGCACCATGCCGCAACCCATGACTTCAAGCCACTTGATGCTGCCATCGGTTTCACGGCCCCACTCGATGTCTACTTCCGCCGAGGGTTCGGTAAACGGGAAGTAAGACGGGCGGAAACGTACTTTCAGGTCGCGCTCGAAGAACACCCGCAAAAACGCTTCCACGGTGCTTTTCAGGTCGGCGAAGCTGACGTTCTTTTCAATCAACAGCCCTTCCACCTGGTGGAACATGGGGGTGTGGGTCATGTCGGAATCGCAACGATACACGCGGCCGGGGCAGATCATGCGGAACGGCGGTTTGCCGGCTTCCATGGTGCGGATTTGAACCGGCGAGGTGTGGGTGCGCAGCAGGGTGCCGGGGTTAAAATAGAAAGTGTCGTGCATGGCACGGGCCGGATGGTGGCCGGGAATGTTGAGGGCTTCGAAGTTGTGGTAGTCGTCTTCGATTTCAGGGCCCTGTTCCACGCTGTAACCGGCGCTGGCAAAAAAGTCTTCAATGCGCTGCAGGGTGCGGGTAACCGGATGAAGGCCACCGAGCTCCTGGCCGCGGCCTGGCAGGGTTACGTCAATGGATTCGCGGGCCAGTTTGGCTTCAATAGCGATGCGCTCAAGGTCGCTGCGGCGGGCGTTGATGGCCTGCTCTACCTGGCCTTTGGCGTCGTTGATTTTCTGACCGGCAGCGGGACGTTCCTCGCTAGAGAGTTTGCCCAGTGTTTTAGCCTGCTGGGTAATCGCCCCTTTTTTGCCCAGGTATTCCACACGAATGTGATCAAGCGCCTGCAGGTTGTCGGCGTTTGCAACCGCCGCTAACCCGTCCTGAACCAGCTGCTTCAGGTTTTCCATTGACACTGCTCCAAATCAGAAATGAAGTCTATAAACACACGAAATCCGGAAACAAAAATAGGGGAAGAGCGTGCCCTTCCCCTATTAAACGCCGCCTGGCTGTTATGCCTGGCAGCGGATCGATTCGTGATCGATGATAGAGCTTAAGCGATCACAGGGATGCTTTGGCTTTCTCAACAACCGCAGCAAACGTTTGCTGCTCGTTCATGGCCAGGTCGGCCAGAACTTTACGGTCGACTTCCACGTTGGCCTTTTTCAGGCCAGCGATCAAGCGGCTGTAAGACAAGCCATTGGCACGGGCACCGGCGTTGATACGCGCAATCCACAGTGCGCGGAAGGCGCGCTTGCGGTTACGACGGTCACGGTACGCATACTGACCTGCTTTGATAACCGCTTGCTTGGCAACGCGGTACACACGACTACGGGCACCGTAGTAACCTTTAGCCTGCTTTAGAATCTTCTTGTGACGACGGCGTGCAACCACACCACGTTTAACACGAGCCATACTATAATCCTTCTACCTTAAAAACCGTTTGGGGTGCGCTGTGCTCTAAACTCCGAGCATACGCTTTACGGAAGCCACATCAGACTTGGAGATAAGCTTGGTTCCACGCAGCTGACGCTTACGCTTCGGGCTTTTCTTGGTCAGGATGTGACTGGTGAAGGACGACTTGTGCTTGAAGCCGGTAGCCGTTTTCTTAAACCGCTTGGCCGCTCCACTTTTCGTTTTCATTTTCGACATTTGTTAAAACTCCGCATTCTGTTTTTTTGATACATCGTGTGTAAACCTGAAACACACATCCCCCGCCTTTGGCAGGGAATGAGCAACAACAGCAGGCTTACTTCTTTTTGCGGGGGGCGATAATCATGGTCATCTGGCGGCCTTCCATTTTCGGACGCATCTCTACCGTTGCCATTTCTTCCATGTCTACTTCAATGCGTTCCATGAGTTTCATACCAATTTCCTGGTGTGCCATCTCACGGCCACGGAAGCGAACAGTGATTTTGCCGCGGTCCCCGGCTTCAAGGAAACGTATCAGGTTGCGTAGTTTTACCTGATAATCCCCTTCTTCAGTTCCTGGACGGAACTTAAGCTCTTTGACTTGCGTCTGTTTCTGTTTCTTCTTGGCAACGGCCTTCGCTTTTTTCTCGTCGAAGATCTTCTTGCCATAGTCCATTATTTTACAGACGATCGGATCGGAATCTGTCACTTGCACCAGATCCAGGGTCGCCTCCTCTGCCATTCTGAGGGCTTCTGCGATTGAGACCACACCCACTTGCTCGCCTTCGGCGTCAATCAGACGGACTTCAGTTGCATCAATGTTCTCATTGATTGGCGCCTTTGGTGTACGCGCACCCCGATTCGCTCTCTGTTTAATAATTAATTCTCCAACTTGGTTCTGCTCTTGCGTTCAACATCTTCTTGCAGAAGCTGTTCGAACGCTTCGAGCGATAGTGTTCCCAAATCTTCACCTTTGCGGGTTCGCACCGCCACGGCGTTGTTGTCGACTTCTTTGTCGCCGACAACCACAAGAAAGGGAACCTTGTTAATTGTGTGCTCGCGGATTTTAAAGCCGATCTTCTCGTTTCTCAAGTCAGCATTCACCCTAAAGCCCAAAGAATCCCACTTTTTTGCAAGATTCTCGCAATATTCCCGCTGATTATCGGTGATATTGAGGATGGCGACCTGTGTTGGGGCCAGCCAGCTGGGGAATGCGCCTTCGTATTCTTCAATCAGAATACCGATGAAACGCTCAAACGACCCCAATACCGCACGGTGCAGCATAACCGGTGTTTTGCGTTCGGAGTTATCCGCCACATATTGTGCGCCTAAACGGCCCGGCATGCTGAAGTCTACCTGAATGGTGCCGCATTGCCATACCCGGCCGATGCAGTCTTTCAGGGAAAACTCGATTTTCGGGCCATAAAACGCGCCTTCGCCCGGCAACAGCTCCCATTTTACGCCTTCGCGGTTGAGAGCCTGTTCCAGTGCGGCTTCGGATTTGTCCCAGACTTCGTCGGAACCCACGCGCTTTTCCGGGCGGGTAGACAGTTTGTACAGAATCTCGGTGAAGCCGAAGTCTTGGTAGACTTCGTGCAGTAAATCGATGAACTTCGACACTTCGCTTTGAATGTCGCTTTCTTCACAGAAGATGTGGGCGTCGTCTTGAGTAAAGCCGCGCACGCGCATCAGCCCGTGCAGGGCACCGGACGCTTCGTTGCGGTGGCAGGAGCCGAATTCCGCCAGGCGCAAGGGTAAGTCTTTGTAGCTTTTCAGACCCTGATTGAACACCTGGATGTGGCACGGGCAGTTCATGGGCTTGATGGCGAAGTCGTGTTTTTCCGACTCGGTGGTGAACATGCCTTCTTTAAACTTGTCCCAGTGGCCGGACTTTTCCCACAGCGAACGGGACACAATCTGGGGCGTTTTGATTTCCTGGTAACCGTGGCGATGCAGGATATCGCGCATGTACTGTTCCATTTTCTGATAAATGGTCCAGCCGTCCGGATGCCAGAACACCATGCCCGGCGCTTCATCTTGCATATGGAACAGGTTCAGCTTTTTGCCGACTTTGCGATGGTCGCGCTTTTCGGCTTCTTCGATGCGATGCACGTAAGCTTTCAGGTCTTTCTTATTGGCCCAGGCGGTGCCGTAGACGCGCTGCAACTGTTCGTTGTTGGTGTCGCCACGCCAGAAGGCACCGGATACCTTTGTCAGCTTGAAGGCTTTCATTTTGCCGGTGCTGGGCACGTGGGGGCCGCGGCACAGGTCGATGAAATCACCCTGGCGGTAAAATGACAGGTCTTCTGCGCCGGGGATATCTTCAATTATGCGAACTTTGTACTCTTCACCCATGCTGCTGAATAGCGCTACGGCTTCGCTGCGGGACATCACCGAGCGTGACACCGGCAGGTCTTGTTTGGCCAGTTCGGCCATGCGTTTTTCAATACGGGCCAGGTCTTCGTTGGTGAAGGGGCGATCGTATTTGAAATCGTAGTAAAAACCGTCGTCTATCACCGGGCCGATGGTGACCTGGGCTTCCGGGAACAGCTCTTTGACTGCCATGGCCAACAGGTGGGCGGTGGAGTGGCGGATAACCTCAAGGCCGTCTTCGTCACGCTCGGTGATTATGGCGAGTTGGGCGTCGTGTTCGATCAGGTAGCTGGTGTCGACCAGTGTGCCGTCGACTTTACCGGCCAGTGCGGCCTTGGCCAGGCCGGCGCCAATGTCGGCGGCCACGTCGTGTACGGTGACGGGTTCGGCAAAACTGCGGTGACTGCCGTCAGGGAGGGTTACTACGGGCATGGTGTGCTCCTAAGGATGCTCAGCGGTGATCTATACCAGAGACCACTT
Source organism: Marinobacter gelidimuriae (assembly GCF_000372805.1). Lineage (GTDB taxonomy): Bacteria > Pseudomonadota > Gammaproteobacteria > Pseudomonadales > Oleiphilaceae > Marinobacter > Marinobacter gelidimuriae. The sequence goes on along the minus strand of NZ_KB889879.1, from coordinate 13,988 downwards.
GTTTGGCGAGGGCGTAAAGCGGGTAAGCGTACGTAGGGGACGGATTTGAAATCTGTCCCCGCTGCCGTGTACCCGCTGCCATCCGGGGACAGACTTGAAGTCTGTCCCCAAGTGTAGAGCGGGGACGGATTTGAAATCTGTCCCCTATGTTCCCGCTTTATGGCCTCTTTTTTGGCTGCCGCGATACAACCGCGGTGCCAGGAAAGGTCGGGAGTTTAACAGAAATGTAGAGCCGGGACAGATTTGAAATCTGTCCCGAGGGACAAGCGGCAAATCGGGGACGAAAGCGGGGACGAAAGCGGGGACGAAGAAAGCGGGGACGGATTTTAAATCCGTCCCCTAGGGACAAGCGGCAAATCGGGTGCATGGAGAAAACCGCCCTGTCATGACTACCAGGGCGGTTTACACGGCTAGCTTTTAGCGTTTGTCAGACGGGCTTTCTCGCGCATCTGTTCTGGCTTCAGCAGGAAGTGTGCCAGCGCCGGCAACAGCCAGATAGAGCCAATCATGTTCCAGATGAACATGAAGAACAGCAGCAGGCCCATATCGGCCTGAAATTTGATGGGTGAGAAAATCCAGGTAACCACACCCAGGCCCAGGGTAATGCCGGTGAATATCACCGCCTTACCGGTGGAGCGCAGGGTTTCGAAGTAGGCTTCCTGCAAGGATTTACCTTCCAGCAGGAATTTCTCCAGCTTGCTGTAAATGTAGATGCCGTAGTCCACACCTATGCCCACACCGAGTGCTATCACCGGCAAGGTGGCCACTTTGATGCCGATGCCGCTCATGGCCATGATGGCTTCCGCCAGCACAGAGGTCAGCCCCAGCGGAACCACGATGCACAGCACTGCCCGCCAGGAACGGAAGGTGGCAAAGCACAGCAGGCTGACAACACCATAGACGAACACCAGCATCCAGTCTTTGGCTTTGGCGATGACGTCGTTGGTGGCCGCTTCTACCCCGGCGTTGCCCGCCGCCAGCAGGAAGGTATGGTCTTCGTTGCTGTTGTTGGCAGCGAAAACTTCCACCGCGTTCACCACGGTGTCCAGGGTTTCGGCTTTGTGATCTTCCAGGAACACCAGCGTGGGCGTAAGGCTGCAGTCGATGTTGATGAGCCCGGATGGCGCATCACGAATCGAAGCGTTGATGATGGTCTGGTTGCGGGAAATGGCGTACCAGTTCCAGTTACCTTCGTTCAGCGCTTTGGTGACGATTTTCGACACGTCCGCCAGCGAGGCGGTGGATTGCACGCCCGGGGTGTTTTGCAATTCCCACTGCAAGGTGTCCATGGCCCGCAGCACGCTGTACTGGGTGCACTGTTCGACCGGGGTTTTCACCATAACCACCAGCACGTCGGCACTGGTGGAATAGTTATCGATAATAAACGCGTTGTCTGTGTTGTAGCGGGAATCGGCGCGCAATTCCGGGGCGCCCTGGTCTAAATCCCCTACTTTCAGGTCTTGCTTGAGGTAGACACCAACGCCCAGGCCCAGCAGCGCGATCAGCACGGATACAGGCGCGACTTTTGGGCTGGCAAACGCTGACAGGCGGCGCCATTTTCGATCGGTTTCTTCACCCTGTTTTTGCACGTGGCGAATACCACCGGCGGTAATGCCGATGTACGACATAAGCAGCGGGTGCAGAACCAGGTTGGTGATGATCACGATAGCCACGCCCAGGCCTGCGGCGACGGCCAGGTCTTTAATGACGTCGATATCGATAAACAGCAGCGTTAAGAAGCCAAAGGCGTCGGAAATCAGCGCCAGCATGCCGGGAATGTACAAGCCACGGAACGCCAGGCGAGCGGCGTTGAGCGGGTCAAAACCGCGGGCGGCTTCTACCGCCATGGCGTTCACCAGCTGCACCCCGTGGCTTATGCCAATGGCAAACACCAGAAACGGGACCAGCACGGAATACGGGTCTAACCCGTAACCCAGTATTTTTAGCGCCCCTAACTGCCAGAATACCGCCACAATGGACGTCAGCACCGGCACCAGAGTGCCGGCAATGCAGCGGGAGTACCAGAACAGCAACAGCGTGGTCAAAGCAATGGTGATGCCGGCAAACCAGGCAATGGCGCCGATGCCTTCAATCAGGTCACCCACTTTTTTGGCGAAGCCGACGATGTGAATACTGACGTTCGGATTCTGGGCCTGGTACTTTTCCCGAATCTTCTCTTCCAGCTGGCGGGAAAAAGCAGCGTAGTCGAGGGGTTCACCGGTTTGCGGGTCGTTTTCGTACAGCGGTGCGTACACGATGGTAGAGCGGAAGTTATCGGATATCAGGCGCCCCACTTCGCTTGAACGCAATACGTTCTGGCGCAGCTGCTCCAGGCTTTCAGCAGAGCTTCCGTCGTAATTGTCCGGAATTATGGTGCCGCCCTGAAAGCCCTGCTCGGTGACTTCTACCCAGCGCACGTTGGGGGTCCATAGGGATTTCAGGCCGCTGCGATCAACACCGCTGAGATAGAACACTTCGTCGGTGATCTGGCGCAGGGTTTCCATGTACTCTTCGGTGAAGATATCACTGCCGTCTTTTGTGGCCACGGCAATGCGCACAAAGTTACCCAGGTTCTCTAAGTCGTCCCGGTGTTCCAGCATGTTCACGATGTACGGGTGTTCCAGGGGAATCATCCGCTCGAAGCTGGCATCGGGCTGGATTTTCACCGCGTTATAGCCCAGAAATGCGGTCAGCACCGCGAACAGAACCAGTATGGTGACACGGTTGTTAAAAATCAGCCGTTCCAGAAAGGGCTCGGCTTTGGGTGTGGTGAAGTAGTGTTCGCCTCTGGCATGCTTTGGATTTGTCATTCAACCGCCCCTTGTTCTTCCCCTTCTTTTACCAGACCCGCGTCGCCTTGCATCAAAACGACGCCGCCCTCACCCACCAGCAACAGACTCTGCGGACCATTTACCACAACACCCATCAAGCCCAGGCGATCGGCTCGCAGGGTTTCCTTGAACTCGTCATTGGCGCCATCGCGAATGACCAAGGTGCCGTTGTTGCCCACCAACACCAGGCGTTCACCGACGCTGGTACCATCATTCAAGGTGGTGCTGGAGCCGGTTTGCACGCGATCCCAACTTTGGCCGTTATCGGTTGTGTGCATCACCGTGCCGCGCAGGCCGAATGCAAGCGCTTCGCCGCTGTTACCGGTACCGGTCACGCCAAACAGCGAGCCTTCGTAACTGCTGTCGCGGCGATCCCAGGTAATGCCGTTGTCTTCAGACACGTGAATTTGCCCGGCTTCGCCGACAATCATCAGCGCTCCACCACCGATTTTGGTGATGGCATTGAGGTGATATTTGTTGCCATTGTCCAGTTTTCGCGCCCAGTCCTGCCATTGATTGCCACCATCCGCGGTGTGAAAAATCATGCCGTAGGCGCCAATCACAAAACCGCGGTCTGCATCTTCAAACCACACGTCCAGAAACGGGTTCACCGGCCCTACAGACAGATCTGCCTGCATGTTTTCGAGGCCAAACACCAGGTCGTCCAGGGCCCATTCCAGATCGCCGACGTCTTCTTCCGCTGCGGTTTCAAGGCGCTGCTCCATGGCCTCGATTTCCTGCTGTACACCGGCAATGGCCAGGTTAGCGGCCTGAATGCCGGTCATCTGCAGGGCCCAGTTAGAGCCTCCATCGCTGCTGTGCAACACCGCGCCGCTGTGCCCCACGGCCCAGCTGTGGCTGGCCGAGCCAAAATCAACCCCGGTAAGGGTGACGGACACCGGCACGCTGGCCTGGGTCCATTTTGCGCCGCCGTCATCGGAGTAGATGATGTGGCCGCGTTCGCCGACGGCTACCAAACGCTCGCTGGCGCCTGCGCGCGTGACGTCGTTCAGCAAACTGACCGTGGCCAGTTCGGTGCTGCGAGCGGGTGTTTCCAGTAAGTCAGCGACGGCGAATGCCGTTGAAGGTGTTAAAACACAAAGCGCGGCCAAGGTGATGGCAGCAGCGAGTCCCGGGCAGGCGCAGATTGGGCGCCTGTTGCGTATGGCCATTCGATTTCCTATTGCTGGTGTTGTTGTATTTGATGCGCGCAACGCGCTGCAATGGGTTGAGTGTAGTGTATTTCTGGCAGGTTGCTATCGCCCGAAAGTGCGATTTTTATGGTAGTGCGGGGACGGATTTGGAACGACGGGGACGTGTAGAGCGGGGACGGATTTGAAATCCGTCCCCTGATGGTGGACTTGGGAACAGCGGGGACGGATTTGAAATCCGTCCCCTTCGTGGGTCCCTTGGGTTAGTCCGCCAGGCTTTTGTGTACTACTTCGTACAAATCCCGGGACAGGTTTTCTTTGTCGCGGATTTGCATTAGCGCTGTCTGCATCTGCTGGCTGTACTCGGGGGCGAATTTGCGCCAGCGGGTGAGCGGGCCCACGAGCCGTGCGGCGATCTGCGGGTTGCTGTCGTCCAGTTTGCAGACCTGGTCGGCCAGGAACTGGTAGCCGGAACCGTCCGGGTTGTGGAAGTTCACCAGGTTCTGGCCGGCGAACGCACCGATCACCGCGCGGATTTTGTTGGGATTTTTCCAATCAAACGCCGGGTGTTCCAGCAACGCGTGGATGTGTGACAGCTGCCCGGTGCGACGGCTGGCCGCCTGTACCGAGAACCACTGTTCCACCACTTGGGGGTCGTGCTGAAAGGTCTGGTAAAAATCGTTCAGGGTGGTCGCACGATCTTCGTCGTAACCGGAGTTCACAAACGCCTTCAGGGCGCCCATGCGGTCGGTCATGTTGTCGGCGTCGCGATACTGACCTAAACCCAGGGAGCGGCCTTCTTCGTCATTAATCAGCAGCAGCCAGGCCAGCGCGGTGTTGCGCAGGCTGCGGCGGGCAACGGCTTCGGGGCCAAGTTGGTAAGGGCCGCTGTCGATGTTGCGGCGGTAGCAGGCCACCAGTTCGTCGCGCAGGGCAATCGCCAGATGCTTCAACACCCGGCGGCGGGCCCGGTGAATAGCAGGCACGTCGGCGCCATCGGTCAGTTCGGCCAGATAAGCCACCGTGGGCAGCACCAGCATTTTGGCCACCAGCGCCTGATCCAGATCGGAATCGCTGATCAAGTGGCGGAAAGCGCCTACCAGGCGAGCATCTACGGTGACGTCTTTTGGCGCACCAATCATCTGCTGAATAACGGCTATGGCCAGGCGTTGTGCTGCGTCCCAGCGGTTGAAGCCGTCTGAGTCGTGGTTCATCAGAAACAGCAGCTGTTCACGGGCCCACGGATAGCTCACCCGCACCGGTGCTGAAAAATGCCGCAGCAAGGATGGTACCGGGCGCTCGCTGATGCCGTGAAATTCAAAGCTGTGGCTGGCCTCGGTCAGCTCCAGCACGCGCTCTTGCGGCGCGTCGCCGCTGGCCAGCTCATCTGCGCTTAACGCCAGCGCCAGATCTTCACCGCGGCTGCCTAACAGGCCCAGGGCAAAGGGAATGTGCTGGGGCTGTTTGTTGGTTTGGCCCGGGGTGTCTGGCAAGGTTTGTTCGATGTGCAGGCGATAAACGCCGGCGCTTTCATCGTATTCGTCACGGATCGCCAACTGCGGCGTACCGGCTTGCTGGTACCACAAGCGGAACTGGCCAAGGTCGCGACCTGAAGCGTCTTCCATGGCTTTAACGAAATCGTCCGTGGTGACGGCCTGGCCGTCGTGGCGTTCAAAGTACAGATCGCTGCCTTTACGGAACAGATCCGGCCCCAGCAGGGTGTGAATCATGCGTACCACTTCGGCGCCCTTCACATAAATGGTCAGGGTGTAGAAGTTGGTGATTTCCATGTAAGACGCCGGGCGCACCGAGTGGGCCATGGGGCCTGCGTCTTCGGCAAACTGGGCGGTACGCAGCACCGTGGCACTTTCAATACGCTTGACCGTCGCCGAGCCCATGTCCCCGGAAAACTGGGTATCGCGGAACACGGTAAAGCCTTCTTTCAGGCTGAGCTGGAACCAGTCACGGCAGGTAACCCGGTTGCCGGACCAGTTGTGGAAATATTCATGGGCGACAATGGATTCAATGCGCTCGAACGCCATGTCTGTCGCTGTTTCCTGGCTGGCCAGTACGCACGAGGAGTTGAATATGTTCAAGCCCTTGTTTTCCATGGCGCCCATGTTGAAATCGTCGACGGCAACGATCATGAAAATGTCGAGGTCATACTCGCGGCCGTAGGTTTTTTCGTCCCAGGCCATGGCGCGTTTCAGGGAGTCCAGCGCGTACTCGCATTTTTCAGAGTTGCGCGGCTCTACGTACATGCGCAGGTCTACGGTGCGGCCGCTCATGGTGGTGAAGCTGTCCTGCTTTTCCAACAGGTCACCGGCGACCAGAGCAAACAGATAGGCTGGTTTCGGGAACGGATCTTCCCAGGTCACGAAGTGGCGGCCATCGCTGAGGTCGCCCTGCTCGACGGGGTTGCCGTTCGACAAAAGCACCGGATAGGCGGTTTTGTCCGCTTCTATACGGGTGCTGAAGCGGGCCATTACATCTGGACGGTCCGGGAAATAGGTGATGCAGCGGAAACCTTCGGCTTCGCACTGGGTGCAGAACATGGCAGCGGATTTGTACAGGCCTTCCAGGCGGGTGTTGTTCTGGGGCTCTATCCAGGTAACCACTTGCAGAGTGAAGTGCTCCGGCACCTGATTTACGGTCAGCAGCTCGTCGCTGACGCTGTAGTTGCTCTGGGCCACGGCTTCGCCGTTCAATACCAGGCTTTCCAATTTCAGGCTGTCGCCGTGAAGTTGCAGGGGCGCGGCGGCGGATTCTTCACTTTCCTGAAACAGCGGGTTGCGACGCATGGCCAGAGTGCTGTGCACCCGTGCGCCGTCTTCGAACAGTTCAAACCGCAGGTCGGCGGTATCCACCAGATAAGCGGGCACCTTGTAATCGCTCAGGTAAATGGTTTGCGGCTGATTGCTAGGCATTGCTGTCTCCCGTGTTCGCCGGTGCGCAGAAGCGGACTTGATAACCGGTGTATTTGCGAATGTTGATCACGCCCGTGTCTAAAATCAGGTACTGGCCTTTTACGCCTTGCAGTACACCAGACACGCGGGGTGTTTTGTCCAGGTTGTGTGATGTTACTTTCTGTGGCCAGACCTCCACCGGATAGCTGAAATCACGAGACGGTTCCTGCACCGCGCGGATGCTGTCTGCGCCATGTTCTGCGCGCAGGGCGTCCAGTTCTTCGGCTACCAGGGCCAGCAGTTTGTCGCGTTCTGCGGCCAAATCCAGCCCGGTGGTTTCGCCTTTCAACATGGTACGCCAATTGGTGCGATCTGCCACGTGGGCTTTGCAGGCCACTTCCACAAAACCGGACAACTGGCGGGTGGCTACCCGTAGCATGGGAATGGCGTCTACTGCGCCCTGGTCAATCCAGCGGGTAGGCACTTGGGTGCCGCGGGTGATACCGACTTTTAAACCCGACGAGTTGGCCAGGTAAACCACGTGCTCGACCATGCAGTTGGCCTGCCCCCATTCGGGTTCGCGGCAGGTGCCCAAGTGAAAATGACACTTTTCCGGGCTCATGATGCAGCTGTCGCAGGCCGCCAGTTTGCGCATGCAGGGAAAGCAGAAACCCTGGCTGAAGCTTTTTTTGGTGACGCGGTCGCAGTTGATGCAGCGGATAATTCCGTCGAATTCGATGCTGACGGGCTGGCCGATCAGTTCGTTCAGTGCGACATGCTCATCACCCAGGCGCAGTTCGTATTGCACTGGAGAGCTGACTGGATTGCCGATAGAGTGCCCTGCACTGGCGGGCATTTTGCGCAGGCGGCCGCTGACGTCCACCGGGTTTGCAGGTGCTTGGTTCAAACCTTTACCTCGGTGTACTGCTCGGAGCCGTCGCTGTCGTCGCTGCTCTCATCTAAAGAGCCATTTAAAGCGTCATTTTTAACAGCGTTTTTGGCGGCTTTTTTCTGCATGCGTACAGTGGGGTCGCAATCGGTGCCGGCTTTTGCGCCGCGGTCTATGTAACCGGTGCGCTCTTCTTCCGGCATGTTGTGGGTGTTTTCGTAGTGAATCACCGCTTCCAGGCTGATGGAGCGCTGCTCTGGGCTAACTTTGCGGCCGTCCGGCCATTTACCCAGTTCAATAGACTGGCGCAGGCTGCCGTAGACGTTCGGATCTAACCGTTCAATCAATTCTTCGTAAGTCATTTGGTGTCGCTCTCTTAATGCCCCACCTTTTGGTGGGGTTTTTTTATGGCCGCCACTAATAATCCCGCTACAAAACCACCCAGGTGGGCTTCGTTGGCCATGTTGCCCAAGCCCAGCATGTTGGGCAGCGGGGTAAAGCCCAAAACCATCCACGCCAGGGCGAAGGTGATCAGCGCCGGCGGGAACTGGAATCTGGGCAACCGCCGCTGGCTTAGCCAGCAATAGCCCATAATGGCGTAGACCACCCCCGACAAACCGCCAAACAGCGGGCCGGTGACCAGGTATTGCAGGCCATTCGACAGCAGGCTGGCCACCAACGCCAACACCAGCAGCCGGGTACGGCCGTCTATAAACTCGATTTGACTGCCCAGGAACCACAACATCACCGAATTGAAGATGATATGAGGCCAGCTAAAGTGCAGAAAATCTGGCGTAATCAGGCGCCATACCTGCCCTTTCGACAGGGTATCCAGTAACGCGTTCAGACGGTCAGCCAGGCTGAACCATTCGTACTGGCGCGGGTCGACTATCATCAAGCCGGCAGCCAGTTCGTTGCTGCTCATGGCGGTTAGCCACACCGTAACCAGCGCAATCACGATGAGACTGATCACCACCGGTGCATGACCGGGCGACGGCTGCCAGCGGCCGTTGACGATGGGTGAACGGCGGCCGGGTTTTATCTGTTGATCATCCATTAGCGTGCCAAACTGTCTTCACTGGTGGGGTAATTGCGTTGGTCCAGGTCGCTAGGCCTTTGCACATCTACCCATACGAATTTATCCGGCGACAAGACTCTTTCGCCGTCCATACGATAGGCCGCCAGCTTGCCGTATTTTACTGCGCTGTAGTCAACACAGGCCACATTCGATTTTAGTTGTGACGGTTTGCCGTCCATCCAGTAATGGCCCACAAACACCGGGGGCGCATCCAGCGGATAGCTCAATAGCTGGCGATGTTCATCCGGCGTTAGCACATGCACTGCCACGTCTGCGGGCAAGGGGTCGGGTTGGAATACCACGTCGGCGTAGGTGTGTGGATCGTCTGCCCAGAACTTGGTGCGGAAAAACGTGCGTACAAATCCGTCACTGCCGGTAATCGCGACACCTTCCGGCAAGCGCAGATCGGTGCCGCGCAGCAGGGTGTCCATCACTTCGCCGGGGAAAGAGTCAGTCACCGACGAGGCGTGCAGAAAATCTTCAGTAATGCAGCCGTCAGGGTGTTCCTGGCGGAATCGGCTAATCAGGCCATCGTCCCAGCAGGCGTGCACGGCGCGGAAGTGTTCGTTGTCTATAAACAGTGGGATGGTGTAGAACCACGCCAGGAAGTCTTTCCACTCGCCGGGGTGGGCGTCGAACTGCTCCAGAGTTTCTTTGATCAGGCGGTCGTGGCGGGGTATGTGCTCACGCAGGTAGGTATTGCCGCTGCCCGGGCGGGCACGGGTGCAGTAGCCCAGGGCGTTGTACTCATGGTTGCCCATCACAATGCGGGCCGAACCACGCTCTACCATGCCGCGCACCAGGTGCAGCGCTTCGCGGATGCGCGGGCCACGGTCGATAATGTCGCCGATAAAGATGGCCTGGCGGCGCTTGTGCTCGTACACGCCTTTCACCTTGGCGTAGCCCATCCGTTGCAGCAGGCTTTCCAAGGTGAGCGAACAGCCATGAATATCGCCGATAATGTCGTAGCCGCGACAGGGATTGCTGGACAGTGTGGCCATGTTCAACTCGCTGTTATGTTGCTGGCCCAGCCAAGTTTATTCCGGCAGGTAGCGTAAAAATTGTGATCGGTTGGATGAATCAAACGGATTTTGAACGGTTTTTTACTGATGCGAATGATGTCACCCGGGGCGCAGGCGATGTTCATCTGGCCGTCAAAACTGACCTGCGGATAGGCTTCGTTTGTTTCGCCAATCACCAATTTTATTTCGCTGCGGCCATCTACCACGATGGGGCGGCTGCTGAGTGTGTGGGGGAACATCGGCACCAGCACAACGGCATCCAGCTTGGGGTGCATAATGGGGCCACCGGCGGACAGGGAATAGGCTGTGGAGCCGGTAGGCGTGGCGACAATCAGGCCATCGGAGCGCTGGGCATACACGAAGTGGCCGTCGATAAACAGGTCGAAGCCGATCATGCGGGTGGATTTGCCCGGGTGCAGCACCACATCGTTCAGCGCCGTGCCAAAGCCCAGGGGTTTACCGTTGCGCTCTACGTGGCCGTCCAACAGAAAGCGATGCTCAACAATGTATTCGCCCTTAAGCACTTTGCTCAGGCGCTCTTCCAGATCGCTGGGGGAGATATCGGTCAGAAAACCCAGGCGGCCGCGATTAACGCCCAACAGGGGTATTTTTGACTTCGCCAGTTCACGGGCAGCACCCAGCAAGCTGCCGTCGCCGCCGACAACAATCACCAGATCGCAAATTTCACCCAGCAACCTTTTACTGGCGACCTGCTGGCCGTGGCCGGGAAGTATGCTGGCCGTGTCTTCTTCCAGAATGACCTGGTAATTATTGGCGACCAGATATTGTTTGAGCTGGCGCAGGGTTTCAACCACCTTAACGCTGCCCATGCGGCCAATCACACCAATGTTGCGGAATTGCTCCATGGAATTTCCTGTTGTTCTGCCGGATTGCCATTCTAAAGCTGGCAGCCCGCTAGTACCAGCTTGGTGGCCACCAATAAAGAACGGGCACCAAGCGCCCGTTAAAAACGCCTGATGCTGAGGCCGGGCCTTTACAGCTCGGCGGCCAGGTAGCAGCCCTGGTTGATGGCGCGTTTGGCGTCTAGCTCCGCTGCTACGTCGGCACCGCCAATCAGATGCGTTGACACATTGGCAGCTTCCAGTTCTGCCTGGAGCTCGCGCATTGGGTCCTGGCCTGCGCAGATGATGATGGTGTCTACCGGCAACAGTTTGTCTTCGCCCTGCTCCGCCCGCTTGGCAGTCACGGTGATGTGCAGGCCTTCGTCGTCAATCTTGCGATAAGTGACGCCCGGGATCGTCTGTACTTCACGATGTTTAAGTGATGTACGATGAATCCAGCCCGTTGTCTTACCCAGGTTCTTACCAATTTTCGAGGTTTTGCGCTGTAGCAGGTATACTTGGCGCGCCGGCTCTGGCAGCTGGGCTTTTACGCCCTTCACACCACCACGATGCTGACCACTGAAATCTACACCCCACTCTTTCATGAATGCGTCAGTATCCAGCGCGGCGGAAGCGCCCTGATGGGTAATGAACTCGGACACGTCAAAACCGATTCCGCCGGCGCCGATTACCGCCACCCGCTTACCTACGGGCTTGCGCTTCTTCAGCGCGTCCAGGTAGCTGATAACACTGGGGTGTTCGATGCCGTCGATGTCTGGCATGCGCGGCTGAACGCCGGTGGCCAGAATGACTTCGTCATAACCGCCGGCAATCAGATCCTTGGCGCTAACGCGGGTGTTCAGGCGCACGTCTGCATTGTGTTTTTTCAACATAACGCCGTAATAGCGCAAGGTTTCGTAGAACTCTTCCTTGCCGGGAATCAGTTTGGCAACGTTGAACTGACCGCCAATTTCCTCGCCCGAGTCAAACAGGGTGACCTTATGGCCACGCTCGGCAGCCACCGACGCCGCTGCCATACCGGCCGGGCCCGCGCCCACCACCGCGATGTTTTTCGGGTTGGCGGTTTTCACGTAATTCAGTTCGGTTTCGTGACACGCCCTTGGGTTGACCAGGCAACTGGTCAGCTTGTTGCTGAAGGTATGATCCAGACAGGCCTGGTTGCAGCCGATGCAGGTGTTGATTTCTTCGGAGCGGTCTTCGGCAGCTTTCTGCACCAGTTCGGCATCGGCCAGGAAAGGCCGCGCCATGGACACCATATCGGCGTCGCCTTCGGCCAGAATTTTCTCAGCCACTTCCGGCATGTTGATGCGGTTGGTGGTAATCAGCGGAATGCTGACTTCGCTTTTTAACCGCGCGGTGACCTTGGAAAAGGCGCCGCGGGGAACGGACGTCGCAATGGTGGGTATGCGAGCTTCGTGCCAGCCAATGCCGGTGTTGATCAGGGTAGCGCCGGCTTTTTCGATCTCTTTGGCCAGCTGCACCACTTCTTCCCAGGTGCTGCCGTCTTCGATCAGGTCCAGCATCGACAGGCGATAAATCAGAATGAAGTTGGGCCCTACCCGTTCGCGCACACGGTGCACAATTTCAATCGGCAGGCGAATGCGGTTTTCGTAGCTACCGCCCCACTGGTCCGTGCGCTGATTGGTGTGGGCCACAATAAACTGATTGATGAAATAGCCTTCAGAACCCATGATTTCGACGCCGTCGTAGCCTGCTTTTTGGGCCAGCTGCGCGCACACGGCGTAGTCTTCGATCTGTTTTTCAATACCGGCTTCGTCCAGCTCTTTGGGAGTGAACGGATTGATCGGCGCCTGAATGGCAGACGGCCCCACCAACTCCGGTGAGTAGGCGTAGCGACCGGCGTGCAGGATCTGCATGCAGATTTTGCCATCGGCCTGGTGCACGGCATCGGTGATGACCTGGTGCTGCTTCACTTCGTCGTCGGTGGTCATTTTTGCAGCGTGCTGGAATACGCCGCCTTCTTCATTGGGCGCAATACCGCCGGTGACAATCAGGGCCACGCCGCCACGGGCGCGTTCAGAGTAAAACGCTGCCAGACGTTCAAAGCCGTTTTTGGCCTCTTCCAGGCCGGTGTGCATAGAGCCCATCAACGCGCGGTTGCGCAGCTTGGTAAAACCCAGGTCCAGCGGTTCCAGTAGGTAGGGGTATTTGCTTAGGCCCGGCGTGGCGGCTGCGTTGGCATTAGTCGCGATCATGTCTCTTCCTCATCATCATTGAGATTATGTTTTTTGTATAAGCTACCCTTGTGCCCGTGGTTCAGCAATATCCTGCGGGTACAATTTGTTATCCTTGAGTGACTTTTTAAAAGCCTGAACCAATGCCTACAACAAAGACTGCCAAGCCCAAACCCTGGAGTCCGCAGAGGCACGCATCAGCATTCCCCACTACATGCGCCTGGGCCATGCCACCATCACCGAAACCGGCAACCGCGCTCTGGGTTTGCGTATGGGGGCGCTGTCACGGCCTGTGGATGCAGGTTTGGCGGGGTTAGCTGGCGAGTGCGCAGCCAGCGCCGGTGTCGGTCTGAGCACACTGATTCGCTATGCTCTGCTCACCAGCCAAAACTGGCGGTGGACTACCTGCGCGAAACCCGCCTGTCGCTGGCGGAAGTGTCGTGGCTGCTGGGCTTTGCCAATCCAGCGGCTTTTCATAAGGCTTACAGGCGCTGGTTTGCGGTTAGTCCCGGGGAGCATCGAAAGCGGCTGACTGATCGGGGGCATACAAGCCGGGGGTCAGACCGGCAAGCTCGCCAAAGGTCGCGGGTTCATCCAGCCAGTCGCAGTGCCTTAATCCGATGCGGGCAGGATAGCTCGACCATTCGTAGAGTTCGGCACTGTCAACCATACCCGCTTTCACGGGGTTAAGCTCCACATAACGGCAGCAGGCCAGGAGATATGCGTCGGTATCGATAGGGCTGATTTTTTGACATCCTCCCCCACCAAACGCCTAACCGGCTTTTTGGAAGGGGATTCCTACCTCTAGACGCTTATGCCCAAGCGCGAGAATGTTCCTGGCCGCATTGGAATCGCGGTTGTGAGTGACACCGCACTCACAGGTCCATTCTCTTATTCCAAGGCCTGCTCTACCTTTCGGACTGTTGGGGCTCAAAGAGCCACAACACGAGCAAGTCTGGGTGGTGTACCGTTCATCAACTTCCAGAAAAATCCCGCCTGCGCTCTCGCATTTGTATAACAACAGGGTTTTCAATGTGGACCAGCCAGCGTCGA
>NZ_KB889878.1 GCF_000372805.1 Marinobacter gelidimuriae | reverse complement strand
TGTCTAAATCTAAATTCGAACGTAAGAAGCCACACTTGAACGTGGGCACCATTGGTCACGTTGACCATGGTAAGACCACTCTGACAGCTGCCCTGACGCGTGTATGTCACGACGTATGGGGAACAGGTTCTGCGAGCGCCTTCGATTCGATCGATAACGCTCCGGAAGAACGGGCGCGTGGTATTACCATCGCCACGTCTCACGTTGAGTACGATTCCCCGAACCGTCACTACGCACACGTAGATTGCCCGGGCCACGCTGACTATGTGAAAAACATGATCACCGGTGCGGCGCAGATGGACGGCGCTATCCTGGTTTGCTCCGCTGCTGACGGCCCCATGCCGCAGACCCGCGAGCACATCCTGCTGTCACGTCAGGTAGGCGTTCCTTACATCGTTGTGTTCCTGAACAAAGCGGACATGGTTGACGATGAAGAGCTGCTTGAGCTGGTAGAAATGGAAGTACGCGATCTGCTGGAAATGTACGACTTCCCGGCTGACGACACTCCGATCATCACCGGTTCTGCGTTGATGGCTCTGGAAGGTCGTGATGACAACGAAATGGGCACTACCGCTGTTCGTAAGCTGGTAGAAGCGCTGGATTCGTACATCCCCGAGCCTGAGCGTGCGATTAATCTGCCGTTCCTGATGCCTATCGAAGACGTATTCTCTATCTCTGGCCGTGGTACAGTTGTAACCGGTCGTGTAGAGCGTGGTGTTGTCAAGATTGGCGGAGAAGTGGAAATCGTTGGTCTCAAAGACACGGTCAAAACGGTTTGCACCGGCGTTGAAATGTTCCGCAAGCTGCTCGACGAAGGTCGTGCAGGCGAGAACGTTGGCGTACTGTTGCGCGGCACCAAGCGTGACGACGTTGAGCGTGGTCAGGTTCTGTGTAAGCCAGGCAGCATGAAGCCGCACACCAAGTTTGAGTGCGAAGTGTACGTACTGAGCAAAAACGAAGGCGGTCGTCATACGCCGTTCTTCAAGGGCTATCGCCCGCAGTTCTACTTCCGTACCACCGATGTCACCGGTGCTTGTGAGTTGCCAGAAGGCGTAGAAATGGTTATGCCAGGTGATAACGTGAAGATGGAAGTGACGTTGATTGCTCCGATCGCCATGGAAGATGGTCTGCGCTTCGCGATTCGCGAAGGCGGCCGTACCGTAGGCGCCGGTGTTGTTGCCAAGATTCTCGAGTAATCTACTCGTAGGGTCTGGAAAAGGGGCTGACTTGATCAGCCCCTTTTCCTATTTCAGTTGCAATGTATGCGTCGGCCGAGCCAATCAGCATAGCTGTTGACAGGGTTGTTTATTATGCATACAATGCGGCTCCTTTTTTGAAGGTCAGCGACGGGTTCGCTGCTACGAGTGGAGTTTGGTGCAACATGCAAAGCCAAAAGATTCGGATTCGGTTGAAGGCGTTCGATTACCGCCTGATCGACCAGTCTACGCAAGAGATTGTCGACACCGCTAAGCGGACCGGCGCTCAGGTGCGCGGACCTATTCCATTGCCTACGCGCAAGGAAAAGTTCACGATTCTGGTTTCACCGCACGTCAACAAAGACGCGCGCGACCAGTATGAAATTCGTACCCATAAGCGTTTGCTCGACATTGTTGAGCCGACGGAAAAGACAGTAGATGCTTTGATGAAACTAGACCTGGCAGCAGGTGTAGACGTTCAGATCAGCCTCGGTTAATACCGCCCGGTATTAACCTGTGTAACTGTCATAAGGCCATAGAGGGTGCAAGCCCCGTACACTTAGAGGTGAAACATGGCAATTGGTATCGTCGGTCGTAAGGCCGGTATGACCCGTATATTTACGGAAGACGGGCAAGCGTTGCCCGTAACGGTGATCGAGGTTGATTCTAACCGCATCACCCAACTTAAAACTCTTGAAAACGACGGCTACCGTGCGGTTCAGATAACCGTGGGTTCGCGTCGTTCCTCTCGTGTTAACAAGAGTGCGGCAGGCCATTTCGCAAAAGCCGGTGTAGAAGCGGGCCGTAGCGTATGGGAATTTCGTTTGGCAGACGGCGAAGGTGAAGACCTGGTTGCCGGCGGCGAAATTACTGCGTCAGTCTTTGAAGACGGTCAGGCCGTTGACACCACAGGTACATCTAAAGGTAAAGGTTTCCAGGGTGGCGTAAAGCGCTGGAACTTCGCCATGCAGGATGCTACCCACGGTAACTCCCTGTCTCACCGTGCTCCGGGTTCCATTGGTCAAAACCAGACTCCGGGCAAGGTATTCAAAGGCAAAAAGATGGCGGGCCAGATGGGTAATGCGCAGGTTACTGTGCAGAACCTGAAAATTGTCCGTGTCGACGCTGAGCGCAATCTTCTGCTGGTTAGTGGTGCCGTCCCCGGCGCGACTGGTGGCGATGTTGTCATCAAGCCTGCTGTTAAAGCCTGAGGAGCGGTTCGATGGAATTGACAATTACAGGTAGCGGTCAGGGAATTACGGTTTCCGAGGCTACTTTCGCAAAAGATTTTAATGAAGCACTGGTTCACCAGGTAGTTGTAGCCTATATGGCTGCTGGCCGTCAGGGTACCAAGGCTCAGAAGACCCGTTCAGAAGTCAGGGGTGGTGGTAAGAAGCCTTGGCGTCAGAAGGGTACTGGTCGTGCCCGTGCTGGTACTATCCGCAGCCCAATTTGGCGCTCCGGTGGTGTTACCTTTGCAGCGAAGCCTCGCAGCTACGCGCAAAAGGTAAACCGTAAAATGTACCGCGCTGCAATGCGCTCCATTTTGTCCGAGCTGGTCCGTCAGGAGCGCCTGATTGTGGTTGACGATTTTTCAATCGACACCCCCAAGACCAAGGCCTTTACTGCCAAATTGGCTGACATGGGTTTAAGCAACGTGCTGATCCTGTCGGAAAATCTTGATCAGAACCTGCACCTGGCCTCGCGCAACGTGCCTCACGTCGATGTGCGTGATGTTGCTGGTCTGGATCCGGTTAGCCTGGTTGCTCACGAGAAAATCGTGGTGACTGTTCCCGCTCTGAAGAAAATCGAGGAGATGCTGGGATGAATCAGGAACGTATCTATAAGGTTCTTTTAGGGCCTCACGTATCGGAGAAAGCATCTCGTGTGGCCGAACACGGTCAGGTAGTGTTTCGGGTCGCCCCGGACGCCACCAAGCCCGAGATAAAAAAAGCCGTTGAGCAATTGTTCAACGTCACCGTCGAAGGTGTTCAGGTTCTGAATCGTAAGGGCAAGCTTAAACGCACAGCTCGCGGGTTCGGCAAGCGTAATGACATTCGTAAGGCTTATGTAAAGCTGGCTGAAGGTCAGGACATCGATTTTCTGGATGTGGAATAAGGTAAAGGGGTCGTAATATGCCGATCGTCAAAACCAAGCCAACATCTCCCGGACGCCGTCACGTTGTAAAGCTGTACAACCCGGATTTACACAAAGGGCGCCCTTACGAACCGTTGGTCGAATCGCAAAGCAAGTCGGGTGGCCGTAATAATAATGGCCGTATCACTACCCGTCACATCGGTGGTGGCCATAAACAGCACTACCGCATAATAGACTTCAAGCGGATTAAAGATGGTATTCCTGCGACAATCGAGCGCATTGAATACGATCCTAACCGCTCGGCGCACATCGCGCTGATCAAGTACGCCGATGGCGAGCGCCGTTACATTATCGCTCCCAAGGGCATGCAGATCGGTGAGCCTGTGCGCTCAGGAATCGACGCGCCTATCAAGGTGGGAAGTACATTGCCGCTGCGGAATATCCCGGTTGGTTCTGTGATCCATTGCGTTGAGCTCAAGCCTGGTAAAGGTGCACAGTTGGCTCGCTCTGCGGGCGCATCCGTACAGCTGGTTGCTCGGGAAGGCGCTTACGCGACTATCCGCCTGCGCTCAGGTGAAATGCGAAAGGTGCTTGTTGATTGCCGTGCTACGTTGGGTGAAGTATCCAACAGTGAACACAGTCTCAAGCGGCTTGGTAAAGCGGGTGCATCACGTTGGCGCGGAAAGCGTCCAACGGTACGCGGTGTGGCTATGAACCCAGTTGACCACCCACACGGTGGTGGTGAAGGGCGTACCTCTGGCGGGCGTCACCCAGTTACTCCATGGGGTGTTCCGACCAAAGGGCATAAGACTCGTAAGAACAAGCGTACTGATAAGATGATAGTACGTCGTCGTTCAGCCAAGTAAACGACTACATAGAGGTAAATGCTGTGCCACGTTCTTTAAAGAAAGGTCCTTTCATAGACCTGCATCTGTTGAAGAAGGTCGAGGCAGCTCTGGAAGTGAACGACAAGCGACCAATTAAGACCTGGTCGCGCCGTTCCACGATTTTCCCAGAGTTCGTAGGCTTGACCATCGCAGTCCACAACGGTAAGCAACACGTGCCGGTTTATGTCACCGAAGATATGGTCGGTCATAAACTAGGTGAGTTCGCAGCAACGCGTACTTATCGTGGCCATTCGGCCGACAAGAAAGCGAAACGCTGATTGTGAGGGGAAATGAAATGGAAGTAGCAGCCAAGTATAAGGGCGCTCGCCTCTCAGCTCAGAAAGCTCGTCTTGTTGCCGATCAGGTTCGCGGCAAGGCTGTTGAGGACGCTCTGAATATTTTGACTTTCAGCCCTAAGAAAGCAGCTGGGATTCTCAAGAAAGCTCTTGAGTCCGCAATTGCTAACGCTGAGCATAACGAAGGTCTGGACGTAGATGATCTGCGGGTCTCCACTGTTATGGTGGATGAGGGCCCAACGCTCAAGCGAATTAAAGCTCGAGCCAAGGGGCGCGCTGACAGAATTATGAAGCGCACCTGCCATATCACCGTCAAGGTCGCCGACAAGTAGGAGATGCTCAGATGGGTCATAAAGTAAATCCGATCGGCTTTCGCCTGGGTGTGATCAAAGAGCACAACTCAGTATGGTACGCCGATAAAAAGGACTACGCGAAAAACCTGTTGAACGACATTCAGGTTCGTGAATTCCTCGACAAGCGTCTGGTAAAGGCGTCTGTCAGCAAGATTGTGATCGAGCGCCCTGCTCAGAACGCCCGTATCACGATCCATACCGCCCGCCCGGGTATTGTTATCGGGAAGAAGGGTGAAGATGTTGACCGTCTTCGTCGTGAAGTCAGCGACATGATGGGTGTGCCTGTGCACATCAACATCGAAGAAGTCCGCAAGCCGGACCTGGATGCCCGTTTGGTAGCGCAAAACGTTGCCGGTCAGCTGGAGCGCCGTGTGATGTTCCGTCGTGCTATGAAGCGCGCGGTACAGAACGCTATGCGTCAAGGCGCCAAGGGTATCAAGATTCAGGTTGGCGGTCGTCTCGGGGGAGCTGAAATTGCCCGTTCCGAGTGGTATCGCGAAGGTCGTGTTCCGCTGCACACATTACGTGCAGATATTGATTACGGAACCTACGAAGCGCATACCACTTACGGCGTAATCGGCGTCAAGGTATGGATCTTCAAAGGTGAGATTCTTGGTGGTATGGAACAGGTCCGTGCTGACAAGAAAGCCTCTGGGAAGAAAGGTTCTAAGTAAAGGGGCACTCTTATGCTGCAACCAAAACGCACCAAATTTCGCAAGGTAATGAAGGGCCGCAACACCGGCCTTGCTCACCGCGCTAACAAGGTGAGCTTCGGTGAATACGGATTGAAGGCGGTTACTCGCGGGCGTATAACTGCTCGCCAGATTGAAGCCGCACGTCGTACCATGACCCGTAAGATCAAGCGGGGTGGTAAGATTTGGATTCGCGTCTTCCCGGACAAGCCGATTACTGGCAAGCCGCTGGAAGTTCGTATGGGTAAAGGTAAAGGTTCTGTCGAGTACTGGGTGGCTGAAATTCAGCCGGGCCGTATGCTCTATGAGATGGAAGGTGTGACTGAAGAAATCGCACGCGAAGCTTTCACTCTGGCGGCTGCGAAGCTGCCGGTACAGACCACCTTCGTAACGAGGACGGTGATGTGATGA
This sequence comes from Marinobacter gelidimuriae, assembly GCF_000372805.1. Lineage (GTDB taxonomy): Bacteria > Pseudomonadota > Gammaproteobacteria > Pseudomonadales > Oleiphilaceae > Marinobacter > Marinobacter gelidimuriae. The sequence continues at coordinate 46,570 of NZ_KB889878.1, read as the reverse complement.
AAGCAACAGAGCTGCGTGCAAAGTCAGCCGAGGAGCTGAACAAAGAGCTGATCGGTCTCCTGAAGGAGCAGTTTAACCTGCGCATGCGTAAGGCGACAGGTCAGCTGAATCAGTCTCATCTTCTCCCTGGGGTGAAGCGTGATATTGCTCGCGTGAAAACAGTATTGAACGAAAAGGCAGGACAGTGACATGACCGAAACTACCCAAACTGCCAGAACTCTGAGCGGCAAGGTCGTGAGCAACAAGATGGAGAAGTCCATCGTGGTGTTGGTCGAGCGTCAGGTAAAGCACCCTCTGTACGGTAAGTACATGAAGCGTTCAACCAAGATCCATGCTCACGATGAGAGCAACCAGTGCAATATCGGTGACACTGTGATCATTAAGGAAACCCGCCCGGTCTCCAAGACCAAAAGCTGGGCCTTAGTGGAAGTCACTGAACATGCATCCAAGGTGTAAATCGCCCGGAGAACAACCATGATTCAGACTCAAACAATGCTTGAAGTCGCGGATAACAGCGGTGCGCGTCAGGTGATGTGCATCAAGGTCCTGGGCGGTTCACACAGGCGTTATGCTGCAATCGGGGACATTATAAAGGTAACCGTTAAGGAAGCCATTCCCCGCGGTAAAGTAAAAAAAGGCCAGGTACTGAAGGCTGTCGTAGTGCGCACCCGTAAAGGTGTGCGTCGTCCAGATGGATCTCTGATCCGTTTTGACGGCAACGCGGCCGTACTTCTGAACGCCCAGGACGCACCCATTGGTACCCGTATCTTCGGACCGGTTACCCGTGAACTGCGAAATGAGAAGTTCATGAAGATTATCTCACTGGCACCCGAAGTACTTTAAAGGACCAGAGGCCGGACATGAAAAAGATCAAACGAGATGACGAAGTAATCGTCACTACGGGGAAAGACAAAGGCAAACGTGGTAAAGTCCTGAAAGTTCAGGACGATGGTAAGGTGGTTGTTTCTGGCATCAACATGATGAAGAAGCACACCAAACCAAACCCGGCGCTGAGCACCCCTGGTGGCATCGTCGAAAAAGAAGCGCCTATCCAGGCTTCTAACGTGGCTATTTTTAATCCGCAGACCGGCAAAGCCGATCGTGTTGGCTTCCAGATTAAGGAAGACGGCGCAAAACAGCGGATCTTCAAAGCGACGAAAGAAGCTGTCGATAACCAGTAAGCGGTGGTGGTTACGATGCTGAACATGAAAGAGCAGTACAGTACGGAAGTGATACCCGCCCTGCAGCAGGAGTTCGGCTACAAGAACATCATGCAGGTGCCGCGTATTCAGAAAATCACCCTGAACATGGGTGTTGGTGAAGCTATCGGTGACAAAAAGCTGATTGATAACGCAGTCGCTGATCTTGAGCGCCTGGCGGGTCAGAAAGTGGTTGTGACCAAGGCGCGCAAATCGGTTGCGGGTTTTAAAGTCCGTGAAGGTTGGCCAATTGGTTGCAAGGTTACTCTGCGTGGCGAGCGTATGTGGGAATTTTTTGATCGTCTGGTGCACATTGCGGTTCCCCGCATTCGTGACTTCCGCGGTCTGAACCCAAAGTCGTTCGACGGCCGTGGTAACTACAGCATGGGTGTGCGTGAGCAGATCATCTTCCCTGAGATTGAATACGACAGGGTTGATAAGATTCGTGGTCTGGATATTACCATTACCACCTCTGCCGGTACCGACGATGAAGGTCGTGAACTGTTGAAAGCGTTTGGCTTTCCGTTCAAGAAATAAGGAACGAGAGTAATGGCAAAGGTTTCCATGAAAAACCGTGAGCTCAAGCGCGAGCTAACCGTTGCGAAATATGCAGCGAAGCGTGCTGGGATCAAGGCAATTATCAAGAACCCCAATACCAGCGATGATGACCGCTGGAATGCACAGATGAAGCTACAACAGCTTCCTCGCGATGCATCTCCTTCGCGTCTTCGTAATCGTTGCCAGATAACGGGTCGCCCACACGGCGTCTTGCGTAAGTTCGAACTTTCACGGATTAAACTCCGCGAGTACGGCATGCGCGGTGACGTTCCGGGTCTGACCAAAGCAAGCTGGTAAGATAGGCTTCCTGACTGCGGTCGGGAGCCTGTTGGTAAGCGGTGCGGCGCGCCGCTGCACAACTAAAAAGATCAGGAGCCTCATACCAATGAGCATGCAAGACACGCTTGCGGATATGTTCACACGTATCCGTAATGCCCAGATGGCATTGAAAGCAGACGTTAAGATGCCGTCCTCGAAGATGAAAATCTCCGTGGCACAAGTCCTGAAGGACGAAGGTTACGTTGCAGATTTTGTTGTTACGGCTGACATCAAGCCTGAGCTGACGATTACTCTGAAGTACTTTGGTGGCAAGCCGGTTATTGAATCTATCGACCGTGTTAGCCGTCCGAGTTTGCGCCAGTACAAAGGCGCTGCGAAGCTACCGAAAGTATCCGGTGGTTTGGGAGTCGCGATTGTTTCTACGTCTCAGGGCGTAATGACAGACCGCGCCGCACGTGCTGCCGGCGTAGGTGGCGAAGTCATCTGCACCGTATTCTAGGAGAAACACATGTCCAGGGTTGCCAATAATCCTGTCGTGCTGCCTCCCGGTGTTGAAGTGGAGCTGAACGGTCAGGAAATCAACGTAAAGGGCTCCAAAGGAGCGCTTCAGTTTTCAATCCACCAAGCGGTTGAAGTAAAGCAGGAAGAAAATCTCCTACGCTTTGCAGCCCGTGATGGTGCTAAACAGTCCCGCGCTCTTGCTGGTACAACCCGCGCTTTGGTCAGTAATATGGTGACCGGCGTTACCGCAGGCTTCGAGCGTAAGCTCCAGCTGATCGGTGTGGGTTACCGGGCTCAGGCGCAAGGTACGAAGCTCAATCTGACACTGGGTTTTTCTCACCCCGTTGCGTACGAGCTGCCCGAGGGAATTACCGTTGAAACTCCGTCAAACACGGAAGTGATTATTCGCGGTATCGACAAGCAACAGGTTGGCCAAGTCGCCGCTGAAATCCGCGCCTTCCGTCCGCCCGAGCCTTATAAAGGCAAAGGTGTACGTTATGCGGATGAGCAGGTAAGACGCAAAGAAGCCAAGAAGAAATAGGGCGGGACTATGAGCGCGAATAACGAAAGATTACGTCGCGCACGTAAAGTGCGCATGAAAATTCGTGAGCTGGGTACAAACCGTCTGTGCGTTCACCGCACACCGCGTCATATGTACGCCCAGGTTACGACAGCAGATGGCAGCCAAGTGCTGGCCACTGCCTCCACGTTGGATAAGGAACTGCGCCAGGGTGCGACCGGTAACGTGGATGCTGCTAAAAAGGTCGGTCAGCTGATTGCTGAACGCGCCAAGGCGGCGGGTGTTGAGCAGGTTGCTTTTGACCGCTCCGGTTACCGTTATCACGGCCGTGTGCAGGCTCTGGCCGACGCAGCCCGCGAAGCTGGCTTGCAATTCTAAGAGGTGGGGAAGATGAGCGTTAACGAACAGAAGGCGCCTGAGCTCCAGGAAAAGCTGGTTCAGGTAAACCGCGTTGCCAAGGTAGTAAAAGGCGGGCGCGTTTTTGCTTTTACCGCATTGACTGTAGTGGGTGATGGTAAAGGGCGTGTTGGTTTTGGTCGTGGCAAGGCGCGTGAAGTGCCGGTTGCGATACAGAAAGCCATGGAAGCTGCGCGCAGAAATATGGTTGACGTGCCGCTGGACGGCACCACCCTGCAGTACCCGGTTCGGGCACAGCACGGTGGTTCACGGGTGTTCATGAAGCCTGCGTCCGATGGTACCGGCATTATTGCTGGTGGCGCCATGCGCGCTGTGTTGGAAGTGGCTGGTGTCCATAACGTACTGTCTAAGTGCTATGGCTCTACCAACCCGGTGAACGTGATACGTTCCACCATCAAGGGTCTTCAGGCAATGCAAGCGCCAGAAGATATTGCAGCCAAGCGCGGTAAATCCGTCGAAGACATTCTGGGTTGAAGTCATGGCGAACGCAAAAACGATCACAGTTACACTGATCCGCAGCCCAATCGGCTGCCAGCCCAAGCACAAGCTTTGTGTGAAGGGCCTGGGTCTTCGTAAAATTGGCCAGTCCGTAGTCTTGGAAGATACTCCTTCCATTCGCGGTATGGCTAACCGGGTAGATTACCTGGTTCGGGTTGAGGAGAACTAAGATGCGTCTGAACGAACTAGCTCCAGAACCCGGTTCACGTCCCAACGCAAGGCGCGTTGGTCGTGGTATCGGTTGTGGTTTCGGCAAAACTTGTGGCCGCGGCCACAAGGGTCTGAAAGCCCGTTCCGGCGGCAGCGTTGCCCCCGGTTTTGAGGGCGGTCAGCAGCCGTTGGCCCGTCGTTTGCCGAAGTTCGGCTTCACGTCTCGTCAGCAGCGTTACGTTGCTGAAATTCGCCTGAATGAACTGGCGAAGGTAGAAGGCGATGTTGTCGACCTCGACGCTTTGAAAAAAGCAGACATCATTCGCGACGAAATTCGCGAAGCAAAGGTCATGTTGTCCGGTGAAATTGACCGCGCAGTGACTGTGCAGGGTTTGCGAGTGACCAAAGGCGCACGCGAGGCGATTATCGCCGCGGGCGGCAAAGTAGAAGACTAACGCGAGTCGAGGACTAAATGGCCAAGACAGCATCATTGCCTGCGGGCGCGGGTAAAGGACTGGCAGAGCTGCGTTCGCGGCTCTGGTTTGTCTTTCTGGCATTGCTTGTGTACCGAATTGGTGCCCACATTCCGGTGCCTGGTATAAACCCCGACCGCTTGGCGGCACTGTTTGAGCAGAATCAGGGCACAATCCTGAGCATGTTCAACATGTTTTCCGGTGGTGCACTTGAGCGCATGAGTATCTTTGCGCTGGGTATCATGCCGTATATATCGGCTTCTATTATCATGCAGCTCATGACAGCGGTCAGCCCGACGCTGGAGCAGTTGAAAAAAGAAGGCGAGGCAGGTCGTCGTAAGATGAGCCAATATACGCGGTACGGTACCGTAATCCTGGCCCTGCTTCAGGGTACTGGTATTTCTGTCGGTTTGGCGTCGCAGGGCGTCACCTTCAATGACACTCTCAGCTTCCACTTTGTGGCGGTTGTATCGTTTGTTAGTGGTGCAGTCTTCATGATGTGGCTGGGCGAGCAGATCACCGAGCGGGGTGTCGGTAACGGCATTTCACTGTTGATTTTCGCCGGTATCGTTGCCGGGTTACCCGGCGCGATCGGTCAGACCCTGGAGCAGGCCCGTAACGGTGAAATGAGCTTGTTGTTGGTACTTGGTATCGGTGTTCTGGCAATTGCCGTCATCGGTTTTGTGGTGTTCATGGAGCGCGGTCAGCGCCGATTGACGATTAACTACGCCAAGAGGCAGCAGGGCGGCCGGGTATTTGCCCAGCAGTCCAGCCATTTGCCCTTGAAAGTGAATATGGCCGGTGTTATTCCGCCCATCTTTGCATCGTCCATTCTGTTGTTCCCGGCATCGCTGGGCCAGTGGTTTGGTCAGGGTGAAGGCATGGAGTGGTTGAGCGATATTTCCCAGGCACTTGCGCCCAGTCAGCCCTTGTATATTATTCTGTTCGCGGCAGCAGTGGTATTTTTCTGCTTCTTCTATACGGCTCTGATGTACAACCCACGGGAAGTCGCGGATAACCTCAAGCGCTCAGGCGCTTTTATTCCGGGCATTCGTCCGGGTGAGCAAACAGCCAAGTACATTGATGGCGTTCTTACCCGTTTGACATTGTTCGGAGCAATGTACATTGCAGCAGTTTCCCTGTTCCCTCAGTTCCTGATGGTAGCCGGGAACGTACCCTTCTATTTGGGCGGTACGTCTCTGCTGATTGTTGTAGTCGTAGTGATGGACTTCATGGCCCAGGTTCAGTCGCACCTGATGTCTCACCAGTATGAATCGCTGATGAAGAAGTCCAATCTCAAGGGCTATGGTCGGAACGGGTAAACCCGTTCCCCTTGAAAACTGGAGTCGACAATGAAAGTACGCGCTTCGGTAAAGAAAATTTGCCGTAACTGCAAAGTAATTCGTCGCAATGGCGCCGTAAGGGTCATTTGCTCGGAGCCTCGCCACAAGCAACGTCAGGGTTAATACCTTCGGGAAAAATCCTTGCTTGTAAAAGGTGTACGATGATAGCGCTTGACTCGATGCCGGGTCAGGCGTTATTGTTTCGCGCCCTTTTAGTGGCGGACAATTCACACAGCATAGCTTTGAACGCGGAGTAATTTGGATGGCACGTATAGCCGGTGTCAATATACCCGATCACAAACATGTTGTTGTATCGCTCACCTATATTTTTGGTGTAGGCAAAACAACAGCTCAAAAGCTTTGCGATGCAACCGGCGTCAAGCCGGACGTCAAAGTCAAAGACTTGACTGACGAACAGCTGGAATCACTTCGTACTGATGTGACTAAAGGCACCGTCGAAGGCGATCTGCGTCGTGAAGTACAGATGAACATCAAGCGTTTGAAGGATCTCGGATGTCATCGTGGTCTGCGTCACCGTCACGGGCTTCCAGTCCGCGGCCAGCGCACCAAGACCAACGCTCGCACCCGTAAAGGTCCGCGCAAACCTATTCGTAAGTAACAGGTAGGCAAACATGGCAAAGCCAGGTACACGTACCCGTAAAAAGGTGAAAAAAACGGTTGTTGATGGCGTCGCGCACATTCACGCTTCCTTCAACAACACTATCGTGACCATTTCGGACCGCCAGGGCAACGTATTGTCCTGGGCCACTGCTGGTGGTTCTGGTTTCCGCGGTTCACGTAAGAGTACACCTTTTGCTGCGCAGGTAGCAGCTGAAAGAGCCGGTAATGCGGCTGCTGAATACGGCCTTAAAAACCTGGATGTTGAAGTCAAGGGCCCCGGCCCTGGTCGTGAATCTGCAGTTCGTGCGCTTAACTCGTGCGGCTACAAGATCAGCAACATCACAGATGTGACGCCGATTCCCCATAATGGATGTCGCCCGCCTAAAAAGCGCCGCGTCTAACACAGGAGACAGTAATTATGGCTCGTTACATAGGCCCGAAGTGCAAACTGTCTCGTCGTGAAGGGACAGATCTTTTTCTGAAAAGCGGTGTTCGCGCTCTCGACACCAAGTGCAACCTTGAAACCCCCCCGGGTATGCACGGTGCGCGTCGCGGTCGTCTGTCGGAATACGGCGTCCAGCTGCGGGAAAAACAGAAAGTTCGTCGTATTTACGGCGTACTGGAAAAGCAGTTCCGCAACTATTATAAAGAAGCGGCTCGCCTGAAAGGCGCAACGGGTGAAAATCTGCTGCAACTTCTGGAAGCGCGTCTTGATAACGTTGCTTACCGTATGGGTTTTGGTTCAACCCGCGCGGAGTGCCGCCAGCTCGTTTCTCACAAGGCAATTCTGGTCAACGACAAGGTTGTGAATATTCCTTCCTACCAGGTTAAGCCGGGTGATGTTCTGAGCGTGCGTGAAAAAGCCAAAAACCAGTTGCGCGTTAAAGGCGCTCTGGACTTGGCCTCCGGTCGCGCAGCGGTGAGCTGGGTAGATGTCGACGCCACTAAGATGTCCGGCGTTTACAGTTCAGTGCCAACACGGATTGAATTGCCGGCCGACATCAACGAGAACCTCATCGTCGAGCTTTACTCTAAGTAAAGCCCAGTTAGCAACGATAGCAGATAGGGGCGTCTATGCAGCGTTCAGTACATGAGTTATTGACACCTCGTACCATTGACGTGAAGGAATCCGGTTCCACGCGTGCCAAGGTCACCCTGGAGCCTCTTGAAAGAGGTTTCGGTCACACTCTGGGCAGTGCGTTACGCCGTATTCTCTTGTCTTCGATGCCGGGCTGCGCTGTTACTGAAGCGCAGATTGACGGTGTGTTGCACGAGTACAGCGCCATTGACGGTGTCCAGGAAGACGTCATAGAGATTCTTTTGAATCTTAAGGGCGTTGCTGTAAAAATGCACGGCCGTGACGATGCCGAGCTTATGCTCAGCAAGAAGGGTCCGGGTGTTGTTACAGCCGGAGATATAAAGTTGGATCATGATGTCGAGATCACCAATCCGGAACACGTTATCTGTCACCTGAGCGAAAATGGTGAAATTAACATGCGTCTGAGCATTGCCCGGGGTCGCGGCTATGAACCCGCTGATCAGCGCGGTCTGGATGAGGACGAAACTCGTGCCATCGGACGTCTGCAGCTGGATGCTACGTTCAGCCCGGTTCGACGCGTTGCTTATTCTGTGGAAAGTGCACGGGTAGAGCAGCGTACCGACCTCGACAAGCTGGTTATTGATCTGGAGACTAATGGTACTATCGATCCGGAAGAAGCCATTCGCCGGGCCGCTACCATTCTCCAGCAGCAATTGGCCGTGTTTGTTGATTTTGATCATGAAAAAGAACCAGAGCGTGTTGAGGAAGAGGAAGAAATTGATCCGATTCTGCTGCGCCCGGTTGATGATCTGGAGCTGACAGTACGTTCCGCCAACTGCTTGAAGGCTGAGAACATTTACTACATCGGCGATTTGATTCAGCGCACAGAAGTTGAGCTGTTGAAGACGCCTAACCTGGGTAAAAAGTCGCTGACAGAGATCAAGGACGTATTAGCGTCCCGTGGTTTGTCTCTGGGAATGCGTCTTGATAACTGGCCGCCGGCAAGCCTTCGTGGTGATGACCGGGTTTTGGGCGGTTAATCGCCGATTAGTTAAGCTAAGGAATCAGAGCAATGCGTCATCGTAAGAGTGGTCGTAAGTTCAACAGGACCAGTGCGCATCGCAAGGCCATGTTTCGGAACATGTCTGCGTCACTGGTTGAGCACGAGTTGATCAAAACAACGTTGCCGAAGGCTAAAGAGCTTCGTCGGGTAGCGGAACCTTTGATTACTCTGGCTAAAATCGATTCGGTCGCGAATCGTCGTCTGGCGTTTGCGCGTCTGCGTGACGATGCAGCGGTTGCCAAGCTGTTTACTCAGCTGGGCCCCCGTTACAACGAGCGTCCGGGTGGATATCTTCGTATCCTGAAGTGCGGTTTCCGCGCAGGCGACAGTGCCCCTATGGCATATGTCGAGCTGATCGGTCGTCCGCTGGATATTGAAGCGGAAGAAGTTGACGAGTAGTAGAGTGTTATAGCTCTGTATTTGTCTGAAAAAAGCCGGGTACCTTTGGGTAGCCGGTTTTTTTTGTCTGGGGGAAAGTGTGTGAATTTCTGCTTGGCTGGGTGATATGGGGGGTTAAAACTAAGGGGACGGATTTCAAATCCGTCCCCGATCTCGTGTCACCCAAGGGACAGATTTCAAATCTGTCCCTATCTGCTATCTGCTATCTAAGATCGTTGGGCCTCTTTTTGCTTTTCTAGCAAGGGTTTTAGGTAGCGACCAGTGTGGCTGGCTTTGTTTTCTGCTACTTGCTCTGGCGTCCCTTCCGCGACGATCAGGCCCCCGCCGGACCCGCCTTCGGGGCCCAGGTCGACTATCCAGTCTGCGGTTTTAATGACGTCCAGATTGTGTTCTATGACCACGATGGTGTTGCCGTGGTCGCGTAGGTGCTGCAATACGGTTAACAACTGCTGAATGTCATAGAAGTGTAGGCCGGTGGTGGGTTCGTCCAGAATGTACAGGGTTTGGCCGGTGTCGCGTTTGGACAGCTCTTTGGCGAGTTTCACCCGTTGGGCTTCGCCGCCGGATAGCGTAACAGCGCTCTGGCCCAGGCGGATGTACGACAAGCCCACGTCCACTAGGGTCTGCAGTTTTCGCGCCAGGAAGGGCACCGCGTCGAAAAATTCGCGGCCTTCTTCTACGGTCATAGACAGCACTTCATGGATGTTCTTGCCTTTATAGCGCACTTCCAGCGTTTCGCGGTTGTAGCGTTTGCTCTTGCAGACGTCGCAGGGCACGTAGATGTCTGGCAGGAAGTGCATTTCTACTTTGATGACGCCGTCGCCCTGGCAGGCTTCGCAGCGTCCACCCTTGACGTTGAAGGAAAAACGGCCGGGCTTGTAACCTCTTGACCGTGCTTCCTGGGTACCGGAAAACAGTTCGCGGATGGGGGTGAAAAGTCCTGTGTACGTGGCTGGGTTCGATCTTGGTGTACGGCCGATGGGGCTTTGGTCGATGTCGATGACTTTGTCTAGCAGGTCTATCCCTTCAATGCTGGTGTAAGGCCCGTGGCTTAGAGTTGTGGCTTTGTTCAATGCCGTGGCGGCTATTGGGTAAAGGGTGCCGTTGATTAGGGTCGATTTACCAGAGCCGGAAACACCGGTTATGCACGTCATCACGCCAAGGGGTATCGCTAAGTCAACGCTAGTCAGGTTGTTGCCGGTAGCCCCGGTCAGTTTGAGGTACTTACCAGATCCGGGGTTACGTTTTTCGGGTATAGCGATGCACTTGGTGCCGTTGAGGTACTGGCCGGTTAGTGAATTAGGGTTAGCGAGTATGTCTGCGGGCTTGCCTTGAGCAATAATTTGACCGCCGTGTACGCCGGCGCCCGGGCCTATGTCGATAACGTGGTCTGCCGCCAGTATGGCTTCTTCGTCGTGCTCGACCACAATCACGGTGTTACCCAAGTCACGGAGGTGGTAAAGGGTTTCCAGCAGGCGGTCGTTGTCACGCTGGTGCAGGCCGATAGACGGTTCGTCCAGTATGTACATCACGCCCACCAGGCCGGCGCCAATCTGGCTCGCCAGACGTATCCGCTGGGCTTCGCCGCCGGAGAGTGTATCGGCGCTGCGTTCAAGGGACAGGTATTCCAACCCCACGTTTACCAGGAACTGCAGGCGTTGGCGGACTTCTTTCAGAACTTTTTCGGCAATTTCGCCTCTGGCGCCCGGTAGTGTCAGTTGGCTAACGTACCGGTGCGCCTCCCCAATCGGCAGGTGGGCAATGGCTGGAAGGTTTCGATTGTCGATAAACACGTTGCGCGCTGAACGGCGCAGGCGTGTGCCGCCGCAGTCTTTGCACGTCTGGGTGCTAAGGTTGCGGGCCAGTTCTTCCCGTACACTTTGGGAATCGGTTTCGCGGTAGCGCCGTTCCAGGTTGGGTAATATGCCCTCGAACGAATGCAGCCGTTCCATGATGTGGCCGCGGCTGTTTACGTAGCGGAAGCTAATGTCCTCGCTGCCGGAGCCATGCAGCATCACCTGTTGCACCGGTTCGGGCAGGTCGCACCAGGGAGTGTCCAGATCAATATTGTAGTGTTCGGCCACGCTGCTAAGAAGCTGGAAGTAATACACCGCGCGGCGGTCCCAGCCCTTGATGGCGCCGGAGGCAAGATTGGCCTCCGGGTGCTGGATAATTTTGTCGGAGTCGAAAAATTGCTTTACGCCAAGCCCGTCGCAGGTAGGGCAGGCGCCTGCCGGGTTGTTGAACGAGAACAGCCGCGGCTCTAGCTCGCTGATGGCATAACCGCACTGGTTGCAGGCATAGCGAGCTGACAGTGTGGTGTCTTCGCCGCTGCCATCCATAGCGGCTACTAGCGCGATGCCGTCTGCCAGGGCCAAAGCGGTTTCAAAGCTCTCGGCCAGGCGTTGTTCCAGGCCGGGTTTGACCTTGAAACGGTCGACCACCACATCAATATGGTGTTTACGCTTTTTGTCCAGAGCCGGAAGGTCATCAATGTCGTAAACAGTGCCGTCTATCCGCAGGCGAATAAAGCCTTGGCTGCGCATGGTTTCAACCACTTGCAGATGCTCGCCCTTGCGGTCACGAATCACCGGGGCCAGAATCATCAACCGCGAATCTTTTTCCATCGCTAAAACCTGATCCACCATTTGGCTCACGGTTTGCGCTTCCAGCGGCTGGCCGTGGTCGGGGCAGCGGGGTTCGCCGGCGCGGGCAAACAACAGGCGCAGGTAATCGTATATCTCGGTAATTGTACCAACGGTAGAGCGCGGGTTATGGGATGTGGATTTTTGCTCGATGGAAATGGCCGGCGACAGGCCTTCAATATGGTCCACGTCGGGTTTTTCCATCATCGACAGAAACTGGCGGGCATAAGTCGACAGCGATTCCACATAGCGCCGCTGGCCTTCGGCGTAAAGAGTGTCGAACGCCAGTGATGACTTGCCAGAGCCCGACAAACCGGTAATCACAATCAGTTTGTCCCGGGGTATATCCAGGTCGATGTTCTTCAAATTGTGGGTGCGGGCACCCTTGATCTGGATCTGGTCCATATAACCTCGCGAGGAAAAAGTGATAAGTATACCGCGTTCTGCCGCTGCCTTGTGAGCGCTGCGGCTGTGTAATACGGCTTCGCGCAGGCTGTGGCGGTTCTGTTACACTACGGCGCTTGATTTTAGTCTCTGCTAACGTCTGAGGAACTGTTCATGAACGCCCTTGAAAAACGCTCGGTTTCCGCTCTGGCGTCGGTGTACGCCATTCGTATGCTTGGGCTGTTCATGGTTATGCCGGTGTTTGTGCTGCTGGGCGGCGAGCTTGAAGGCGCAACCCCCGCGCTGCTGGGCCTGGCCATTGGTGCCTATGGGCTAAGCCAGGCGCTGCTGCAAATTCCGTTCGGCTTATTGTCTGACCGGGTCGGGCGCAAGCGCATGATCTACCTTGGCTTGATTCTATTTGCGGCGGGCAGCCTGCTTGCCGGCTCAGCCGACTCCATATACGTTGTGATTCTGGGGCGGATTCTTCAAGGTGCTGGTGCCATTGCCAGCGTGCTGATGGCATTGCTGAGTGACCTGACCCGCGAAGAGCAACGCACCAGGGCCATGGCCACGGTGGGTATCTCCATCGGTATTTCGTTTTCCGTGTCTTTGGTACTCGGGCCGCTCCTGGGCGCGCAATGGGGCCTATCTGGCATTTTTTACCTGACTGCCGCACTGGCATTGATCGCGCTCCTGGTTGTGTGGCGCCTGGTGCCTACGCCCCACCAACGAAAAGTCAGTGCCGAGCAGCAACCGGCCCGAGCCATGGTGGGTCGGGTGTTGAAAGATCAACGCCTGTTGCGGCTGGACTTTGGTATTTTTGCCCTGCACCTGGTGCTTACCGCGCTGTTTCTGGTTTTTCCCTCATTGCTGCAAGATCGCCTGGGTCTGCCCAGCAGCTCACACTGGTGGTTTTACCTGAGCGTGATGCTCACATCGTTTGTTGCCATGGTGCCGTTCATCATTATTGGCGAAAAAAAACGCAAAATGAAGCCGGTGTTGTGCGGCGCAGTGGCCTTGCTGGCGCTGTCTTGCGCGGCCCTGTCGGGAGTGGGCGAAAGCCTGCTGGCTGGCTGGTTTATGCTATTTTTCTTTTTTATGGCGTTCAATTTGCTGGAAGCCAGTTTGCCGTCGCTGCTCAGTAAAGAGGCGCCGGCGGCCAGCAAAGGCACGGCGATGGGGGTGTATTCTACCTCCCAGTTTATGGGCGCCTTTCTGGGCGGAGCGTTGGGCGGCTACCTGCTGCAACAGATCGGCGTAACCGGCGTGCTGGGGTTGATGGTGGCTGTACTGGTGGTGTGGCTGCTGGTGGCGCTGACCATGCCGGCGCCCGGGTATACCAGTGGTTTTGTGCTAAAGTTAGAGCCAGATGCAACGCTCAGCTATCGCGATGTAGACAGTTTTCTGCGCGCCCTGCCGGGCGTAAAAGATGTGGTTATAATGGAAGAAGCAGCGACTGCCTATCTGAAGATAGATCGGCAGTTTTTTGATGAGGCCTTGCTTGCCGACACGGAATTTGTGCAGCAAACTGACAGGCCGTGAAATTCTGGCGGCGCGCAAGGAGCGCGAGCCGCCACGACACTTTATTCAGGAGCAGAACATGGCACGAGGCATCAACAAAGTCATTCTAATCGGTAACCTGGGGCAAGACCCAGACACCCGTTATACCCCAAACGGCAACGCCGTGGTTAATCTGAGTATAGCCACCGACGAAAGCTATAAAGACCGCCAAACCGGTCAAATGGTGCCAAAAACCGAATGGCACAAAATTGTCATGTTCGGCAAAGTGGCGGAAATAGCGGGCCAGTACCTGCGCAAAGGTTCGAAGATTTATGTTGAAGGCAAACTGCAAACCCGCAAATGGCAGAACAAGGACGGCCAAGACGTTTACACCACCGAAGTAGTTGTGGATATCAGCGGCCAGATGCAGATGCTGGACAGCCGCAATAGTGACGGCGGTGGCATGAGTCAGGGTCAGCAGGGCCAAGGCCAGCCGCAAAATCGCCCGCAGCAGGCGCCTGCGCGTCCGCAAAATGCCAATCAGCCACAGCAAGACGGCGGCTACAATCAGGGCCAGCAGAACGAAAACTACAAACAACAACCGGCCAATGCGCCGTCATCGCCGCAGAAAAACACCGTGCCGGATCCGGTGGATGATTTTGACGATGATATCCCGTTCTAATGGTCCAGCGCTTCATTGCAAAAATCCTGCGCCGCCCAGGTAGACGCAAGCGCGTCTACCTGGAAGTTCGCCCAAGCGGTATCGCCTGGGCGGAGTCTGCGGGCTCCGCTGGTTTTGTGGATTGCTCACCGGCAAAGCGGAGCAGCGTTCTTGGCGCTCTTGCCAGCGAGCGCCGCTGGGTGGGCGCAGACGCCACCCTCATTTTGCCGCTTGATCAGTACCAGGTATTCCAGCTGGAGCGCCCGGAAGGCGTTGACGAATCAGAGCTGGGCGACGCTCTGAAGTGGAAGCTCAAGGACGTTCTCGACTTTAACCCCTCCGACGCCGTATCCGACGTGTTTCCCTTTCCAGAAGACGCTTCCCGCGGGCGAGGAAATCTGCTGAACGTGGTCGCCGCGCGCAAGTCTTTGGTGAGCGAGCTGGTTGAGCTGGTTAAAAATAGCAGCCTTACGTTGGTTTCGATAGATATCGCCGAGCTGGCGCTGCGCAATCTGGTGCCCTACATTGACCCTGATCGCCGCGGAACGGCGCTGGTTCACATGCGTGAACGCTTCGGACAAATGATCGTCTGCAAGGGAAACACGCTGTATCTGTCGCGCAAGCTGGACGTAGCGTCTGACGATCTGCGCGATGCTTCCAGCCAGGAGAGCGCGGTGCAATCACTGGGGCTAGAAATGCAGCGCTCCCTGGACTACTACGAAAGCCAGTTAGGGCAGGTGCCGCCCGCCGTCATCAAACTGGTCGCCAGCGACAACGTTCTGCCACTGTCCTCCATGCTGGCAAGCTACGTGGCTGCCACGGTTAAAACGCTGGACTGGTCATCTTTTGATGTGGATGCGCCCCCGGATAGCCGCTGCCTGACCGCCTGGGGCGCCAGCCTGGCCGTTGCCGGGAAAACCAATGGCGTTCTTCAGCAGGTAGACCTTTACACCGACGAACTGCGCCCGCGCCGGGAAAAACTGCAGGCCGGCGCGGCCCTGTCCGCTCTGGTGCTGGCGCTGGTTGTGATTGCAACGGCGGCGGGGGTGGTGCGCTATCAGCAGCCCCAGTTGCAGGCAGAAGCAGACCTTCTGCAGCGCCAGAATGAACAGCTCCAGAGCGCCGTGGAGCAGCTGACCCGCAATATTGAGACGCGCCAGCCCGATCCCGACATCGAAGCGGCCCTTGAGCGCGTGACGGCAACGCTGGTGCGCCGCCAGCAATTGCTGGCCCGGGTGGAAAACCTGATTGCCGCAGAAACCCGCGGGTTTGCCGCGCCGCTATCGGCTCTGGCGCGCCAGGTGCCGCCGGGCCTGTGGCTAACGCAAATCCGACTTGACGCCCGCCAGGGCAACGTTGGCCTGGCGGGCAAGGCGCAGGCGGGCCGGCTGGTGCCGGTGTATCTTGAAAAGCTGGGCGCCGAGCCGGCCTTTGCGGGGAAAACCTTTGCCAGTTTTCAGCTTGGCCGCGAAGAAAGCGGAGCCATGATTGAGTTTCAGGTAGCCTCAGGCTCCACCCTGGAGGCCGCGCAATGACACCGGCGCTTCGCCTGCAGTTTGACAAAGTCGCAGCCTGGTTCAACGAACGGCCAGTGCGCGAACGGGCCTTACTCACCGTTACCGCCTGCGTGGTGGTTCTGTTTGCCGGCTGGGAACTTGCGATTGCTCCGTTTATGGCGAACAACGAACAGCTTCGGTCCCGTCAGGCAGCCTTGTCGGCCAGCCACGCATCCTTGCTGGAGCAGCAAACGCAGCTGACAGAACAGTTGGCGTTTGA
This sequence comes from Marinobacter gelidimuriae, assembly GCF_000372805.1. Classification (GTDB taxonomy): domain Bacteria; phylum Pseudomonadota; class Gammaproteobacteria; order Pseudomonadales; family Oleiphilaceae; genus Marinobacter; species Marinobacter gelidimuriae. Next base: position 30,541 of record NZ_KB889878.1, on the reverse strand, counting down.
CCCGTCACAGGTGTTAAGAAGCCAACTCGCGGCGCGGCAGCAAAGGCTGGAACGGCTGAATAACGAACTTGCCGAAACCACCGGGCGGTTGATTGCTCCCCAGGCGATGGTTGTGCTGCTGCGGGATATGCTCGCGGCTCAGGCCCCATTGGAGCTGCTGGGCCTGAACCTGCTGGCGCCGGTGCCGGTATTCGACCGGCAACGCGAAAGCACCGGGGACAGTGACGGCAATAGCGCCGACGGTGACACCGGCGAGCCGGCAGAGCCGCTGCTGTTTGCTCACGACGCGGAAATTGTTCTGCGCGGCGGCTACATGAATGTGCTTGCGTATCTGAATACGCTCGAAGCCATGGACGTCCGCCTGGGCTGGGTGCTGCTGGAATACGATGCCAGCAACTATCCGGACAGCGAAGTCCGGATTCGCGTTCGAACCCTGAGCATGGATCGCGCATGGCTGGGAGTATGACATGGAGCGTGTGATATGAGGTTGTTATTGATCATCATGCTGGCGCTGACAGCCTCAAATGCCTTGGCCCTGAAAGATCCAACCCGCCCCAATGGCTTTGGTGCCACGCCGCAGGCTCAGGTACCGCAAAAAGAATTTTCGCTAGCGTCGATATTTATTGGTAATGATCGCAGGGTGGCGGTTATCGACGGTGTGGCCCGCCAGGAAGGGCAGGCATTCGACGGCGTTCGCATTCAGCGAATCCACCCGGACCGGGTAGAGCTGGTCGACCAGGGAAGCGTGCGCGTTTTACGCTTTGAACCCCTTCCGCAGGTGCGGAGTTTGCAATAACAGGCAAACGAGCTGCTATGACATTGAACCGAACGTTTCTGATATTGCTGCCGGCCATACTTCTGAGTGCCTGCAGCAACAATCCGTTGATGCGTACCAGTCAGGCCACCTCGACAGATACCGCCGCCGCGATTGATGCGGCCATGGCCCAGGCCGAGACTGGTCAGACAGAACACGGTGAAGCGGAACAGCGGCCGGCCGGCGTACCCGAAAACGTCAGCGCCGCACTGATGCCTTCCTTGTCCTCCGTGGCAGATGACGAAGACCGGTTCAACGTCAATGCGAGCGGGCTTGATGCCGGTCCCTTTTTTGAAGCGTTGGTGGTAGAAAGTCGTTACAACGTGGTGATTCACCCCGATGTTGACGCCATTATTGATCTGCGCCTGCGCGACGTCACCGTGCCCGAGGTCATGGACATCACCGGCGACCTCTACGGCCTGGATATCCAGCGCAATGGCCGCCTGTTTCAGGTAAGGGCAGACAGTATTCAGACACAGCTATTCTCGATTGACTATCTGAACTTCAAGCGCAGCGGCGGTTCCGAAACCCGTGTCAGTTCCGGCCAGGTCAGCAGCTCGCGAGACAACTCAAACGACGCCGGTTCCAACTCGGGCGGCTCGAGCGACAGCAGCACAGCCAACCTGGTGGGGACGCGGATTTCCACAGAGACCGAATCTGATTTCTGGCAGGGTATCGAGCGTTCCCTGAAGATGATCATCGGAACCGATAACGGTAGCCAGGTGATCGTCAACGCAGGTTCGGGCCTGGTTATGGTACGTGCCAGCGGTGAGTCCCTCAGGCAGGTGGGCGAGTACCTGCGCCGCACCCAGCTGATCATACAGCGGCAAGTTGTTCTGGAGGCCAAGATTCTGGAGATTGGCCTGAACGAGGGGTATCAGCAGGGAATCAACTGGTCTGATATCCAGAGTGCCTCTTCGGTAACGGCGAGCGACGGTTTGCCGGCCGAATTTACCGCTCAATCACTGGCCGGGCAGGCGATAAAAACCGCCGATATTGGCGGATTGTTCTCCGCCACCTTCCAGGAAGGCACCTTTACCGGGCTTATCCAACTGTTGGGCGAGCAAGGCAATGTGCAGATACTCTCCAGCCCGCGAATTTCTACCGTAAACAACCAGAAAGCCGTGATCAAGGTGGGCACTGACGAGTTCTTCGTGACCGATATTGACTTCGATGACAACAATACGGCGGGCGCGACGACGGACCGGACATCTACTTCCGTTGAACTGACACCGTTTTTCTCCGGTATTTCCCTGGACGTGACCCCCCAGATTGCCGAAGACGGCGCGATTACCTTGCACGTTCATCCGTCGGTTAGCGAAGTCAGCGACCAGCAAAAAATCATCACTGTCGGCGACCGTGACGTAGTCCTGCCCCTGGCGCGCAGCACCGTGCGCGAGACCGACAGTGTGATCCGTGCCGAAAGCGGCCAGATTGTGGTGATCGGCGGGCTGATCCAGGACTCCAGCGAAGACAGCAATTCGGCCGTGCCTTTTCTCAGCGACATCCCGCTGTTTGGGGAGCTGTTCAAACAGCGCAGCTTTCAGTCCCGCAAAAGCGAGCTGGTTATTCTGCTGCGGCCGGTGGTTACAGGTAGCGAGCAGATGAGAGCTGACGTGTCGTCCAGCCGTGAGCGAATGCAGGTTCTGCGGGAACTACTGGAGTCGTCCCAGTCTGTCAAACCCCAACCGGAGAAAGCCTCGCGCTAGCATGTATGAATCCCATTTCGGTCTGCAAGAAGCACCGTTTGCACTAACGCCCAACACTCGCTATTTCCTGCGGGCCCGCAGTCATAGCGACGCGTTGGAGTTGCTGTTGGTGGCGTTGCGTGAGCGCGAAGGCTTTATCAAAATTACCGGTGAGGTCGGCACGGGCAAAACACTCTTATGCCGCCTATTGCTCAATGAACTGCAGCGGAACGCACATACGGCCTATATACCCAACCCGCACCTGACACCAGACACCCTCTATGAAACGGTGGCCGAAGAGCTGGGTGTGGATGTGGCCCGCTGTGCCAACACCCACCAGATACTCAAAGCGCTGAACAAGCGTCTGATTGCGCTGGCCACGGAGCAACGGCAAGCGGTGCTGGTGATCGATGAAGCCCAGGCGATGCCTGAGGAAACCATTGAGGCCCTGCGCTTACTGACCAATCTGGAAACCGAAAGTACACGGCTGTTGCAGGTGGTACTGTTCGGCCAGCCCGAGCTGGATGAACTGCTGCAGCGGCAAAGCCTGAGGCAGCTGCAACAGCGAATCGTCTTCCAGTACCGCCTGGCACCATTGGACAAGGCATCTGTGGCACAGTATCTGAGGCACCGGCTGGCACTGGCCGGGTACAACGGCGGTAACCTGTTTTCCCCCCCGGCTCTGCGGTTGATTTCCCGCTCCTCCGGTGGCATTCCACGGCTGGTCAACATCATCGCCCACAAGGCCCTGTTGTCTGCATGGGGGCAGGGCGACCGGCAGGTCAGTCGGTGGCACGTGATGCAGGCGATCCGTGACACCGACAGTGCCCGCTTGCCCAACCTGCTGACGAGGTGGTTATGAGCCTGCTCAATGAAGCCCTGCGCGCAGCCGAGCAGCGGCAGAACCGGCCAGCGGCGACAAGCGCCTATGTGGGTGAACAGCAACCGCCCCACAACGGCAAACCTTTGCTGTTGATCGCAGTGGTGATGTGGGTGTTACTCATCGCCGTCATGGGCGGCTATTGGATGCTTGCAGACAGTTCATCAGCGGAGCCGCTGGTTGTGGAGAGTGAGCCAACACCGAATCACCGTATTCAGAGAACGGCCGCGATTGCCGTGGATCAAAGGCCAGAAAACGAACCTGTGAAAGCGCTGGCATCCGCTTCTCAGCCTGAGCCTTCAGCCGCACGATCACCTCCTGCTTCAGCCGTACCCTCACCCTCATCCACTGCGCAAGAGGCTCCTGCCAGGCAGAAAACAATAGCCGCCAAAATAGCCGTCAAAGCAGAAGAAACACCGCCTGAAGAGGTCTCCACCGCCGGCGTCAAATACGTGCCGGAGACCCCGGCCGTTGCAGACAGAAGCCGCGCAAGGAAGCTGGAGCGCCTGGTAGCACAGGGCAACATCACCGCCGCCGAGCGTGGCCTTGCGGCACTGACACAAGTGCAAACCGCACCCCGCAGTCGCTATGTGGTGGCCAGAGCGCTTCTGGTGGACGGTAAGCCGAATCAGGCCCTTGGCTGGCTGCCTGAAGACGTGACGGCCGAGTATTCCAGATTACGGCTTCTGAAAGCCCGGGCATTGCACGCCAACAACGACCTGGCGACGGCCGTCGACACGCTCAACTCAAACCTGCCGCCGGTGCAAGACCATGCAGAATACCGGGTTACCCTTGCGACGCTGCTGCAGCAGCAAGGAGAAAATACCAAAGCCGCTCGTTACTGGGCCGAATTGATTGCCTGGGATGACAGCCAGGCCCCCTGGTGGGTCGGGCTGGCGATTTCTCTGGAAGCCCAGGGTGAGCGGGCCGACGCGGCCACGGCTTACCGGCAGGCAGCTGAACTACCGGGGCTGCCCCGTTCGCTGGCGGACTATGTGCGTCAGCGGCTACAGGCATTGGGAGCAGGATGATTCATGGCTGAAGCAAAGAAAAAAATCCGTATAGGTGACCTGTTGTTTCAGAACGACGTCATCACCGAGCAACAGTTGACGACCGCACTGAGTGAGCAGGAGGACACAGGGAAGAAGCTGGGTCATACCTTGATAGACCTGGGTTATGTTGAAGAAGACAACCTCCTCAACATCCTTTCGCGTCAGTTGGACGTGCCCTTTGTGCAGCTGCGCCATTTCCAGTTCAACAACGATCTGGTCAAGAAACTGCCAGAAGCCCTGGCCCGCCGTTTCCGCAGCATTGTGCTGTCCGAAAAAAGGGGTGAACTTCTGGTGGGCATGGCGGACCCGCTGGATATTTTTGCCTACGACGAGCTGGTACGGGTGCTCAAACAGCCGGTCAAGCAGGCCGTTGTGCGGGAAAGCGAATTGCTGAATACCCTCGACCTGATTTACCGCCGCACCGCCGAGATAGCCTCGCTGGCAGAAGATTTGGACGACGAACTGGGCAACGATGCCTTCGATCTGGCCGGTCTCAGTGCTGAATCCGAAAGCGCTGAGGCGCCGGTGGTCAAGTTGCTACAAACCCTGTTTGAGGACGCGATACAGGCTCGCAGTTCCGATATTCATATCGAGCCTGATGAGGCGGTGGTGCGCATCCGCCAGCGCATAGATGGCGTGCTGCAGGAACAGGTAATGAAGGAGAAGCGGGTGAACTCCGCCTTGGTGCTGCGCCTGAAATTGATGGCCGGACTGAACATTTCCGAGAAACGAATTCCCCAAGACGGCCGTTTCAACGTTCGGGTCAAGGGCCGCAGTATTGACGTGCGGGTGTCCACCATGCCCGGTCAGTTCGGCGAATCTGTGGTTATGCGTTTGCTGGACCAGAGTCAGGGCATACTCAACCTGGACAATACCGGCATGCCGCCAGCGCTGCTCGAAAATTTCCGCCGCCTGATCAAAAAGCCCCACGGCATGATTCTGGTCACCGGCCCCACGGGCAGTGGTAAAACCACCACTCTGTATGGCGCGCTGACGGAACTGAACCGCCCGGAAGTGAAGATCATCACCGCGGAAGATCCGGTGGAATACCGACTGCCGCGTATCACCCAGGTACAGGTCAATCCGAAAATCGGCCTTGAATTCGCCAACGTGCTGCGCTCGGCCCTGCGTCAAGACCCGGACATCATTTTGATAGGCGAAATGCGCGACCACGAAACCGCGGAAATCGGCCTGCGCGCGGCCATGACCGGCCACCTGGTGCTTTCTACCCTGCACACCAACGATTCCATCAGCAGTGCCATGCGCCTGATCGACATGGGCGTGGAACCCTTCCTGGTGGCCAGCTCGCTTCTGGGCGTGGTAGCCCAGCGCCTGGTACGTAAGGTGTGTGGGACTTGCCGCGAGCCTTATCAGCCTACCGGTCAGGAAAAAGTCTGGCTGAGCCAGTTTGATCTGGCCCCACTGGATTTGGAGGGGGGCTTTGTTCAGGGTCGCGGTTGCTATCAATGTGGCAACAGCGGCTACTTTGGGCGGCTGGGTGTGTACGAAATGCTGGAAATGAATGAAAACATGCTGGATGCCCTGCGGCGCAAAGACCTGTCCGGATTTACCCGCGAAGCCCGCAAAAGCCGCCTGTACCGCCCGCTTGGCCTGTGTGCCATGGACTTTGCCCTGCAAGGCATTACCACCCTGGAAGAAGTGGCCAAAGTAGCCGCGACCTCCGAGGGCGACATCTCCCTGGAGGAAGCGCCTTTGCTTTCGCCCGCTCGCGACACACCCGTGCAGGCTGATGGGCAAAGTGGGGGCGGCACCTGATGCAGTTCAGTTACCGGGGTAAGGACAGCAGCGGGGGCGTGCACCAGGGCGATCTGTCAGCGCCGAGCCCAGAAGCTGCGGCGTCCGAGCTTATGCGACGGGATATTACGCCTTTGTCTATTCGCGAACAGGAGCAGAGCGAATCCCTGATTGCGCAGCTAAACAACCTGCCCATTTTTCGCAAAAAAGTCACCCTGGACGAGCTGATCGTATTCTGCCGCCAGATGCACGCGCTCACCAAGGCCGGCATCCCGCTGATACAAACCCTGCGCGGCCTGGCGGATACCTCCCGCTCTGAGGTGTTCAGTGACGTGCTGAACGACGTGACCGACCGGCTGGAAGGGGGCTCCACCATGGCCACCTCCATGCAGGCCCATCCGAAGGTGTTTTCCGAATTGTTTATCGCCATGATTCACGTGGGCGAGAATACCGGACAACTGGATGACGCCTTCAAACGCCTGTCTAGCATTCTGGAGCTGGAGCGCGACACCAAGCGCCGCCTCACACAGGCAATGCGTTATCCCACATTTGTAATGATTGCATTACTTGGGGCTTTAATGGTGGTAAACTTTTTGGTAATCCCAAAGTTTGCCTCTGTGTTCAGTAAACTGGGCGCAGACCTGCCGTTTCTTACCCAAGTGCTGGTAGGCACCTCTAATTTTCTTCTGAGCTACTGGTACATCATGTTGTTTAGCATTGCCGCAGCCACGGTGTTAATACGCCGGTGGAAGCAGACAAAGCAAGGCGAGCTAATCTGGGACCGGTACAAACTGAAGATGCCCATTATCGGCCCGCTGCTGGAACTCATCACCCTGAGCCGATTCGCCCGCAACTTCGCCAGTATGCTGTCGGCGGGTATGCCCGTGACCATTGCGCTCACCGTGGTGTCAGGCGCCACAGACAATGCCTGGATATCCAAACACCTGAAAGAGATGCGGGCCAGTATTGAACGTGGCGAAAGCCTGTTGCGCGCAGCCCGCCAAAGCGACATGTTCACGCCGCTGATTCTGCAGATGATTGCCGTTGGCGAAGAAACCGGCGCCGTAGACGACATGCTGGTTAACGTGGCAGACTTTTACGATGAAGACGTGGATTACAGCCTCAAGCGGCTGGCGGAATCGATCGAACCGATACTGATTGTGGCCATGGGCGTGCTGGTTCTGATTCTGGCATTGGGTGTGTTTCTGCCTATATGGGATCTGGGAGGCGCTGCCATGGGAAGAGGGTAAGGCAGCGCGTAAAGCGGAAAAGAAGCTAATTTATGGGACAAGACAACGAAATGAAAAAACAGCAGGGCTTTACCCTGATTGAACTGGTGGTGGTGATAACCATTCTGGCCATCCTCGCCGCTTTTGCATTGCCAAAATTCGCGCAGCTTTCAGAGCAAGCGCATCGGTCCAGTGTCCGGGCGACAGCGGGTGCTTTGGCGGCCGGTGTGGCGCTAACCAAGGTTCAGTGGGTCTCCAAGGGATTTACGGTGGCAACAACAGATTTAAAGGGATTCGGTAATGGCGATGTTGATGTCAGTGCAGATGGCCGGCCTACCGCAACGAGTGGCAGTAGCGATACCAATATGACCGCGACTCGCTGCGAGGAGGTCTGGGCCGGTGTTTTGCAGTCAAACGCACCCAAAATCACGGGCGCAGAGGCAGATTACGCTGTGACGACTTCGGGTGGAGACTGTGTCTTTACGTACCAGATGGACGGACTGGGCAGCACCATTGGTTATAACGCCGATACCGGCGAAATCGCAACAGTGATTAACTGAAAAAAACCAAAACGAATTATTAAGGAGCATTGCTGTGAATGCAATGGCATCAAGAAAAGAAAAAGGCTTCACCCTGATCGAATTGGTCATGGTAATTGTCATTCTGGGCGTTCTGGCGGCGTTTGCTTTGCCGCGGTTTGCGGATTTGGGGGGTGATGCCAGGCTGTCGACGCTAGCTGGTGCGAAGGGGGCAGTGAACTCAGCAGCTGCCATTGCTCACTCCAAGTGGTTGGCCGATGGCAGCCCCGCTGGTTCTGTAACAATAACGCTCGAAGGCTCCGGCGTGAACATGTCCGATGAAGGCTATCCGAAAGGAGGTGATGGAGGCATTGGAGTTGCAGCCCAGATATCAGACGACTTTGATGTCACACGAGATGGCACAACAGGTACGATTTCTGTTTTGGATGGTGCAACAGCGCGTGATAATTGTAATTTCACCTACGATGAGACAACTGGTTCTACCGCTGATGGGACTGTGAGCGGCTGTTAAAGATTGGTTGTGAGTCTGGTAGGTCGGATTAGCGAAAGCGTAATCCGACAAATCTGATCGCCGGTCTCACCTGGTGTCGGGTTACGCTTTGCTAACCCGACCTACGATTTTACGTTTCATGGGTGGCCGGGAATAGGGGGAGAGGGGCATGACAATACAAATCGCCCCGATGTCATCGGGGTTCACCCTTGTCGAACTGGTCATGGTCATCATCCTGATCGGCGTATTGTCTGCGCTTGGCATCGGGCTGTTCACCAGAAGCTCCGCCTTCTCTCCTTTGCTGGCTACCCAGCAACTTGCCTCAGCCACGCTGCTTGCTCAGCAGGCAGCGCTGGCGGGCAAACTGGAATCTTCCGTTCTTGTAGATGATGCAGGTGATATATCATTCAAAGCTCAATATAAGGAGAGTGAGAGCGACAGCGACTTCATTACACTTCAAAACTTTTCCCTTGATCGAAGTGATTTTACTGTCAGTGTTAATCCTTCCGGAAGAATATATTTCAGTAACTTGGGCGCTCTAACGGACCGAGTGAACAGAGCAATTACTGTTTCAGGTGACAACACTAGTTTCATTTTTTGTGTGAGTTCATTGGGTGCCGTGTATCAACTCCCTCCATTAGGAAATTGTGATGGTTAGAAACCACACACACTGTCCGCGCCAAAAAGGCACCACCCTGATCGAATTGGTCATGACCATCGTGATCATCAGTGTGGCCATCGCCGGTGTGGTGGGTGCTTTTTCCCTGATTGTCGGCCGCAGCGCTGACCCGCTGAATCAAGTCCGGGCAGTGGCTCTGGCCCAGCTTTATTACGATGAGCTGGTATCTGTCTATTACGACCTGGAAACTCCTCTTGGTGGCGGCGTGGTTAATGTTGATGTTGTTATCTGTGATGACCTGCATCGCCAGCCCAGCATAGAAAACCCTTATAAGTCTCAAGGGTTTGTTGCCGGATACGAGATTGTGGATTGTGCTGGCAATGATGCTGCCTTTAAGGATCTTGAGCTTGAACCGAAAGACGTTAAGCAAATCAGAATTACCATCACCGATCCCACCGGCCAGAAATACCTATTCAGCGCCTATAGGGGAAACTTCTGATGCTCCGGCAGCGTGGTTTCACTCTGGTAGAATTGGTGATGGTGATCGTGCTTCTAGGCATAGTTGCCACTATTTCAACGCAGTTTGTAAGCCTGTCTGTTCGAGGTGCGATTGATTTGGGTGATCGTCAACAACGAGCTTTACAGGGTGTGGTTATCAGTGAGCAGATAACCCGCGAAATTCGGGAAGCCTTTCCTTTATCTGTTAGAGCAGAGCCACTGGGCTGCTTGGAGTGGTTGCCGATTTTGGGCGGCACAACTTACGAGTCATTGCCTTTCGACGAGGAAAAGACAACTTTCTCTATAACATCTTTTTCAGATGACGCTCGCGAGGCAATCAATGATGATGATCAAGAGGCTCGGTTGGTTGTTTATGGATATGGCGTTCCCAAAAACGAGTTGTATAACTATGACAGTGACCCGGGGCCCGTGTCTCCAAAAGTTATTTCGATTAACGACGGCAAAGTAACGTTGTCATCAGGTCACCGCTTCACCCAGCGCTCACCCCAGAAACGCATTTACGCGATTGGCCAGCCGATCAGTATTTGCCAGAAACAGAACGGAGTATCAAAGCGGCTCGTTCGATTCAGTGCTTATCCTGCTACCACTCAGCCATCATTCAGAGATTTATCGAGTGAAGAATCGGGAGTGATGAGCGCAAACCTTTGGCCTGACAGTCTCCGGTTCAATGTCAGACCAGCTTCATTGCAAAGATCTGCACTGGTCGATTTTGCTTTTGAGTTGGTAGCCCCGAACAGTGATGAAAGAACCCGCGTCAGCCAAGAGGTACAAATCCGCAATGTACCCTGAAAACAGCTACAAACAACAAGCCGGCGCCGGCCTGCCCATCGCCATATTCATCGTCACGGTGCTGTCGCTGATGGTGCTGGGCATGAGCCAGCTGCAGGAAAGCTCCGGCAAAGCCATCAGCCTGCAAATTCAGTCCCAGCGAGCTTTTTTTGCGGCGGAAAGTGGGGCACAGGTGGTCATAGCCGGCATGATGCCGGCGGACCCGGTAGCCTGTCCTGAAAAACCTCCTGAGTTTATTGAAGTTCCTTTTGCTGTGGAGGGGCTGGCAAATTGCACCGCCAAAGTCTTGGTTTCAAGCAATAAGTGCACGCCTGATAGTGGGGTTGTTACTGTTAAAAGCCTGGGTGTCTGCGGCATCGACACACCTGAAGAAGCCCGAAGAACCGTCGAGATCAGGTTGCGATGAGAATCTCGCTGTTTTTGACATCCATGCTCCTGGTCGGGCTTACCTTTGCGGCAAATCAACGCCTTACGTCGATGACCGAAAGCACAACGCTCGAAGCTGGCGACTATCATACAACGGCTCTAACGACGACTGCGGGCATAACCCTCACGTTTGATGGCAAAGGCGAGGAAGGCCATTGGGTTATCAATAGCGATACCTACATTGTCTTTGGTGCGAGCACGGAAATGGTACTAGAGAACGTAACTCCTAACAGCACGATTACCTGGAATGCCGGGACCTACACATCCGCAGGTGCAAACTCGGATCTGATCGGTACCTTTTTTGCGGAGACGTATATCACAACCGGAGCAAACACCACACTAAAAGGTATTGATGGTGCTTGTGGTGGTCTGTATGCCACTACCGGGGCTGTCACATTAGGTGCAAATAGCACAATTGGCGCGGTTGATTGCACAGCTCAGCCAACCGCACCCATAAACCTACCCATAAAGCAGGTAAAGATTTTGATTTAAGCATCAGCGCCTACAATAGCCTTGGCGAGATCACGTCGAACTATTCACCTGGAAACATCCAGCTTAAGCTCACTCGCAGCGGTCCTACCACTCATGGTGTGGATGGTACGTTAACTTACGGTAGCGGTGGCAGTATAATGAGTGCACTCGAGTCGGAGCCACTCGAGTTGGATCGACCAAAATTTAAAACGCTGGATCCTACGCTTAGCAACTTTCTTTCGGGAGTGTCTACTAATACTGCGCACTATTCAGAAGTAGGTTTGCTTAATGTAGATGTTCAAGACAGCAATTATGGCGATGATAACTCTGTTATTTCGGCTACGGCGATTGATATTGGTCGCTTTACCCCTGATCACTTTACGCAAAAAGTAGTAGATTCTGGTAGTTTTAAAGCGACATCTGGTGCGAGTTTCGCCTATAGCGGTGAAATGGACGGCGCGACTAAGGGTGCCATTTCATACTCATTACTCAAGCCGATATTGGAAATTACAGCCCGCAATGCACAAGGGAATATTACCCGAAACTATTATGAGGATAGTCAAGGTAGCGCTAATGATTACATGAAACTCAGCGCGTCAGATATTAAAATAAACCCGACCTCCTCCCTTGTTCTTACCAAAAAGCGCTAGTCCTTTACGTAAAACTGCAAAAACCGCACTGATCCTCTTAGTCGCGGAATTCTCAATATATTGACACGTTTTAATATTCCGCAATGAATCTCGGCCGACATGGCTTGCCCACAGAAAGCGTCTTGATTATCAGCAATCACAGACGTTTTTTATGAGTTTGTTCAGGTGGCATTAATAAAATTCACTTTTTATATGCGGTTTCATGTAGCATGTTAGTTATTATTTTTATTATGGGAGCGTTTCGCTATTTAAAATTGTTCAAGTAAGAACACATCAGCATCGTATGTATCAAATTGATACTCCTGCCAAGCGAAGCCGTATTTATTGAGTTCCCAGCTTAAAAAACGCGTTAAATGGTTCCAAATTACCAATTTCATCCTTTAGCAGCTAGCAGCGGGTATTTAAAAATGAAACAACCTAAAACCATACAGCGTGATGGCATTTTGCCAAACACCACGGCCATTCGTTGGCTGCTGTTACCTTTAGTTGCGCTGTTGCTGCTGGCTGGGATGCCCGCGCAGGCGGCGACTGCCTACAACTTTTCCATAGATGGAAGAGGCTTGCCTACTGGCTGTAGCCTCGATGCATCAAGCACTGATGCCTACACCTGCGGTGCGCTCACTCTCGTCGATGGAGACACCATCACGGTCACGCCGGTCACGGGTACACCGGGTACACCAGCCACGCCGGCCCGTCCGGTCACTGTTACTTTCACGGGTGCCTTCACAACAGCTCCGAGCAATGAGATTAATGCAGCGGGCGCTACCTCTGACTTGAATCTTATCACTCAGGCCGCACTCACATTGGGTGCTGACACCATTTTAAACGCCCACGTGACGGGCACCGCCGCCATTAACATGGGGGCTGGAAGTACGGTTCGCGGCAATCTCACAGCGAGTACCACCACGGGCGTCGTGACCCTCGCTGTGAATAGCACTGTGGGTGGTTTTATTCACACGATTGAAGGCGCAGTCAATGTCAATGGTTCGAATACTATCGGTGGTGATATTGCCACCCACGCCGGTGTTGTCACACTACTGGAGGATATAACCGTTAGTGGTGGCATCAGTACCGTTGCCGGTGGTATCAACATTGGGGATAGAAGTAAGATTGGCGGTGATATTGTCACCGAAGCCGGTGTTGTTGTACTACTGGAGGATATAACCGTTGGCGGTGGCATCAGCACCATCGCAGGCGGCATCAACATTGGGGATAGAAGTACGATTGGCGGTGATATTGTCACCGAAGCCGGTGTTGTTGTACTACTGGAGGATATAACCGTTGACGGTGGCATCAGCACCGTCGCAGGCGGCATCACCATTGGGGATCACAGTTCGACGTGCGGCAATGTTATCAGCACGGGGGCCGGTGTCGTCACGCTAACCACCAATATACATATAGGCGGGGATGTTAGCACCGTTGCCGGCGCCATTACAATTGGTAGTGGCAGCAAGGTCGGAGGCAATATCAGCCCCACGGGTGCGGGTGTCGTGACGCTAACAGGCGTCCAAGTCGGCGGTAACGTCGCCACGGGCGCCGGTGCCGTAACGGCCACCAACTCATTCTTCGGTGGTAATGTAGATATATCCGGTGCAGGGGTTTTGATACTCACAGGCGTCGAGGTAGGCGGCTACGTCGCCACTAACACCGGCTCCCTAACGTTAACGGACTCACACGTCGGTGGCAGTGTAACGTCGTCTGCGGCTATCACCCTAAGTGGCAGCAGCTCGACTAACGACACGAATGTGTCGGTTGCTGAGTTACCCGTGTCACCCGCCTGCGCCTCGGTAACACCTGCGGTCGATCATTATCAAATAATTCATGACGGCCAGGGCCTCACCTGTAACCCCGAGACGGTCACCATTAAAGCCTGTACCAATGAATATGACGGTTCTTGCACGCTCAGTGATGAAGCCGTAACGCTGGATGTTACAGCAGAGGGGGATTCCGGTTCGGTCACTGCTACTATCAGTTTTACCGGTTTAGGTACCGCCAGCATTCCTTATAGATTTGCTGAACTAGCCACTTTATTGCTAGCAAATGCATCCATAGCCGCAGCGAACCCAACGGTCTGTTTTGATGGCAGTAACGTCAGTTGTGACCTGGTTTTTGCTGAATCCGGCTTCTTTTTGGAGATTGATAATCATATCTCCGGCAAGGAGATTGAGGCGTCTATCCTGGCTGTGAAAACCGGCGAAGAAGACCCTGGCCAGTGTGTGCCAGCGTTTACGGGTGAAAAAAATATCGAGTTCACCACTGAATACCAGAACCCGGCAACAGGAACGCTAGCGGTTGAAAGCGGCGGCGATTTGCTAAACGGCTATAGCCTGACGCTGGATTTTGATGACTCAGGCGCCGCCAGTTTTCCGATTCAGTACAAAGATGTGGGCCGTGTTGTGTTGAAGGCCAGGTATGAAGGTACTGACGAAGACGAAGACGAAGACGAAGACGAAGACGCGAAGCTGGTGATGCTCGGCGAAGGTACGTTTGTGGCTCGCCCTGACCATTTCGAGCTGGCCACCATACCGAGGAATCCTGAAGCAACCTCTGTGCAGGATGACAATGTTTTTGTGGCTGCCGGTGCGAATTTTGAAGTTCGGGTATCGTCAATCAATAACCTTGGTGATGTAACCCCTAATTTTGGTCGGGAAACTCCGGCGGAATCTGTCCAGCTGAAGACAGCGCTGGTGGCCCCTGCCGACGGCGATTCACCGCCGTTAGCCGGTACATTTGGTGCGTTCGGTGAAGATTGCAGCGGCAATGCGACCTCCGGAGGCACGGCATGCGGTCAGTTTCAGTGGCCCGAGGTGGGTATTATCAGCATTATGCCATCGCTCTTGAGCGGCAATTATTTGGGAACCGTCGATGTAGCCGGTGATGAAGTTACGCACGTTGGCCGCTTCACCCCGCATCATTTCACTGCACAAGAAAAGTATGTTGGCGATATCGGATCGGCCTGCGGTGCTTCGGATGGTTTCACCTACAGTGGCCAGGAAACCGGTTGGGCTGTGGGGCCAACGGTTAAGATAATTCCGCGAAATGTGGGTGGCGTTGAAACGCAGAATTACCGTTATGGCAAATTTATGCGGTTAAAGCCAAGCCACGTTGGAGTGGATAAAAACAGCCCTAAGAGCGACACCTCGGCCACTCTGGCGGATGGTGGGGCCTATCCTCTCAAATTTGTCCTTGAAACGGGCGTTATTGTTAATCAGGACGGGGAAGACCGGGTAAGTGGGGATGACATCTTCTACCACTTCTCTGATGACGACACCATTTGGTACGTCAAATCAGAAAAAGCCCAAGTAGGTCCGTTTAAGCCTGACCTTACCTTCAAGGTTATCAGCATTGAAGATTCGGATGTACAGCCGGAAAATTTAGAGGCGCCTTTAGATATAAAACCTCACTCCGATGGTGACATTTACTACGGCCGTCTTTTTATGGAAAACGCCTACGGCCCTGAAACCAGTGAACTACCCGTTCCTATGAGAGTTGAATACTTCAAAAACAAAGACTCGGGGTTTGTAATAAATTCAAATGAGAACTGCTGGACTTATAACTTGAAAGAAGACGTCACTCTTGATTTTGGTGAATCAACGTTCGGGAAAGGTGACGGAATCAATGTCGTTGATATTGAACAGTCGGATTTAAGGCTAGACGGAGGTCAGCCTCGGGTGGACGAATCCGAAGATAAGGATTATCGGATCAGATTGACACCTCCTGGCGCGAGCAAGATGGGAAAACCTGATAAACGCGGCATAAAGATCACATTGGACACCGGCAATGACTGGCTAAAAGACTACTGGGACGCAGACAACCCCAACACCCGGGTTGATCCCTACGCCTGGGCCACCTTTGGCGTCTACCGCGGCAACGACCGCATCATCTACTGGCGCGAAGTTTTCACCAACTGAGGGGCTAAGTCCTTCTGTTAATTATCGGGTAAGGGCAAAACACCAAATGGCTAATGTGTTCAGGAGTAAGCTAATGAGAACCTATCATCAGGTCGAATCAATGTTGGGTTTAGCCTCTACACGTGAATACGCGACGGACGCGCTACAGCGCAGCGTTCTGTTTTGCGACGTATTGCGCCAGCGTAGCGATTGACCCGCTCAAACGGCCGCCGCCGTGAGCGCCCAGGCTAATGCAAATGTGACGGAGTGGCTGCATAGGTTAACGCCAGCCGAGTTGCCCTACCACCTATTCTCTGACCGTAATCCGCTGATGGTACCGTTTGCCGGCCTGGCAAAACGCCGGAAAGTATCGCCCGCGTTGAACGTTGCATGGCCGAAAACCACGGGTGCATTGGCGAAGGTGGTGTGCGAGGCCTTATGTATATCGCAATGGGCGGTTGAGGGGCTGAGAGCAAGGCCGGGGACAGATTTCAAATCTGTCCCCAAGGACAAGGATCAAAGTAAGGCGGGGACGGATTTCAAATCCGTCCCCAGGGAAAGGGACAGGAACAAGGAACAGACGGGGACAGATTTAAAATCTGTCCCCAAGACCAACGTCCGGTGAATCCGCCGAATTCAGCTCCAGTTCATTAATTTTGCGGGTTAAAGTGTTGCGGCCCCAGCCCAGTAACAAGGAGGCGTCACGGCGGCGGCCTGCGGTGTGGTGCAGGGCTGCGGTGATCATGATTTTTTCAAACTCCGGCAGCGCGCCGGTCAGCAGGTCACTGCGGCCGCGCTTGAACTCCTGTTCCGCCCAAAGGCCAAGGGCCTCCTGCCAGGTTTTGCCGGTGGCGCTGCTGGCAGCCTGCTGGCGCAGCTCTGGCGGCAGATCGTCCACGTGAACTTCACGGCCGCTGGCCATCACCGTTAACCAGCGGCAGGTGTTTTCCAGCTGGCGCACATTGCCGGGCCAGGGCAGGGTAGACAAGTAAGCCTCGGCGTCCGGGCGCAGCAGCTTGGCGTCTACATTCAGCTCTTTTGCCGCACGTTTGAGAAAATAGTTCAGCAGTTGCGGTATGTCTTCGCGGCGCTCGGTCAGCCGCGGCAAGTGTATGCGTATCACGTTCAGGCGGTGGAACAGGTCTTCGCGAAAGCTGCCGGCCTGCACCAGGGTTTCCAGGTTTTGATGAGTGGCGGCAATAATGCGCACCTCCACCTTGACCGATGTGGTACCACCCACTCGGTAGAATTCGCCGTCTGCCAATACTCGCAGCAGGCGGGTCTGGCTGTCTGCGGGCATGTCACCAATTTCGTCCAGAAACAGGGTGCCGCCGTCGGCTTGCTCGAAGCGCCCCTGGCGCGTAGATGCAGCACCGGTGAACGCGCCTTTCTCGTGGCCGAACAGTTCTGACTCCACCAGGTCTTTTGGAATCGCGGCCATATTTAGCGCGATAAACGGCTGTCCGGTGCAGGGGCTATGGTTGTGCAGGGCCTGTGCCACCAGCTCTTTGCCTGTGCCGCTTTCGCCGTTAATCAGCACAGTAATATTAGAGTGCGACAGTCGGCCTATGGCGCGAAACACCTCTTGCATGGCCGGTGCTTCGCCAATAATTTCGGCGCTGACCGCTGTTTTGTCATGAACGCTGTCGGTTTTTGCGCGACGTTCGCGGCTGTGGCCGGCGGCGCGCCGAACCAGGGCCACGGCGTCGTCCAGGTCAAACGGTTTTGGCAGGTAATCAAACGCGCCTGTCTGGTAGCTGCTCACGGCGCTTTCCAGGTCAGAATGGGCGGTCATGATAATCACCGGCAGGCCGGGGTGGCTCTCGGTAATGCGCGCCAACAGGCTCAGGCCGTCTATGCCCGGCATGCGAATGTCGCTGATGATGACGTCGGGCTGCTCGTGCTCGAGCTGGCGCATGATGTTGTCACCGTTGTCGAAGCTGCGGGTGCGAAGCCCGGCCTGGGTCAGCGCTCGGTCCAGTACCCAGCGGATGCTGCGATCGTCATCAATAATCCAGGCCACTGTCGACGTACTCATGTGCACTCCTCGAGGGGCAGATAAATAACAAAGTTGGTGTGTCCGGGCTCGCTGTTGCATTCCACCAGTCCATGGTGGCGGCCAATAATGCTCTGGGTAATGGCCAGCCCGAGGCCATTACCGCTGGCGCGCCCGCTGATCATCGGGTAAAAAATATTCTGTTGCAGCTGTGGGCTGATGCCCGGGCCGTTGTCGATAACGTCTACCCGGCACACCAAACGGTGACGGACCGGGCCTATGGTGAACTGGCGCAGGGCACGGGTGCGGAAGGTTATGGTGGCCGGCTCGCTGGTATTGCTCGAAGGGTTGCCATTGCTTTGAAGGCTGTTAAGGCTATCAGAGTTGCCAGGACCGTCAGGGCTCTCCAGGCAAGCTTCCATCGCGTTGCGGGCAATGTTCAAAAATGCCTGAATCAGCTGTTCTCGGTCAGCGCAGAACTCCGGCAGGCTGGGGTCGTAATCCCGCTTGAACGTCAGTTTGCCGTGGCTTTCGGCCTCTAACAGCGCGCGCACCCGTTCCAGAACCTCGTGGACGTTGGTGCGGATGAGTCTGGGCGCTTTGTTGGGCCCCAACATGCGGTCAACCAGGCTACGCAGCCTATCGGCTTCGTCGATGATCACCTGGGTGTATTCGCGCAGTTCGGCGCTCTTCAACTCGCGGTCCAGCAGTTGCGCGGCGCCGCGTATACCGCCCAGGGGATTTTTGATTTCGTGCGCCATACCGCGCACCAGCACCCGATTGGTTTCCTGCTGCGACAGTATGTCTTCTTCACGGTTAATGCGCAGCAGCTGGTCGCGGCGCCAGATTTCCAGCAGCAAATCACCTTCCGAGTTAATCGGCGTTACCGTGTAATCCACGATCATGCGCGCACCGTTCATCAACATGTACTCAGCTTCATGCTGGCTGAAAGACCGCCCGTGATCCGCTGCTGCTTTCAGCCGGCGTTCGGTGTCGCCGGCAACCAGCACAATAGCGCTGAAAGCCATGCCATGGCTGCGGGTTGCGCTCACCGCCAGCAGATTTTCAGCGGCCGGGTTCATATAGCGAATAAGCAGATTGCGGTCCATCACCAGCAGCGCGGTACTCAGGCTGTCAACAATGTGTGGGTAACCGGTCACCGGGTTTGAAGCGTTAGACATAACAAGCGGGTTCGCTGTATTTGAGTGGGTCTGGTTTTGGCAGACGGCCTGGGTCTAAAAAAGCAAGAACCGGGCCAGGCTAAGAGCCATCAGCGCTAATCACACCGGGGCGAACGCTCAGTTCAGGCGGGAAGGGCGGTGGATGGTGAAGGTAATGCCAGTGCCCGAGCCAACCTGAATACCACTGCGGTTCACGATGTTGACGCCGGCCTGATGGGTGCCACGGTCAATCTGCTGCACCAAAATGGTGCCTGACGTGCTTTGGCCAACGGGCTGGCTGTCCAGGGTGACTTCGTACTTGTGCCCATCGCGCAGTTGCGGGCTGCTGATTACGCTGAACTCTACGTCGCCATTGCCGCTGTTAAACGCCTCGTTATTTCGCGGGTAAACAAACCTCACCAGCTCATAAAGAGGGCTTGGCGGCTGTTCCTGCTGCGGTTGCTCAAGCTGTTCCAAATCCTGCATTTTCGGCAGCGTAATGGTGGTTACCGGCCTTACCTGTATGGCTTCGGCACCCGAAGAGGGCTGGTCAGAAAAGGTCACATTGCCTTGAGCGTCTACCTGGCGATACACCTCGGCCTGCGCCGCTCCGTTGATCAATAACAGGGTTGCAGCAGCAAGTATAATAGCCGGTTTCATACGCTTTCCTCGATACCGTAGTTGAGCTTGATTATCAGCGCCCGGGCGCTTAATTTCAACGCCGCTCGATGGCCATGCAGACATAAAAAATCGCAGACACAAAAAAACCGGAGGGGCTGGTGGGCAGCCGCTCCGGTTTTTTTGTGGTGTTGCCAAGGGGGGGCTTTGTGCGGGGACAGATTTGAAATCTGTCCCCGGCCTGTCCCCAGTTTGGGGTTGTGGGGACAGATTTCAAATCTGTCCCCGATTTGTCCCCGGTCTGTCCCCGGTCTGTCCCCGGTCTGTCCCTGGTCCTTAGCAGGAGTAGTAAAGTTCGAATTCAACCGGGTGAGTGGTCATGTTCATACGCTCTACGTCGGCACGCTTAAGGTCAATGTAAGCGCGAATCATATCTTCAGTGAATACACCGCCGCGGGTCAGAAACTCGTGGTCGGCTTCCAGGCACTGCAGCGCTTCCTGCAGGGTCTCGGCCACTTTCGGGATGTTCAGCGCTTCTTCTTTTGGCAGATCGTAAAGATCTTTGTCCATGGCGTCGCCAGGATGAATTTTGTTCTGGATGCCGTCCAGGCCAGCCATCATCAGCGCTGAAAATGCCAGGTAAGGGTTAGCCGCCGGGTCTGGGAAGCGCACTTCAACGCGGCGCGCCTTCGGGCTGTTCACGTAGGGAATCCGGATAGAAGCCGAGCGGTTGCGAGCAGAATAGGCCAGCATCACCGGGGCTTCGTAATGCGGCACCAAGCGCTTGTAGCTGTTGGTGGCGGGGTTGGTGAACGCATTGATCGCTTTGGCGTGCTTGATGATGCCGCCAACGTAATGCAGTGCCATCTCGCTCAGGCCCGCATAGCTGTCGCCGGCAAACAGGTTCTTGCCATCTTTGCTCAACGACATGTGCACGTGCATGCCCGAGCCGTTATCACCCACAACGGGCTTGGGCATAAAGGTCGCGGTTTTGCCGTAGGCATGGGCCACGTTGTGCACACAGTATTTCAAAATCTGCACTTCATCGGCTTTTCGGGTCAGGGTAGCCGGGCCAACACCAATTTCACACTGGCCAGCGGTGCCCACTTCGTGGTGGTGCACTTCAATGACCAGGCCCATAGACGCCATAGCGCCGCACATGGCACCGCGCAAATCGTGCAGGCTGTCTACCGGAGGCACCGGGAAGTAGCCGCCTTTTACCCGTGGGCGATGGCCAGTGTTATTGCCATCAAAATCGTTGCCGGACGACCAGGCGGCCTCTTCGGAGTGAATTTCGTACATAGAGCCCTGCATATCGGTCTTCCATTTGACCGAATCAAACACAAAAAACTCGGGCTCAGGGCCAAACAAAGCGCTGTCTGCAATGCCGGTAGACTTCAGATATTCCTCGGTCCGGCGTGCGACTGAACGAGGGTCGCGCTCGTAGCCTTGCATGGTGGTGGGTTCCACAATGTCGCAGCTGATGTTAACGGTGGATTCTTCGGTGAAGGGGTCAACCACGGCGCTGCTGTCATCCGGCATCAGAATCATGTCGGATTCGTTAATGCCTTTCCAGCCAGCAATCGAAGAACCATCGAACATTTTGCCGTCGATGAAAAAGTCTTCAGACGCTTCGGTGGCCGGCATGGTGACGTGGTGTTCTTTGCCATGGGTATCGGTAAAGCGCAAGTCGATCCACTTCGCATCGTGCTGGGTGATCAGATCAATGGTTTTGGACATCTGCATGCTCCGTTGGGGGATATGAAAGCCAATCTAATTCAGGATTTGCGCAGCTTAGCAAATGCCTGTGTGAGTTACCTGCCTTTTAGGCCGCCGCTATTTGCCTTGTCACGGGCTCTGTTTCGGCCTTTGCACAATGCCAAGCAAACAGCTTGCCAGTTTCAATGTGGCTAGGCTGATGGGCCTGAACCCTACACAATGGCGGGTTGGCGCGCAGAGTGTAAGCGCTACCCAGTGCCTGTAAATGGGCGCCCTTGCATCATATTGGTGCGGCTTTCGGTTTTTCGCCCAACATTGGTGCGCAAACTGTTTAAGAAATAAACATTCACGCGCATATTATCGAAACCGACTTTTCGCTATAATGCGCGACCCTCATTGCTCTGGCGATTACCTTGTGCCGGAGCCTGGCCACGCCCAGTGCCAGCGAATGGGTTCATTTTATAGATTTGAGACGGCCCGGGTGAGGCCCAGCCTTCTTAACGCCCTCTCAGGTCATTGTAAGCATGCCGCAGGACTAAAGTTGTGATTGAGAAGCTTCGTAATATCGCCATTATTGCCCACGTTGACCATGGTAAAACCACGCTGGTCGACAAACTGCTGCGCCTTTCTGGCACCCTGGACCGTAAAGAGCTCGAAAGCGAGCGCGTTATGGATTCCAACGATCAGGAAAAAGAACGTGGCATCACCATTCTGGCCAAAAACACCGCGCTGAAATGGAACGGCTACGACATTAACATCGTAGACACCCCGGGGCACGCCGATTTTGGCGGCGAAGTGGAACGTGTAATGAGCATGGTCGATTGCGTGCTGCTGGTGGTAGATTCCATCGACGGCCCCATGCCGCAAACCCGCTTTGTAACCCAGAAAGCCTTTGCTGCGGGTTTGCGTCCGATTGTCATCGTCAACAAAATTGACCGCCCGGGCGCCCGCCCGGACTGGGTTGTAGAGCAGGTATTTGACCTGTTTGACAGTCTGGGCGCTACCGATGAGCAGCTGGATTTCCCGATTGTTTACGCCAGTGCGCTTAACGGTTTTTCCGGTTTGGAGCATGAAAACCTGGTCGACAACATGGATCCGGTATTCCAGGCCATCGTTGACCACGTACCAGCGCCTTCAGTGGATAGGGAAGGCCCCTTCCAGATGCAGATCTCGCAGCTGGACTACAGCAGCTTTCTGGGCGTTATCGGCATTGGCCGAATTGCCCGCGGCAAGATAAAAACCAACACACCGGTGATTGCCATCGGCGCCGACGGCAAAAAGCGTCAGGGCCGTATTCTGAAAATCATGGGCCACTCCGGCCTGCATCGGGTTGAAGTGAACGAAGCCCAGGCTGGCGATATTATCTGTATCAGCGGTTTGGACCAGATTCACATCTCCGACACTCTGTGCGACATCAATAATGTAGAGGCCTTGCCGCCGCTGACGGTTGACGAGCCCACCGTATCCATGACGTTCCAGGTCAACGATTCGCCCTTCTGCGGTAGAGAAGGCAAGTTCGTGACCAGCCGTAACATCAAAGACCGCCTTGAAAAAGAGCTGCTGTACAACGTAGCGCTGCGGGTTGAAGACGGCGACACCATGGACAAGTTCAAGGTCTCTGGCCGTGGCGAGCTGCACCTGTCGGTGTTGATTGAAAACATGCGTCGGGAAAACTTCGAGCTGGCCGTAGGCCGCCCGGAAGTGGTCATCAAGGTAGTGGATGGCGTAAAGCACGAGCCCTATGAAAATGTCATCATTGACATTGAAG
Organism: Marinobacter gelidimuriae; assembly: GCF_000372805.1. Lineage (GTDB taxonomy): Bacteria > Pseudomonadota > Gammaproteobacteria > Pseudomonadales > Oleiphilaceae > Marinobacter > Marinobacter gelidimuriae. Next base: position 7,469 of record NZ_KB889878.1, on the reverse strand, counting down.
AGCAGCACCAAGGCCCTTTGATGGAGCAGTTTGGATTGCGCAGGGGCGAGCTCACCAACATGGTTCCCGATGGTAAAGGCCGCATGCGCCTGGAATACACCATTCCGGCCCGTGGCTTGATTGGCTTCCGTAACGGCTTCCTGACCATGACATCCGGTACCGGTATTCTGACCTCAACCTTCAGCCATTACGGCCCGGTCAAGGCCGGTGATGTGACCAGTCGCCAGAACGGCGTATTGGTTTCCATGGCCACAGGCACAGCGCTGACGTATTCGCTGGAAACCCTGCAAAGCCGCGGCAAGCTGTTCCTTGACCCGGGCCAGGCCATTTATGAAGGCCAGTTGTGTGGTACTCACAGCCGCGACAACGATCTGGTGATTAACCCGACCAAGGGTAAGAAGCTGGATAACATGCGCGCGTCTGGCAAAGACGAAGTGATTCCTTTGGTTCCGCCCATCAAGCACACCCTGGAGCAGGCGTTGGAGTTTATTGACGACGACGAGCTGGTGGAAGTAACGCCCAAGTCGATCCGTTTGCGCAAGAAGCACCTGACCGAAAACGATCGTAAGCGCGCCGGCAAGAAGTAACACTGGCAGCGTAGAAAAAAACCGGCCGCTGGAAACAGCGGCCGGTTTTTTTGGCGTGCCGTTCATCAATCGTGCCCCCGCTGTGCGGTAACTTCGCTACACTACCGTTATCATTCCTATGACTGTGGAGCCGCCATGCGCACCTTGTTCCCCGATATAAAGCCCTACGCCACACACCGGCTGGCGGTTGAAGAGCCCCATCAACTTTACGTTGAAGAAAGTGGTAACCCTGAGGGCATACCGGTGCTGTTTATACACGGCGGCCCCGGTGCAGGTTGCGAGGATTACCACCGGCGTTTTTTTGATGCCGAACGGTTCCGCATTATTCTGATGGACCAGCGCGGCGCAGGGCGCTCAACGCCGCTGGCGGAGCTTGCCAGCAACAGTACCGACCGTTTGATAGCGGATATAGAAACCCTGCGTGAGTTTTTGGGTATTGACCAGTGGCTGCTGTTCGGTGGCAGCTGGGGCTCCACCTTAAGCCTGGTGTACGCGCAGGCCCATCCGCAGCGGGTAACGGGCATGGTGTTGCGGGGCATTTTCCTGTGCCGGCCCGAAGATATTCACTGGTTCTACCAAAACGGCGCCAGCCGGGTGTTCCCTGACTACTGGGAAGATTACCTGGCGCAGATTCCAGAACACGAGCGTGGCGATATGGTGTCGGCCTACTACAAGCGCCTGACCAGTCGCAATGAGCTGGAACAGATTCAGGCCGCAAAGGCCTGGTCTATTTGGGAAGGGCGCTGCGCCACCTTGCACCCCAATCCAGACGTGGTCGAACACTTTGGCCACCCCCACGTGGCGATCGCCTTGGCACGTATCGAATGTCACTACTTTATGAATCAGTCGTTTCTTGAACCCGATCAAATCGTGCGCGATGCCCACAAACTGGCAAACATCCCTGCGGTCATTGTGCATGGCCGCTACGACATGGTATGCCCGCTAGACAACGCGCTGGCTCTTAGCCGCGCCTGGCCACAAGCGGATTTGCAGATTATTCGCGATGCCGGCCACAGCGCGTCAGAGCCCGCTATTGTAGACGCCCTAATGCGTGCGGTGGAAAACCTAGCCACAAAAGTTGAGCGGGCGAGCTGACAAGAAAACCCACAAAAAAATGACAAAGTCAGGTACCGGCCCCCGTGGGGTTGCCATCCTGAGCCAGCATGGATAAACTCTTGCCGGTTGGTAATAAACGGTCGACTCCCACCTACGGGGATTTCGAATGAAAGCACTGCTCCAGCGTGTGACAGAAGCCAAGGTCACTGTCGACGGCAATACCATCGCGAGTATTGGCCGCGGTGTTCTATTGTTGCTGGGAATTGAGCAGTCTGACACGCCGCAGCAGGCAAAAGACCTGTGCCGACGAACTGTCAATTACCGTATTTTTCCCGATCAGCAAGGCCGCATGAATCTGAGTCTGAAAAGTCTTGGTGGCAGCCTGCTGGTTGTTCCCCAGTTTACAAACGATGGCCCTGTCACATTTTTACTGCAGTCGAAGGCGGCATAAATAGCCGAAAAATTGTGAAGATTGAGTTTTTGATTATTAAATATGCAAAGAAATCGCTAAAAAAGCCGATAAATGCACATTAAGAATTTGCAAAATATTGGTTGGTGCATTAAAAAGGGCATGTAATGCGAAGCATGAAAAACGTTCGCTAACTCATTGAGAGTCAAACCGGACAATAAGCAATATGTAGAGAGTTACAACGTCAGTCAGTGTGTGTCACGAAAGTGACGTAGAGTTTATGAATGATTTAGTCCACTCAAGCTGACAAGCGGTACCGAAAATCGGGATTCATCTCGACGTTAAAACCTGAGTTAACTCAAAAAAGGAAAAAATGATGAAAAAGAACCCTATTACGTTAGGTTTACTTTCAGCTGTGTTCGCTCTGCCAGCAATAGGCGCAAATGTTGAAGGCACTTCTGGTGACAAGGCGTCCGAGTTGGCCGCGAGGCTGGATATCATGCCGGATGTGTACGGTAACGTACAGATGATTTATCGAAACCGGGATCATGAGGGTTTTGGAGGTAGCGATAGCCAGTTGACAGATTTTAGTTATTCGACGTTGGGCATCCAGAATTCCCACGAAATTATGCCGGGTGTCGAAGCATTCGGGCGGCTGGAACTAGAGGGTTTTTCCCCCACGGAAGGTCAGTACGGTGACGCAAAGGCAAATGAAGGAATAGAAGTTGACGAAGCATACATTGGCCTCCGTGGTAACTTTGGTGAAGTCTGGATCGGTTCCGACGACTCCCAGTATGAAGTGTTGATTGGCGACTATGGCGACTGGTATTACGAGATTGGACAGGCGAACTTGTTCGCAAACTTTCTCACCGGCGAAGATGATCTGATTCAGTATATATCGCCGAATTTCAGTGGCCTGACTCTGCACGCAGTGGTCCAGGTTGACGGTCAGGCCGAGCGGGCAGATGGAAACTCAAAGTATCCATTCCAGCTGGGCGCCAAATATGTCATGGGAGACCTGACCTTTGCCGTGGCGATGGATTCCAATGACGCGGCCGCGAGCAATGAGAACACCTACGGCGCCCGGGTGGATTGGGTGGTGAACGATAACCTGTCCTTTAACACCTTTTACTCGGGCCAAAAGGGTGACCAAAATCTCGCACTTGGCTATGAGACCGGGCAAACGGCTGCAGAATACGATCCCGTGGATTCCTTCGAGTCATTTTTCACCGTTGCAGATGAAACCGGCCTGGGTGAGCAGTTGGTCGGCGTTATGGGTATCTACACGCTCGGCGCTAACCGGTTTACGCTCTCCTATGAAATGGAAGAGGATGATGTCAAGGGCGCGGATGGCGCCAAACGAAAGTCAGATGCCGTGACGATTCAGGCTATGCACAATGTGTCGGACAGCATGTACGTCTACGTAGAAGGTCTGCGTCGTACTGACGAGGAAGGCAGCACTTATGATTCTGACTACAACGAGCTGAGTTTGGGCGGTGTCTACCTGTTCTGATGCGAAGCTGCTGATTAGCATGTTGTTGTTTTGATAATAGCCAGCCCACCGGTTTTCGGTGAGGCTGGTTTTTTTTGCCCGGAGAAGCCTGACTTCACTCCTTCTGGAGGGTGAGAGGTTCAAGGTGGGGAGGTGGCAGATGATGCCGTCAGCGTAAGTGCTAAAAATCCTTAATTGCCAGAATGATTGTCCTTGATATCGTCTTTCCGTGAGGATGACCAAGCCGGACGGGGGTGAACACATGCTGACGTCGTTGGTGGGCAGAAGGTTGCTCTGATAGAGATTGAAAATTATTTTTTTCAGATTAACATGCTATGAAATCATTGACTCAATAACTGACATGTTATGGCGGAAGAACTGGAAATCAAACTGACTGACACTGCCTGGCTGGGGCCGGTGTTCGAGACCAACTTTGAACGTCGGGTTTTTGTGCTCAATGATGGCCAGGCGGTCATCGAATGTGCCCTGGACCGGGGCTCCATTATTGCCAGAGAACACCGGCAGCCCCTGAATGAGGTGGAATTTGAGCTCAAGTCTGGTGACCCCTCCCGGTTAACGGTGTGGGCAACGACCCTCCTTCCTCTACCCGGTTACGCCAAAGTGCTGCGATTATTATCTGAATTCAGGAGAAAAGCATCAAATTGAGATTTCGATCAGTACTTTCAAGCCTCCTTTTGACCCATTTGAAAAACAGGTCTCACCTCCATACCGAGCGACTATTTCGCGAACGATAGCAAGACCAAGCCCATGCCCTGGAGTTTGTTCATCGAGACGTCGCCCTCTCTGACCCAAGTGCACCTGATCACTTTCTGATACCCCAGACCCATCATCTGTGACGACAATCTGCGCTAAACCACTACGCTGCTCTAAAGAGAGTTCAACGCATCCTTTAGACCATTTGCCGGCATTATCGAGCAAATTTCCCAATATTTCGTTCAGATCATGCTCCTCAATCGGCCAGCGAAATTCCTCGGTGAGTGAGGTGGACAGTTCGAACGACTTTTCGGGGTAAAGCCGGCCCAGCATCCACAAAAGATCCCGGGCTTGCTTTACGGGGTAAGCACTTTTACCAACCTGGGGCCCGGCAAACCGACTGCGCCGCATCTCCGCCTCTAATTGCCTGTCAATATCGCTCAGGCGTGATCCCATCTCATGCCTTAGGCTTTCATCCAGCGGCCGGCTGGTATCCTCAAGAACCTGTCTAACGGCCGCAATGGGCGTTTTAACGCTGTGAGACAGGTTCGCCAGCGCTTCCCGGGAGCGCTCAAGCCGTTGATCCAGGGAATCGAGGAGTTGATTGAGCTGTTGCACCAATGGTTGAAACTCTTCCGGGGCGTCTGCGTCGATCCGCGATATTTCGCCGCTCTGTAGTCGTTTGAGAGCGGCCTGAAGCGAGACAACGGGCCGCATTGACAGGTTAATGCCAAACCAGATGACTCCCACCAGCAAAAAGATCAGCAAGATCGATACGATTGCCGTCCACGCATGCAGTTCTGCCTGGCTGTTTTGCAGCGCTCCCATGTCTTCTGAAACGATGACCGTAATAGGGGTGTCTTTTACAAAAAATGATTTTTGATAGGCGAGAATGTCGGAAGGCAAGTCGGGTACTTTCGCATTGTGTACCTCGATACCTTGCTGTTCGCCAGACTGCAGCAACGGGCCTAGCAGTGGGTGCCACGATTGCGGAGAGATGACCGTTTGAGACGGGGACTGGATAGCAAAGGCATGGTGAAATACCTCCTCAAAATAGTCACCGGTCTGAAGCATGTCTATTTGGCCTTCGGCTTGGCGAATGTGGTGTTCCAGGAAGACCACTTCGTCTTTCAGACGGCTTTCGACAAACTCCCGGGACATCCTTTCCAGAAGCAGCCCGTGTACAAGCCATGCGATAGCCATCAGGCCAACGCCGGCTGGTAACAGCAGGAGCAGAAGCGCACCTTTTACAGAAACCGGCTTTTTAAACAGCGTCATTGAATACGTACCCCTGACCGCGACGCGTTGCGATGGTCTCTGCGCCCACTAATTTTCGCAGGCGCCGGATATACGCTTCGATGACGTTTTCATTGGGGCTCTCATTAAGATTGTAGAGCTGCTCCATGAGTTGTTCTTTGGAAAAAATGTGCCCGGGGTGACTCATCAGACACCTGAGCAGCCGGAACTCGGTGCCGGTCAAACTGTGTTCTGTACCGTCGTCGATTTTCAGGCATTGCCGGTTTTCGTCAAGCTCAAAATGTCCCACTTTTACTGAGGAGAGAACGCGCCCTTCGCTGCGGCGCACGATGGCATTCAGCCTGGCAATCAGTTCCTCAGCCTGAAAGGGTTTGGCGAGATAATCGTCCGCGCCGGCTTTCAGGCCGCTGACTTTGTCTTGCCAGTCGCCTCGCGCCGTTAGAATTAAAACCGCAAAGTTTGCGTTATCCCGGCGCCATTTTCGTAACACGTCCAAACCATTCCCGTCGGGCAGTCCGAGATCCAACACCGCTGCCCGGTAGTCTTCCTGCACGCCCAAAAGCATCGCTTCTTTGGCCGTGCCGGTGACATCGACACTGAAGCCGGCCTTCTCAAGTTGGCTGGCAAGCCCGTCGGCCAACAAACGGTCATCCTCTACAAGCAGTAATCTCATCTGTTGTTCCTTTCCTTAGGCCAAACCGGCTGATGCAGTGTCCGCTAGTAACCTGAATTCAGCCTGAACGAAAAATATTTCAGCATTTTCAGAAAGAATTCAGGTTGATGAGCGATGGTATCAAGTGTTTTAGCCGAATGCTCACGTTGCCGGATAAACCCAGTGGGTTTTGAACGCACGCCATGACATATCACAGGAGAAAGTTTGATGAGCGTATCAAAGTTCGTAGTCGCAGCATTAGCCATGTCAGTTTCAGCAGCCGCTTTTGCGGGTGGTGCTCACGGAGACGGGCACGGTCAGGGCGCCAAGAGTGGTGAAGCGGGGAAGGCGTCCGAGGCAAGCCGGACGATTACCGTAGAAATGTACGATAATTATTATGAGCCGGAATCGATCGCTGTTGAGCCGGGGGAAACCGTGCGGTTTGTCGTGGAGAACAAGGGTAGTCTGGTGCATGAGTTCAATATCGGTACGCCGGCCACGCATGAAGGCCATCAGAAAGAAATGATGAAGATGGTCGAGCATGGTGTTATTCAAGGCGGCAAACTCAACCGAGAGATGATGAGCATGGACATGGGTGACGGCCAGTCCATGAAGCATGATGATCCCAACAGCATTCTGCTTGAGCCGGGTAAGAGCGAAGAATTGGTGTGGAAGTTCAGTGACAAAGCCGACATCGAGTTCGCCTGCAATGTTCCCGGACATTACCAATCCGGAATGTATGGAGAGGTGATTTTCGAAGGCCCTGTGGACAGCAAGGCTGATACCCAGTAACCATTGAGCAAGAATCACTTCGTGATGGCCAGCCAAGTTGCTTCGGTTGGCCAGAGCCCGTTTTTATCTGCATTAATCGGAGTTTTATATGAAAGCAAGCCGTCTAGTGTTGGCGTTAGGCCTGTTGCTGCCGGTCGTGGGTTTGGCTGGCGAGTACAATCTGAGCGTTGACCGGGTACAAATTGATACCGGTGACTTCGTCAAAGAAGGCATTGGTTACAACGGTGCCTCTCCGGGGCCGGTTATGCGCTTCAAGGAAGGCGAAGAGGTCTCGATTAACGTGACCAACAACCTGAATGAAATGACGTCCATTCACTGGCATGGCATGATCCTGCCTTTTACTCAGGACGGCGTGCCCGGTATCAGCTTTCCGGGTATCGAGCCCGGAGAGACCTTCACCTATAAGTTTCCCATCACTCAGTCGGGCACCTTCTGGTATCACAGTCACGCTGGTTTTCAGGAGCCCGATGGCGCCTACGGTGCCATTGTGATTGAACCCGAAGGCCGCGA
>NZ_KB889877.1 GCF_000372805.1 Marinobacter gelidimuriae | reverse complement strand
TCGCGGCCTTCGGGTTCAATCACAATGGCACCGTAGGCGCCATCGGGCTCCTGAAAACCAGCGTGACTGTGATACCAGAAGGTGCCCGACTGAGTGATGGGAAACTTATAGGTGAAGGTCTCTCCGGGCTCGATACCCGGAAAGCTGATACCGGGCACGCCGTCCTGAGTAAAAGGCAGGATCATGCCATGCCAGTGAATGGACGTCATTTCATTCAGGTTGTTGGTCACGTTAATCGAGACCTCTTCGCCTTCCTTGAAGCGCATAACCGGCCCGGGGGACGCGCCATTGTAGCCGATGCCCTCTTTGACAAAGTCGCCGGTGTCGATCTGAACTCGGTCGACCGTCAGGTTGTATTCACCCGCCAGGCCAATAGCCGGTAGAAGCAAGCCTAAAGCGCCTGCCAGAAGGGTTGTCTTCATCGTTAAAAGCTCCTAACTACGTGACTGTTTTTGGGGTTTGCCCGCCACGGCGAGCACCCCGTTAATTCAGAATGGGATCAGTTAAAATTAACTTCACCGTACATGCCGGCCTGGTAGTGCCCCGGAACGTTGCAAGCGAATTCAATATTGCCCTTCTCCGAGAACTTCCAAACAACCTCTTGGCTCTCGCCCGCCTCTAACAGCACACTGTTGGGGTCATCATGTTTCATGGACATGCCATTTCCCATGTCCATCTCCATCATGTCGCGATTCAGCTTGCCGCCCTGAATAACGCCGTGCTCTACCATCATCGTCATTTCCTTCTGATGGGATTCATGCATGGCAGGCGTACCAATATTAAATTCGTGCACCAGGCTGCCTTTGTTTTCAACGACAAAGCGCACCGTTTCTCCTGGTTTGACCTCGATAGACTCAGGCTCGTAGTAGTTGTCGTACATCTGCACAGTAATACTGCGCCCGGCGTCCGAGGCTTTACCCGGTTCGCCGCTCTTCGCACCTTGACCGTGCCCGTGCCCGTCTCCGTGAGCACCAGCCCCAAGAGCTACTGCTGAAACTGACATGGCTAATGCTGCGACTACGAACTTTGATACGCTCATCAAACTTTCTCCTGTGATGTGTCATGGCGTGCGTTCAAAACCCACTGGGTTTATCCGGCAACGTGAGCATTCGGCTAAAACGCTTGATACCATCGCTCATCAACCTGAATTCTTTCTGAAAATGCTGAAATATTTTTAGTTCAGGCTGAATTCAGGTTAATAGCGGACACTGCATTAGCCGGTTTAGCCTGAGGAAAGGAACGACAGATGAGATTACTGCTTGTAGAGGATGACCGTTTGTTGGCCGAAGGGCTCGCCAGCCAACTTGAGAAGGCCGGCTTCAGTGTCGATGTCACCGGCACGGCCAAAGAAGCGATGCTTTTGGGCGTGCAGGAAGACTACCGGGCAGCGGTGTTGGATCTCGGACTGCCCGACGGGAATGGTTTAGACGTGTTACGGAAATGGCGGCAGGACAACGCAAACTTTGCGGTATTGATTCTAACGGCGCGAGGCGACTGGCAAGACAAAGTCAGCGGCCTGAAAGCCGGCGCCGACGATTATCTCGGCAAACCCTTTCAGGCTGAAGAACTGATTGCCAGGCTGAACGCCATCGTGCGCCGCAGCGAAGGGCGGGTTCTCTCCTCAGTGAAAGCGGGTCACTTTGAGCTTGACGAGAACCGGCAGTGCCTGAAAATCGACGGTGGTCCGGAACACAGTTTAACCGGCACCGAATTCCGACTGCTCAGGTGTTTGATGAGTCGCCCCGGGCACATTTTCTCCAAAGAACAACTCATGGAGCAGCTCTACAATCTTAATGAGAGCCCAAATGAAAACGTCATCGAAGCTTATATCCGGCGCCTGCGAAAATTAGTGGGCGCGGAGACCATCGCAACGCGTCGCGGTCAGGGGTACGTATTCAATGACGCCGTTTAAAAAACCGGTGTCGGTAAAAGGTGCGCTTCTGACCCTGTTGTTACCCGCGGGCATTGCTCTTATGGCTATCGCCTGGTTTGTTCACGGATTACTTCTGGAGAGGATGTCCCGGGAATTCGTCGAAAGTCGACTGAAAGACGAAGTCGCGTTCCTGGAGCTCAATATCCGGCAAGCCGAAGGCAAGATAGACATGCTGAAAACCGGTGACTATTTTGAGAAGGTATTTCATCATGCTTTTGCCATCCAATCCCCAGATCAAACGGTCATATCGCCGCAATCCTGGCAACCGCTGTTAAACCCTTTGCTGCAATTTGATGGCGACGAAAGTATCCGAGTACACAATGCAAAAATAGCCAACGTACCTTCCGACATTCTCGCTTATCGGAAATCATTTGTTGTAAACGGCGTTCCTATCAAGGTTATCGTTTCAGAAGACATGGGAGCACTGAAAAACAGCCAGGCAGAACTGCATGCGTGGACGGCGATCGTGTCGATCTTGCTGATCATTTTGCTTGTGGGAATTATCTGGTTTGGTATTAACCTGTCAATGCGCCCCGTTGTCTCGCTTCAGGCCGCTCTCAAACGATTACAGAGCGGCGAAATATCGCGGATCAACGCAGACGCCCCGGAAGAGTTTCAACCACTGGTGCAACAGCTCAACCAACTGCTTGATTCCCTGGATCAACGGCTTGAGCGCTCCCGGGAAGCGCTGGCGAACCTGTCTCACAGCGTTAAAACGCCCATTGCGGCGGTTAGACAGGTTCTCGAAGATACCAGCCGACCTCTGGATAACGGCCTGAGGCATGAAATGGGATCGCGCCTGGGCGACATTGACAGGCAATTAGAAGCAGAAATGCGGCGCAGTCGGTTTGCCGGGCCCCAGGTTGGCAAAAGTGCCTTCCCCGTCACGCAAGCCCGCGATCTTTTGTGGATGCTGGGCCGACTTTACCCCGAAAAGTCATTTGAACTGTCCACCTCACTCACCGAGGAATTTCGCTGGCCGATTGAGGAGCATGATCTAAACGAGATATTGGGAAATTTACTCGATAATGCCGGGAAATGGTCTGCAGAATGCGTTGAACTCTCTTTAGAACAGCGTGATGGTTTGGCGCTGATTGTCGTAACAGATGATGGGTCTGGCGTATCAGAAGATGATCAGGTGCACTTGGGTCAGAGAGGGCGACGGCTCGATGAACAAACTCCAGGACATGGACTTGGGCTTGCTATCGTTCGCGAAATAGTCGCTCGGTATGGAGGTGAGACCTGTTTTTCAAATGGGTCAAAAGGAGGTTTGAAAGTACTGATCGAAATCTCTATTTGATGCCTTTCTCAAAGACGAGACTCCGCCCCTGAGCTGCATTCTGGCCTTATGCATTATGGCCTTGAGATACAATCTTAACCTTAACGTTGAAAAATGTCAGGCCGAATTATACCCGTCGCATTCCGCTGTTAACACTGACACAAGCCCACATCGGGTGCCATCAGGCTGGCAGGGCAACCCGTGTGTGCTCTACCATAGAGTCATGACAAACTCCTCAACACCCAAACAACCCTGCGCCATTACCCACCCTGGTGATCCCAGGCCCCAGGAGGCTCTGCAAAGCCACATAGCCCACCTGCAAGTTGCTCTGGAGCACGAGCTGCGCCAAGCACCTGGCGGGCTGAGTGAATATGCCCTGATCAAAAAACTGCAGCAGCCACCCTGGCAACTTCTGGGTGAGGTGCGCTTTGATCAACCCGAGCTGTTATACCAGGTTCACTTCTTGCTGTTTCACACCCTGTATACGCTGCGCGATCAATTGGCCGAAGACGGTCAAACCCTGGCGATATCACCCATGCTGACCCGCCTTGAAAACCGCCCCGAAGAGCCTCGGCATGAGCTGTCTAACCAGAGCCTGCCGGCCCAGGCAGATTCCTTGCGGGCATTCTATCTGGATCTGAACCAATACCGGCTATCCACGGCGCAGATCCACACCATGCTTGACAATTTCTACGCCGGTCATCGGGGTGCCAATAATCATCACGACACATCGGAGGTTGCCGCAGCAGCGAACTGTCTGGGCTATAGCGACAAGCGTTTGCCGGACTGTTTTCACGAGGTAAAACAGCGTTTTCGGCGTGCCGTCATGCAGGCGCACCCCGACAGGGGCGGCAGCACCGAGCAAATCCAGAAACTTAACGCAGCCTTTGCCGTTATCAGAAACCACTATCGCGGGCGCTACTAAGTGCTGCTGTAAGCAACGTGAAGGCAACCCCCTAAAACGAAGGAATTTTACATGCGCCGACAGGATTTTGTAGCCGCCACGCTGGCTATCGCACTGGCATTGCCTGCGGGCGCCAGCGCAGATCTGGCCATATTGCAATACCACCACATCAGCAATAACACGCCGGGCGCCACCAGTACGTCGCCGGCACTGTTTCAAGCCCAACTGCAACTGATTGACCAACTCGGGCTGGCGGTTGAACCACTGTACGAGGCAACACAAAAAGCCTTGGCGGGTAATGGCGGCGATGCCGTTGCCCTGAGTTTTGATGACGCCTACAGTTCCGTGTATTCCAACGCGGCACCCATATTGGCGCGACTAAACTATCCCTACACCCTGTTTGTGAACACTGACACCATCGGCAACAGCGGTTTTATGACGTTACAGCAGCTGCGGGAACTGGCGTCTACGGGCCTGGCGACCATCGCCAACCACAGCGCCGGCCACGGGCACCTGGCCAAAACACCCAACGAGAAAGAAGAGCAGTGGCAAGAGCGTGTTCATCGAGGCCTTGATGGCGCGCAAACGTTGCTTGAACAAGAGTTTGGCAATGCTCCTCCAATGTTCGCCTACCCCTATGGCGAATTTGATACAGCACTGGAACAGCAAATGAACCAGCGCGGCTGGCTGGCCTTCGGGCAGCAATCCGGGCCCGTCGGCGCAACCTCAAGCCGCACCCGACTGCCACGATTTCCCATGGCCAACGCCTATGGGCAGCTACAAGGCCTGGACAACAAGTTGCTGAGCAAAGCTTTACCCGTGCCGGCCAAGGATCTTCCAGACGGTATTGTAAGCGCTAACCCGCCGCACCTGCGGATGACTCTGCCAAGTGGATTCACCCCAGATAAACTGACCTGCTTCGGCTCTGGCCAGGGCCGAATCAAGGTAACCGCCAACGCACAGCAGGCGAATGTTCAGGCGCCCGCTGCATTTAGCAGCCGCCGCTTTCGCTATAACTGCACCTACCCCGCAGGCGACGGACGCTTTTACTGGCTGTCCCAACCCTGGCTGGATTTATCCCGACCAGAAGATTGAGTGCTACGTGCAGGCAAGATGACTATCTGGACATCACAAGCCAAACACCCACCCCATTAGCCAATAACTGGCCACCGTAACCACCACCACACCAGCAACAACATCACCACCGAAACCGGCAGTCCCAACAGCATCCACTGGGCAAAGCCCACCTCAATGCCCTGGGTATCCAGCAGATAAGCCGCCAGCAGGGCGTTGGGAGGCGTACCAATAACGTGGCAATACCACCAGCAGCGCTGTGCCGAAGCGGCGCAGGCCGTCTTCGTTGTCGCTCTGGGTCATGGCGATGATAGACAGGCCGATGGGCAACATCATGCCGCCAGCGGCCCAGGCTTCGACCGACATACCACCAGGCGGCGGTATAATCAGGCACGCCAAAAAGCCCGCCAAACCGACCACCAATCCGATTACCTGACTTCGCGGCAAACCTTCCGGCGGCTCCACTGACAACGGCTGATTGCTCATATCATCTGTTCCATTTTGTTAAGACACCGATGTAAAACCAAACACTGTATACACAACACAAATAGCGACACGTGCTATTGGCAGATCACCCCGTATTGGAGCATACTCGGTCAAATTCTTCTGTAAATTCATGCCTTCAGCATGGCACCGCAAACAGGATTCTATTCGTATGGCACCGCAACTTCTTGTCTCCCGACTGATGCACAGCGGCGCCCTTCTACATTGCGATCCTGATACCACTATAGCCACTGCCGCCGCGATGATGGCGGAGCGAAGTGTCAGTTCCATTCTGGTTATTCGCAATGACGACGTGTTGGGCATCTGGACAGAGCGCGATGCCCTGGCCATTGATTTTGCATCCTCTTCTATCTTTGCCCAGCCAGTCAGTTCGGTAATGAGCTCACCGGTTATCTCCGTGCCCACCTACATGCCCATGCAGGAAGCCGCGGTTAAATTCCGCGAAACCGGCAAACGTCACTTTCTGGTGGTCGACGCCGACGGCAAAGCGGCCGGTATTCTCTCGCAAACCGACATGGCGATAAACCAGGGTATTGAACCCTATCTGCGTTTGCGTGACGTGCGCTCCGCCACCGCCACAATGCCACTGTCTATAGACGGTGATAAGACCCTGGCGGAAGCAGCGGCTAGCATGTACAAAAACCGCGCTCATGCGGCGATTATTGATTGTAAAAAACTGGGATTGGGGATTCTTACCGAGCGCGACATAGTCCGTCTTATCAGCCGCAATACCGGTAATAAAGTAGTCGGCCCCCTGGCCAGCCGCCCATTGAGAACCGTGCACGAGGAAGAGCCGCTTATTCACGCCCGTGATCGCCTTCTGAACCTGCGCATCCATAACTTGGCGGTGGTCAATGACAATAACCAGGTGATCGGCCTGGTGGGCTACGGTCAGATGCTTGCCGGTGTAGACCAGCTGTATATGCAGGATTTGCGCGCCGCGCTGGAGCGGCGTGACTCGGCCCTGGCCCAGTCACGGCGAACCCTGCAACTGGCTGAGCGGGTGATTGCCTCTTCACTGGAAGGCATCATGATTACCGATGCCAAATCGCGCATAGAATTCACTAACCCCATGTTTACCCAACTGACCGGTTACAGCGCGGAAGATGTAATCGGTAAAACGCCGGCGCTGCTTTCATCTGGTCGCCATGACAAAGCCTTTTACGACCAGATGTGGCAAGCCCTGGCGCGGGAAAGCGTATGGCGCGGCGAAATCTGGAATCGGCGCAAAACCGGCGAGCTGTATCTGGAATTGCTGACCATTACTGCGGTAACCGATGATAACGACATCATAACCCACTACGCTGCCCTGTTTACCGACATCACCCAGAACCGCCGCAACGAGGAGCGCATTCGCCAGCTGGCCTATTACGATGCGCTCACCGGTATTCCCAACCGCCGGCTGATGGAAGACCGCCTGGAACACGCCATCCACCAGGCCCACCGCAACCGACTGGGGCTAGCCGTGCTGTTCATTGACCTGGATCATTTCAAACAGATTAACGACACTCTGGGGCATCACGTAGGCGATTCTTTGCTACTTCAGTTCACCGAAAGAGCACAGACCTGCCTTCGCGAGGGCGACACATTAGCTCGCCTTGGCGGCGATGAATTTGTGGTGATACTGCCAGAATTGAACGGTCCCGAAGCGGCAAAAACGATTGCGCAGCGCTTGCTGGACAAGCACCGCGAGGACTATCAAATTGATGGCCATACCCTGAGTGCCGGCGCCAGCGTAGGCATAAGCCTGTATTCGAACGAAGTCGACACCACCCGGCAGCTGCTGGAACGGGCCGACGCGGCCATGTATACGGCCAAACGCGCCGGCCGTAACGCCATTTGCTTATTTACAGACGCCGAAAGCCAAAAAAACGAAACTAGTGGGCAGACAGCGCCTGCTCATGGGCCAACAGCGCTTTTTTGATAGCAACCCCGCCATTGTAGCCACCCAGGTCGCCGTTGCTGCGCAGCACCCGATGGCAGGGCACCAGCACGACCACCGGGTTGGCCCCGCAGGCGCTGGCAGCGGCGCGAACGGCCCTTGGCCGCCCTGCCCTCCGCGCCAGCTCGGCGTAGCTGATGACTTCACCACTGGGGATGCTTTGTAACGCTTGCCAGACTTGCTGCTGAAACTCCGTGCCGCGCACATCCAGAGCCAGGGGTTCCGCGCTGCGGCCGTCTGTCAGCTGGGTTTTCACTTTGCCCAGCCAGCTTGGGCAAGCACTCTCTGCCTGGCATAATTGAGCACGTGGGAAGCGACTGCGCAATCGTTCCATTAGCGGTGGCAGTGTCTGCCCGGTCAGCAGAGCGCACACACCCGTGTCACTGCAGGCCACAAGCACCTGGCCCAGATAGCATTGCGCGGATTGCCAGGTGATGTGCTCTGTGACTTGAGATGATGACATAGCGAACTCCTCTTCTTACGCCAGCGTAGAAACGCAGTATGGCGCAAAATTCGGTCGTCGCGTAATCAGAACAGATAATCCGTGGTCAGAGTTCTGGAATGACGCTCGCGCACAATGTTCGTCAATTTCATCAAGGCTGGCGTTAGCGGAGTTGCTGATTTCGTTTACCTGGCGAGCAACCGACTTACTTACGCTTTCCTGTTCATCCATCCCCAAACGGGTTTGATCGGCTCCCTGATGAATTCGCGCCATGGCACTGCGAATCTTTTCGGCGCCTTCGGAAACACTGGCCATCAGCGTTCTGACCGCCGCCAATTGCGAAAAGTTATTGTTCATTGAACGGACGGATTCCGACGCTTCACCCTGAAGACGCTCTACCAACGTGCGGATGGTCTCGGTGCTTTCAGTAGTTTTCCGGGCCAGGCCCCGAACCTCGTCGGCGACCACCGCAAAGCCCCGCCCGAGATTTTATTCATGTTTTTGTACTCTCACCACTAGCCCAAAATGAACTGAGCAAAAGAGCAGATAAGGCCGACAGGAAAACACGTAGGCCAGAAGAGATAATTTGAATTAATGTAATTGGGGGAAAATAAGAAATCAACCAGACTCACCATGGTAACGGTGAAATGCCTGCCGCAATCGAGAGGTTCGACTACGGCAGGCATCGGTCTTCAGGAATTAGCCCTTACGAGCGTCTTCCCAGGTTTTGAGCAGTTCGTTGTAAGGTACGGTTTCACCTTGTACTTTCTCGTTGGCCAGCTTGGGTTTGGGTGCGCCCGGCTGATCCAACCAGTATTGCGGGTCACGCGGCTCGTTAAGCTTAGGACCACAATTAGAAAGTACGTTGGCACGCTCCAGGCGCTCCATTACGCGATCCTGGGCATCGGCCAGGCCATCCAAAGCTTCCTGAGGAGTCGCTTCGCCACTGGCTGCCCGGGAAACGTACTGCCACCACAGTGCGGCCAGCTTCGGGTAATCAGGAACGTTGGTGCCAGTCGGCGTCCATAGATCACGTGCCGGGCTGCGATAGAACTCAACCAGGCCACCAAGCCTAGGCGCCATTTCCAACATCACGTCAGAGTTAAGGTCAGAATCGCGAATCGGCGTCAGGCCAGCGACGGTTTTTTCCAGAGACACAGTCTTGGAAACCGTGAACTGAGCGTACAACCAAGCCGCCAGGCGGCGCTTCTCAGGAGTGGACTTCATGAACGTCCAGGAACCTACGTCCTGGTAGCCAAGCTTCATGCCTTCTTCCCAGTAAGGACCATGGGGTGAAGGCGCCATACGCCATTTCGGAGTACCGTCTTCATTTACAACCGGCAGTCCTTCTTCAATCATGCTGGCGGTGAAGGCCGTGTACCAGAAAATCTGCTGGGCGATTTCGCCCTGGGCAGGCACTGGGCCAGATTCAGAGAAGGTCATACCCGTTGCTTCGGGCGGCGCGTACTTTTGCATCCATTCAACGTACTTGGTGGTCGCGTAAACCGCTGCCGGGCTGTTAGTTGCACCGCCGCGGGACATGTTAGACCCGACCGGACGACACTCTTCAACCCGAATGCCCCACTCGTCTACCGGCAAGCCGTTAGGTAGGCCTTTGTCGCCGGCACCCGCCATCGAGAACCAGGCATCAGTGAAGCGCCAGCCCAGAGAAGGGTCTTTTTTGCCGTAATCCATGTGGCCGTATACTTTCACGCCATCGATCTCTTTAACGTGAACCGAAAAGAACTCCGCGATGTCTTCGTACGCAGACCAGTTCACCGGAACACCAAGATCATATCCGTAAATTTCTTTGAACTGCTTTTTCAGATCTTCACGCTCAAACCAGTCCGCACGGAACCAGTAAAGGTTTGCAAACTGCTGGGTCGGAAGCTGATAAAGCACACCATCAGGCCCTGTGGTAAAGTCCAGGCCAATGAAGTCTTCAAGATCCAGAGTCGGCAGAGTAAGGTCTTTACCCGCGCCATTCATGATTGCGTCAATGGACTCCACTTTTCCGTAACGGAAATGCGTACCAATGAGGTCTGAATCGTTTACATACGCGTCATAGATGTTACGGCCAGACTGCATCTGGGTCTGCAGCTTCTCGATAACGTCGCCTTCCTGGAGCAGGTTATGGGTCAGTTTGATACCGGTAATTTCGGAGAATGCTTTAGCCAGAACGTTGGATTCATACTCGTGAGTGGCAAGGGTTTCTGAAACCACGTTGATTTCCATTCCGCGGAACTCTTCCGCAGCCTGGGTAAACCAAGCCATTTCCTTCATCTGCTCTTCTTTGCTTAGAGTCGACCTCTTGAATGACTCACTTACCCACTTTTCAGCTGCGTCCGAATATTGATCGGCGTAGGCTTGCAGGCTCAAACTCATACTGGCGGCGGCAATAGCGACACTGAGTATAAGAGTCTTAGGATGTTTGTTATTTTTGAACATACCCAACCTCATTTGCTTTCTTATGGATGGAGCGGGACCAGACTACGCTCCGTTTTACATCAACATCACTTACAGCACTCGAGTCATTAAACGTTATATTCGAGAACCGTTTAATGATCGCTTTCGATCATTAACTTAAATTTAGTTCGTTTCCGAATTCTTTACAACCTTTTTGGCCAACAATTTTCACTATTTCACATCAGGTCATGCTCTCGTCTCATTAGCCCCAGCGTAACAACACCGCCGCCCAGGCCACAGACACCGCCAACGCAACCCATAAGCTGACATCGCTTATTGCCAGAAAAGTCAGATGAATGTAAGCAGTCGACAGCAAGCTAATAAATAGCCTGTCGCCGCGAGTGGTTTCGATAGGCAGAAATCCTTTGCGCTCACGGCAGGGCGAAACAATTTCGTAAACGGTCATAAACGCGAGAATCGAAGCGATCACCGCAAAAAAGATTACGACCGTGGGGGTCCAGTTCATCCAGTCAATCATCAGTGTTCTCCTTATACGCGTCCGAGAGCGAAGCCTTTGGCCACATGGTTACGAACAAACCAAATCACCAATATGCCGGGAATAATCGTCAGAGCACCCGCTGCCGACAGCACACCCCAGTCAATACCGCTGGCCCCTATGGTCCGCGTCATGATGGCGCCAATAGGCTGAGCGTCCACAGATGTCAGAGTGCGGGCAAGCAAGAGTTCTACCCACGAAAACATAAAGGTAAAGAATGCGGTTACGCCGATGCCAGAACGAATCATCGGCAGGAACACTTTGATAAAGAACCTTGGAAAGCTGTAACCGTCAATAAAGGCCATCTCGTCGTATTCACGGGGTACACCTTTCATAAAACCTTCCAGAATCCACACCGCCAGAGGTACGGTGAACAAACAGTGCGCCAGTGCAACGGCAATGTGTGTATCAAACAGACCAATTGACGAGTACAGCTGGAAGAATGGCATCAGGAATACCGCAGGCGGCGCCATCCGGTTACTCAGCAGCCAGAAAAACAGATGCTTGTCGCCCAGGAACTTGTAGCGGCTGAATGCGTATGCCGCGGGCAGCGCCACCAGCAACGTGATGACCACGTTCATGGCCACATACGTCATCGAGTTCAGATAACCGTTGTACCAACTAGGATCACTAAAAATGACCGCATAATTGTCAAGGGTGAACGTTTTTGGAAACAGTGTAAGGCCGCCCAGAATTTCCTGGTTCGTTTTGAACGACATGTTCAACAACCAGTAAACCGGAGTTAGTACAAACGCTATAAAAAGGGTGATCCCTACGTTTTTGGAACGACTTTGTTTCATCTCACTCTCCTTATTGTTCTTTGTCATCTTGAGTGATGGCGGTAAAAAACAGCCACGAAATCACCAGCACAATCAGGAAGTAGATCAGCGAGAAAGCAGATGCGCGCCCCAGGTCGAACTGTTTGATGGCCATGGTGGTCAATGTTTGGCTCAAGAAAGTGGTCGAGCTACCAGGCCCGCCGCCGGTCAATACAAACGGCTCAGTGTAAATCATAAAGCTGTCCATAAAGCGCAACAGCACCGCAATGATCAACACGCTTTTCAACCGTGGCAGCTGGATGTAACGGAACACTGCCCATTTAGAGGCGCGGTCAATTTCAGCTGCTTGATAAAAGGCTTCCGGGATGGCGCGCAGGCCCGAATAGCAAAGCAGCGCTACCAGCGGAGTCCAGTGCCACACATCCATCAACAGAACCGTTAACCAGGCATCAACGGTGTTGCCGGTGTAGTTGTAGTCAAAGCCGAGCTCGTTAAGACCCCAACCAAACAGGCCAATGTCGCCACGGGCGAAGACCTGCCAGATGGTACCCACCACGTTCCAGGGAATCAGCAGCGGAATAGCGATCAGAATCAGACACAAAGAACCTTTAATGCCAGACTTCGGCATCATCAGCGCAACGCCGATACCGAAAGGGATCTGAATCAGCAGCACAGCGCCGGAAAACATGAACTGGCGAATCAGGGAATCCTGCAAACGCTCGTCACCCAGAACCCCTTTGAACCACTCGGTGCCGACAAAAAATGTCTGTCCGGGGCCAAAAATATCCTGCACTGAATAGTTCACAACGGTCATCAGCGGAATCAACGCTGAAAAAGCGACCAGCAAAAATACCGGCAGCACCAGCCACCAGGCGCGATTATTATGGATTTTTTTCATTATTGTTGCTCCTGTACCAGGAATTCATCGACATACAGCTTCAGCCACTGTTGCGGGAACGAAAGGTACGTGCGGCTGCCAATGGCACCCTCAAACTCTTCGTTCATCCGCACTTTCATCTCCTGCTGATCTAACTGCACGGTGATAATTTTGTAGGTACCGAGGTCTTCCATATCCAGGATCTCGGCCTCGTAGGTGTCGTCCGAAGCAGTCGGAGACAACTCGATAAATTCCGGACGGATCCCGATTTTGATGTTTTTGGATTTGAGGCGTTTCAACAGCTCGACCTGCCACGGCGCCAGGTCCACCTGAGTAGACCTGAAACGAACCCCTGCGGCGCTGCGCTCTACTTCAACCAAGTTCATGCCCGGGCTGCCAATAAAGTAACCAACAAAGGTATGGTTGGGCTGCTCGAACAACTCGGTGGGCGTACCGAACTGAACAATCTGGCCGCCGTACATCACCGCAATCTTGTCGGCAAATGTAGACGCTTCCAGCTGATCGTGGGTCACGTACACCATGGTGATCTCAAACTGCTCGTGAATCTGCTTCAGTTTACGCCGCAACTTCCACTTCAACTGGGGATCAATCACCGTAAGCGGTTCATCAAATAGAATGGCCGACACGTCTTCCCGCACCAGGCCGCGCCCCATGGACACTTTCTGCTTTTCGTCGGCGGTCAGATTTTTAGCCTTCTTGTACAGTTTGTCTTCAATTTCCAGCACTTCGGCAATTTCTTGCACCCGCGCCTTGATGCGTGACTTCGGTATTTTGTTGTTCTTTAACGGAAATGCCAGGTTATCAAACACGGTCATGGAGTCGTAAACAACCGGAAACTGGAACACTTGGGCGATGTTACGATCCCGCGGCGACAGCTCGTTGACCCGCTTACCGTCAAACAGCACTTCACCTTCAGAGGGCTGAACCAGGCCGGAAATGATATTCAGCATGGTGCTTTTGCCACAACCAGATGGCCCTAGCAGAGCGTAGGCACCGCCTTCATGCCAAACGTGGTTGAGATGGCGAATCGCATAGTCTTCCGGCCCGCCAGGCGTCTCGCTGTAGCTGTGAGCCAGTGATTTTAATTGAATTTCAGCCATTAGACAGCCCCTCCTGATATCCGCGAGGGTGTGTGCACCAACTTTTCGGCGCTATCGAAAACGAACAGCTTGTTGACTGGCAGGTAAACCTTAACCGGGGCACCGGTGTGGTATTGGTGAACACCCATCAGCTGCATCACCATTTCAAAATGGCTGTTTTCGATGTGTATAAACGTTTCCGAACCGCTGATTTCGCTCAGCGCTACTTCCATCGACATTTCAAGATCGTCGTTGTTGGCCGGCACCAGAGCAATGTGGCTAGGGCGAACCCCGAACCAGTAATCTCCTGGCGTCAGTTTAGACAACTCCTGAGTCAAAGCATGATGGGAGTATTCATCAAACGTTACTTCGGTGTCTGTCACGCGTCCGCGGATCATATTCATCGGCGGTTCACTGAACAGCTGCGCGGCCAGGGTATTCACCGGTGACCGGTAGACATCCATAACCGGACCGTTCTGAATCACACTGCCTTCATGCAACAGCGTGGTTGTGCCGCCCAACGCCAAGGCTTCGTTGGCTTCCGTGGTGGCGTATACCGCAATACACTGGCGTTCACGGAACAGGTCGCGCAGTTCGGTCCGCAGTTCTTCCCGCAGCTTATAATCAAGGTTGACCAAGGGTTCATCGAACAGCACCAATGTGGCATCTTTAACCAACGCCCGCGCCATCGCCGTACGCTGTTGCTGGCCGCCCGAAAGCTCAAGGGGGTAGCGCTTCAGAAGGGGGCTAATCTGCAGCATGGCCGCGGTTTCTTTCACCCGACGGTCAATCTCAGACTCAGCCATTTTCGCCAGGCGCAAAGGCGACGCAATGTTTTCATACACCGTTATGCCTGGGTAATTGATGAACTGTTGGTAGATCATCGAGACGTTCCGGGCTTGCACGCTCTGTCCGGTTACATCCTGGCCGTTGAAGATCAACCGGCCTTCGTTGGGTTTATCAAGTCCGGCCATCAAGCGCATCATCGAGGTCTTACCCGAGAGCGTTCGACCTAGCAGCACATTAAAAGAGCCCGCCTGAAAGGTGAGATTGGCATCCCGGATAAAGTCGACACCGTCGACCCTATGGGAGAGGTTTTCCAGAGTTAAGGACATATCCATTCCTTGTTGTTCTTGTGGAAACACATCTGGGCAAATGATCGCGCCCGATCTTTTGATTGCGAATCAGACAACGCAAAGGCTATACCAGCTTTTCGTAATCCTACGTAAAAATACTTATATTTTTGATTTATATAGAATTTTTTTATACCTGTTCTTTCTAAATCGAAATTAACCATGTTCGTTTAACACTACTTTGTTCAACTTGAACATTGACCTCAACAAAAATTACACAGATGATTGAACAGTATTTCATGCAATAATGAACAATCCGCTTCGCACATCGGCACCGAATAACTACAAAACGAACACAGAGATGCGGCTTAATGAAAAATACCGAATACGAAAATGAACGCAGCCTGGTCGAACAATCCTGGGATCGCTGCATCGCCTGGGGCCTTGATCACGACTTCGAACCCACACCACCGGCACCCGGTGCGGCACAGGTAGAAGAGCTGGAACGCCAATATCACGAACTACTCACCAGTACCGAAGCCGAAGTGCTGCCTTACTATCGCAACGTGCTTTCCAGTAGCCGCTGCCTGATTCTGCTGGCAAACCGACACGCAACGGTGCTTAAAAGCTGGGGTGACGAGCGCATTACTGAGGCACAGTTAAAACCCTGGTTCCAGCAAGGCTCAAACTGGCAGGAAGAGCGCTGTGGTACAAACGCCATAGGCACTGCGATTGCCGCCAACAAAGCGGTGCAGATTCAGCGCAACGAACACTTTCTAAAACTCAATCGCAGCATGATTGGCTCGGCCGCGCCTATTTTTGACGCACACAAGCAGTTGGTCGGTGTACTCAGCGTATTCAGTGACGCCTACCTGCCCCAGGCTCACACTCTGGGCGTGGTTCGGTTGCTGGCGCAGTCGGTAGACAATCGCCTGCTAAAGCGGCAATTTGAGCGCGACCATTTCATGCTGACACTCAGTACCACCGCAGACAACTTCGACAGCCCCTGGTCCGGCATACTGATTTGCGATGACTTGGGACGTGTCGTGGCCAGCAATCAACGTGCCGACCAACTGTTAAGTAAAACGACCGTTGGGGTTCGGCTGGATGACCTGTTTACGACCCATCGCAACCACATTCTTGGGCACCCACCGCAATCTGCATTGCAGCTCAGCACTAAAAATCGGGTGCGCCTGAGTGCAAAGGTCCAGCGACCCACTGTTGCTCAGGTACGTCCGCCCGCCGGGGCTCCTTCAGCAGTAGCACGTCAGACCAAGGCGACAAATACGAACAGCACCGATTTTTCAACACTCGAATACGGCGACGCTACCGTTCGCCGCTGCGCCGAACAAAGCCTGAAAGTGCTGGAGCGCGGCGTGCCAGTGCTGATTACCGGGGAAACCGGGGTTGGCAAAGAAGTGCTGGTTAAAGCGCTGCATCAGGCCACACAGCGCAAAGAGCAGGCGTTGGTTGCGGTTAATTGCGCGGCTATTCCGCTGGAGCTGGTGGAATCGGAACTGTTCGGCTACGAAGCCGGCGCCTTTACCGGAGCACGGGCGCAAGGTTCATTGGGGTTCATTCGTAAAGCTCACAAAGGCATTTTGTTTCTGGATGAAATTGGCGAAATGCCATTATCGGCACAATCCAGGTTATTGCGGGTGCTTCAGGAACGAGTGGTAACACCGGTTGGCGCCACCGACAGTATTGCGGTAGATATTCTGCTGATAACAGCCACAAACCGTGCACCGGCCTTGCACGTTGAGTCGGGGCAATTACGCGCAGACCTTTACTATCGCATCAACGGATTGTGTGTCGAGCTGCCAGCACTTCGTGATCGCACGGACAAACACAAGCTGGTGCAACATATTTACAGCCAATACCGCGACCCCGTGCAAAGCGAGGCGCTGCCGCCTCGGATTCTGGCAGCACTGACCAATCACCCGTGGCCCGGAAATATCCGCCAACTGGTCAATGTGGTCAGGGTAGCTGTTGCCATTGCCGACGGCGAAGATCTCCAGATATGGCATCTGCCCGCCGATTTTCTGGCACAGCTTGATTCCACCGCTACCGGCAACCTGTCAGACGCCGTTAAATCCGCCACCGACGAGAGCGGCTCGGAGGCCACGTTTGGCAAACTGAAAAAAGCCGCGCCAGAACCCCTTGCTCACACATTGCAGGTCTATCAAAAATGCATGGGCAACATTTCCAGCGCAGCGCGGGAGCTATCAATCAGCCGCAACACACTCTATAAGCGCCTGCGGGAACTGGGGGTGCGCTAGCGCGCGCAACCCAGGTTTATAATTTCCGCTTCGTTTAAAGCTTGTGCACCGCCTGAATCCAGCCTGCGTATAATCGGTCGCGATCTGCTTTCGACATCATCGGTTCAAAGCGGCGTTCGCAGCGCCATAAATCGGCGAGCTCTTCCAGCGAACCGTATACACCGGCTTTTAAACCCGCCAAATAGGCTACGCCTAGAGCCGTGGTCTCCACCAACGACGGCCGATCGACGGTAGCGCCCAGAATATCTGCCAAGAACTGCAGAACCCAGTTATTTTTGACCATGCCGCCATCTACCCGCAAAGTGATCGGACGAATACCGTCTTTCTCCATAGCTTTCTGCAGATCTTTGGTCTGATAACACACCGACTGCAATCCGGCGGTCACAATTTCCTTGATGCCGGTGTCGCGGGTCAGGCCAAAAATGGCACCGCGGGCGTCAGGGTCCCAGTAAGGTGCACCCAGCCCGGTAAACGCCGGTACCAGATAAACGCCGTGATCTACCGGCGTGCCTTCCGCCAGCGGTTCAGCCTCGGATGCGTTATTGATCAGTTGCAAACCATCGCGCAGCCACTGAATCGTTGCCCCGGCAATAAAGATACTGCCCTCTATCGCATAGGTCGGTTTACCATTCAGACGGTAGGCGACCGTTGTCAGCAAGCGATGCTCGGATTGCAGCGCTTTATCACCGGTATTGAGCATGAGAAAACAACCGGTGCCGTAGGTGCTCTTCGCCATGCCAACCTCGAAGCAGGTCTGGCCGAACAACGCCGCCTGCTGGTCGCCGGCAATACCTAAAACAGACACGCCGTTCAGCGCACCGCCTTCCGTAATTTTGCCAAAATCGTCTGACGAGTCCATCACCTCGGGCAGCAAGGACGCGGGAACGTCGAATAATTCCAGTAGCTCTTCATCCCACTGCTGGGTATGAATATTAAACAGCAACGTGCGACTGGCGTTGGTAGCGTCGGTGCGGTGTACCTGCCCCCCTGTGAGCTTCCACAACAGAAAACTGTCAACGGTTCCAAAAGCCAGTTCACCACATTCCGCCCGCTCTCGCGTGCCTGGAACATTTTCCAGTATCCAACGGATTTTTGTGGCGGAAAAATAGGGGTCAATCAATAATCCGGTTTTGCTATGCACTGCGTGCTCATGGTTGGACGACTTCATTGTTTTGCAGTAAGCGGCGGTTCGCCGATCCTGCCAGACAATCGCATTAAAAACCGGCTCGCCGGTTTTCCGATCCCATATAATGGTGGTCTCACGCTGATTGGTAATACCCACCGCGACCACTTCGTCATCTACACCGAACTCTTCTGCCATCACTTCGTCGCAGGTACTTTTCACCGTTGACCAGATGTCTGCCGGCTTATGCTCTACCCAGCCACTGTCAGGAAAATACTGGGGAAACTCCTGCTGCCGTACCGCATGAATATTGCCGTGCAAATCAAAAAGAATGGCGCGGGAACTGGTGGTTCCCTGATCTATGGAAAGTATGTATTGACTCATTTTTTGTAGGCCTCGTTTTCTTATTTGTTCGTATTTTTACTTTTTTGAACATGAATGCCAAGAAGTTTCGCCTATATCCGCACGCTACTCACTTCTATTGGACCCGAACAGCTGCATAAACCATCGAAAACGACTAAACTTTCGTAGTATTTTCAATTAAACACACAGTCATATAAAAAGAACCCCAAGTGGAGGATGTTGAATGGCACAGCGGCGCCGACAGGATTTGATTATGGAACTGATCCAGCACAACGGGTTTGTAACCACCGAACAGCTCGTAGACCAGTTCAAAGTAACGCCGCAAACCATTCGCCGGGACTTGAACGAGCTAGCCAAACATAAAAAGCTAAGGCGCCATCACGGCGGTGCGGGCATAGACTCAAGCACCGTCAACACCGATTATCAGGCCCGCAAGATTATGGACCTGGAGGCCAAAGAACGCATCGCCGAAGCTATGGTCAAGCTGATTCCCGACAATTCCTCGATGTTCATCAACATTGGCACCACCACCGAAACCATTGCTAAAGCCTTGCTTAAAAAGAACAACTTACAGATTGTAACCAACAATTTGCATGTCGCCTCTATTCTATCCGCCAAAGACGACTTTCACGTTATTATCGCCGGTGGCGAAGTACGCAGTCGCGATGGCGGCATTGTAGGCGAAGCCACCCGAGATTTTATCAATCAGTTCAAGATGGATTTTGGCATTATCGGCATCAGCGGCATTCACAACGACGGCTCGCTACTGGATTTTGATTACCGCGAAGTTCGAGTCGCCCAGGCAATTATTGCCAATTCCGGTCAAATTTTACTGGCAGCGGACCACTCCAAGTTTGGCCGCAATGCCATGGTTCGGTTGGGCAACATCACCCAGGCCGATCACGTGTTCACTGACCAGACACCACCCCCGGAAATCTCCCGACTGCTCACCGAGCACGATGTCACCCTTCATTTAGTCTGATTTTGGTCGACGAGTTCGCTTGAGGATACATATCTTTTTTTATTTTCGCTTTTTTTCTATTTTTTCCTTTACGAATATATCTCGCTTTCGCATAATACTATTTTTAGCGCGTATGAACTCTGAAAAGTGCGCATAACAAGAAAGCGTCTTTTCCAATGGCATCAGGAGATGACCGACAATGACTGTAGATCACCAACGTTATAACGTCGTCGTAGTTGGCGGCGGTGTAAATGGTACAGGCATCGCAATGGACGCCGCCGGCCGAGGCTTAAAAGTACTGCTTTGCGAAATGAATGATTTGGCTTCGGCGACGTCATCCAGCAGCAGCAAGCTTATTCACGGCGGACTGCGTTACCTGGAACACTATGAATTTCGCCTGGTGCAAAAAGCACTGGCCGAGCGCGAGTCTCTTTTGCGCAATTCTCCTCACATCATGTGGCCCATGCGCTTTCGTTTGCCACACCGGTCGCACTTACGCCCGGCGTGGATGATTCGCGCAGGTTTGTTTCTGTATGACCATTTGGCCAAGCGGGAAATTTTGCCCGGCTCCAAATCCATCCGTTTTGATGAGTCCGGTCCGTTAAAACCGGATATTACCCGCGGCTTTGAATATTCCGATGGCTGGGTAGACGACGCACGACTGGTGATACTGACCGCTAAAAAAGCCCAGCAATCCGGCGCCACCATTTTGACTCGCACCAAGTGCGTGCACGCAGAACGCGGTCGCGACGAATGGCAAATTACCCTTCGTGACACCGACACAAACGCAGATCAGATAATTTCTGCCAAGTGTATCGTGAACGCCTCTGGCCCCTGGGTAAGCTCGTTGTTTGGCGAGAGCCTGTCAATGCCGGCGCCGAAGATGATTCGCATGGTAAAAGGCAGCCACATTGTTGTGCCCCGCCTGAACCAGGAAGAAGAAGCGTATATTCTGCAGAATGAAGACGATCGCATTGTGTTTGTGATTCCTTACGAAGATAACTTCTCGTTGATCGGCACCACCGACGTGGAATACGAAGGTGACCCGAAGAAAGCCAAAATCTCTCCGGAAGAAACCACTTACCTGCTGGACATTGTGAATTCGCACTTCAAGCGACAGCTGGAACCGTCTGACGTGGTCTGGTCTTATTCGGGCGTGCGCCCGCTGATGGACGGTGAAGAAGAGAACGCACAGAAAGCCTCCCGCGACTACACCTTTGAAGTCAGCGAAGAGAAAGACAAAGCGCCGTTGATTTCGGTGTTTGGTGGCAAAATCACCACCTATCGCAAACTGGCGGAAGCGGCCACCGATAAAATTTGCCACTTCTTCAAAAACACCCGGGGCCATTGGACCAAAACGGCCGTGCTTCCGGGTGGCGACTTTGACAACCAGATTAATCTGGCCGCTTCACTCAATCAGGCCTACCCCTGGTTGCCGGAAAAACTGGTCAGCCGGTACGTGCGCACCTACGGCACAACGTCGCGGGATATTCTGAACAACTGCGCTAGCGTCGACGACCTTGGCAAGCACTTCGTGGGCACGCTCTATGAGAAAGAAGTAGAGCACCTGATCAGAAACGAATGGGCCGTGACCTCCGAAGACATCCTATGGCGCCGCACCAAGCAAGGACTTTACGCCTCAGACAGCGAAGTTGAGGCATTGGACAGCTACCTGGCAGACAAGGCAGACAAGGCAGAAGCGTAACGCATTACGGACCCTCACCATCGCCGGCTATGATGTCGTCTTCGCCCTCACCGTAGCTTACGCCCAGCGTGGTCTTGTTGATCTTATACGTTGTCTCAACGTACCACTGTTTCGCTTCTTCTTCATTTTCGTTAAAGCCAATTTCAGACACCCGGCTACGAACGTAGTTTTACGTTCGATTTCTAACATTTTATGGGTTTCAGTGTTCATTTGTTTGCGTTTTGTTGATACATTTACTACATCAGGTGTATTTCCGAATAAAAACCATCCGTTCAGGAGTAAGAGTATGACCATCTTAATCGCAATTAACGGGTTTGGCCGCATTGGCCGCAACACGCTTCGTGCTCTTTATGAGAACAATTATCGCGGGCAAATGCAGGTAGTCGCTATCAATGACCTGGGCGATGCCGAAACCAACGCCCACCTGCTCAAGTATGACAGTGTTCACGGGCGTTTTGCGGCCGACGTAAGCCACGATGCCGACTCCCTCAGCGTGAACGGCGACCGCATTGCCATCAGCGCTATCCGTAATCCGGCCGACCTGCCGTGGAAAGATCTGGGCGTAGACGTGGTGCTGGAATGCACGGGCCTGTTCACGACACGTGAAAAAGCCGCGGACCATTTACAGGCGGGTGCCCGCAAAGTGATTATTTCTGCACCCAGCCCAGACGCAGACGCCATGGTGGTTTCCGGTGTAAACGACCAGATTCTGAACGCCGACCATCACATTATTTCCAACGCCTCCTGCACCACGAACTGCCTGGCACCGATCGCCGAAGCTTTGAACAATGCGGTCGGAATTGAAAGCGGATTGATGACCACCATTCACTCCTACACCAACGACCAGAATTTGAGCGATGTGTACCATTCAGATCTGTACCGAGCGCGCTCGGCCACCCAGTCGATGATCCCCACCAAAACCGGTGCCGCCGCCGCGATTGGTAAAATCATTCCGGCACTGAACGGCAAGCTGGACGGCCTGGCGGTTCGTGTACCCACTATTAACGTATCGCTGGTCGACTTTGGCTTTATTGCAAGCCGCGACACCTCCGTTGAAGAAGTAAACGCAGCGGTAAAAGCCGCAGCTGACAAAAATAGCGTACTGGGATATAACCAGGAAAAACTGGTTAGCGTTGACTTTAACCATGACGCTCGTTCGAGTATTTTTGACGCCAACCACACGCGCGTGATCGGGCGTCATGTAAAAGTCATGGCCTGGTATGATAATGAGTGGGGTTTCTCGAACCGAATGCTGGATAATGCGGCGGCACTTATAAAAGCCAGCCAATGAAGGCACAAGCCGACAACCAGCCAAACCGCATAAGCGAAACACCTTCACCTTCTGAAAGGACACCCACTATGCTCCGGCGCACAAAGATTGTTGCCACCCTTGGTCCCGCTACCGACAGCCCCGAGTCTTTAGGCGCTATTATTGCTGCGGGTGTCGACGTTACCCGTCTGAATTTTTCCCACGGCACTGCTGAAGATCACGAAAAGCGCGCGCGCCTGGTGCGCGACACCGCCAAGGCACAGGGCCGTTTTGTCGCTATTATGGCCGACCTGCAAGGGCCAAAATTGCGCATTGCCCGCTTTTGCGACAATAAAGTTACCCTGACCGCCGGCCAAACCTTTGTGCTGGATGCCACCATGGGCAAAGAAAGTGGCACCTCCGATTGCGTAGGCATCGATTACGAACAGCTGATCCGCGATGTAAAACCCGGTGACATTCTGGTGCTGGACGACGGCCGCATCGAAATGCAGATAGACGCGGTAGACGATCACAGCATCACCTCCACGGTTTTGATCGGTGGACCCTTATCTAACAACAAAGGCTTGAACAAGCGCGGCGGTGGCCTGTCGGCTGAGGCGCTGACCGAGAAAGACAAGCAAGACATTGTTACTGCCGCCAAATTGGGCGCGGATTATGTGGCCGTTTCTTTCGTTCGCAACGCCGAAGACATGCACACAGCCCGTCGTTTGCTAAAAGAGGCCGGATCTGAAGCGGGGCTGGTCGCAAAAATTGAACGCGCCGAGCTGGCCCACAATGACGCCGCTCTGGATGCGGTCATCGAAGCGTCTGACGTGGTCATGGTTGCCCGCGGCGACCTGGCGGTGGAAATCGGCGATGCCGAACTGGTCGGTGTGCAAAAGCACATTATTCAGCGCGCTCGAATTCTCAACCGCGCGGTGATTACGGCCACCCAGATGATGGAATCGATGATCACCAACCCCATGCCCACCCGCGCCGAAGTGTCGGATGTGGCTAACGCGGTGATGGATTACACGGACGCAGTGATGCTGTCGGCAGAAACCGCTGTTGGTGATTATCCGGTGGAAGCGGTAACCGCCATGGTACGAATTTGCATTGGTGCGGAGAAACACCCCTCCATGCACCAGTCCAAACATCGGATGCACGAGTCCATGGAACGGGTAGATGAAGCCATTGCTCTGTCTACCATGTACGCGGCCAATCACCTGAACGGCATAGCCGCTATCATCTGCCTGACCGAAACCGGTGCAACCCCGCGACTGATGTCTCGTATCAAGTCCAGCCTGCCGATTTACGCGTTTTCACGCCATCACACCACCCAGCACCGGGTAGTGATGTACCGTGGCGTGCAAACCGTACCCTTTGATGCTACAAACTTTGCGGCCGAAGACACCAATACCCAGGCGGTTGAGCAACTGGTAAAACAAGGCGTGGTGAAAGACGGCGATCTGGTTATTATCACCAAAGGCAATTTTACCAATGCCCAGGGCGGCACCAACTCCATGCAAATCCTGCGTGTAGGTGAACATCTGCACTAAACCGCAGGTTATTCAGGCACAAAAACGCCAGCTTGCTGGCGTTTTTGTATTGGCTGTTCACTGCCTTCTCGTGTGAACCTTAAGCCTCAGCGGAACCTATTGACGCGTTCAGTTCCGCCAGGCTTGCCCTGGCCAGTTCGCGGACTCTCGCCCAATCGCCGGTGGCCACTGCGTCTTCCGGCGTCAGCCAGGTTCCGCCCACGGTCATCACGTTGTCCAAAGCCAGGTAATCCGCTGCGGTGTTTTGGCGAATACCGCCGGTAGGGCAAAACCGAACCCCGGCAAACGGTCCGCTTAACGCCCGCAAGCCCGCCGTACCGCCGGCCACTTCTGCTGGAAAGAACTTGAAACGGCGGTATCCCAACTGGTAACCACTCATTAATTCTGACGCCGTAGCAATGCCCGGCAGCAGCGGCGCCTGCGCTTGCAACCCGTATTCCAGCAACGGCAGTGTAATTCCCGGTGTTACGACAAACTGCGCGCCCGCCGCCTCTGCCTGCTTATACTGCTCTACCGTTAACACCGTACCCGCGCCTATCACGGCGTCAGGAAGCGCCTTGCGCAGAGCACGAATCGCATCCAGACCGTATTCACTGCGCAGAGTGATCTCGAACACCTTAAGACCACCCTGCATCAACGCCTCGCACAGGGGCACGGCGGTATCGGGATGGTTGATAGTGATCACCGGCAGCAGCGGCGACAGGCTGACGATGTCGTCTAACCGCTGGCGCTGTGCTTGAGCTTGAGCTTGAGCTTGAGCTTGAGCATTCATCAATAAGGTCACTTTGCGGGGCTCCAAAAAATGTGCAAACCCGACCGCAGAAACGCGCGGATTGGCATTTGCGCCCAGTTATCAGGTAATGGCACACCGGACCAGCGCCAGTTATCGATTTCTACTTTCAGGGCGACAAAGGTTTCGGTATCACTGGATTTATCAGCACCTTTTCCATCAAGGTATCCGGGCACCGCGTAATGTTCCATCATGGCGGGCGTAATTTTGCGCAGAGCTTTCAGCACTTTCACTTTCTCATCGCGAATGCTGTCCGCCGACAAATCAGACGGTGGATCCATGGCAATCAGGCACAGCAGTTGCAACAGGTGGTTCTGAATCATGTCACGCAGTTGCCCGGCCTTGTCAAAATAGCCCCAATGCCCTTCAATACCCAAGCTTTCTGCCACGGTGATTTCCACGTGGGAAATGTGGTTCTGATCCCACTGGGAGGCAAAAAGATTGTTGGCGAAACGCAGAGCAATCAGGTTTTGCACTGTCTCCTTACCCAGATAGTGGTCGATGCGGAACAACTCACTTTCAGCGTAGACCTCGCCCAGGGCGCCAAAAATCATCAAATCGCAGCGAGTAGGGTCTGATTTGGTCATTGTAGTAATTTTATCCAATAATCGTCGCTAAAATCGGAGTATCTGGTCATTTAACCCCACTTCCGACACGTTTACTACACCCCAAATCTATCAAACAGGGTATAATTTTTAAAATTTCACATCAAACATTTCGTATCAACCAAAGCAATCAGGGAGCTTCAGGCATGGCTGCAACTACCCTCACCCATTCCCGCAGGGATGATAATCTGCTCGAGGATATTCAGCAGAGGCTGGAGCAGCTCAACAAATCCGAGCGCAAGGTGGCAGAGGCCATCATGCGCGACCCCAGCGCTGCAACGCGTTACAGCATTGCCGCGCTGGCGCGAGCGTCTGACGTTAGCGAACCGACGGTTAACCGTTTTTGCCGGGGGTTTTCCGCCACCGGTTTTCCCGACTTCAAGATTCGCCTGGCACAAAGCATTGCCACTGGCACTCCCTATGTCGGCCAGAACGTTGAGCCCGACGACACAGTGGCAGAGTTTGCCGACAAGATTATACTCAGCACCATGGCGAGCCTGGATAAGGCGCGCCAGACGCTGGATGCCAAGGCCCTGACGCAGGCCATCGATTCGCTAATTCAGGCCAAGCAGATCAGCTTCTTTGGCATGGGTGCCTCGGCGTCGGTGGCGATGGACGCCCAGCACAAATTTTTCCGCTTCAACATACCCGTTACGACTTACGACGACGCCTTGATTCAGCGAATGGTGGCTGCCGGCTCCCACGTGGGCGATGTGATTGTGGCTATCTCTTACACCGGCCGCACCCGGGAAACCGTGGAAATAGCACAAATTGCCCGCGATAATGGCGCCACAGTCATTGGCATTACCAACCCTCAATCGCCCCTGGCGGCAGTGTCCAGCGTGGTATTACCAGTGATTTCGCCGGAAGATACCGAAGTGTATATGCCCATGTCGTCGCGTATTATCCAGCTTACCGTGATCGACATTCTGGCTACTGGGGTGACGTTAAAGCGCGGTCCGGATTTTCTCAGCCACTTAAAAAAGATTAAAGAAAGCCTGCGCCCTACCCGCCTGCCACTGACGCAACCCTGACAGCACATGCCCTAAAGCAACTTTGACGTTAGAAATAAAAAAGCCCGAACCGGATAGCCGGTTCGGGCTTTTTTACTCGCCTTGGGCGTCATCCTGCCCTGGCTTCTCCCTAGCTTTACGCTAGCTGTGTACTAAACTTGTACTACGGGCGCCCCACCTCGGCGTTATTCCGCAGCCACTGCTGGTAGGCCGTATATTCGCGTTGGCCATCCAGTGAGGCCAGAAACTCCTGCAACTGCACGTATTCGGTGCTGTCGGTGTTTACCTCGCCTTCGTTAACCTTACCCAGAGCGATTACAACGGCACTGTTACCAGTAATAGTGTAGCCATAGCTGACGTCACCTGCCTGTGGGCGCGGCAACGCGTAAACCGTCTGCATGACGCCACCGCCTAATTCCGGCGCACTGCGGGGCTGTTCGCTGTAAGCAGTCCAGCTGTCGTCGGCGATATCCGGCAACGATTCGCCGGCCTGTAACTGCGCGGCCATTTCGCTGGCACGGGCCACCAGCGCGGTACGGGTTTGCTCGGCTTCCAGATTGCTGCGAATAGCGTCCTCCACGCCGTCTAGCGGCAACACCTCGGCCTCGCGATAAACCCGCACGCGGGCGACCACAGCGCGATTTTTGGCAACGTCAATCAGCTCGGTGTTATAGCCACCGTTCAATACGTCTTCCGAAAACAACTGGCGCACCAGTCCGGCATGATCAAACGGCTCACCGCCACCGTTACGGGTAATCTTGTCAGCCTGGCGAAGCTCAAGATTCAGGTCTTTCGCTGGCCCTTCCAGATTGTCGGCCGCGTAAGCCGAGTCCGCCAGTGTTGTACGTGCCTGGGCATAAGCTTCACGCGCTTGCTCGCGGGACAGATCGTCACGCAACTGCGCGGCAACGTCGGCCAGGGCGGGCACGTCTGAACGGCGAACGTCGTTCAATTTGATCAGGTGTACACCAAAACTGGTGCGCACCGGGTCTGAAACAGCGCCGGGTTCAAGTCTGAACAGAGCTTCATCGAAGGCCGGGTCGTAAACCCCACGGCCGGCAAAGCCCAGATCGCCGCCCTGCTCGCCAGAAACCGTATCAATCGACAGTTCCTGCGCCAGCGCTGCGAAGTCTTCACCGTCAGCCAGGCGCTGTTGGATACTCTCAACAACGGCGTCCGCATCGGCGGTGTCTTCAATCAGGATATGCGCCGCCCGGCGCTCTTCGCGAGCCAGATCGGCTTCGCGACTTTGGTAATAAGTCAGAAGCTCTTCGTCACTGATGACGATGGCGTCAGCCAACGCGTCCAGCGATAACACAACATAGCTGACATCGACTTGCTCGGCCTGCTGAAACAAGTTTGGGTTGCTGTCGTAAAACGCCTGTATGTCATTGGCGCTGACGTTTACCTGGTCAGCCACGGCGCTGGCAGAAATATTCAGCAGACGGAAGTCGCGGGTCTGATTTTGAATCTGCATCAGCCGCGTAATGCTATTGCTGGTAACAACGCCGCTGGCGACAATACCGGCGCGAATCTGGTTCACCACGGTTTGCTTGCGCATGGCATCGCGGAATTCGCCAACGCCCATACCCACATTGCGGACGGTAGCAACAAACTGATCGCGATTGAACTGGCCGTCTACCTGAAACTGCGGCATCTGGGTGATCAGCGCATCAATATCGGCATCAGACAACGCCAGACCCTGCCGGTCTGCGTCCTGCGCCAACACCTGTTCTTCAATCAGTGCCTGCAGTACGTCAACTCGAATCTGATCTTCGTTCAACAGAGAAGGATCCGGCCGTTCCATACGGGACAGGCGGTTCTGACTTTCCAGCTGCACCACCCGCAAAAATTCGCGCTCGGTAATGTCTTGGCCATTCACCGTAGCCACTTCCGGTTCGCCACCGAAGCCGCCAATAATGGCGTCCATTCCCCAAACGGAAAGCGATAAAATCAGCAAGCCGATAATAACCTTGGCAATGGTGCCCTGGGCGTTTTCCCGCATATCTTGAAGCATGTGTCTCCCGAATCCCTGTTCAAGGTCGTACTGTGCCAGCGAATGCCGGCGAATTTTTTATCGTCGTCAACGCAATTCTGGCGTTGTTAACGTAAAAAGGCGCATTCAGTGTGGAATGCGCCTTTAATATTTCTGGCGCAGCTCCAAAACGCGGAGCTGCCGTCAAAAAACCCGTTACTTAACGGCGTCTTTCAGGGCCTTACCTGCTTTGAAACCAGGCACTTTAGAAGCCTTAATCTGAATCTCGGCGCCTGTCTGCGGGTTACGGCCAGTGCGGGCAGCTCGTTCTTTCACGGAGAAAGTACCAAAACCAATCAACGTTACCTGGTCCTCCTTTTTCAGGGCACTGGTAATGGAGGTGGTCATGGCATCCAGAGCGCGGCCAGCGGCGGCTTTGGAAATATCAGCAGACTCTGCAATTGCATCAATAAGTTCGGACTTGTTCACACTAAACCCCTTCGATTACAGGTTGAAGATGTTATAGGTCGGTGGATCTCAAACGCAGAGACTATTGCACATACGTTTGCAGAATTCCATTCGGCAATTATTTTTATTCCTTGCGGCAACAATCCGTTAGTCGGAGCGGTAAACCGTTAGTCGGAATAGCATTATGAAACGCGGGAGCCCTTGGTACAGGCTGCTTCACGGCGAAACAGTTATACCAATGGGCTCTCCCGTGTGTCAACAATTCATGTCGGTTTTAGTGCGTATTTGGGCGTTCGTTCGATTCTGCGTCGTCACCACAACCGGCCTTGGCGGCTGTTTTTTCGGCAATATCGCCCGCCATTACCTCCGGTGCATACACCAACGCAATGTCTAGTACTTCATCAATCCACTTGACCGGCCGAATCTCCAGTGACTCTTTGATATTTTCCGGTATCTCTTTGAGATCTCTAATATTTTCATCAGGAATAATAACCGTTTTAATGCCTCCTCGATGAGCCGCCAGCAGCTTTTCCTTAAGCCCGCCGATGGGCAAAACACGACCGCGCAAGGTTATTTCACCGGTCATCGCGACGTCACTGCGCACCGGGTTACGGGTTAACGCCGACACCAGTGCCGTACACATACCTATACCAGCACTGGGGCCGTCTTTTGGCGTCGCGCCCTCGGGCACATGCACGTGCAAATCGTGTTTTTCGTGGAAATCGTCGGCAATACCCAGCGCTTTAGCGCGACTGCGCACAACGGTTAATGCCGTCTGGATAGACTCCTGCATAACGTCGCCCAACGAACCGGTTTTCACCACTCGACCTTTACCCGGCGTAAGCGCACATTCGATGGTCAGCAATTCGCCACCTACCTGGGTCCATGCCAGACCGGTCACCTGGCCAATTTCGTTATTTTCTTCTGCCAGGCCGTATTTGAATTTCTGCACGCCAGAGTAGTCTTCCAGCATCGCCGGCGTTATCGTTACCTGGTTCTTATCGCCGCTTGAGACGTGCTCACGCACCACCTTACGGCAGATCTTGGCAATCTCGCGCTCCAGTCCACGTACGCCAGCCTCGCGGGTGTAGTAACGCACCAGGTCGCGCAGAGTTTCTTCCGGAAGATCCAGTTCTTTGCCGCGTAGACCGTTGGCCTTTATCTGCTTGGGCACCAAGTAACGCAGAGCGATATTCACTTTTTCATCTTCGGTGTAACCCGGAATGCGGATAATTTCCATTCGGTCCAGCAGCGCCGACGGCATATTCATCGAATTCGAGGTGCATACGAACATCACATCCGACAGATCGTAATCCACTTCCAGATAGTGATCGTTGAAGGTGTGATTCTGTTCCGGGTCTAGCACTTCCAGCAGCGCAGAGCCGGGGTCTCCGCGTTGATCCATGCCCATTTTGTCGATTTCATCGAACAGGAACAGCGGATTTTTCACCCCGACCTTGGCCAGTTTCTGCAGCAGCTTACCAGGCAAAGCGCCGATGTATGTTTTGCGGTGGCCGCGAATTTCGGCTTCGTCACGCACGCCGCCCAGGGCCATACGGGTGTACTTGCGATTGGTGGCACGGGCAATGGACTGCCCCAAAGAGGTTTTACCCACTCCAGGAGGCCCTACCAGGCACAACACCGGCCCTTTGATCTTCTTCACCCGGGTTTGTACCGCCAGGTATTCCAGAATGCGGGTTTTTACCTCGTCCAGACCGTAATGATCTTCATCGAGTATTTCGCGGGCCCTATCGATATCGTGGCGCACGCGGCTGCGCTTTTTCCAAGGCACCGCCAACATCCAGTCGATATAGCCACGCACCACTGTGGCTTCCGCCGAC
Organism: Marinobacter gelidimuriae; assembly: GCF_000372805.1. GTDB lineage: Bacteria > Pseudomonadota > Gammaproteobacteria > Pseudomonadales > Oleiphilaceae > Marinobacter > Marinobacter gelidimuriae. The sequence continues at coordinate 22,172 of NZ_KB889877.1, read as the reverse complement.
ATGGGCGACATCATTTTCAGTTTGTTCAGCTCGCTTTCCGTTTTTTTGCGGGCTTCTTCCGGCAGACCGGCGTCTTCCAGCTTCTGTTCCAGCTCCTCGAAATCGTTATTACCGTCGCCCATCTGGCCCATTTCTTTCTGAATGGCCTTCATCTGTTCGTTCAGGTAATACTCGCGCTGGCTGCGTTCCATCTGCTTTTTGACCCGGCCACGGATGCGCTTTTCCACTTCAATCAGGTCAATTTCGCCGTCCAGCTTGCCCAGCAGCAGTTCAATTCGCTCACGGGTATCCAGCGCTTCAAGCAGCTCCTGCTTTTGCGGAATCTGCAAGTCCAGATGGGCAGCAATGGTATCCACCAGGCGCTCTACGCCGGTAATTCCATTGAGCGCACCAGAGACCTCGGCCGGCACTTTTTTGGAGAGCTTCACAAACTTCTCGAACTCTTCCATCAAGGTTTTGCTGAGTACTTCTTCTTCACGCTCCGGCAAGGGTTCTTCGTGCAGAATGCGGGCGTGTGCTATCAGGTAGTCGCCATCTTCAATCTGTTCCAGCGCGGTACGTTCGTTGCCCTCTACCAGCACTTTCACGGTGCCGTCTGGCAGTCGCAGCATCTGCAGGATGGTGGCCAGGGTGCCAATGTTGAAAACGTCGCTTACGCCGGGGTCGTCTGTGGCCGCATCACGCTGGGCGACCAGCAGAATTTCCTTGCCGCGTTCCATCGCGGCTTCCAGCGCCTGGATAGACTTCTCTCGGCCCACAAACAGGGGCACAACCATGTGCGGGAACACCACCACGTCGCGCAACGGGAGCAGTGGGTAAACTTTCACGGTTTCTTCGGGTATCCGGGTCATAGGGAATCCTCTGACGGGGTATCAATAAAGAGTTTTAATAAGCATAACATCAATCATTGGGGCCTCTGCGACATAAAAAAAGGGGCTAATCAGCCCCTTTTTCAGTCATTACGCGGATTTAGCAAATCAATCGTCCGGCGCAACTTTGGCCAGGTCGTTGTTGGCGTAAATCTTGAACGGTTCAGAATCACCGCTGACCACGCTTTCATCAACCACCACCTTGCACACATCCTGTTCCGACGGGATCTGATACATGGTGTCTAACAGCGTTGCTTCCATAATCGAGCGCAAACCACGAGCACCGGTATTGCGTTCTTTCGCTTTACCAGCCACCGCGCGCAGGGCTTCCTCACGGAAATCCAGTTCTACACCTTCCATTTCGAACAGCTTCTGGTACTGCTTGGTCAAAGCGTTCATGGGCTCGGTCAGGATCTGAACCAGGGCGTCTTCGTCCAGCTCGGTCAGGGTTGCCACAACCGGCAAGCGGCCGACAAACTCCGGAATCAAGCCAAATCTCACCAGATCTTCGGTTTGAACATCTTTGATGATCTCGCCGGCGGATTTGATGTTGTCCTTGCTCGCCACTTCTGCTGAAAAGCCGATGGACGAACGCGCAGAGCGTTGCTGTATCACCTTCTCCAAACCGGCAAACGCACCACCGCAAATAAACAGAATATTGCTTGTGTCCACCTGCAGGAACTCCTGCTGCGGGTGCTTACGGCCGCCTTGGGGTGGTACCGAAGCCACGGTGCCTTCAATCAGCTTCAACAGCGCCTGCTGCACACCTTCACCAGACACATCCCGGGTGATGGATGGGTTGTCAGACTTGCGGGAAATCTTGTCGATTTCGTCGATGTAGACAATGCCCCGCTGGGCTTTCTCAACATCATAATCGCATTTCTGCAGCAACTTCTGAATGATATTTTCAACGTCCTCCCCCACATAACCGGCTTCGGTCAGGGTGGTAGCGTCGGCAATGGTAAAGGGTACATTCAGCACCCGCGCCAACGTTTCAGCCAGTAGGGTCTTGCCGCTGCCAGTAGGACCAATCAGCAGAATGTTGCTTTTGCCCAGCTCGACTTCGGCCTTGCCCTCACCATAACGCAAACGCTTGTAGTGATTATATACAGCAACTGCCAGCACCACTTTAGCCCGGTCCTGGCCGATCACGTACTCGTTCAGTGTTTCACGGATCTCGGCCGGTGTCGGCAGACGATCGCTGGCCTCTTCCTGAGCATTTTCCTGAATTTCTTCACGGATAATGTCATTGCAAAGGTCAACGCATTCGTCGCAGACAAACACCGAAGGCCCTGCTATGAGCTTCCGGACTTCGTGCTGGCTCTTTCCACAAAACGAGCAGTACAGCAACTTGCTGCTATCGTCACCTCTGCCGTTTCTTTCGTCTGCCATTGAAATACCTCTGATCTCTGTTTGCCTGCGCCGGTTAAAACGAACCGCCACGCCGGCCACGGATGGAGCGTGTTACCCAAGTATTATTTATTCGGTACGCGCTTATCAAGTACTGAATCAATCAGACCATAGGCCTTAGCCTGGGTCGGATCCATAAAATTGTCACGATCGGTATCGCGTGAAATGGTTTCCAGATCCTGGCCGGTATGGTGCGCCAGAATGGAATTCAGGGTGTGGCGAATCTTGAGAATCTCGCGGGTGTGAATCTCTATATCCGTTGCCTGGCCCTGATAGCCACCCAGCGGCTGGTGAATCATCACCCGCGAGTTCGGCAGGCAGGCGCGTTTGCCCGCAGCACCGCCCGCCAACAGGAATGCACCCATGCTGGCCGCCTGGCCCACGCACAAAGTCGCAACATCGGGTTTGATAAACTGCATGGTGTCGTAAATCGACATACCGGCGCTTACCGAACCGCCCGGACTATTGATATAAAGATGGATGTCTTTGTCCGGATTTTCTGATTCCAGAAACAGCAACTGTGCCACCACCAGGTTGGCCATGTGATCTTCCACCGGGCCTACCATAAATATGACCCGCTCTTTCAACAGGCGGGAATAAATGTCAAACGAACGCTCGCCGCGCGCCGTTTGCTCAATAACCATCGGCACCAGGGCGGCACTGGGTGACATTGCGGAACCATCAATTGGTTTTTGCATCATGATGCGCCTGAACTCCTTATGAACAATGGGCATGGGCTGTCTTAGAAAAAACAGCCAGACATGCCGGCTGCTAACGTTTGCAACCGGCCTACTATCAACGCTGGGTTTGACCCGCCTGAATGGCCTCTTCGTACGTCATGGCCTTTTCAGTTACTTGGGCCCGACTCAGCACATATTCAACCACTGCATCTTCCAGAACGGTAGATTCTATCTGGGACTTCTCCTCTGGACTGCTGTTGAAGTGTGCAATCACTTCCTCAGGTTGTTCATACGTAGACGCAATTTCCTGGATCTTTTCTTCTACTTTTTCCGCGTCGGCGGTCAATTCATTCTTCTTGACCACTTCCTGGAATAACAGCCCGGTTTTCACGCGACGCGTGGCCTGCTCTTCGAAGATTTCTTTAGGCAGTTGCTGGAAATCCATCTGGCCGCCGAAGCGTTTAACCGCGTCCTGACGCAGACGGTCAATTTCCTGATCAACCAAGGACGCCGGAACGTCAAGCTCTGTGCTGTTCAGCAGCGCGTCCACAACGTCGTTTTTGACCTTGTTGGAAATCGCCTGTTTGAGCTCACGCTCCATGTTCTTTTTCACTTCTACGCGGAACGCAGCTTCGTCTTCGGCCTCAATGCCGAACTTCTTGAAGAACTCGGCATCCAGTTCTGGCAGCTGCGGCTCTTCCACTTCGTGGATCGTGACCTGAAATTTGACTGGTTTACCTTTCAACTCTTCGTTGTGGTAGTCCTCGGGGAAAGTCACGTCGATTTCCAATTCCTCGCCGGCCTTACTGCCCACGATGGCTGTCTCGAAGCCTGGAATCATCTGGCCAGAGCCGAGGGTCAAGCGATGCTTTTCAGCCGCGCCGCCTTCGAATTCTTCACCGTCGATAGTGCCTTTGAAATCAATAACGGCTATGTCTTTGTTCTTGGCCTTGCGCTTGACCGACTTCATGGTGGCCTGCTGGGTGCACAGGTTGTCAATCATGGTGTCGATGTCTGCATCGGTTACATCAGCCTGGGGCCTCTCGATGGTAACCGCAGACAGGTCGCCCAGCTCGATTTCCGGCAGCACTTCGAAGATGGCCACAAATTCGAGGTCTTTGCCTTCTTCCATGGTCTTGGGTTCGAAGCGTGGCCAGCCAGCGGGATTAAGGTCCTGCTCCTGCAACGCCTTAACGTAATTGTCGCGCATGATTTCGCCCACAATTTCCTGACGCACGCTGTCACCGAAACGACGCTTTGCCACGCTCATAGGCACTTTGCCCGGGCGGAAACCATTCAGGCGTACCGTGCGCGCAGTTTCCTGCAGGCGCTTCTGAACCGCCTGGTCAATTTCCTGGGCGGGCACACCAATCGTCATGTGACGTTCGATGTTGGAAGTCGTTTCAACAGACACTTGCATGGAGAATCCTCAAAATCAGGTTCGGACTATGGATGAATTTAAAGCTCAAAAGCTCTCAGCGACACGCCGCCGCAAAAGCACTGAAAATCAAAAGCCGGCAGTTTATCACGGTTTGCCGTGCCGAGAGAATCACCTGTTTGCAACAAGCAACTGTTGACCGCACAAACGCCCATCAGGCGCCACCGGGAACACCCAGGTCTGCAATCATTTTTCGGGCCTGACCCCGCACCCGAAGCTAACGCCCAATTATTTAGAAAGCCGTTACGATACGAAAAACCCGTTTTTTTATATCCGAAACGTTAGTCTATATAACTTTTTTCTGAAGCCAGAAAAAAGCCCTGCAGGCGCAAACCTGCAGGGCTTTCAAATAATGGTGCGGGTGGAGGGACTTGAACCCCCACATCTCTCGATACCAGAACCTAAATCTGGCGTGTCTACCAATTCCACCACACCCGCATAATTCTTTTGCGCCCGCCAAAATTTGGCTGCTGCTAAACCAACACTTCTACTGAAACAAAAAAACCGGAAACCCGCTGTTGCAAAGTCCGGATCTGGCTCGAAGCGGTAAAATGGGGTGGACGAAGGGGATCGAACCCTCGACCGCAGGAGTCACAATCCTGAGCTCTACCAACTGAGCTACGCCCACCATATACACACGCCGAAGCGTGAAACACCATCAAAACCACTAGGAAGACTTTGCTGCCCCGGACCAAGGCTGAATGGTGCGCCCGGCAGGACTCGAACCTGCGACCACCGGCTTAGAAGGCCGGTGCTCTATCCAGCTGAGCTACAGGCGCATTAACCGCTTGCCCACCTGAACAGTCAGAAAGTGGTCGGGGTAGAGAGATTCGAACTCCCGACATCCTGCTCCCAAAGCAGGCGCGCTACCAGGCTGCGCTATACCCCGTCTGAACTGCACAACACGTGTGTCAGCAAAGTTGGCGCAGATATTAGCGGCGGCGGAGGCCTTCGTCAACCATCATTTGAAAAGTTTGTTAAAAAATCGCGTCGCAGCTGCTCTCAAGCCTTTAGAATTTGGGCACTAATTGGCCTGAACCCGGAAGCGTGCGACAATAGGGCGCCTTTTTTAGTGACCAATTCACGCCCAACCCATAAAGACGAACCATGAGCGCCGAACTGATAAATGGAAAACAGATTGCCACCAAGGTTCGCCGGCAGGTGGCCGAAGGTGTACAAGCCCGCCTCGACAAAGGTCTTAGGGCGCCTGGCCTGGCGGTGGTTCTGGTGGGCAGCGATGCCGCATCACAAGTTTACGTGGGCAACAAGCGCAAAGCCTGCGAAGCGGCAGGCATTGTGTCGCTGTCTTACGATTTAGCGGCAGACACCTCGCAACAAGCTCTGGAAAGCCTGATCGACGAGCTGAACGACAACCCCCTGGTAGACGGCATATTGGTGCAACTGCCCTTGCCAGCCCAGCTGGATGCCGACCCCATCTTGCTGAAGATTCGACCGGACAAAGACGTTGACGGCTTTCACCCATTCAACGTTGGCCGCCTAAGCCAGCGCAAACCCACCATACGTCCCTGCACACCAGCCGGTATCATTACTCTGCTCGACAGCATAGGCACCCCTTACAAAGGCCAACACGCGGTCATTGTAGGCGCCTCCAACATCGTCGGCCGCCCCATGAGCATGGAACTGCTACTGAAAGGCGCAACCATTACCGTGTGCCACCGTTTTACAGCGGATCTGGAGCGTTTCGTGCGTGACGCCGATATATTGATAGCCGCGGTGGGCAAACCCGGGCTGATCAAAGGCGAATGGGTAAAGCAGGGTGCGACAGTGATTGACGTCGGCATCAACCGGATGGTGGACGGCACTCTGCAGGGCGATGTGGATTTCGCCGCTGCATCGGAGCGCGCCGCCTACATCACTCCGGTACCGGGTGGCGTGGGCCCTATGACCATTGCTACTTTGCTGGAGAATACATTGCACGCAGCAAACATTCTGGATCCTATTGCCAAAAGGGGACAGACCTAAGGTCTGTCCCCAGAGCCTGTCCCGAGAATAGAAAAAGCAGCCGAAAATAATATGCGTGAAATGGCATTTCGTCGACCTTCTTAAATGCAACTCCACGTTGTCGTATACGCTTCAAAACACAGAGCCCTTGCCTGCACTATTCCGTGTATTGACCGCTTAGCAGGCGGCCAGCGTTGGGCACGATGGGCGCCAGACCCAGCGCTTTTAACATCTGAAAAGTGGTGCAGGTTGCCGCCGACACCACAGGTAAACCAATGCTGTCTTCAACCTGCTGAATGGCAGCCAGTGAGGGCATTTGAACACATGCGGACAGCACCACTGCGTCTGCCCCGGCCCACTTTAGCCGCTTGACAATCTCCAATAATGCCAGCGGATCTTGACGCCCAACCTCAAGGTTGTCGGGGATTTCCAGCGCAATACTGTCGACCACCTCAATGCCTTCAGATTGAATGTAATCCACTACCATTTGCGTCAGTGGCCTCATGTAGGGCGTAATGACCGCCACTTTTTTGGCCCCTAATGTCGCCAAACCTTCCATAAGGGCACCTGCACTGCTAGTCACCGGAGTCAGAAAACCATTGTCAACGGTTGCTTCGTGCAACCGTCGCTCAGACTCCCGATGGTAACCCGCACCACGACTCATAATCGCGATCAGGCAGGCGTAACCCATCACGTCCACTTGAGCGTCAGATAGCTCCAGTGCGCAGCGATCGGACTCATCGTCCATGGCAGCAAGCTCCTCACGGGTTACCTTCTTCATCCGCATTCGACTGGAGTGAAACGTAAAGCGCTCCGGCGCGACCGCTTCACGGGCGCGAAGCATGGCAGGAATTTCCGTTTCCATAGTGGTATTGGAGCTCGGTACGATCTGGCCGATACGGTAGCTTTTACTGGTCATGGACATCTCTTTGCGTTAAATATGGATTAGATGTCGGCGTAAATGTCTTTGTATTGGTCCCGCAACTGATTTTTCTGGACTTTGCCCATTGTGTTGCGGGGCAGGCTGTCGACAAAAAACACCCGCTTCGGCTGCTTGTACTTGGCCAGTTTGTCAGTCAACCCGGACAGCACATGTGCTTCTTCAACCTTGGCACCTGGCTTTAAAACCACTACAGCCGTAACACCCTCACCGAAATCGGGATGCGACACACCAATCACCGCCGACTCCACAACGCTGTCCATTTCGTCGATGACCTGCTCGACTTCCTTCGGGTAAACGTTGAAACCACCTGAAATCACCAGGTCTTTATCGCGACCAACTATGTGGATGTAACCGCGGTCATCGGTCATGGCGAGATCGCCGGTCACGAAAAAACCATCATCAAGAAGTTCGGCGCGGGTTTTCTCGGGCATACGCCAATAGCCGCTAAACACGTTAGGGCCGCGAACTTCCAACATACCGATATCGCCCGGCGCGACTATCTTGTGAGTTTCCGCATCGGTAATTCGGACCTCGACGCCGGGTAAGGGCATGCCAACGGTGCCGGCAAGACGATCACCGTCGTAGGGATTTGAGGTAATCATATTGGTTTCAGTCATACCATAGCGTTCAAGAATGGCGAACCCAGTACGCTGTTGGAATGCGTTATGAGTGTCCGCCGTCAGGGGCGCAGAACCGGAGGTAAACAAACGCACATTAGCGGTAAGCTCAGGGGTCAGGCGCGGGTCCTGCAACAAGCGGGTATAGAATGTTGGCACTCCCATGAGCACGGTGCCAGTCGCCATCGCGCCAATAACGCTGCCGACGTCAAACCGGGGCAAAAAGTACATGCTGGCGCCGGACATCAGCACAACGTTGCAGGCTACAAACAAACCGTGGGTATGGAAGATAGGCAGGGCATGAATCAACCGGTCGGTTTCGGTAAAACACCATACCTCTGCCAACGTTTTGGCGTTAGAGCCCAGGTTCCCGTGGGTCAACATAGCGCCCTTCGAGCGTCCAGTGGTGCCAGAGGTATAAAGGATGGCCGCCAGATCACTATCAGCCCGGGCTTCAATACTTGAAAAAGGTGTCACGCCAGCGGTTTTATCCATCAACGTGCCGTCACCCTCTGTACCCAGAGTGACTACCTGAGGGCAGTCAGTATCTGCCGCAATCTGGTTGGCTGCTTCAAAGGAGTCGGGCCTGCAAACAAACAGAGCTGGCTCTGCATCGCCTAAAAAATATCCGATTTCTGACGCGGTGTAACCTGTATTCAAGGGCAAATACACACCACCCATGCGCAAACAAGCCAGGTAGAGCAATATGGCCTCCGGGCTTTTTTCGACCTGCACAGCCACCCGGTCGCCTAGACTAACCCCCAGGGATACCAAGGTAGCGGCCAGAGTGGCGCTCATATCGAGCGCCTGGGCATACGTGTAGTTGCGCCCAGCTGGTGTGACGATAAAATTCGCATCTTGGCGAGCGCGCATACGGGTTGAGAAGGTATCGAACAGGTTATGACTCATTTTTCAGACTCTCCTTTGAGCAGCTTGCGGCTCCGGCGGCTAAGATCACGAACGCCGGATGAGCACACAATGGTGCCACTGGTGCTGTATTGCTCATGATTGCGTTCAATATTGTCAAGTACATACAGGTAATTAACCATGAGCCCGGCAGATTGCTTCATACCTTTGGCCGAGGTGTCGCCGAGCCAATTGATGCGGTGCAGCTCAGCCCCGTTACCCAGATGAAAGCGGGCAACCGGGTTCAGTGGCTGGCCGTTAGTGGTTTTTTCTTTTAGTAGGTAGCGTGCCGCCAACGGTTTAATTAGGCTACCGAGACGCTCCGCAAGCTCTTCGTTCTTATGCCAGTCAGGATCATCCAAATGTTTGAGTGTCTCCCGGGCTTCCGGGCTTAGCATGCACGCATCATCGGAGCAGGTCGTTTCCAGCCATCTGCGAAAATTGGGTACCGGTGACAAAGTCACAAAGTATTTCAAGTTAGGTAACTCTTGCTTCAGCTCCTGTACCACCTGCTTTATCAGAAAATTACCGAATGAAATGCCCCGCAGCCCGACTTGGCAATTACTGATACCAAAGAACGCCGCCGTATCGGCAGACTCAGGGTCGTCAATATCGTAGCTGTCACGATCCAAAATAGGCTGGATCTGGCTGGGCAATCCTTTGTTGAGCGCAACTTCCACAAAGATAAGCGGTTCATCCCCGATAGCGGGGTGGAAAAAACCGAAACAGCGGCGGTCTCGGGCATCCAATCGGCGTCGAAGATCATCCCAGTCCTGGATTTCATGCACCGCTTCATAGCGAATGATTTTTTCCAGAATATTGGCGGGCGTATTCCAGTCAATGCGCTTCAGTACCAGAAAGCCTCGGTTAAACCACGAACCAAAAAGATGGATAAAGTCCGCGTTAATGGCTTTAAAATCTGCAGAATCCGCCATCAGGGCGAGCAAATCTTCACGCATCTTCACCAGCTTGTGGGTGCCACCGCTGGACAGGTTGAGCCGTCTCAATAACTCCTGCCGCCGTGGCTCGCAAGATTCAAACAAAGTCTCAAGGTTTTCATTGGTACGTGCCGCCTTATAGGCGAGGTAAGCCTGATCAATCTGATCCGGCTCGGCCGAAAAAAGCGCTGCCAGCTGCTCAAAAAAAGCACGCTTTTCGTCATCGTCTAAACGGGCATAAATTTCCAGCGCTCGACTGGCAAGGCTTATACTTGAGGCCTCACCGTCACTTTTAAGCAGTGCCTGACAGGCTGTGACCAGCTGGCTATGGTCGCAATGGTCGAGATTGCCGATGCGCCGCCATAGGGAAGCCTCTCGCTGGGTAATGTTGTTAAACAACTCTTGTAAAAAACTCATATTCATAATGCCTTTCCTCAGAGGTGTCGGAAATTTAAAGGGCGAATCAGGACTCCATAATCAAGTCCGGCAGCCAAGTGACAATGTCAGGGAAAAAGCACAACAGCAGGATGCCCAGCACCATGCAGAGGGCATAAGGCAAACTGCCCAGCAATATGTCGCGCAGCGCAATATCGGGCGCTATGCCTTTTATAATGAACAGATTCAAACCAACCGGCGGCGTGATCAGACCGATTTCCAAGTTGATGGTCAGGATCACTGCAAACCAGTAAGGGTCAAAATTTGCTGCCAATATAATGGGCAACAAAATAGGAGCCGCCATCACGATAACGGCCACTGGCGGCAGGAAAAAACCCGACACCAACAAGAACAGATTAATAATGCCCATCAGCACCCATCGATTAACTTCAAGGTCGGCGATGGCGCCAGCGACGGTTTGAGTGATGAACAAAGACGACAACGCAAAAGCAAAAATTTCGGCGCAAGCAATGATCAACATGATCATCACGCTTTCACGCAGCGCGTCCCGCATAATTGTAACGATCGGTTTGGCCTGCCACATTCTGTACACAATGATGGCGAGCGCCAGACACAGAAATGCACCCACGCCGGCCGCCTCGGAAGGTGTCGCGACGCCGCCATATAAAGCAAACAAAATACCTGACACCACAACCATGAAGGGCAGCACCCGAATCAGGGCTTTCACATTGCCTTCAACGTTCTCTTTCATTTGGGCGGCAGCTTGGGCGACGGGGTTGGCGCTGCTATAACCACCGTGAAGTTTGCACGCAATCAGCGTCCAAACCATGAAAAGACCGGCCAACATAAGGCCCGGGATGGCGCCTGCGATGAATAACCGACCAATGGATGTTTCAGTGGAAATGCCATACACAATCATTGTGACCGAGGGCGGAATCAGAATGCCCAGGGTGCCACCTGCAGCAATACAGCCTGCAGCCACACCGTCTGGGTAGCCACGCTTGCGCATTTCTGGAATACCAAGCTTACCGATCGCTGCACTTGTGGCGGGCGACGAGCCGGACAAAGCCGCGAAGATTGAGCAAGCGGCAATATTTGAAATTGCCAGTCCTCCCGGCAGTTTACCCATCCACAAGTCCAGTGAGCGATATAGATCGCGACCGGTCGGGGAAGAGGCAACAGCCGCCCCCATCAAGATAAACATGGGAATAGCAACAAAACCAAACGAGGCCATGTTGCCAAAAAAAGTTTCACCAAAATAAATCAACTCACCAACGCCGCGGTCCAACATCAATGCACCCAGAGCAACTGCACCTAAAGCAAACGCAATGGGCGTACCTATGGCCATCAGAACCAACAGCGCTATAACAACCAGAATGCCACTTGTAACGGGATCCATGATCAGGCCTCTCCACGAAGAATTTCTGCTACGTATTGCAGTGATAGCAAGCTTGCACCAACGGCCATAGGCAACACTGCAGGCCACAGAGGAGGATTCCACACCGTGCCGGTGGTCCAGGCCATGGTGTATGCTTCGTAGACGTAGTACCAAGAACCATAAGCCAGGGCGAGGCAGAAGCTCAGCCCGACAAGCGAGGCCGTCAAGCGCATGATGCGTTTTGGCAGTCCATGCAGAGCGTCGGGCAGAACGGTTACCGCTACGTGCCCGCCGGTTTTCAGAACGTAAGGCGTTGCTAGCAACATAGCTGCGGTAATGGCATAGGTCGTAAACTCTGTCTGCCATATGGTGCTTTCACCGAGCACATAGCGCGTGAAAACCATTTGCACAACAGCCAGAACGCCAAGCGCGAGCAGAATGGCAGCGATCACGGCGGTAACAATCGCAAGCGTGTCCATAACGCGGATATAACCTGCAATAACGCTATTGCGAGATGCTATTGAGTGGGTCATAGGCTGAGACATAGAATCCCTAAGGTCGAATGATGTAGGCATCGCCCCAGCAATGAGACGTCACGAATGGATACCAGAGTCACCGGGGACGTAACGCCCCGGTCAATTGAGGGTTAACGGCCTATTCGACAGCGAGTGCTGCGTCAATCAGGGCTTGGCCGTTAGGGACATTCTCAGCAAACGTCTTGTAGGAACTCTTTTTGGCAATATCAAGCCAGGCTTGATAGTCCTCGGGTGACATGCTGACAACTTCAACACCGTTCTCGGCGAAAACGTCGGCCATCTTCTGGTCAAGGCCTGCAGCCTCTTTGGCAAAGTAGGTCTCGGCTTTCTCGGCGGCCGCCATCAGAGCGCTCTGCTGAACTTCGTTGAGCTTGCTCCAGCTTTGTTCCGAAATCAGAATTGGCTCATACATAAACCAGAGGGCGTTTTCCCCGGGCGCCGTCAAGCAGGTGACTTGTTCATATATGCGGTAGGAGACGAACGAACCTGACGATGTGTTGGCACCGTCTAATACACCGGTTTGCATGGCAGTATATATTTCGGACGATGGCATAGAGGCAATTGAGGCGCCCGCGACGGCAAGCATCTCATCAAATGCGGGGCCAGCCGCTCGCATGGTCTGGCCCTGAACAGTATCCGGCGAAGTGACACATTGCGCGTTAGACGCAAAACCACCAGCCAACCAGGCATCTGCAAGAACCCGGACACCTGCATCGTTAATAACGGTTTTGATCATGTCCATAAATTTGGAATCGTTCAGCCGCTGAGCGCGTTCATGGCTCCGCACCAGACCAGGCATCAAGGTTGCCGAAAACTCAGGGTGACGCCCGCTAGCATAGTCTAAAGGCAAAGATGTCATATCCAGCCGACCGCGAACGAGCGCACCCCACTGCTCTTTTGCTTTGAACAGTGACTGACCGGGGTAAATTTGTAGTTCCAGACCAACATCGGCGGCTTTTACTTCACGGGCCATGAGCTGGACCATTTCATCCCTGACGTCACCTTTGCCGCCTGGGAACTGATGCGACACTCTTAATGTCGTATCGGCTGCGGCTGCACCAATGAGTGAAAACGAGAGGCTGGCAGCGATGGCCAGTTTTGCGAAAGGCAGTTTCATAGTGATCTTCTCCGAAGCTTTTGTTTTTGTAATATCCATCAGGCATTGCTGATATATATATCATTACCTTTTATGTGTACTATTGTCAACGTGGCGTGATAAACAGCGAGAAACCTCGAGGCAAAATCTGTGTTGACAACCGCCGGAGCAAAGCCAGCATGAAGCGTCCAAATACTCAAAAGCTCAAAGATTTCCTGGAAGACGCCATCATTAATGGCCGCCTGCTACCCGGGGAGAAGTTGGATCCCGAAGCACTTTCAAAACAGTTCGGCGTGTCCAGAACCCCTATCCGAGAGGCGATTCAGCAGCTTTCTGCCAGTGGCTTGGTGGTGGTATTACCGAAAAAAGGCACCTTTATCGCGAAGGTGAGTTTCGATCAGCTCATCGAAATGTTCGAAGTGATGGCGGAGTTCGAAGGGATGTGCGGACGGTTGGCCGCCCGCCGCATAACGGAAGATGAGCTGATTGTGTTGAAGGCGGCGTTACTGCGCTGTGAAGACCCGGCTATTCGAGCAAACCCGGACGACTACTATTACGAAAATGAACACTTTCATAATTGTATTTACAACGCCAGTCATAACGCATTTCTTGCAACCGAAGCGCGTCAACTCAAACAGCGCTTGAAGCCATACCGTCGCTTGCAGCTTCAAATTCGTGGTCGCGTAACAGACTCCATTCAAGAGCATCGCAATATCTATTCAGCAATTAATGCGGGGGATGCCGCGCTAGCGGAGGAGAGACTTCGGCAACACGTGCTGATTCAGGGCGAGAATTTTGGCGATTTTGCGGTACGGGTTAAGGCGTACAGCGACTTGTCACGGGAACCGATTCAAAATGCCCGCAACTCAATAACCAAATGAAATCAAACAAAATGCAGTTTCTACCACATAGACTTCTGAGCGGTAGAAACTGCATCGACGGCGAATTACTGTCCGTATTTCGCTTTTGCTTTCAACCGGTATGCGTGCAGTAACGGTTCTGTGTAGCCATTAGGCTGCTCGGCGCCTTTCAGAACCAAATCCATAGCCGCCTGAAACGCAATGCTGTCGGCAAAGTTATCGGCCATTGGGCGATAGGTTGCGTCACCGGCGTTCTGCTTGTCCACGATCAGTGCCATGCGCTTCATGGTCTCTTCAATCTGGTGCGTGTTGCAGATACCGTGATACAGCCAGTTCGCCAGCAACTGCGACGAAATCCGCAGGGTAGCGCGGTCCTCCATCAGGCCCACGTTATTGATGTCGGGCACTTTAGAGCAACCTACGCCGCTGTCGATCCAGCGCACCACATAGCCCAAAATACTTTGGGCGTTGTTATCCAATTCCTCTTGAATTTCCGCCGCGGTCAGGTCTTTCGAATTCAGATTGATAGGCACCGTGAGAATATCATCGAGGCTCGCGCGCTCGCGACTTTCCAGCTTCTGCTGGATATCCGCCACATTCACCTGATGATAATGCGTGGCGTGCAGGGTGGCTGCGGTGGGTGATGGAACCCAGGCGGTATTGGCACCGGCTTTCGGATGGCCAATTTTCTGTTCCAGCATATCGGCCATCAAGTCCGGCATGGCCCACATGCCCTTGCCAATTTGCGCGACACCGCGAAACCCGGCTTCCAGGCCGATGTCTACGTTCCACTGTTCGTAAGCACCAATCCACGTGGCCTGCTTCATCTGACCCTTGCGGATAAACGGTGCGAGCTTCATGGAGGTGTGAATTTCGTCACCGGTGCGGTCCAAAAAGCCGGTGTTAATAAACGCCACGCGATCTTTCGCGGCGTGAATGCAGGCTTTCAAATTCACCGTGGTACGGCGCTCTTCATCCATAATGCCCACTTTCAGGGTAAAGCGCGGTAGGCCCAGAACGTCTTCTACCCGGCCGAAAAACTCGTTAGTAAACGCGACTTCTTCCGGGCCGTGCATCTTCGGCTTAACAATATACACCGAGCCCTGGGTGCTGTTCTGTAAACGGCTGTTGCCTTTCAGGTCGTGCATGGCCATCAGCGATGTCATCACGCCATCCAGCAGGCCTTCCGGTACTTCGCTGCCGTCTGCCAGCAGAATCGCCGGGTTGGTCATCAGGTGGCCCACGTTACGGATGAACATCACGCTGCGGCCCTTCAGTTGCAGTTCGCTACCATCGGCGGCGGTGTAAACGCGATCCGCGTTCATCTTGCGGGTTAACTGCTTACCACCTTTTTCAAAGGTTTCTTCCAGACTGCCATTCATCAGTCCCAGCCAGTTGCGGTAGGCCAGAACTTTGTCGTCTGCGTCTACTGCGGCTACCGAGTCTTCACAATCCATAATGGTGGTCAGCGCCGATTCCATCAACACGTCTTTAACGTGGGCACCATCGGTTTTGCCGATGGGATGGGTAGCGTCAATCTGGATTTCAAAGTGCATGCCGTTTTTAACCAGCAGAATGCCTGTCGGGGCGTCTGCCGAACCGGTGTAACCGACAAAACCGGTTTCATCTTTCAAACCGATGCTGTCGCCGTTTTGCAGGTCCACCACCAGCTTGCCACCGGCAACGTGATAGAGCGCTGCGTCTTTGTGACTGCCAGAGGCCAAAGGCGCTGAACTGTCCAGAAGGTCACGGGCAAATTCGATAACGCGTTCACCGCGCTTTGGGTTGTAACCGGCGGTTTTTTCGGCGCCACCTGTTTCAGGAATCGCGTCGGTGCCGTAAAGCGCATCGTACAAACTGCCCCAACGGCTGTTGACTGCGTTCAGGGCAAAGCGGGCGTTCATGATCGGCACAACAAGCTGTGGCCCCGCCATGATGGCTACTTCAGGATCTACGTTAGCAGTGGAAATGCTGAAATTAGCGGGCTCGTCGACCAGATAGCCGATTTCTTTCAAGAAATCTTTATAAACGTGCATATCCGGAGTCTGGTGCTGGTGGTTATGGTTCCAGGCGTCCAGTTTTTCCTGCAAGGAATCGCGTTTGGCTAGCAGCTCACGATTGCGGGGCGCAAGATCGTTGACGATTTTGGCGAAGTCTGCCCAGAATTTGTCTGCATCCAGACCCGTTCCAGGGATCGCTTCATTATTAATGAAGTCGTATAAATTCCCGGCAACCTGAAGACCGTCAAGCTGTACGCGTGATGTCATCGTATTTCCCTCAGTAAGTTAAGAAATTCCCGAACGCAATATTCTACGTGATAGCGCGTATCGGATCATACCCCAAATAAATCCTTCACTTGGGGTATTTCCCTAATAAACTATGGCTTATACAGCGTTTTAAGCGGCTTAACCGCGCCGCCAGCTGGTACCCTCGCGGGAATCGTCCAGAATAACTCCCCGCGCTAACAGCTCGTCACGAATCTGATCTGCGCCGGCGAAGTCGCGGGTTTTGCGGGCGTCCGCGCGGGCCTGAATCATCGTTTCGATTTGCTCGGCACTCAACTCATCGCCCTGCCCGCTGCCGCTGTCACCCTGGAAAAACAGCTCCGGGCCTTGCTGTAACAAACCCAGCACAGAGCCCAGGCGTACCAGCACCGTAGCGCTGGCCGCAGCGGCTTGCTCGTCACCGTCACGGCGCTGCTGATTCATTTCGCCGGCGATGGCGTGCAAAATCGCCATGGCGCCCGCGCAGTTGAAATCGTCATCCATGCGCTCGGCGAACAGCGTGTCGTGTGCAGTCCGCGCCACCGCATCGCTGGCCAGCGGAGTGACACCGCGCAGCGCATTGTAAAGCTTGGTCAGGCTACGACCGGATTCAATCAGATTGTCTTCTGAGTAATCCACCTGGCTGCGGTAATGGCTGGACACTAAAAAGTAGCGCACCACTTCCGCCGGATAGGTTTCCATAATCTCGCGAACGGTAAAAAAATTGCCCAGTGATTTGGACATCTTTTCTTTGTCC
This sequence comes from Marinobacter gelidimuriae, assembly GCF_000372805.1. Classification (GTDB taxonomy): domain Bacteria; phylum Pseudomonadota; class Gammaproteobacteria; order Pseudomonadales; family Oleiphilaceae; genus Marinobacter; species Marinobacter gelidimuriae. Next base: position 5,122 of record NZ_KB889877.1, on the reverse strand, counting down.
ACCCGAATGGCGCCGGCGTGCATCCAGGTATTCACAAACGTGTGACCCGTGGCGCATTCTGACTGGGCAATTTCGTTTTCGTGGTGGGGGAACAACAGGTCTGGCCCACCACCGTGAATATCAAAGGTGTCACTCAGGCAGTGATTGGCCATGGCCGAGCACTCAATGTGCCAACCCGGGCGACCATTGCCCCAGGGCGACGGCCAGAACACGTCATCAGGCTTTGCCGCTTTCCACAGGGCAAAATCCGCCGGGCTGCGCTTTGCCTGTTCTACGTCTACCCGAGCGCCCGCCAGCAGGTCTTCCAGCTTTTTCCTGCTGAGTTTGCCGTAATCTGCAAACGACGATACCGAAAAATACACGTCGCCGTTGCCCGCCGCGTAGGCGTGGCCACCGGCAATCAGAGTTTCAATCATCGCGATCATGTCGCTAATGAATGCGGTAGCACGGGGTTCAGCGTTAGGCAACAGCACACCCAGACAGGCTTCGTCTTCGTGCATGGCGGCAATCATGCGCTCAGTCAGGTCGGTGTACACCTCGCCGTTTTCAGCGGCGCGGCGCAGAATTTTGTCGTCTATGTCGGTAATGTTGCGCACGTAGTTCACATCAAAACCACTGTGGCGCAAATATCGGGTGATCACATCAAACGCTACCAACATCCGAGCGTGGCCCAGATGACAGTAGTCGTACACGGTCATGCCGCACACGTACAGGCCAACTTTACCCGGCTCGATGGGTTTGAACTCTTCTTTTTTCTGGCTGAGGGTGTTGTAGATTCTGATCACAAAATGCTCTCGTTTACCGTTTCATTGCAGGCCTGAACGCAACGAGCCGCCCTTTTAAAGGGCCGGCTCGTCGTGAATTATTTACCCCAGGAATCGCGTAGGGTGACGGTGCGATTGAACACCGGCTTGCCGGCGTTTTCCGTCAGCTTCTGGTCGAAGAAAAAATACCCTTCGCGCTCGAACTGATACGGCAGAGCGCTCGCCGGCGACGCCAGATTGCGTTCGGCGCGGGCGCCTTTCAAAACCACCAAAGAGTGCGGGTTCAGGTGGTCCAGCATATCGCCTTCTTTATCGCTGTCTGGCGTTTCCGCGTTGAACAGGCGGTCGTAAACGTTGATGTCACACTCCACACTGTCCGTTGCAGATACCCAGTGAAGCACACCGTTGGGCTTGTAGCCTTCAGGGTTCACACCCAGAGTGTTTTCGTCGTATTCGCACTTCAGCTCGACAATTTCGCCGCTGTCATCGCGGATGATTTCGCGGCAGGTCATCACATAACCACCGCGCATGCGTACAGCCTGATCCGGGGCCAGTCGCTTCCATTTACGTGGCGCTTCCAGGGCGAAATCTTCGCGATCAATAAACAGGGTTTGGCTCCAGGTCACTTCGCGACTGCCCATGTCCGGATTTTGCGGATGCACCGGCAGCACCAGGGTTTCCGTTTTGTCAGCCGGGTAGTTGGTCAGAGTGACCTTCAATGGACGCATCACGCACATAGCGCGGGGCGAACGGATGTTCAAATCTTCGCGAATAGCGAACTCCAGCATGCCCACGTCTACGGTGCCGCCCGCTTTGTTCACGCCGATCATGTCGCAGAAGGTGCGCAAAGACTCAGGCGTGTAACCGCGACGGCGCAACCCTGAAATGGTGGGCATGCGCGGGTCGTCCCAACCGTCAACGATGTGCTCGTCCACTAAACGTTTGAGTTTGCGTTTGCTGGTAATAGTGTAGTTCAGGTTCAGCCGCGCAAATTCAATCTGGCGCGGGTGACAAGGTACGCTGATGTTGTCCAGCACCCAGTCATACAGCGGGCGGTGGTCTTCGAATTCCAGCGTACACAGGGAATGGGTAATGCCTTCCAGCGCGTCTGAAATCGGATGGGTATAGTCGTACATCGGGTAGATGCACCATTTATTGCCGGTCTGGTGGTGTTCGGCGTAGCGGATGCGGTACAGAATCGGGTCACGCATATTGATGTTGGGCGACGCCATATCAATTTTCGCCCGCAGCACCATTTCGCCGTTCTGGAAATCACCGTCGCGCATCTGGCGGAACAGTTTCAGGTTTTCTTCCACCGCGCGTTCGCGATAAGGGCTGTTGCGGCCAGGCCCTTTAAGGCTGCCGCGGTAGCCCGCCATTTCGTCGGCGCTGAGGGCACACACGTAAGCATTGCCGCGCTCAATCAACTCCTCCGCAAAGTTGTACAGGGCATCAAAATAGTCCGAGGCAAAGTGAACCTTTCCTTGCCATTGATAACCGAGCCATTCCACATCCGCTTTTATCGCGTTGATGTATTCCTGGCTTTCTTTTTCCGGGTTGGTATCGTCAAAACGCAGATTGCATTCACCGCCAAAAGTATTGGCAATGCCAAAATTCAGGCAAATGGCTTTGGCGTGGCCAACGTGCAGGTAACCGTTAGGCTCCGGCGGAAAACGGGTCACGACCGTGCCTGTGTGCGCGCCTTTGGCGACGGCGTCTTCAATCAGGCTCTGAATAAAGTTATGGGCTTTCTTGGGCTCGGCGCTCATACAATCTCTGCAAAAAGGAGGTGGATCTGAGCGGGCTATTATACGCATAAAAGCACAGCAGACTCATGCACCGCGCCAAACTCTTGCGTACAATGGCGAACAAGATGCGCATTGCGCGCAACCTTCCCCCTCACAAAACAGGAAAACCCTATGATTCTGCTGACAACCAACCACGGCCCTATCAAGCTGGAACTGGATTATGACAAGGCACCGGAAACCGCTAAAAACTTCGAACAGTATGTGCGCGAGGGCTTTTTTGACGGCCTGATATTTCACCGGGTGATCAGCAACTTCATGGTCCAGGGCGGCGGCTTCAAGCCGGACATGAGCCCGCGCAAAACCCGCGCGCCCATCCAGAGCGAAGCCGATAACGGCCTGAATAACATGGCCGGCACCGTTGCCATGGCTCGCACCATGGACCCGCACTCCGCAACCGCGCAGTTTTTCATCAACGTTGAAAACAACGGTTTTCTGGACCATTCCGCCAAAACCGCGGAAGGCTGGGGCTATTGCGTCTTTGGTAAAGTGGCTGAAGGCATGGACATCGTCGACAAAATTCGCGCAGTGCGCACCACGATGAAAGCCGACCACCAGGATGTTCCTGCTGAAGACGTGATCATCGAAAAAGCGGAAGTGCTTGAGGACGGAGACGCAGCGTGACCACGCTGTTCATTTCCGATCTGCATTTGGAAGAGTCACGCCCGGACATTACCCGGGCGTTTCTTACCTTTTTACAAGATCGCGCGGTGAGTGCTCACACACTGTACATTCTGGGCGATTTCTTTGAAGCCTGGATTGGCGACGATGAGCACACGCCCTTGCAGGAACAGATTGCTGCAGCATTGAAGCAGGTCAGCGACGGCGGCACCGCTGTGTATGTGATGCACGGCAACCGGGACTTTTTGCTGGGCCAGGATTATTGCCAGCGTATTGGGGCAACCCTGTTGGACGACCCGACCGTGATTGATCTGTACGGCACCCCCACCCTGCTGATGCACGGCGACAGCCTGTGCACCGCCGATGTGGAATATCAGAAATTCCGCGCCAACATGCGCAACCCGAAAACCCAGCAAATGCTGCTGGCTCGCCCACTGAAAGACCGCCAGCTGATGGCTCGCCAACTGCGCGAACTGAGCATGGCCAAGAACAAGGGCAAGACCCAAGCCATTATGGATGTGACGCCAGAAGAAGTGGTGCGGGTGATGGAACAGCATAACGTGCCGCAGCTGATTCACGGCCACACCCATCGCCCGGCCCGGCATGCGTTGCAAGTGAATAATCAGCCGGCTGAACAGATTGTGCTGGGGGATTGGGGCAGCCACGTTTGGTGGTTGGAAGCCGCAGCGGACCAGCCGCTGCGGCTGAACAAACAGGCGCTTTAAATCATACCGGGCGGTTATCGACCCTATTGGTGGCGTAACCCTCGGCAACCACTTTGCCATCGACCGTGCACACGGTTTTCAGCTTGACCCGGCGCCGTCTCAGATCAACTTCCTCTACTTCCGCGCTCGCCACAACGGTGTCACCAATGAACACTGGGGCCTTAAAGCGCAACTGCTGATCAATATAGATCGCACCCGGCCCCGGTAACCTCGTGCCAAGCACCGCAGAGATCAGCGCTGCGCTGAACATACCGTGAACAACGCGGGCTTTGAACGGAGTGGTTTTGGCGTAATCGTCGTTCAGGTGAACCGGGTTGTTATCGCCGCTTAACTCGGCAAACTGCACAACGTCTGCGTCGGTGATGATTTTGGTCACGCTGGCTGTCATGCCTACTTCCAAATCTTCCAGATAATAACCGTGTAACTCGTCCATCGTGATCTCTTTTTTGGTCAGCAAAATCCGGGGCAACCGCACACCGGCGCAAACACACACGTAAAGCGTTCCACCAACAAAACAGGTGTTCAACTAAAGCCCAACAGCGCTTTCATATCGCCCTGCTACACTACAAATGTAACCTGATTTTCATCGTTGAAACAGACGACTAAAATACCAACCGGCAGACACACAAACTATTGCCGGGCTGAATTAACGGAATATGAAATAAACCCCAATGGAGAATTATATGCCAAATCGCGTCGCCGTTGTGACGGGTGCGATCGGAGCCCTAGTGTCCCGACTGGTTAATTAGCTTATTTATTATCAATGGCGCTGAGTTTTGCTCGCGTTACCGATGTCATAATGGATTCCGCACTTTTATGCCAACGGAATGGCTTTGCCAGCTTCTCGTTATGGACCTTGATGTATCGACGAATGGCCTTCTTGAGTTCGTCGACGCTGGTAAAAATACCCCGGTATAGCGCTCGTCGCTCCAGTTGGCCAAACCAACCTTCGACAGCGTTCAACCACGAGGCGCTGGTGGGTGTAAAATGAAGCTTAAAACGAGGATGCTTCTCCAGCCAGGCTTTCACGNCGGGTNTTTTATGAGTCGAACTGTTGTCCAAAATCAGATGGAGGTCCTGCTCGCTCGGCGTTTCTCTGTCGATTTGCCGTAGAAAGTCGAGAAACTCCCTGGCTCGATGACGTTGGGTGAGCCGTCCGATCACCTCACCGTTCAGGATGTTAAAAGCCGCATACAAACTGGTGGTG
>NZ_KB889876.1 GCF_000372805.1 Marinobacter gelidimuriae | reverse complement strand
ACCTCGCTGAGTTCGAATACCGCTTCAATCGGCGCTACGATCTCAAAGCCATGCTTCCGCGGTTCCTGACAGTAGCAGCCCGGACACCGCCTATGCCCTATAGGCTGCTAAAGATGGCTGACTCTTATGCGTAATCAGGTAGTTTTTTGTACGTGATTGTTGATCATAAAACAATGGTAAAAGTGGCAAAATTGAGGGTTCAGTCAGCGCGTCCAGAAAACGACCGTTTGTTATCAGAGCCCATCATCGTCCAGGGCGCTGCCTCTGAGTCGCTTTGTATCGTTGTCGGCCAGCCACGCTTCCAATGCGTCAATCAGAATGGCGTTGATCGTGGTGTCGTTTTCGAGTGCCGCCTGCTTGAGTTGGCGTCGTAATTCCTTCGGAACTCGATTCCCTATTTGGACCAGATTGTCGGGCTTCACCGCGTTGCGGTTCGCCCTTTCCTCAGCGCCCGCGATAAACGAATCCGTGCTCTCGATTTCGTAGTTTGGCTTGACCATTTTCACTCCGGTTATTCTTTTCTAAGCAGGGATTTCAAAACCCGCTCCATTTCGTCAATCGCTTTTTGATCTTCTCTGGCATCGAAGACGGTGCCGCCCTGGTACTGGCTGTCGTCGTAGCTGACTCGGTCGAGGAATGCGTTTGTGCGTTATTTAACGTAATAACGCAAAAGGGGCCACATCGGCTGTGACCCCTTCGGTTAATGGTTTGCGGAATATCCCCGGGAGGCATGGCCTCAGGCCACAGCCGCCTCCTCGTCCTCCAGCGTCAGCTCCACGTGGAAGTGCGCCGGACCGGTCAGGTTGACCAAGGCGTCGAGGCCAAACTTGTTGATGCGGCCGTTCAGCAGGTCGTTCAGGCGGGGTTGGGTGATACCCAGGCGCTGCGCCGCCTCTTTCTGAGTGACGTCCCACTCCTTCACGCGCCTGGTGATCTGAATCATCAGATCGGAGCGCAGGCGCATGTTCAGGGCTTCTTCAGGGGTGTCTTCAATCGCATCCCACACACTTTCGAATCGTTCGTTTGCCATGTCTGTCACCTGGTTAGGTTCCATGAAGGCGGCGAGCCGACGCTATCGCGTCAGCTTTGCCAGGTCGCCCATGATGGGGGTCTGAAGTCCAGCGGTACGAAAACGTACGCTAAGAACAAGGGGGTATAAAATCCCCCCATGAAAACGGCAATAGGGGCTGTTAGGTTGGTGGCCACTGTTGCGCAGCATGTAACACGCGCAGTAGTCGCACCGTCAAGGCATCTTCTTGATACACGAGGATATAGTTTGACCAGGCGATGAGTTCACGGGTGCCTTCAACTCGGCCAAGGCGCCCTATTTTGGGGAATTCCGACAACTTTTTAGCTTTCATCTCGATGTCATCTTTTACGCGCTGTGCTGCATCGGGATTGTCATCAGAGATGTAATCAACTATCCCCAGCAGGTCGGTACGAGCCAGTTCTAGCCATACCCGTTCAGGCACTACGGCGCTTCCTGTCGATCAACGCTTGTGCCTGATCCATTACCTGTTGATGAGGAACGGTTGGTTGCGCGTCAGCTAGGGCCTCTTTCACTTTGTCGCGGAACCAGGCGTCATGGGCTTCCGGATCAGCCGTTAATCCAACGGGCAACCCGCCCTCTTTGGTTACGCGGGTTAGAAGGATACGGACGGCATCTGATACCGTCAGACCGAAGCTGGCGAGTTTTTCCGCTGCATCAACCTTCAACTCGTCGTCCACGCGAACGTGTAGCATTGAAGTGTGAGCCATGATGAGTTCTCCGATTGTTATGCGTGACGCTATTATGTATCTCAAATGAGATACGATCAAGCCGTGCCTAAATCACTACGTTTGGTCAGATGTCAGTATTTTATATACCGTCGATCGTCCATAAAACGACCGTTACTTAGACACCAATATTGCCCGCTATAGAAAATGAGGCTTTGATTACAGGTATTATCCAAGCTTTTCATTTCTGCCAGAAAAGGTCGAGCAGAGATGAGCAGGAAACCTTCTACCACCGGATATAGCGCTCGGTGAAGTTAAATAAACATCGGAGCCAGCTCGCAACTGTGACGACAACCACCGCGACCGCTATACTCGCCGCATCAGCCACAGGAGAGCCACCATGAGTGATTTAAAAGCCCAATTTGATGAAGCCGTGAATGAGGTACAGAACGCCGACGGAGATTTTAAGCCTTCGACGGAAATGAAACTCGAATTCTATGCGCTGTACAAGCAGGCAACCGTCGGCGATGCCAGCGGTAAGCGCCCTGGAATGATGGATTTTGTGGGTCGGGCAAAGTACGACGCCTGGGCCAAACTGGAAGGTGCGTCAAAAGACCAGGCAATGCAGCAGTACATCGACAAACTCGCTGCGGTTAAGTAGCGTCGTGGGCCGGCTATGAAAACCAATCTGATTACCCGCGAAGGCTATGATTTGCTGCAGCAAGAGCTGGATCAGCTCTGGCGCCACGAACGCCCGGAGGTTACCCGCAAAGTAACCTGGGCCGCCGGCCTTGGCGATCGCTCTGAAAACGCTGATTATCAATACAACAAAAAGCGACTGCGGGAGATAGACCGTCGCGTGCGCTATCTGCGCAAGCGTTTTGAAGAATTGAAGGTGGTTGCCTATTCGCCGGAGCAAGAAGGTAAGGTATTTTTTGGCGCCTGGGTCAGCCTGCTGGACGAAGACGACAAACCACTGACGTTCCGCATTGTAGGGCCTGACGAAATCTACGGCCGCAACGATTACGCCTCTGTCGACGCACCCTTGGTGCGTGCCTGCCTGAAAAAAGAGGTGGGTGACGAAGTGGCGGTTATACTGCCGGCCGGCGAAAAAACCTGGCTCATTGAGACCATTCACTACCCTTGCTGACGTTTCATAAACGCTGACAGCAGACATAAAAAAACCCCGTTGAACGGGGCAAAGTTCGCGCTGTCTGGAGTCCCAGCTGCTGAATAGATTTTATTATACTCCAACACTATTACCAATGGGTGTCGGGGCCGTTACCCGTTGGTCAGAATTGATTACTGAGCGCTACCGTTCACCATAATTAGGTTGTGCACTCTAGTGGCCCGGCGTAACGTTCAGCCAACGCAGTTACATTCACAACGGAGGCTGTTATGAACCGTCAAAAATTACAGGACCTGGCGCTACAAGGTGTCGACACCCTGGGTTATCAGCTGGACCGTTTCGGTATTACCAGTAAGGTAAATCGCCATAATCTGGCGGCTTATCTGATGCACGGGCAGAAACAGCTGGCAGGCGAGTGGGACAGTTTACAGGTTCGTTTTGATCTGCAAAAAGCCCGCTTCGAAAGACTGAGTGAAACGGTTGAACAGAGGGCTAATCGCCTGTTACGTCCAGTCAAGCAAGATAAACAACAGGGCTGAATCCGCCTTCAGACTATGCTGGTGTCGTCCTCAATCGCCGGGCTAGCAGCGTTGATGGTTTTTCTACGCCGCTTTCTGCGCTCTTTCACCACCGCCGGCATACGCACGGTAATAGTCAACCCCGGTGACTCTTCGCCGGGGTGAGTGTCCGTCAGCTCGATGCGGGCCTGATGAATTTCCGCAACCGCATTCACCAGGCTAAGGCCGAGCCCGTTGCCGGGTAAAGAGCGGCTTTTACCCACCCTGTAGAAGCGTTGAAATACCTGGCTCTTCTCTTCGTCTGGCACGCCAATACCGCTGTCTTGCACCGAAAATACCGCTTCGTCGTTTTCTTTGCGCACAACAATGCGAATAGTGCCGTGTTCCGGGGTGTACTTGATGGCGTTATCAATCAGATTACTGAACATCTGGAACAGCAGATCCCGGTCGCCTTCAATGTTTACACTTTGTTCCAGCTCTTGCTCGAAGTTCTGATCTTTATCTTCGGCCAGTGCTTCGTAAAGTTCGCAAGCGTCTTCCACCAGAGCGTCTATTGCCACGGTTTTCACATCCCCGGCGTTGCCACGACTTTCCAGGCGGGCAATTCGCAGCAGGGCGTTAAACGTGGCTAGCAGTTGGTCGGCTTCGGCCACCGCTCGTCTGGCCTGCTCACGGGCTTCGTCGTTATCGACCGACATCAGGGTGTTTTCAAGCTGATTACGCAGGCGGGTCAGCGGGGTGCGCAAATCGTGGGCGATGCTGTCGGATACATGGCGAATGCCCTCCATCAGATACACAATACGGTCCAGCATCTGGTTCAGGTTTTCCGCCAGCTGGTCGAAATCGTCTTCGGTTCCGCGATTTGGCATACGCAGTGACATGTGCCCGTTCATAATTCGGCGCGAGGTGTTATTGATGATTTCAATGCGGCGAGTGGTGCTACGGCTCATCAGAAAACCGCCCAGCAGGGCCAGAGCAAGGGTAATACCCATGCCCCAATTGATGGTGTTTTCAATGACCTTTTTAACGTTGGTCAGCTCTTCCACATCACGGCCCACCAACAGCAGCAAACCGCCCTGCACTTCGAAGATTCGCGCGCGGGCCAGGCGCTGATTGCCCATCCAGCCTACTGTTTCATCGAGTTTGAAGTTGATCCAGCCGGCTTCCGTGGGGGTGCTTTGCGGCCATTTCTGGATATTACCGGCAAGTTTGACATGCTCGTCGGTGGTCAGCAGATAAATAGACTTTGCGTTGGGCTCGCGGGCCACACGCTCACGGATGATGGTAATCAGGCCGTTCACGCCGCGCCCACGATATTGCTCTGCAAGGCCCGCAATTTCGGCTTCAATAGTGGCATCTGTCTGGGCGGTCATAAAACCGGCCGTACGCCAGTATATGAACGCCAGAAGCAAAAAAACCGAGGTAGCAAACACCACCATATACAGCAGTGCCAGCTGGAACGACGACGTTCTGAGCTGGCTAAGCAGTTTCACGCAGCATGTATCCGGCACCGCGAACGGTTTGCAGTAGCGGCGTATCGAACTCTTTGTCGATTTTCGCCCGCAGACGACTTATGTGCACATCAATCACGTTGGTCTGGGGGTCAAAATGATAGTCCCAGACTTTTTCCAGCAGCATGGTACGGGTAACCACCTGACCGGCGTTGCGCATCAGATATTCCAGAAGGCGGAATTCCCGCGGTTGTACGCCGATATTCTGACCTGCGCGTTTCACCGTGCGTGCCAGCAGATCCATTTCCAGATCGGCCACATGCAGTACAGTCTCGGTTTCTGCTGCCTGGCGATTACGACGAATCAGCGATTCGATGCGGGCCAGCAGCTCGGCAAACGAGAAAGGCTTGGTGAGATAGTCATCGCCGCCACCACGGAGGCCCTCTACCCGGTCGTCCACATCGCCCAGGGCGCTGAGAATCAAAATGGGCACCTGATTGCCTGTGGCGCGAACGGTTTTGATGATGGCGAGGCCATCCATGCCAGGCAACATGCGATCGACAATCATAATGTCGTATTCTTCGCTGGCTGCCATCAGCATGCCTGTTTTGCCGTCGTCCGCGTGATCCACCACAAAGTCAGATTCCCGCAGGCCTTTCACCAGGTAACTTGCTACGTCGTGATCGTCTTCTATGACCAGTGCTTTCACCGGTATACCTCCCGCTGGCCTATGATAGTGCTCCAAGGGTACGAATAACCCGGCCGCTGGGCCAGTTACCATCTTGTAAGAGGCTGTCGCCTATGACGACGCAACACTTACACATACGCCACCGGGCGCAAAAGCGGCGGTGGCGTTAATTGCCAGGGCCTTGTTAACACTGCATTTAAGCGGTTAAAGTCAGGCCGCTTCTTGCATGTGCAGACGTATTTTCTTCATCGCATTTTTTTCCAGTTGACGGATGCGTTCGGCAGATACTCCGTAACGATCAGCCAGCTGGTGCAAGGTTGATTTGGTCTCTGACAGCCAGCGCTCGCGCAGGATATCCTGGCTGCGATCGTCCAGAGTGGACAGAGCCTGCATCAGGCGCCCGTTGGAATCTTCGGTCCAGTCGGAGCGTTCAAGCTGGGTAGCCGGATTGCTGCGGTGATCTTCAAGATAATACGCCGGCGCCTGGTAAGCGCTGTCTTCGTCATCGTTCATAGGGCCGTCAAAAGCCGTGTCGTGGGACGACAGGCGGCCTTCCATCTCACGCACCACGCGAGCTTCTACGCCTAAGTCTGCGGCCACTGCGTTTAGCTCATCGTGGCTCAACCAGGCCAATTTCTTTTTCTGACCGCGCAGATTAAAAAATAGCTTACGTTGGGCTTTGGTGGTCGCCACTTTCACAATGCGCCAGTTGCGCAAAATGAATTCGTGAATTTCTGCTTTGATCCAGTGCACTGCGAACGACACCAGCCGCACACCGTATTCGGGGTTGAAGCGTTTAACGGCTTTCATCAGACCCACGTTACCTTCCTGCACCAGGTCAGATTGATTCAGGCCATAACCGGAATAACTACGGGCAATGTGAATCACAAAGCGCAGATGCGACAGAATCAACTGGCGGGCAGCGTCTACATCGCCCTCGTAATACAGGCGTTCCGACAATGCGCGCTCTTCATCTACGGTTAAAATGGGTATGCGACTCGCAGCCTGAATGTAAGACTCGAGATTAGCGCCCGGAACCAGCTTGTTCATCAGCTGTAAACTTGTGCCCATGCTTTATTCCTCCGAATCTCTACGCTGTAAAAAAAGGCAATGGGCTATAAGATCACAAAATGCCCTGAAAGTTCCTGAACGCATCATTAAAACGCGGTAAATACGGGTGTTTACAGACTTCCTGCCGATTATTCTAATGGTCTCCGGGCTCCATGTCATCCAAGTGTCTTCGCACCGCCACCCAGGCACCCAGCCAACCCAGTGTCATGGCAGTAAAAATTAACATTATTGCGTTTTCAAAGCCCAACCCACTGAGAACGAAATCACTGTGATATAACGCCGCTAATCTTGCTACCGGTGCGCTTAGCCACCAAAAAGTAATGAGCAGCAACAGCCAGGCCACTAAACCGCCACCCAAACCAAACCAGGCGCCGGTGTACAGAAAGGGGCGGCGCACAAAGGCGTCAGTGCCACCCACCAGCTTGGCCACCAGAATTTCATCGCGCCGGCTTTCAATGGCCAGGCGCACGGTGTTACCAATAACCAATACGACCGCAACCGCCAACAAGATTGCCAGCGCCAGAGCCGCCCGCGTCAATAAACCGGCCAGGGCATTCAGCCGCTGCAACCAGCCCAGGTCCACCTGTACACGCTCCACTGCAGGCAGGCCTTGAAGGTACTCCACTAAAGCCTCCACACCGTCGGTACTGCGATAACTCGCCTCCGGCGTAATCAATAGGCTGTGCGGCAGCGGGTTCTCCTGCAGAAAATCCAGTGCGTCGGCAAGCCCGGAGCTGACGCGAAACTCCGCCAGGGCGCGCTCGCGGTCTACCAGTTCTACAAACGCCACCCGACTGTCGGTGTCTATCTGATCAGCCAGCGCATTGGCCTGCGGCAAAGGCGTTTCAAGGCCAAGGTAAACCGTCACCCGCGCGCCATTTTCCCAACCGGCACTGACATTCTGCAAACTGGCCAGCAGCAGTAACAACGCCACCGGCAGCGCCAACGCAACGCCCATAACGGCCCAGGTCATCATGCTGGACACCGGGTTGCGCCACATGCGCGCTATGCTGTCGCGGGCTACTGTGCGGTGGTGATCCAGATAACTGCCCGCAACCTGCTTCAGCGGCGAGGCGCTTTGACGGGCGCCGCCGGGGCGCGGAACCGGTGCTTTAGCCATGGTTCGCCTCCGTCCGCGGGCGGCCATCAGCCACCAGCTGGCCTTGGTCTAGCCTTAGGGTGCGGCGGTTCATGTCGTTAATCAGTGTAATGTCGTGGCTGGCAATCAACACGGTTACGCCAACCTGACTGAACCGGCCAAACAGATTCATTATATCGGCAGACAGCTCCGGGTCGAGGTTACCGGTAGGTTCATCGGCCAGCAGCACCGGTGGCTTATTCACCACCGCCCGAGCAATGCCGACGCGCTGCTGTTCGCCACCGGACAACTGCAGGGGGTTCATCTTCTCTTTGCTCAGCAGACCCACTTTGTCCAAGGCCGCGCGCACCCGCCGGCCAATGTCACCCGGGGCGACTCCGATGACCTGCAGCGGCATGGCAACGTTGTCAAATACGGTGCGGTCAAACAGCAACTGATGGTTCTGAAACACCACGCCAATGTGACGGCGAATGTAGGGGATTTGCCGCCGCGGCAGGCTGTTCAGCAACTGCCCGCCAACCCATACTTCGCCCGCGCTGGGGCGCTCCATTACCACTAGCAGTTTCAGCAAGGTGCTTTTGCCCGCCCCGGAATGCCCGGTCAAAAACGCCAGTTCGCCCCGGTTAAGAGTAAAGTTCACCTGTCGCAGCGCAGTGTGATCGCTGCCATAGCGTTTCGTGACCTGACGGAACTCGATCATCACAATCCCTGGTGGTTAGCGTTCAAACGTTAGTCAAACGTTAGTCAAAAAGAGCGTCGACAAAGGCACGGGCGTCAAAGCTGCGCAGGTCTTCAACCTGCTCCCCCACGCCAATAAAGCGAATCGGTAGCTGCAGCTGGCGGGCAATCGCGAACACAATACCGCCTTTGGCCGTGCCGTCGAGTTTGGTCAGTGTAATGCCGCTCACCCCCACCGCTTGCTGAAACACCTGGGCCTGATTCAATGCGTTCTGGCCGGTGCCGGCATCCAGCACCAACATGACTTCGTGGGGCGCTGCGGTATCGAGTTTTTTCATCACACGCACGACTTTTTCCAGCTCGCTCATCAAGTTGTCTTTGTTCTGAAGACGCCCGGCCGTGTCGGCAATGACCACGTCAATGCCGCGGGACTTGGCCGACTGAATGGCATCAAAAATAACAGACGCGCTGTCGGCGCCGGTGTGCTGGGCAATCACCGGGACTTTATTGCGGTCGCCCCAAACCTGCAACTGCTCCACGGCGGCGGCGCGGAAGGTATCCCCCGCGGCCAGCAAAACAGATTTGCCTTCGTCTTGAAATTTCTTGGTGAGCTTGCCAATGGTGGTGGTTTTTCCAACCCCGTTCACGCCAACCATAAGAATGACAAAAGGCTTCGCCTGGGCGTCGAGCACAAACGGCTTACTGGCATCTTTTAATAAACCGTGGAGCTGGTCGCGCAGCGCCTGGCGCAGGGCTTCGCCATCTTCAAGCTGATCGCGCTTAAGCTTCTCAGTCAGCGATTCAATAATTTCGGTGGTTGCGGTTACGCCTACGTCTGCCATTAACAGTGTGGTTTCAATTTCTTCCAGCAGGTCTGCGTCAATTTTCTTGCCCGCCGAGAACATATCCGCCAGGCCGCCGGTAAAACTAGCGCGGGTTTTGCCCAGGCCGCGGCGAATGCGCTCAAGAACGCTAATCTGGGGCTCTGGCTTTGTTTCAGCCAGAGGTTGCGGCGCAGGCGCGGCTTGCGAGTCTGGCTGGCGCAACTCGAATGCGCGCGGGCGCGGAATCTTACGCCGGTTGCTGGCCAGATCCAGCACGAATAACAAAACAACCAAGGCCGCAATGCCAATTGAAATCCACTCTGCCGTTATAGTCATACCATTGAATCCAAAAATAAGCGGGACAAATTAGGCTGCTATTCTAACAGACTGCTGCCGGTTAGCGAGGTAGCGCACGCGGCGACGCTTTTGTTTTATCATGGGCCGGCCCAAACACCGCCTTTCAGGACACATGCCATGCCTCAGCGCCGCAAGTCACCGCGCCCTTTGCCCAAGCAACACGCCGCCGATGGTCAGCGCCCTAAATCGGCCTCTACTAATGGGGGCGCCCAGGGCGAATTACGCATCATCGGCGGCGACTGGCGCAGCCGCAAGCTGACATTTCCAGACAGCGGAGGTGTGCGGCCAACGCCGGCGCGCACCCGCGAAACCCTGTTTAACTGGCTGCGTTTCCATCTGGCCGGGGCTCGCTGCCTGGATTTGTTTGCGGGCTCCGGTGCGCTCGGGCTAGAGGCGTTATCACGGGGTGCAGCTCACAGCGTGTTTGTGGACCACACGCCAGAACTGATCAAAGCGCTCAACAGCAATCTTGCACTTCTGCGGGCCGACAATGCCCGTGTTGTGCGCCAGGACACCGATGCCTTTCTGGCCGGCCCGGGGGAAAGCTTTGACATAGTATTTATTGACCCGCCTTTCCGTCAGGGCTGGCTGACACGATTGCTGCCTGCGCTGGCAGACAACGGCTGGGTCAAACCCGGTAGCTGGATTTATTTAGAACACGAAAGTGAACTGGCTACCCCAGCGGTGCCTGCCGGCTGGCAATTGCAGCGGCAAAAGAGCGCCGGGCAGGTATGCTATTGCCTGTTTCGGATAACCGACACAACGTCAGTTTAAGGTTACCGACACAACTTAAGGTTACCGACACAACACCAGCCTGACGCTGCTTTTTATGACGGAGTGATCACCTTGCCCGAATTGCCTGAAGTTGAAACCACCCGCCGTGGCATAGCCCCCCACCTGGAAGGCCAGACCGTTCGCTCTGTCAGCGTTCGTAATGGTCGATTGCGCTGGCCGGTGCCAGAGGATCTGGCTGTGCGATTGGAAGGGGAAGTGATACGCAGTGTGGAGCGGCGCGCCAAATACCTGTTTCTGAATCTCGACAGCGGCAGCGTTATTGTTCACCTGGGCATGTCTGGCAGCCTGCGAATCATTACCGACGACAGCATTGCGTTAACCCATGATCACGTAGAGCTGTTGCTGCATTCGGGGGTACGCCTGAGATACAACGATCCGCGCCGTTTTGGCTGCTGGTTGTGGTCTTCCAACCCCAACAGCCATCCGTTGATCGCAAGCCTGGGGCCGGAACCTCTGGCACCCGAATTCAACGGCGCCTATTTATTTCGCCGCTCCCGGGGCAAAAGCACCGCGGTCAAATCCTTCATTATGGACGGCCATGTGGTGGTAGGCGTGGGCAACATTTACGCCAACGAAGCCCTGTTCAAGGCCGGCATTCATCCGCGGCGGCAAGCCGGGCGCATCAGCCTTAGCCGCTACCACCGACTGGTCGAGGTGATTCAGGAAACCTTGATGGCCGCTATCCTGATGGGTGGCACCACCTTGCGGGACTTTGTTAATAGCGATGGCCAGCCCGGCTATTTTGCCCAGTCACTGCTGGTGTACGGCCGCGGCGGCCAGCCCTGCCCCGAATGCCAGGCTACGCTGCGAGAAATCCGCATGAATCAGCGGGCAACGGTATACTGCACCCGCTGCCAGCGCTGAGGCCGTGTTCAATCTGCCAAAATCGTTTGAAAAGCGCAAATATGCTTCATAGTTAACAGCGCTACAGACCAGCGCTGTTACACTGAACACTGGCAGTACACCCATCGTTGCGGCCGCTGTTCAATTAAGTAGCCACACAAAACAGCCGATCATAGCTCTTGTAACTCATCAGGGCTGATTTCGCTCAGGAGACATCGAATGACCCGCAAGCTGACCCGAATTTTGACGACCATGATGGCCGTCAGCCTGCTCTCGTTTTCCGCCATCGGCCACGCCAACACGTTAGAAGAAAGCCCTTCTGCGCTGGCGATGACGACCGATGCACTGATTGTACGCCCTGTGCTGTTGGCGACGACTATTGTGGGCAGCGTGGTGTACTTGGTGTCACTGCCATTTTCACTGCTGGGTGGCAACACCGCTGAAGCCGGCGAAGTATTGGTAGCGGGGCCGGCCAGAGCCACATTTGCACGCTGCCTGGGCTGCACTCGCAGCGGGCGCAAGCACGATACCGTTGAGCAACCCGCGAACTGATTCAGCCCGCTTCAACGGCTCTGGGTCAGCACAAGCCTGGGTTGTCAGGCGCAACCAATTGAGGCAGCCTGTGAGAAATTTCACGGGCTATTTTTGTTTATGGTGAACTGGTCAACTCTCGATACGGTGTTTCTGGATATGGACGGAACACTGCTGGACCTGCATTTCGACAACCATTTTTGGCTGGAACATCTGCCGCTGCGCTACGCACAAAAGAACAATCTGCAACCTCAGGTAGCCAAACAACAGCTGATGGCTTTGATTATGGCCCAGCGTGGCTCGCTGAACTGGTACTGCACCGATTACTGGAGCGACCAGCTGTCCATGGACATCAATGAACTGAAAGCAGAGGTGGGTGAGCGTGTGGGCTATCGGCCCCATGTGCGGGCGTTTCTATCCAGCCTGCGCGAACGCGGCTTGTATACGGTGATTGCCACCAATTGCCACCCGGACCCCCTGGCCATGAAACTTGAGCGTACCGGCCTGGACACACTGGTTGACGATATAGTCTCTAGCCATCAGCTTGGCAAACCCAAGGAAGACCCTGCCTTTTGGCAATCACTGAACCGTGTGACTCCCTACGATCGCAGCCGCACCCTGATGGTAGACGACAGTTTTGCCGTGCTTGAAAGCGCCGCTAAAGCCGGTATCGCACAACTGCTGGCGGTACTGGCACCAGACAGCCAACAGCCTGCCAATAGCCCTCACCCGCAAATCACCGGCATTCATGACTTCGATGAAGTACTGCCACAACTGCAGAAGCGGCGGCCCCTGCCATCTGCGGGATGACACCGTTATAATCAACTCGCGCAACAAAAGGTGAGATGACATGGCTACACCCAACAAAAACGACGATGACCGCGTCAGGCTGGACAAGTGGCTATGGGCAGCGCGCTTTTTCAAAACTCGTGCCCTGGCCAAAGGCGCGGTGGAAGGCGGCAAAGTGCGTTACAACACCCAGCGTTGCAAGCCCGGCAAACTGATGGAAGCCGGGGCGGAACTGTCGATACGGCTGGGCTGGCAGGAAAAAATTGTGGTGGTAGACGATATCAGCGACCGCCGCCGCGGGGCAGCGGAAGCGGCTCTGCTCTATCACGAAACCGAAGACAGCGTGAAAAAGCGCGAGGATCTGGCCTTGCAACACAAATCCCTGCAAACCTCCCAGCTGCCGCCGGCACGGCGCCCGTCGAAAAAGGACCGCCGCGACATCGACCGGTTTCGCGAACACAACGGGCTCTAGCAGCCGCTTTATTTTACGATTTTTCAGGAGACACACAATGGCGTCCGGCGATCAGTTCCAGCGCTTTATATTTGAAGACAGCCAGATCCGCGGGGCCTGGGTACAGCTGGATGAAAGTTATCAGCAAATCGGTCGCCAGGTCCCCTACCCGGAATCTGTGCGCCAGTTACTGGGCCAGTCGCTGGTGGCCAGCGTGTTAATGAGCAGCACGCTGAAGTTTAACGGTGCGTTGTCATTACAGGCTCAAGGTGATGGCCCTGTGCAAACGCTGATGTCGGAATGCAGCCACGACCGCTTCGTACGCGGAGTAGCGCGGTTTGACGATCAGGCCATCGGCGACGGTGATTTTCAGCAGTTGCTGGGCGACGGCCGCATGGCCATTACCATCACGCCGGACCAGGGCCAGCGATACCAAGGTGTTGTACCCCGCGAACGGGACAGCCTGGCAGGCTGCCTGGAAGAATACTTTGAGCGCTCCGAACAAATCGCCACATCGCTGCTGCTATTTGCCAGCGAAGACAAAGCCGGCGGCCTTCTGCTGCAGCGCCTTCCCGGTCACACCCAGGAAGATGACGAACTTTGGGAGCGCATCAATCACCTGGCACGCACCGTGGAAGCCAGCGAAATGCTTGAACTGGACAGCGAGACACTACTTCACCGCCTGTTCAACGAGGAGACCGTGCGGGTATTTGACGCGGAACCAGTGGCCTTCCGCTGCAGCTGTTCCCGTGAGCGCACAATGAGCGCGGTGAAAGCGATTGGGAGCGAAGAATGCTATAGCATTCTGGAAGAACAGGGCTCCATTGAAATGGACTGCCAGTTCTGCCATGCCCACTACCGTTTTGACCGCATCGACATAGACCAGTTATTTACCGGCCACACCCTGCACTGAGCCGGTGTTGACGGGTAACGACAGCGGCCGCAAAAAGGCCACCCGGCAGACCTTGATGGCAGTCGTTTTTTACTGACGCATCTGGCATAATAGCGAGCCTAGATTGACTCGATTGTTCAGTTTTCCACCGCTTCCGGTGCGGCCCTGGCAATCACCAAGACACCCGAGGGCGAGATCGCAGTGAGCAAATCTTATCAAGAGCTAGGAACAGCACAGCTGGTTGAACAAGCACTGGCGCGCAATGAAGGTCAACTGGCTGCAAATGGCTCGCTGGTGGTTAAAACCGGAGCACGCACAGGCCGGTCGCCTATGGACCGCTATATCGTGCAAGAGCCCAGCACCGCTGATGATATTCACTGGGGCCCGATCAACCGCCCGTTCGACGCCGACAAGTTCGACGCCCTATGGGAAAGAGTTGAAGCTTACGTGGCCGAGCAGGATTCTTTCGTGTCTCTTGTGCACGTGGGTTCTGATCCCGAGCACTACCTGCCTATCAAGATGACCACCGAGCTGGCCTGGCAGAATCTGTTTGGCCGCAACCTGTTTATTCGCCCGAACACCTACAACCCGGCTGACAAGCAGGAATGGCAAGTTCTTAACATTGCCAATTTTGAGTGCGTGCCCGAGCGTGACGGCACCAACAGTGACGGCGCTGTTATTATCAACTTTGCCCGCCGCAAGGTTCTGTTGGCTGGCATGCGCTACGCCGGCGAAATGAAAAAAGCCATGTTCTCGGTGCAGAACTTCCTGCTACCAGAGAAAGGCGTGCTGCCCATGCACTGCTCTGCCAACGTGGGCGACGACGGCGAAACCTGCCTGTTCTTCGGCCTGTCTGGCACCGGCAAAACCACCCTGTCGGCAGACCCGGAGCGCTATCTGATTGGCGACGACGAGCACGGCTGGGGCCCCGGCACCGTATTCAATATCGAAGGCGGCTGCTACGCCAAGTGTATTGATCTGAGCAAGAAGAACGAACCCATTATCTGGGACGCGATCCGTTTCGGCGCCATCGTCGAGAACGTGATGATTGACGAAGAAACGCGCGAGCCGGATTACACCGACGTGTCGCTGACCGAGAACTCTCGCTGCGCCTACCCGCTCGAGCACATCGAAAAGCGCGTAGCAGAAAACCTGGCCGGCGAGCCGTCGCACATTGTATTTCTGACCTGCGACATGACCGGTGTTCTGCCCCCGGTATCAATCCTCAGCAAAGAAGCGGCGGCCTATCACTTCCTTAGCGGCTATACCGCTCTGGTGGGCTCAACCGAGATGGGCTCTTCATCAAAACTGAAGTCCACCTTCTCTACCTGTTTTGGTGCACCCTTCTTCCCACGGCCTGCCGGTGTTTATGCCGAGTTGCTGATGAAGCGAATGGACGAATTCGGCAGCAAGGTGTTCCTGGTAAATACCGGCTGGACCGGCGGCTCCTTCGGCGAAGGCAAACGTTTCAGTATTCCCACCACGCGCGCCCTGATCAGCGCCATTCAAAACGGCGATCTGGACGATGTTGAAATCGAGCACTTGCCAACACTGAACCTGAGCGTGCCAACCCGTGTGTCGGGCGTTGACAGCAAATTGCTGAACCCGCGCAACACCTGGGCCAGCACCGAAACCTACGACGCTAAAGCCGTCGAGCTGATCGGCCAGTTTGTGGAAAACTTCAAAAAGTTTAACGTGTCAGACGCCATCGTTGCGGCCGGTCCCAGGCAGTAAAGCCAAGCTGACAAAAAAAGCGCCTTGCGGGTGACGCAAGGCGCTTTTTTTATGGTCTTTCAAACGCCGGCATTCGCCGCCGGCCCTTTAAATCACCGGCGTTCACCAACCCTATTAAGGCAACAGTGACGGCCAGGCCTTGTGGCCGGCAACCAGAGTGTAATGCACCACACCCGGCATTGAGCGCTCCAGCACCGGCCCGTTGCCACCGGCAGACACCAGAGTGCCGGGGCCAGGGCGCCAGTGCTGATCGGGATTAAAAATACACAGATCTGCCACCGCACCGGCGCTCAGGTCTGCGTTGCTTGCCGCGCTCTGGCCCAGCACGGCGGCAGGGCCAGCGGTCAGCGCGCGCAGCAATTGCGGTAGGCTCAGCTCGTTAGCAGCTACCCGCTCCAGGCCCAGCGACAACACAACTTCAATACTCGATAAACCCGGCTCGCTGGCGGCTAGGGGCGCCTGCTTGGCCGCGCTTTCATGGGGTTGATGCTGACTAACAATGGCGTCAATAACACCGTCGCGAACGCCCGCTACCAGGGCCTGCCGGTCGCGCTCCGAGCGCAGTGGCGGTCGCACGTGAAAACGGCTATCAAATCCACTCAGCGCGTCTTCGGTAAAGGCCAGCTGGTGCATGGCCACGTCAGCGGTGACCTGAATTCCCCGTTGGCGCGCTTCCGCCAGCATGTCCACGCTGCGGGCGCACGACAGCTGGCTAAGGTGCAAGCGCACACCGGTTTCCTGGGCCAGTAGGATCATTTCCATGACCGCGGTGGTCTCCGCCACTTCCGGAATCCCCAGCAGACCAAGGCGCGTGGTCACCAGGCCATCGTGGGCGTAACCATCGGCGGCCAGCGCCTGATTTTCCGGGCTGAACATCAGCGTTAACCCGAAGGTCTGGGCGTAAGACATGCAACACCGTAGAACCCGTGCGTTACGCAAGCCCTGTGAGGCGTTGCCCAAGGCAACACAACCTGCCTTCTGCAAACCAGCCATGTCACTGAGCAGCTCACCTTCCAGGCCACGGGTAACCGCGCCTATGGGCAGCACTCGGACCAACGCCCGACTGGCGGCTATGTCACGAATCAGGTTGGTCACAGCGCCAGAATCGTTCACCGGCGAGGTGTCGGGTGCGGCGCACACGCTGGTAAAGCCACCGTGGGCAGCAGCCCGTGTTTCCGAGGACATATTGCCTTTTTGGCTACTGCCCGGTTCGCGAAGATTGCAGCACAGATCCAGAAATCCCGGGCTGACAATGCAATTTTCCGCCATCAAGGTTTCATCGGCCGCTTGCGCCAGGGCGTCGGGGCCAACCGCGGCAATACGGCCATTTTTTATCAGCAAGCCAGGGTTGGCTTCCAGCGCACCAGCGCTGGTCGCCGTGGCTCCACGGTACAACTGGCCACCAATGATTTTCACGCTACCAGCAGGGGGGCGGGAAGACAGTTTCATAAGCGCACCTCTTGCTTGGCCATGTCGTTCAACGCTTGCTGGCGCTCAGCCAGTTGGCCACCCATGGCCATGGACATCACCGCCATACGAATGGCGATGCCGTTGGTCACCTGGTTCAGAATAACCGACTGCGGCCCGTCGGCCACCGCCGATTCGATTTCTACGCCGCGGTTAATTGGCCCCGGATGCATAACAATGCAATCCGGTTTCGCCAGCGCCAGTTTGGCCCGATCAAGACCGTAAAGGCGGTAGAACTCACCTTCACTGGGCAGAAGCGCGCCTTCCATCCTTTCTTTTTGCAGGCGCAGCATAATCACCACGTCGAGATCTTTCATGCCGCGCAGCATGTCGTACTCTACGGTGCAACCCAGCGCTTCTACATCCCGGGGTAACAGTGTGCCCGGTGCAATCACCCGCACCTCGGCCACACCCAGCTCGTTAAGAGCACGAATCTGCGAGCGCGCCACGCGCGAATGCAATACATCGCCCACAATGGCCACTTTCAGACCGGCAAAGGTTTTTTTATGCTGGCGAATGGTGAGCATGTCCAGCATGGCCTGGGTGGGATGGGCATGGCGCCCGTCGCCGGCGTTGATGATGGCCACTTTGGGCGTCACGCTTTCGGCAATAAAGTGGGGCGCACCGCTTTGGGCGTGACGCACCACAAACATGTCGCTGGCCATGGCCTCCAGGTTGTACAAGGTATCCGCCAGGGATTCGCCTTTGGAGGTCGCCGAGGTGCTGATATCAAGATTCAGTACGTCTGCAGACAGGCGTTTGGCCGCCAGCTCGAAGGTGCTGCGGGTGCGGGTACTGGATTCGAAAAACAGATTCACCACGGTACGTCCGCGCAGCAATGGAACCTTTTTAATAGTGCGCTCGCCCACCTCTATAAAGGAGTCAGCCGTGTCGAGGATGTCGGTCAGTAACTCGCGGCCAAGGCCGTCCAGAGTCAGAAAATGCCGCAACTGACCTTCCCGGGTCAGCTGCAAATGATGGGGGCCGGTAGCGATTGCGGTCATGGGTTGCCTGTATAAACAAAGGTGGCTGGGGCGTGGCTAGGATGTGGCTTGAGTGACGCTAGGCCTGTTCCAGTTCAATACGCAGCGGATCGGGCCCGCGTAACTTTATGCGCTGGTTGGTCTCCAGCGTCAGCGCAAGGCCACGCACATCGGGCTGCACCGGCAGTTCACGGGCGCCCAAATCAACCAGCGTGGCCAATATAATACTGGCCGGGCGACCATAATCGAAGACTTCATTCATAGCGGCACGAATAGTACGGCCGCTCATGATCACGTCGTCTATCAGCACTACGTCTCGATCGGCGGTATCAAACGGCAAGCTCGACGGCTTTACCTTAGGGTTCAGACCAATACGACTGAAATCGTCGCGGTAAAATGAAATATCCAGCTCACCGAACGGTTCCTGCAACTGCAGGCGCCGGGCCAGCTCAGCGGCCAACCACACACCACCGGTTCGAATCCCGATAAGCGCCGGTGAACTTACGCCACGTTCCTGCAGCAACTGGCGCAGACCAGCTTCCATTTTGTCCAGTAGTGGCTCTATATCAAGTTGTCCGTTCATAGATCCTCGTCGCAGCGCCGGGCAGGCACTGTGGTTAACATTCGTTAGTTCAACATGGGTTGTTAGACAGGGCTATTGATTAAACCAGGTTTCCAGAATCAGCACCGCGGCGCGATCATCTATACCATCGCGCCCATAATTGCGGCTACCGCCGGCGGCCATCACTTCACCTTTGGCCTGATAGCTGGTCAGGCGCTCGTCCACCATTTCCACGGTTACGTGAAAGCGCCCGTGCAGGCGCTTGCCAAATTTGCGAGCGCGGACGCACATCTCGTTTTCGCTGTCGTCCATATTCAGCGGCAGGCCTACCACCACCAAGTCAGGGCGCCATTCGTGCAGCAGTTTTCCCAGCTGGGTCCAGTCTGGCGTGCCATCACGGGCCGCGATCATGGTCAGTGGCTCGCCGCGGCCGAGCATTTCCTGGCCCACGGCAACGCCGATGCGGCGGGTGCCAAAATCAAACGCCATAACGCGGCGCTGGCCGGCTTCATGCATGGCCTGTGGTCTCGCTAAGCTGGTTAATGTCGATGCCCATACTGGCCAAAACCGCCTGATAGCGACGGCTCCAGGGCGTACGAAACAATAAGTCCGGGCTCGCCGGACACGTCAGCCAGGTATTGCCGCCCAACTCCGCTTCCAACTGACCGTCACCCCAACCGGCGTAACCCAGGGCCACGAGAAATTCATCCGGTCCCTTGGCAGCGCCAATGTCGGCCAATATGTCGCGCGAGGTGGTCAGCCAGATGTCTGCGGTCACTTCCGCGGTATGCTGCCAGCGCTGCCCGGGGTTGTGCAGCACAAAACCGCGCTCGGCCTGCACCGGGCCGCCGGCAAACACCGGCAAATCCAGTTCGCCGCCGCGCATGTCGAGCTGTTCCAGGATTTCCCCCAAGTGTATGTCCAGCGGCTGGTTCACGGTCAAACCCAGCGCTCCCTCGGCGGAATGTTCACACACATAGATCACCGCGCCGTGAAAACGCGGGTCGCTCATCCACGGTGACGCCACCAGAAAATGATTGCGGAAATTGTCCGTTGTATTGGCAGTATCGCTCATCCGGATGTCAGCCCCCGCTGCTGGAATGACCAGGTACGTATGATTTCAAGTTCATCAACATTGCGGCTCATTTCCTCGGGGAATGGCGGATAGGGCGCCGCAAGCCTCACAATGCGAATGGCCGCGTCGTCCAGTAAAGTGCTCCCGGACGAATGCACCACCAGAACTTCCTTAAGACTGCCATCTTTGCGCAGTGTGACCAGCAAACGCAAGTCACCATAAAGACCGCTGTTCCGGGCTTCGGCGGGATAATTCATGTTACCCACTCTGGTAACCTTGCTGACCCAGTTCTGAACATACCAGGCGTTGCTGGACTGAAGCGTTGAAGCCGCGGTTACCCGCAGCACACGGGGTTTGCGTGAATAGGCTTGTTGCCGGGCATCCAGCCGGGCTTCCAGACTGGCAATTTCCAGGCTGCGCTGCAGCAGATTTGGCGTTGGCTTTGTTGGCAGCTCTTTCACTGCTTCGGCGCGAATTTCTGGCTTGGCAACTTGCCTTGCACTGGGCGCCTTGGTACTCACCACCGCTTGCTGTTGCACCGCCTGTGGTTCGGGCTGCGCCTGAGGCTCGGGTTGAACCGGCGCCACTTCGGTCTGGTTCAGTTCCACCGGCTGCGGGCTGGTCAGTTCTTTCGCCTGTTCTTCGGTGCCGCTGCCCTGCTGATTGGTGGGTGCCAGAAAATCCGCTTTTTCCGGCGCTTTTTCATCGGCAAAACGCGACAGGGTAATTTCCATGGTCTGCGCCGATGGCGGCGGTGTCTCGGGCGCGAAAGTAATGCCCAACACAATTACCCCGTGAATCGCCAAAGCCATAAACAGGGTGAACGAAAACCGATCGACATCGCTTACCTGAACTGCCATTCCCGTTGCTCTTGAACCATCAAATTAATGCCGTTTTAAACAATCAGCGCTGCTGCAGCCGTTTGGCAATGGCATCCATCAACATCGCGCTGATATCAATGCCAAAGGCGGCGTCTAGTTCGCGGATACAAGTGGGGCTGGTTACGTTGATTTCGGTCAGGTAATCGCCAATCACGTCCAGACCCACAAACATGAGGCCCTTGGCTTTTATCACCGGAGCCACCCGGGCACATATCTCGCGATCGCGGTCGGTCAATTCGCGGCCTTCACCGCGGCCACCGGCAGCCAGATTACCGCGGTTTTCACCGGCAGAGGGTATGCGCGCCAACGCGTAGGGTACGGGCTCACCTTCAATCATCAGAATGCGTTTGTCGCCCTGTGTGATTGCGGGCACAAACTTCTGCACCATAGCCTGCCGGGTGCCGTGTTCAGTGAGGGTTTCAATGATCACACCCAGGTTGCCGTCGTTTTCTTTAATACGAAATATAGAACTGCCGCCCATGCCATCGATTGGCTTCATGATGACGTCTTTGTGCTCGGCGTAAAACGCGCGTAAGCGCGCTGAAGAGCAAGTGACAATCAGCGGCGGCGTCAGGTCTTCAAACTGGGTGGCAAACAGCTTTTCGTTGCAGTCACGCAGAGTAGCCGGCGGGTTCACCACCAGCGCGCCCTGCACTTCAGCGGCGCTCAGGATATAGGTGGCCATCAGAAATTCACGATCGACCGGGGGGTCCTGGCGCATCAAAATAACGTCCAGATCGCCCAGGGCAATATCGTCTTCCGATTCAAAGCTATACCAGTCGTTTGGGTCCATCCGCACAGTCAGGTTGCGGCTGCGGGCCCGAGCCTGGCCGCCATTCAGGTACATGTCCTCCGGTTCCATATAAACCAACTGCCAGCTCCGTTGTTGAGCGGCCCAAAGCATGGCCAGCGAGCTGTCTTTTTTGAACTGGATCCTGTCAATGGGATCCATCACGATACCGAGTCGGACTGTCATAACGTCTCTTTCTATTGCCGGGGGTTTAAAAATACGAACCGGTCTGCAAAGCAGGCTTTTCACATAGTGCTATGCTGACAGTTCAGATGGTATTGTACCCGAGCCGTGAATGCATCTGCAGAAATCCTCAGCCCATAACGTGATGGGGCAGACAAAAGTACGTTTATTGACGAACAAGTACTGTCTATTCGGGCACCTATACTTTATAAAGGAGCGGAGTTCATAGGACAACATTGGTGTTTGTGCTAGAACCCCGGTTTGCTAACAATACAGTCGCTGAGCGCAAGGCAGTTGGACAATGGACGACAACTTCGGGAACTTGAAAGTCATGGTAATCGACGACAGCAAAACGATTCGTCGCACTGCCGAAACCCTTTTAAAGAAAGTTGGCTGTGATGTCATAACCGCGACTGACGGTTTCGATGCTCTGACCAAAATTGCCGACTCCAAACCCGACATTATTTTTGTTGATATCATGATGCCGCGGCTGGACGGTTACCAGACCTGCGCCCTTATCAAGAACAACTCCACTTTCAAGAAAACGCCGGTAATCATGCTGTCCAGTAAAGATGGCCTGTTTGACAAGGCAAAAGGCCGTATTGTGGGTTCCGATCAGTATCTGGCCAAACCATTCAGCAAAGACGAACTGCTTAATACCATTCGTCATTTCGTGCCGCAGGCGCAGCACTAATTCTGACATTTCCGGAACTCATTGGGGACATCATGGCTCGCATTCTTATTGTTGACGACTCGCCCACCGAGGTGAAAAAAATCACCACCATGCTGCAAAAGCACCAGCACGAAGTGCTGATCGCAGACAATGGCGCCGATGGCGTGGCCAAAGCTCGTTCGGAAGCCCCGGACCTGGTGCTGATGGATGTCGTCATGCCGGGCCTGAACGGTTTTCAAGCCACCCGCCAGCTAACCCGCGCCCCGGAAACGGCATCGATTCCGGTCATCATTGTGACCACCAAAGATCAGGAAACAGACCGGGTTTGGGGTACTCGGCAGGGTGCCAAAGGTTATTTGGTCAAGCCGGTTAATGAGAACGATCTGATTCAGGTCATCAATAGCCTGATTGGCTGATTTTCAAACACGGAGTACGTATGTCTGCCCAGACTGCCCCCTTTGCTGTTCTGACGAACATAGCCCTACGCAGCCGTCAGTTATCAGCAGGCCTTCCAGAGCAGGAAAAAACGGCCGAACAATGGAATGGAATCGGTTTTATGCTGGCTGGTGAACACTACGTTGCGCCTATGGGCGAGGTTACCGAAATACTGCATGTCCCCCGTTTTACCCAGATACCAGGCGTACGCCCGTTTCTGATGGGAGCGGCCAACGTGCGCGGCCGATTATTGCCCCTGGTCGATCTTGACGCTTTTTTTGAACTGCCCCGCTCCGGCACCGGCCCACGCCAACGAAGGGTCCTAGTGGTTGAAAAAGACGACTTGTTCAGTGGGTTGGTTGTTGACTCGGTTCTAGGCATGCAATATTTCGGCGCAGAGAATTTCACATCAGACACCAGCGGTGTTCCTGATCGTATTCAACCCTTTGTGGCCGGCGGCTATACGCGCGACGGGGAAACCTGGAATGTGTTCTCGGCTACCGAGCTGCTCGGTGACGAACGCTTTCTTGACGTTGCACAGCGTTGATCGCAACGGCCGTGGCAGGCTTATCAGCCTGTGACCGCACCCATTCCGAACCAACAGACTTGTCCATTTCAGAACAAAGGCCGGGAGCCAGAAGATGAAAAACAAAGCCGGAAGACTCGGTAGCAGACAAGGTGGCAACAAACTGATTGCCGGGCTGACTACCGTGCTGATCGCCCTCACCGTATTACTGGTTGTGGTGCTGTTCATGGTTAACCGCGACAGCCAGTACGATCGCGAATACACGAACACCACCGCCGAGCTGAGAGTGCTGTCGCAGCAGATCGCCAAAAACGCCACCGAGGCCGTCAGTGGCAACGCCAGCGCGTTTGACCAGCTGAGCAACGCCCGCGACAGCTTCCGCCAGCTCTGGAGCAATCTGACCGAGGGCGACCCGCAAACTGGCCTGCCCGCCAGTGAAGCCGCAGCTGCCAGCAATGTGCAGCAGCACTGGGATTCGGTGCGCGAAAACGCCGACATTATTCTGGCCACCCGCGACTCGGTCATGAACATGCGGGAGGTGACCAACACCCTCAGTGAAATCATCCCGCAGATGCAGGTTGAATACGAAGACGTCTCTATGGTTCTTCAGGACAGCGGTGCCCCGGAAGCCCAGATTGCTCTGGCGCGACGTCAGTCGTTGCTGGCTGAGCGTATGTTCCGCTCAGTGAACAACGTGCTCTCCGGTGACGAAGACGCGGTGACCGCCGCCGACCGCTTTTTGACCGACGCCACCCAGTTTGGCCGCGTACTGAACGGCCAGCTTGACGGCAACAACGCGCTGGCCATCACCCGCGTTGCCAACGAAGATGCACTTTACGGGCTCGGGGCGGTCTCCGAGCTGTTCGGGTTCATTGCCAGCAACGCCGATGCGGTATTGCAGGCGTCTCCCGATCTGTTCAAAGTCTCCAACGCCGCTAACGACATCTTCGAAAACTCCGGAATTCTGCTCGCAGAACTGTCCGAACTGGCCACAGAACTGCGTGACCTTTCGGCCGCGCGAGTCATCAGCCCTACTCTTGCCTTTGCGCTGCTGGCCGCAGTGATTGCTACCGTCGTGTTCATTGGTTTGGCGGTTTATCGCGAATCCCAGACCCGACTGACCAAAACCCAAGCGCAGAATGACCAGAATCAGAACGCCATCTTACGTCTGCTGGACGAATTGGCCGACCTGGCCGACGGTGACCTGACCGCAGAAGCCATGGTAACCGAAGACTTTACCGGCGCCATCGCCGACTCCATCAACTACGCTATCGACCAGATGCGCGGACTGGTGCAGGCAATCCGTGGTACCGCTGTGCGAGTTGCTACAGCGGCCCAGGAAAGCCAGTCTACGGCTATGCAACTGGCCGACGCTTCCGAGCACCAGGCACAGGAAATTGCCGGCGCCTCGGCAGCGGTTAACGAAATGGCCGTATCCATCGACCAGGTATCGTCTAACGCCGCAGAATCGTCTGCGGTAGCGGAACGCTCGGTTGCCATCGCCAAAAAAGGCACCGACGTGGTGCAGAACACCATCCGCGGCATGGACAATATTCGCGAGCAAATTCAGGAAACCTCCAAGCGCATCAAACGCCTGGGCGAATCATCCCAGGAAATCGGCGACATCGTGTCGCTGATCAACGACATTGCCGACCAGACCAACATTCTTTCGCTGAACGCCGCTATTCAGGCTTCTATGGCGGGTGATGCCGGCCGTGGCTTTGCCGTAGTTGCGGACGAAGTACAACGGCTGGCAGAACGGTCTTCTGCCGCCACCAAGCAAATCGAAGCTTTGGTAAAAACCATCCAGTCAGATACCAACGAAGCGGTTATCTCGATGGAGCACACCACTGCCGAAGTAGTCCGTGGCGCCCGCCTGGCGCAAGACGCAGGTGTCGCCCTGGAAGAAATCGAAAACGTTTCCACGAACCTCGCGGGGCTGATTCAGAACATCTCCAATGCGGCTCGCCAACAGTCTTCTTCTGCTTCGCACATTTCCAATACCATGAACGTCATTCAGGAAATCACCTCGCAGACCTCATCGGGCACCAATGCCACGGCTTACTCGATCGGTAATCTGGCAGACATGGCCTTCGAGCTGCGTTCCTCGGTAGCAGGTTTCAAACTTCCAGAAGAAGACGAAGTAGCAGACACCAAGGTTCCGCTGGTGAGCTGAGTCTGAATCAGAGGTGGGAGCAGCAATGGCAAATGCTCCAGACAACCGTAATGCAGAGAGCAACGACGAATAACCGGAGAGGTTATGGGCAATAACCATGACAGTATCGCCCTCGACTGGGTTCGGGGTGAAATACAGAGTACGCTGACTCAGGGCCAGCAGGCTCTGGAAAGTTATGTGGACAACCGTAAAGATACGGCCCGCTTGCGCTTTTGCCTGAACTATCTCCACCAGGTACACGGCACATTGCAGATGGTTGAGCTCTACGGTGCAGCCCTGCTCACCGAAGAGATGGAGAAACTCACCCAGGCCATTCTGGGCAACCAGGTTGACAGCGAAAACGAAGCCGTTGAAGTGCTGATGCAGGCCATTCTGCAGTTGCCGCAATACCTCGACCATATTGACAGAAGCAGTGATGATTTCCCGCTGGTGCTACTACCCCTATTGAATGATCTGCGTGCCGCACGCGGCGAAGCATTGTTATCTGACACCTCTTTGTTCAAGCCCGATATGACGTCGGCGCGCGCCCGCGGTGAAATAAAAGACGACCGATTGCAAGAGCCAAAAGTGCGCGACCATGTACGCAAACTGCGGCAAATGTATCAGTTCGCGCTGGCTGGAGTGGTGCGGGAAGCCGACCTGGGCCCCAACTTTGATTACATGCAAAAAGTAATCAAACGCTTGGTTCGGCTATGTCAGAAAACGCCGCGGGGTGAGCTGTGGAAAGCCGCCGCTGGTTTTGTCGAAACACTTCAGCTTAAAGCCAACCCGGTCAACGCGGCGGTAAAGTCGCTGCTGCGGGAACTCGACAGCGAAATTCGCCAACTCACAGAAAATCCCGGCACGGCCCTGGCACAGCCGGCGCCAGAGGCTCTGTTCAAAAATCTACTGTATTACGTAGCCCGCGCCCGCGAACTCGATTCGCCACGCATAGAAGCCCTGCGCGCTGATTACCAGCTAGCCCAGGCATTACCTTCTGACGATGATGTAGATGCAGCACGTTCACGGGTCAGCGGTCCTAATCGCGATGCTATCCATTCTGTTGTGCTCGCCCTCAACGAAGAACTGGCCAAGCTCAAAGATTCGCTGGACCTGTTCGTGCGCGCCGACCTGCGCAGCAACGAAGAGCTCGAAGACCTGCTGCCAGGTTTGCAGCAGGTCGCCAACACCCTTGCCGTTATTGGTCTGGGCGTGCCGCGTAAAGTGGTCAATGAACAGATTGACCTGGTGACTCAGCTGGCCCGTCAGGATCAGCGGGTATCCGGTAACACGCTGATGGACATCGCCAGCGCCCTGCTTTATGTGGAAGCCAGTCTGGCTAATCTGGGCCAGGACGGCCAGCATGAAGATACCGGCCAGCGCGACCTGCTGAACCACGGTTCGCGGGAGCTGGGGGACGCCAACGGTGCACTGCTGAAGGAGTCCCGCAACACTCTGGAACAGGCCAAATCGGCCGTCGTCAACTTTATTGCCTCACAGTGGGACACCCGTGAGATTGAACACCTGCCGGCGCTGCTGCACAGCATCTGCGGTGGTCTGAGGTTGATACCGCTTGAGCGTGCCAGCGAGTTGCTGGAAGCCATGGAACGCTACATCAGCGACGTGCTGCTGAGCGGTCGCGAGGTGCCCAACGGGCAGGAACTGGATACCCTGGCCGATGCTGTTACCAGTATCGAGTACTATCTGGAACGCTTGAATGACGGGATCCGTGACAACGACAGCGTGTTGCGGGTGGCGGAAATCAGCCTCGAAAGCCTGGGCTTCCCGGCAGGCAAGGCGCCTACCTGGCGCCCCAGAGCTGACATCAACGAAGCCGACATTCCCCTGGTGGACGCGCCATTGCTGGACGCACCCCTGCTGGACGCCGTATCAGCGCCCATCTTAGACACGGGTGTACCCCCAGACGAACTGTTGGATGACGAAATTGTTGGTATTTTCATCGAGGAAGCCGAAGAAGTTCTGGCGACCATCCACGAACACTATCCGCGCTTACAGCGCAATCACGACGACCGTGCAGCGCTGGCCGAAATACGCCGCGCCTATCACACATTTAAAGGCAGCGGCCGCCTGGTGGGCGCCAGCAGCCTGAGCGAACTGGCCTGGGCGGTTGAAAACCTGCTGAACAAACTGATTGATCAAACGGTCAAACCCAACGATGACGTGTTTTCTCTGGTCACTGACGCCAACGCGCATCTACCGCAGCTGATCAATGAGTTCCGCGCCGGCAACCCGGAGGGCGATGTTGCCAACCTGGTTGCTCGTGCCGAAGCCATCACTACCACTCGCCGCACCGATAACCCGCAAAGCGAGCTGATTGACGACGAAATCCTGGAAGTTTTCATCGAAGAGGCCGGTGAAGTATTAGCCAGTATTGATGAATACATGCCTATGTTGTTGCGTCACTATGGCGATCGCAGCGCCTTGGGTGAAGTGCGCCGCGCCTTTCACACCCTTAAAGGCAGCGGCCGCATGGTCGGCGCCGACGTGATCGGTGAGTTGGCATGGTCTGTGGAAAATCTGCTGAACCGGGTGCTTGACGGCAGCCGCAGCATGAGTGACGCCGTTGCCGCTCTGCTTAGCGATGTTATCGCGATTTTGCCGGCGTTGGTCAGCGATTTTGAACAACACCGCACCGCAACCGTTGACACCCATGAAGCACAAGCCCGCGCCCATGCACTGGCCGACGGCAAAGACGTGCTGGCTGCCTCTGGTGCAGTTGCCGCAAGCGAAGCCGCCACGGGCGATGTTCTGCAGTCGCCCGAGTCAGGGCCAGAGCCAGACGACGAGTCAGACGTAGACCCGCTTCTGCTGGACATTTTCGAGAGCGAGGCCCTGTCTCACCTAAAAACGGTGGAAGCCTATATTGCCAGTGCCGCAGACAAACAAACCACGGCCTATACCGACGAACTAACACGGGCACTGCATACCCTCAAAGGCAGCGCTCACACCACCGGCATAACGCCCATTGCCGATTTGGTTACCCCCCTTGAGCGCTTTGTGAAAGACGCCCGCGCTGAAAACAAACGGTGCGACCGCGATGCTATCTCCTTGCTAGAGCAAAGCGTGTCATTGTTGAACCAGGGCTTGTTGCAACTTCACAGCCAGCCACTGGCAGAATTGCCGGGCAGCCGCGAGTTCCTGGAGCAACTGGCACAGCTGGCTCGCGCT
This sequence comes from Marinobacter gelidimuriae, assembly GCF_000372805.1. Lineage (GTDB taxonomy): Bacteria > Pseudomonadota > Gammaproteobacteria > Pseudomonadales > Oleiphilaceae > Marinobacter > Marinobacter gelidimuriae. The sequence continues at coordinate 26,568 of NZ_KB889876.1, read as the reverse complement.
ACCTTAACGGGCGCCAGCTACGATGATACCCAGCCATCGTCGGCCAATAGCCGCTCCGCTTTGCTAGAACTCTTTGTTAGCGACGACATCAACATCGTGCTTAACGCCAGCAGCATACTGGACAGCTGGATTGCCAACCCCGCTAATGGCCAGGCCCTTGAACAGCTGCGTCACGAACTGACGCTGCTGACCGCGGCTACCGAAATTACCGGCCTGGACGACATAGCCACGTTATCGGCGGCGTTGCAAGGCAGCTACAGCGTTCTGGCTGACAGCGACCGCGAGCCAAAACCCGAACTTCAGGCCTGCCTGCACCTGGCCCATGAGCAGCTAATCAACATGATGGACCAGGCCGCCGCCGGACTGACCATCGACAGCGCAGATCCGCTGCGCCAGCAAATCATGGATCTTACCGATGATGTTCTGGCCAGCGACGCCTTCCTTGCCGAGTTCCAGGAAGACGAAGACCTAAACCAAAACATAGACAACGAACCGGCAGCTGCTGAGACAGCATTTGAAGCACCCGTGCCGCCCTACACGCCGGATACGGAAGACGACATAGATCACGAAGTGCTGGAAATTTTTCAGGAAGAAGCCCGCGAGTTGATCGACAGCACCGCCGACGCACTTCAGCGCTTCAGTCAGGACAGCGGCAATCACGATTTACTGCGATTGCTGCAACGGGACCTGCACACCCTCAAAGGCGGTGCCCGCCTGAGCAAAGTGGGCAGTATTGGTGATCTGGCCCACGAACTGGAAACCCTGTTCGAAGGGCTGGTTCAGCAACAACTGGCAATATCGCCGGTGCTGTCTGACCTGCTGTTCAGCTGTCACGACCGTCTGGCCAGCATGGTAGAAACGCTGGAAAATGGCGACAGTCCGCGCTCAGCGCCCGACCTGATCGCAGAAATACAACGTTATTCCAGCAACGCTGCAAGCGCTGGCGCCGATCATTCCTCGGTTGCTTTGCAACCGGAGCCAAGCCCAGACGCACACGACACCAACAGCGTAACCACCGACCCGGAACTGATGGGCATCTTCCTGGAAGAAGCCTATGACCTGATCAACGCCACCGGCAGCGCACTGCACAGCTGGAGCGAGAATCCCGAAAACAGCATGCTTGCCGCCGAATTGCAGCGCGACGTGCACACCCTGAAAGGCGGCGCACGAATGGCGGGCGCAGACGCCATGGGTGATCTGGCACACGCTCTGGAGGATTTGTTCGAGCTGATTACGCGGGGCGGACTGAAGCCCGGGCCAGAGTTGTACGAACCTCTGTTTGCCTGTCACGACCGCCTCGCGGCCATGGTAGAACAAATTGCCACCGGCAAAGCCTGCCCGCCGGCACAGGATCTGATCGCGCAGGTGCACCAGCTGCATCCGCCGCAACAGACCGAGCCTTCAGCGCTGGCTCAAAAGCCTGCGATAGTGGAACAGAAAGTAGAGCAGGAAGCTGCACAAGAAACGCCAGCGCCGGCACCAGAGCAGCAGCAACTGCCCGTTGTTGCAGTGCCAAAGCCGGCGCGCGCGCAAACCCGCAGGACCCTGCGCGCCACGCAAGAAACCATTCGGGTGTCGGCACCGCTGCTTGACAACCTGGTTAATCTGGCGGGCGAAACCAGTATTGCCCGCGGCCGTCTGGAACAGCAAACCAGCGACTTCAGCCACACTCTGGAAGAGATGGCCGCCACAATTGAGCGCTTGCGTGAACAGCTGCGGCGCATGGATATCGAAACCGAAACCCAGATTCTGTTCCGCGCCGAAAAAGAACTCGGACCCGATTATGGTGAAGACTTCGACCCGCTGGAAATGGACCGTTATTCGTCTATACAGCAGCTATCGCGGGCTCTGTCGGAATCGTCTTCCGACCTGATCGATCTGCGCCAGACCTTGGCCGACCGGATTCGCGACACCGAAACCCTGCTGGTGCAGCAGTCACGTATCAATACGGAACTGCAAGAAGGTCTGATGAAGACCCGCATGATTCCGTTCGCCTCAGTGGTGCCGCGTTTACGCCGTATTGTGCGCCAAATCAGCGCCGAGTTAGACAAGAAAGCCAATTTTGAGGTGTACAACGCCGAAGGCGAAATGGACCGCAACGTTCTGGAAAGGATGATTGCGCCTATGGAGCACATGCTGCGCAACGCGCTGGGCCATGGCGTTGAAACGCCCGAAGAGCGTCTGGCCGCAGGCAAAGCAGAAACAGGGGAAATCAGCCTGTCGCTGCAACGCGAAGGCGGCGACGTTGTTCTGCGCATGCGGGATGACGGTGCCGGCATTTCTACCGGGCAGGTGCGCAGCAAAGCCGTCAGTCAGAGCCTTGTCGGCCCGAATGATGTGCTGACCGAGCGCGAGATTCTGCAGCTGATCATGACACCAGGCTTTTCCACCGCCAAGGAGATTACCCAGGTATCCGGCCGAGGCGTTGGCATGGACGTGGTAGCGTCAGAAATCAAACAGCTGGGTGGCAGTCTCGACATTCACTCCAGCGCCGGCCACGGCACCACATTTACCGTTCGGCTACCGTTTACCGTGTCGGTTAACCGTGCCTTGATGGTCACCAGCGGCGACAATTTCTACGCCATACCGCTGAACACCATTGAAGGCATAGTGCGGGTGAACACTTACGAGCTGGAAGAATATTACAAGCCCGATGCGCCACTGTACGAGTACGCCGGTCAGGAGTATCGCCTGCAATATCTGGGCAATCTGCTAAACAGCGAACACCAGCCCAAGCTTCAGGGCCAGGCACTGCCACTGCCGGTTATTTTGGTGCGCGGCGCAGAGCAACCTATGGCCCTGCAGGTAGACAGCCTGGTGGGCAGCCGCGAAATTGTGGTGAAATCTCTCGGGCCTCAGTTCAACTCTGTGCGTGGCGTATCCGGCGGCACCATTCTGGGTGACGGAAATGTAGTGGTCATTCTTGATCTGCCAGCAATGATCCGCTCCGACATACTGTCAGAGCAGCAGCAGCAGCACGCCAGCGGCAAAGCGGGCCAGCCGCGCCAGAAACCGCGACTTCACCAGCGCGCCACCCTGGTGATGGTGGTCGATGATTCCGTAACCGTGCGTAAAGTGACGTCGCGCCTGCTTGAGCGCAACGGTATGGAAGTGATTACCGCCAAAGATGGTTTGGATGCCGTAGCCCAGCTGCAGGATTACCAGCCTGATATCATCCTGCTGGACATTGAAATGCCGCGCATGGATGGCTTTGAAGTGGCCGGCTTTGTTCGCCACGACGACGTTCTGCGAAATACACCCATTTGCATGATTACCTCCCGTACCGGAGAAAAACATCGTGAGCGTACATTAGCCATTGGCGTTAACGAATATCTGGGTAAGCCGTTCCAGGAAACAACTCTGCTAGAAACCATCCGCAGGCTGACAGGTAACTTATGAGCGATAACAACCAGACCCTGGCCTGCGTCATGATTCCGATGATCGGCCGTCAGCTGTTACTGCCCAACGTATCGCTGGCTGAAGTGGTGGACTACAGCCCCGACATCAACTCAAGCGCCGACGCACCCGCCTGGCTGGCCGGCCATCTGGAATGGCGCGGGCTAAGGCTGCCGGTTATATCCTACGACGCAGCCAGCGGCGGCCAATTGGCACAACCGAATAATCGCCGCGGCCGGGTGGTTATTCTTAACAGCATCGTCGAAGAACACCGCGAACAGCCCTTTATTGCTCTGATGACTCAGGGCATACCCAGCCAGAATCGTATTAATCAAAGCCAGATTCAGCGCCTGGACAGTCCAACCGGCGTTGCCGACCTGATGGAAGTCGAAGTAGACGGCGAGCGCGCCTGGATTCCCAATCTGGAGTATCTGGAAAGCCTGGCGCAGCAATTACGCTGATGCCTCACTCAACGGTGCGGAAACTCTGGCAGCACGGATGGCAACTGTTATAATGTTGCAAATTTTATCGGATACTTGCCATGCCCGCCCGCGCTTTACCCTATCGCCCCCATAATCATGATCTTTGCGTTGATCAGGCCCTGGCCCAGGCCAGGGAAAGCTGCCGGCGTAACGAGGCGCGGCTAACCCCCGTCAGGGAAAGAGTGCTGGAGCTGATTTGGCAGTCCCACAAACCATTGGGCGCCTACGATGTGCTAGCTCAGTTAAGCGCCGATGGCCACAAGGCTGCGCCACCAACGGTGTATCGCGCCCTCGATTTTTTACAGCAGCACGGCCTGGTACACCGTATTGCGTCGCTTAACGCGTTCACCGGTTGCGACCACCCGGGCCAGCACCACTGCGGCACCTTTCTGATCTGCCGCAGCTGTGGCAACGTGCTGGAGTTAGCCGCCCCGAACATAACCGCTGCTATCAACCAAGCCGCCACAGCCGAAACGTTTCAGGTAGAACAGATTACTTTGGAAATTGCCGGCTTGTGCCCGCGCTGTGAGAGCGACAGCACTGATCAGCCGACGCCATCATGAACGAGGTTTTGGCAGAACTGAGCAAGGTATCGGTGACGCTCAATGACCGATTGATTGTTGATCGGGTGTCTTTGAGTATAAAGCGCGGCGATATCATCACCATTATCGGCCCCAACGGAGCCGGCAAAACCACCCTGATCAAAACCATTCTGGGCATCCAGAAGGCCACGTCTGGTTCGATTAGCCTGCAACCGGGTTTAGTGATCGGTTATGTGCCACAAACCCTGAACCTTGAAACCACGTTGCCGCTGAGTGTAGAGCGCTTTATGGCGCTGAGCGGCTGCGACCGCAAAGGTTGTAAACAGGCGCTAGCGCGCACCGGTGTGGCTCACCTTTCGGCAGCCTCGGTGCATCACCTATCTGGCGGCGAGAAACAGCGCTTGCTGCTGGCACGGGCGCTGGCACGCCAGCCCGGCCTGCTAGTACTGGATGAGCCCGCCCAAGGGGTCGACATCAACGGCCAGGCCGCACTTTATGACCTGGTGCGCCAACTCCGAGACGAGCTCAACTGCGGCGTCATCATGATCTCCCACGACCTACATCTGGTTATGGCTGCCACCGATAAAGTCATCTGCCTGAACCAGCATGTGTGTTGCAGCGGTTTTCCGGAAGACATCTCCCACGACCCAGCCTTTATTGAAACCTTCGGCACCGCCGTCGCCGAGTCACTGGCGGTTTACCATCACCATCACAATCACCGCCATGACTTGCACGGCAACGTCAGTTCACTCAGCGAAGCGAAAGCAGCGCCAACCGGCTCAGGGCACCATCATGATTGACAGCATTCTGGATGATTTTTTCTGGCGTGCGCTGATTGGTGGCCTGGGTGTGGCTCTGGTCGCGGGGCCTCTGGGCTGTTTTGTGGTTTGGCGGCGGCTAGCCTATTTTGGCGATACCCTGGCCCATTCGGCGCTTCTAGGCATTGCCCTGAGCTTTGTGATTCAGGTGCCGATTAATGTCGGGGTGATTATCACTTGCTTGGGGTTGGCTCTGGCGCTGGTGCTGTTTTCCCGCAGCAAAACCTTAGCCACCGATACCCTGCTGGGCATACTGGCCCACAGTGCGCTGGCCATTGGGCTGGTCACCCTGAGCTTTATGCCCTCAGTGCGAATGGACCTGACCGGGCTGCTGTTTGGCGATCTGCTGGCCATGAGCCGCAGCGATCTATGGTGGATTTACGGCGGTGCCGCCACCATTTTATGCCTGCTGGCACTGCTATGGCGTGGCCTGCTGATGAGCACCATTCACGAAGAACTGGCGCGGGTTGAAGGGGTGCCGGTAGAACGCCTGCGGCTGGCCCTGATTCTGATGTTTGCTATTGTTATTGCAGTGGCCATGAAAATTGTCGGCGTGCTGCTGATTACAGCGCTGCTGATTATTCCCGCCGCCACCGCAAGGCGCCTGGCACGCACACCCGAACAGATGGTGGCCATGGCGATGCTGTTCGGCTTTATTGCCGTGACCGGCGGGCTGGCCCTGTCATGGGAACTGGACACACCGGCGGGGCCGTCGGTGGTGGTTACCGCATTCAGCTGTTTTCTGCTGATATCCGCGGTTGGCGGCAAACAACGTGCATAAGTCGGCTTAACAGAGGGGTTCTCGCATCCAAACGCAGGGGCTACAGCGGCTGCATCACTGAATTCCACTGGCGCTTTTCCACCAATTCCATGAATTCATCACCCAGGCGCTCATGGCTTTTTACGTATTCCCCCTGTCAGAGTTCTGGCGCATCAGCACATCGTTAGGGCTGACCTGTCTGTTCGCACTGATTTTTGCATGGCTGGTGGGGCGCTTGCAGCAGGAAATGACAGAACTGGCCACCACACCGGTGACACTGTACTCACAGGCATAGCACGCCTGCTGAGCAACCGCCTGCGTGACAACGACCACATATTTCGTATTGGCGGCGAAGAGTTCATGGTGCTGCTGCCGGAAACCAGCCTACCCGAAGCCGAGATACTGGCCTTCAGGGCGACAGCTGAACCGCTAAGGCGCTTACCCATAGAGATCATGGCCAATTTGCCTTAAGCTGCTGCCCTCGCCAGACTCAGAAAATCGGACCCGTATTTATGAGCAATTCCCTGACAGACGATCTTGCCGGCCACTACCGCGCCATTATTAATGGCTTAGGTGAAAACTGTGACCGCGAAGGCCTGCAAAACACGCCTCTGCGCGCGGCCAAAGCCATGCAGTTTCTAACTCGCGGGTACCAGCAGGATCTGAACAAGTTGGTCAACAACGCGGTGTTCGAATCCGCCATGGACGAAATGGTGGTGATACAGGACATAGAGCTGTACAGCATGTGTGAACATCACATGTTGCCTTTTATCGGCAAGTGCCACATTGCCTACCTGCCCCAGGGCAAGGTCCTGGGGCTGTCCAAATTCGCGCGCATTGTGGATATGTACGCAAGGCGTCTGCAAATCCAGGAAAATCTAACTCGACAGATCGCCGAAGCGGTAGAGAGTGTGACCAATGCCAAGGGCGTGGCCGTCGTGATCGAAGCCCAGCACATGTGCATGATGATGCGCGGCGTCGAAAAACAGAATTCGAAAATGAAGACGTCAATGATGCTAGGTCAGTTCCGTAAATCACAAGCCACCCGCCTGGAATTTTTTAATTTGATCAGTACCAACCGTTGATCAGGCTCACATTGGCCAGACGGGACACTAGGTAACTTGTAGCACTTACATTGTTATTTTCTTCTTTGACAGGAGCGTTACATCATGCCCGAGACGTCTGACTCGCAGATTCTCGACATTCTGCAGCAGGTCCGCACCATAGCGTTGGTGGGCGCCAGTGAAAAAACCAACCGCCCCTCCCACGAGGTCATGCATTACTTACAGCAGCAAGGTTATCGGGTAATACCCGTTAATCCCGGTCTGGCCGGCCAGCAGCTGCTGGGTGAAACCGTTTATGCGGACCTTGAATCACTGCCGGTCGCAGTAGACATGGCGGATTTGTTCCTGGCTCCGCAACGCACCGACGCGGTGATCGACCAGGCCATCGCCATGAAAATTCCGGTCCTGTGGCTCCAAATTGGCGTTATTAATCACCAAGGCGCCGAGCGCGCGCGACAGGCGGGCATGAAAGTGGTGATGGACCGCTGTCCAAAAATGGAAATACCCCAGCTTATACACCGACCCTAGAGAGCCCGATGAAAAACACCGATTCAACACAGCGTGTTGTGGAAAAAGGGCTTTTGCACCCAGTCCTGCCGGTGTTTATCTTTTTTTATTTTTATTGCTGGCCCTAGGTTTGCGATTTGGCCAAAGCCAGCAAGGCAGTCGCCAGATTCAGGCGCATCTGGACACCGAGTCCGAAATAATGGCCATTAGCGAAGCCCAGTGGCGCAGGGATGTCCGCAACCATTTGCAAGATTTCAAGATTTACCAGGCAATCGAGTGGATTGACCGTTCATTCATCACCTAGGTAACCGAACGCCAGGACGATGCCACCATTACCTCTGCAATTATCAATTTGGCCCACAATCTGGGCATCCAGGTGGTAGCCGAAGGCGTAGAAACTACCAGCCAGCTCAATTTTCTGCGCCAGCATGGTTGCGATGTGGCTCAGGGTTATCTGATCAGCCGTCCGATTCCCGCCGACCAGCTGGAGCAGTGGCTGAAGCCGCAATACGCTGAAAACCCACTTTAACCGTGAGACTCCATGGCACATTATCTGACCACCGAACAAGACGCGCGCCTGCGCCGCTGGGAACGGTGGAACCGCAATTATTTTCTGTTCGCCTTTACGGCGTTAATCATCATTCTGGTGTTCAGCAGCCAACTGGGGTTGTCTAGCGGCGATGATTGGCGCGGGCTGGGCATCATTCTGGTGCTGTTGGTGGCGCCAATAGTGGCTATGCAGCTAAAGCTGACCTGTCCCGCTTGTAGCGAAAAGCTGGGCTGGCAAGCCAAACTGATGGTTCCGGAGCAGTGCAAGCACTGCGGCTGCTTTCTCCGCGCCAAAGGCTGACAACACGTTCGTAACATTTGACCTATGAGCGGCTAACAGGTTTTAAGCTACACTCATCGTAAAAGGCGACGGGGTAGTTTATGAAAGTAAAAGACATGGCCCGTGCCGCTGGGGTAACGCCCGACACTGTACGCTTCTACACCCGCGAAAAACTGCTGGCACCCAGCCGCGATCCGGCGAACAACTACCAACATTTCTCCAGCGATGATCTGCGCCGCCTACGTTTTGCCCGTAAGGCCCGCCAGCTCGGTTTTTCCCTGCCCGAGATCCGCGACATTTTGAACCAAGCCGACGACGAGCATTCCCCCTGTCCCATGGTGCGCGGCCTGTTTGAACAACGCCTGGCCGAGGTTGAACTCCAGATTAACGAGCTCCAACAACTGCACCAGCGCATGGAAAAGGCCCTGGACGCTTGGCGAGACATGCCCGATGGCACACCAGACGGCCATACCATCTGCCGTTTAATTGAACACTGGGATCAGGCCGAACCTAACCTGACGGAGGAACTCTGAATTATGGACAGCACAACCGCTAACACCGAGAATCGGCTCAGCATTGCCGGTGCCACCTGCCAGGGCTGCGCCCGTAAAATCCGCGTGGCATTAGAACCTTTGGTCACCGACAGTGCCGCGGTGGATGTGAACATCGAGCAGAAAACCGTCACCTTGCCCGCAGGCATTGACGCCACCGACGCTGCCCGAAGAATCACCGAAGCGGGCTACCCGTCGAAGATTCTCCATGCCGAGCCCGCCGCCAAAAACTGCTGTGCCAGCAAGATAACGCCATCCGGTCGCAGCGAAAAAGGTAACGCTGAGGAAGCAGAGGCCCCTGCGCCAGAGACGGCCAGCGCCGCCAGCGACAGCAACGACAGTAACGACGGAATTCAGCTGGCGGTCACCGGTGCCACCTGCGCGTCTTGCGTCAGCAGCATCGAAAAAGCCCTGAAGTCGGTTAGCGGCGTTACCCACGCCCACATGAACCTGGCCGACAATACGGCCAGCGCCAGCGGTCAAGCAGACGCACAAGCACTGATCAACGCCATCGAAAGCGCCGGCTACGGCGCCAGCGTGATTGAAGATCCAGACACCGCAGACGAACGCCGCCAGCAGCAAGATCGCAAACGCTACCGCACCTTGCTGGTAAAAATGGCGGTCAGCCTGTCACTGGGTGTAGGCCTGATGATCTGGGGCCTGGGTTTCGGCTCGATGACCATAGATGCCGGCAACCAGACCATCTGGATCAATCTGGGCATTCTGACCCTGGGCGTGATGATTGCCACCGGCAGCCATTTTTTCACCAGCGCCTGGAAAGCCTTTCTCCACCACAACGCCAATATGGACACCCTGGTAGCGCTGGGTACCGGCACCGCGTGGATCTATTCCATGGTGGTGGCGGTGTTCCCCGCAGCCCTGCCAGAAATGGCGCGCCACGTGTATTTTGAAGCTTCGGCGATGATCATCGGTCTGATCAATCTGGGCCAGGCCTTAGAGCTGCGCGCCAAAGGCAAAACCTCCGAAGCCGTGCGCCGGCTGCTGGATCTGCGCGCCAAAACCGCCCGCGTGATCCGCGATGGCCAGGAACAGGACCTGCCCATAGAGCAGGTGCGTAAAGGCGACCAGATTCGCGTTCGGCCCGGTGAACAGCTGCCGGTGGACGGTGTAGTGCGCGAAGGCAACACCCGCGTTGACGAAAGCATGCTCACCGGCGAGCCCATGCCGGTCAGTAAAGGCGAAGGCGACGAAGTGTCTGCCGGCACGTTGAACACCCGTGGCAGCATTGTGTACGAAGCCACCCGTGTAGGCAGCGACACGGCCCTGGCGCAAATTATCCGGCTGGTAAAAAAAGCCCAGGGCTCGAAGCCCTCGATAGGCCGCCTGGCGGATAAAATTTCCTCAGTATTTGTGCCCAGTGTGATGCTAATCGCCATAGCCGCCGCGCTCGCCTGGTACAATCTGGGGCCAGACCCGGCAGTAGCGCACATGATGGTGGCCGCCACCACCGTACTGATCATCGCCTGCCCCTGCGCCTTGGGGCTGGCCACGCCCATGTCGGTGATGGTCGGCGTCGGCAAAGCCGCTGAATACGGCGCGCTGATCCGCCAGGGTGAAGCCCTGCAAACCGCTGGCAAGATCAACCTGGTCATTCTGGATAAGACCGGCACTATCACTGCCGGCAAACCCGCGGTTACCCAAGTGCATGTAGTAGACGGTAACGAAATTCATCTGCTGGCCCTGGCCGCCGGTCTTGAGCAGTATTCAGAGCACCCGCTGGCCTACGCCATTATGGAAAAAGTCCGGCAGGACACTATTCAACCGGCCGACATAACCGGCTTCGACAGCCTCAACGGCAAGGGTGTAGCCGGGCAACACAATGGCGATACCCTGCGCCTGGGCAACCGGCGTTGGCTGGTAGATGAAGGGCTGGATGTAACCCCGTTGGACCAGGCCGCCCAAAGTATTACCGACAACGCCGGCACCCCGCTGTTTGTAGCCTTGGGCACCCGGGTGCTGGGCGTCATTGGCGTCGCCGATGCCATCAAACCCGACTCCCGGGCCGCCATTGAACGGTTGCATCAAGCCGGCATCAAAGTGATGATGGTCACCGGCGATGTGGACGCCACCGCCAAAGCCATCTGCGCCAGTGCCGGTATTGACGATTATCGTGCCGGAGTGTTGCCGGAAGACAAAGCCGACGTGGTTAATGACATGCGTAAAAAAGGCTATACCGTCGCCATGGTGGGTGACGGCATTAACGATGCCCCGGCTCTGGCCGCCGCCGATGTTGGCTTTGCCATTGGCACCGGCACCGACGTGGCCATTGAAAGCGCCGCCATTACACTGATGCGCGGGTCCCTGCACGGGGTTCCCGACGCCATCGAAATATCCCGCGCCACGGTGAAGAACATTCACCAGAATCTGTTCGGCGCGTTTATTTATAACAGCCTGGGTATTCCCATTGCCGCTGGCTTGCTGTATCCATTGTGGGGCATTCTGTTAAGCCCGATCCTTGCCGGTGCAGCCATGTCGATGTCGTCGGTTACCGTGGTTACCAACGCTAACCGGCTGCGACTGTTCAAAACCAGTCGCAAATTAGACAGCTCCGCCAAACAGGAACAGAGCCAATGACATCTTTTTTGGTCAACCTCACAGGTTTAGCGCTGATGGCCGCCGTCGTCTGGTGGTTCTGGTTGGCGCCCACTGACACCAAAACGAAGAGGTAACACTTATGAAGCAACGTACTCTAGCCATGTTACTGGGCGCTAGCCTGAGCTTTGGCTCGGCCCTGGCAAGCGCCGAATCTGAGCACAACATTCACGTATACAAATCGCCCACCTGTGGCTGCTGCACCGACTGGATCAAACACCTGGAGGACAACGGTTTTGAGGTGGAAGTCAGCGAAGTCGACAATGTCACGCCGGTGAAAATCGAAGCCGGCCTGACACCGGCTTTGGCCAGTTGCCACACCGCGTTTATCAACGATTACGTGATTGAAGGCCACGTGCCGGCGGACGACATCAAACGCCTGTTAAGCCAAGCGCCCCAAGCCCGTGGCTTGAGCGTGCCGGGCATGCCTGCAGGCTCACCGGGAATGGAAATGGGCGATCGCAAAGATCCGTACCAAGTGCTGTTATTCAACACCAACGGCCAGACCCGGGTGTTCACCGAACACAACTGATGACCGCACGATTCGGGGCGAGGTTGCGCCGTGCCGGCCAACGCGCCCCGATCGAGCTGATAATGAATTACAATGACAGCCTGCCCTTACTCCAAGCGCAACGTATAAAGCACCGCGACATTTTTATATAGCTTGGTAATTATTTCCTTTAGTATCGAGCGCTGGGGTAAGCAGGTCGCTAGAACTCCAAATCGGCCTGACCCAACAAATAAAGCATCAGCGACGCTCTCATTGCCTAACGGGTCTGACTCATTGCCCCTTTACAGTTATACTGCGCGGCAACATTCATTTTTTTATCAGCCAGGTTACTTCATGCTTAATGCCGACGCTCTCAGCCAGTTGCGCCAGCTGAAATCTGATATCGAAGAACACAAAGTGGTTTTTTCCGGCACCGTAAAAGCAACCAATGGCCGCTTTGGCTTTGTTGCCATGGACGATGGCAGAGATGTGTTTCTTCCGCCCGAGGAAATGCAAAAAGTGCTTCCCGGCGACCGTATCAACATCATCGAACAGGATGTTGAGAAAGGCAAAACCCAAGGCGTGGTAGAAGAGCTGTTAAACAGCTCGCTGGATACCTTCGTAGGCCGCTACCAGGTCAGGGGCAAAGGCCATTTTGTGGTGCCGGAAACGGCGGGCATTAACCGCTGGATCTTCATACCGCCAAAAGAGCGTAACGGCGCCCAGCCCGGTGATTACATATATTGCCGCCTGCACCGCCACCCGATCAAAGACGGCAAAGGCCAGGCCCGGGTACTGCGGGTAATAGGCCAGGCCGGCGATGCCGGTATTGAGCGGGCGCTGACCATGGCCGGTTTTGATTTGTCTGACGCATGGCCAGAGGCAGTGCAGCAACACGCCCAAGCGCTCAGTGAAGACGCGATAGCCGCACACAGCGCAGGGCGAGAAGACCGCTGCTCGCAGCCCTATGTCACTATCGACAGCCCGGGCACCCAAGACATGGACGACGCCCTGCTGGCGGTGCCAAATGCCACCGGCTGGGCGCTGTCGATTGCGATTGCCGACCCCACCGCACTGATTGAGCCAGGCAGCGCCACCGAACGCGAAGCCATGCGCCGAGCCACCGCCATTTACTTTCCGGGCGAGCCGCTGCCGATGCTGCCCGATGCCGCCAGCACCCGCTTGTGTTCGCTGCAGCCCGATACTACGCGCCTGGCTTTGGTTTGCGATCTGCAGGTTAACAACGATGGCAGTCTGGGCGATTACAGTTTTCACCAGGCCAGCATCCGCTCCCACGGCAAGCTCAGTTATGAACTGGTTGCCAACTTGATTGACGGCCGCGAAGACGACGACATTAAAGCTCTGTCGCCAGCCGTGTCTAACAGCCTGGACCAGCTGCACCAGGCCGCTACCGCGCTGCGTCGCTGGCGCGTCGAACACGCTCTTATTAATGGTGACCGCACGGAGTTCCGCCTGCGGCTGGACGAAAACCGCCGTATTCGCAGCATTGAACCCACGGTTCAAAATGAAGCTCACCGCCTGGTAGAAGAGTGCATGGTCGCGGCCAACCGCTGCGCCGCCGACTTTCTGTCGCAGCACAACAAAGGTCTGTTTATTTGTCACAGTGGCCTGCGCGCCGACCGTCATGACAACATCCGCAAGCTGCTGGAACAACACCTGCCACAGCTTGCCGAGCTGGACGTTGCCCAGGCAGAGAGTTTCAAAACACTGATGAAAACCGCCGACAGCCTGAACGTGGACGTCCCGGTAAAATCCATTGTCGCGCGCCAACTGGCCCGCGCCGAGCTGGCCTTCAGCCCCGCACCACACCAGGGTATGGGGCTTGCTGCCTACACCACGTTCACCTCACCGCTACGCAAGTTCACCGACTTTTACGTGCACCGGGTGATCAAATCGCTGATCTGGCAGGCGCCGTTGGAAGAATTGGATAACAACGCCCTTAGCACGCTTCAGGCGACTCTGATACAGGCTCGCCAAGCCGCCAACAGCGTAGAGAACTGGCTAAAAAGCGACTTTGCAAAAACCTTGGGCGATGATGACATGGGCGGCGTTATCAGCCGCACCATTCCCGCCGGCTTTTTTGTGCGCTTAAATTGCAACGGCCTGGAAGGGTTTGTCAGCTGCCGTGACCTGGATGGCAAATACAGTTTTGACCCGATCACCCTGCGCCTGATTCACAACAAAAATGGCCGCATCTTCCAACTCGACCAGGCCGTTACGGTGCGCCTGGCCGGGGTAGATGACGAACGCCGTCAGATCAATCTGACGTTTCAGGAGCAGAAGCAGGAGCCTGTCCCAGCATCCGCGTAAGGCGCTGGTCTTTGGCTTGCCACTGTTCGGCAAGCCAAAGCTTTACGTTGCGGCGGTATTCAGAGTCGGCCATGTAATCGCGGCCTTTAAGGTTGTCGGGAATGGCAACGGTGTGAATTTCCATTTTAATTTCTGACACCTGGCCGCACAGGAACTGCCAGAAGGTCGGCGCACCGCCGGGGTAGGCAATCGTTACGTCCACCAGTGTTTTGACGGAATCACCCATAGCGTCTAACACAAAGCCAACACCGCCAGCTTTTGGCGGTAACAGGTGAGTGTAGGGTGATTTTTGGGCGGCACGCTTGGCCGGCGTAAAGCGCGTTCCTTCTACGAAGTTCATAATGCTGACGGGCGTGTGACGGAACTTCTCGCAGGCGCGGCGGGTTTCTTTCATATCTTCACCGCGTTTTTCGGGGTGCTTTACCAGATACTGGCGCGAATAGCGCTTCATGAACGGGAAATCCAGCCCCCACCAGGCCAAGCCGATCACCGGCACCCACACCAACTGTTGCTTCAGAAAGAATTTCAGAAACGGTGCCTTGCCGTGAAAAACCCGCTGCATGGCCAGAATATCCACCCAGCTCTGGTGGTTACTAAGTACCAGATACCAGCTTTCCTGCTTCAGCTCTTCGGCCCCGGTCACTTCCCAGCGGGTGCCCTGGGTGAGTTTCATCCAGCCACTGTTACAAGCTACCCAAATTTCGGCCACGCGAATAATCAGCTTGGTGCACAGCACACCAAAACCCTTGTGGGGAATAATCAACTTCAACAGCGCCGGAATATATAAGAGTAGGCACCACACCAGGGTATTCAGTAACAACAGCAACGAGTTCAGTACACCAATCACCGGCGCAGGTAAAAAACTGAGCATGGGTTCATTCCATTTTGAAAATTCATAACTGCTAATCATAACAACCACGTTGGGTCTTGGGCAGAGGCGAATGCCCTCTACTGTTACCAGCGTGGTATCGTAATGACATTATTATGGCACTGACACCGGATTCCCGCTGATGAACCCTGTTGAACCTTTCAATCTGGACCTGCGCGCTCTGGCCACTTTTTTGGTGGTGCTGGACGAAGGCAGCGTATCGCGGGCCGCAGTAACGCTTGGGGTTAGCCAGTCGGCCGTCAGTCACACCCTGGAGCGTTTGCGCCAGGCTTTGGGTGACCCTCTGTTTGTTAAATCCGGGCGTGGCATTACCCCTACCCGTTATGCCCAGCAGGCCGGCCCGCACATTCGTCAGGTGCTGGATGATTTGCGCGCGCTGTCCTCCGGCCCGCCGTTCAGCCCGCAAACCGCAGAGCTGGTGTTTACCATCGCCGCCAACGATTATGAGCGCGACCTTTTGCTGCCCGGCTTGCTGGCTATTTTGCGTGAGCAGGCGCCGGGCATTCGCCTGCAGGTGATCGCCGCCGGCATTCCCGGCGCCGAGCTGTTACGCCAGGAAACCTGCGATCTGATTGTGTCGCCGCACCCACCGGAAGCCAGCGATATTATGCAACGTGGCTTGATGACCGACCGCATGGTGGTGTTTTATGATCCGGCCCGGCGCGAGCCGCCTCATACCCTGGCCGATTTCCTCAAAGCCGACCACATCAGCCTGATGCTGGGTTCCGCCGAACAGCCGGGGCTGGACCAAGCCTTGAGTGCCCGCAATCTGCGCCGCACCAAGAGAGTGAGCGTGTCAAACTTCTCGGCCCTTGCCAGCCTTTTATACGGTACCGACATGTTGGCAGTGGCGCCGGAACGTATGGCTCAGCAGCTGTTGTCGCGGGCCGCCTGGGTGCCACTGCCGTTCGACTACAAGCCCTTTACCCTGTTGATGATCTGGCACCAACGCTATCAGAACGATGCTGCCCACCGCTGGTTGCGCAACCAGATAAACGCGGTGGCGGCCACCATGGATGGAATGATGCAATAATCAATCGATATCATTCATAGGTTGACAGCCAGGTTGCCATTCCACTGGCAGAAGTGACTAGCCGACGAGTGACCCATTGTTACGACCTGATGGATGCCTAGTACAACACGTTAACGCAACTCCAGCTGGGGGGTCTTCAAGCAAAGTAGTTGAGTTTTTAGGGGCAATAAAAAAGCCAGCGATTCAATCGCTGGCTTTTTACTAGCACCACTTGGCGCAAACCCTCAGCCACCCATAAGGCGAGTGGCTTGGGAGTTACCGGCCTTTTTTATAGTGCAAAGCTTACTTCTTGCTGGCCCGGTCGAGCATGCGCTTGGCGCGCTCGTTGGCTTCGTCAGCGGATTTTTGAGCAGCTTTGGCAGCAGCCAGAGCTTGTTCAGCTGTCTGCTTGGCAGAGCGGGCAGAGCTGGCGGCGCTGTTGGCGGTGTTCATTGCATTTTCAGCCGTTTGCTCAGCTGAATTAGCTGTAGCATTGGCTTCGCTCATAGCGGCGTCATCAGTAGTGGCACAACCAGCAGTCAAAGCAGCTGCCAGTGCAAACCCAGCGATCGTCAGTTTACGCATTGCAAGTCCCCTTATTAGTCGTTGTATTTCCCGAAGTCCGATAATCAATGTAGCTGACATCCCGTCAACTCGCCTCCTGCCAATACAGGTCTGATAAGCGATTAACCACCGAAGCAGCCGATAGTGTAAATCAGTCTGCCACCAAATGTTAACTAAGCGTAGGTAAATGTCCGAAGCTTATGACAACAACGTAATCTTACACGGCGTTTCATGTCAGAAAACTATTCTAATGTCGGCACTTAGCTTAACTTCCAACAAGGGCCTCAGGGCAGGATTTCAATCGGGGTGCCATCGCTTACCAGTTGCCAGATTTCATCAATCTCTTGATTGCTGACGGCAATGCAACCGTCAGTCCAATCAAGCCCAAAAAAAGCAAAAGCAAAATCGTCGTCGGTTCCGTTGGGCAGGCCGTGAATCATGATGCTGCCGCCTGGGTTCAGGCCCCAGTTTTCGGCCATTTCACGGTCTTTGGCGCTGGGGTAGGAAATGTGAATAGACTTGTAAAATGAACTGCCGGCGTTGCGCCAGTCCAGGGAGTATTCGCCTTCGGGGGTGCGGCTGTCGCCCTCGTAAAGCTTGTGGCCCTGGGGATTGTCACCCAGTGAAATGCGATATTGGCGGATAACCTGCTCACCACTGAGCAACTGCAGTGAACGCTCGCCTTTTTGCACCAGTACTTTGGTGATGGACGGTAGCTGGTCGATGTCTGACGAATGCGGAAATGGAAGACGGGTGTCTGCTCGCGCCAGCAAATCCGAAGCCAGGGCCTGGGGCGTGAGCAAAGTCAGCAGCAGTGAACATAAAACAAACAATCGACCCATACTCATAAAACCGACTTACCAATGATTAATGTTAATTCAGAATGTTTATATCATGACTGAAGGTGCAGTTGTTAATGGGTTTTGTCATCTTTGGTGTTGTTATGTTTTGCCTCGGCTGCGTTTTGCTGGGCGTCCATTTTCAGGCCTACCTTGGCAACGGTGTCGCCGTTCATTGAACGCACCACCAGCGTAACCGGCCCCAGAGCTACCAGGTCGCCAATAACCGGGCGGCCCTTAGTACGTTGGGCAAAGCATTCAGCGAGTGACAAGTCGGGCGGCAGTTCATCAAATTCAATGCCGTAAACCTGCTCTACATCGCCCAGCAGAGCGTCGCCGTTCAACACAAAGTCGCCAAAGAACGCACGTTCGGCCAAGTGGCCGGGAGCGTAGGCCCCGCTGAGTGATTTGTTCAGGTCCGGTAAAACGCTTGGCGTGGCAAATACGGCGATAATGTCGCCCTGAATCACTTCAAGATCGGCTTGTGATTGTAGGCACAATCGGTTTCGGAATACGCCGGCCACCGCCGTGTTATCTGGAAATTTGAGCTGGTCCAGGCGCCGCGGCAGCTCCCAGTTTTTGCCCCGCAATGGAAACAGCATTAATTCATGATCGTCGGCGCCCGGGGCGTCCAGAGGAAAGCGACGAAGCGGCGCGTTGTCGGCCGGTACTTCCAGCTTTAGCCAGCGCGCCAAAGGCGCCATAGTGGTGCCCTGAACCAGCAATGACACCAGCACGATAAAAAAGGCGGCGTGGAACACCAGTTGCGCGTCTGGCAGGCCGGCAATAATGGGGAACAGTGCCAGCACGATAGGCACCGCACCGCGCAGGCCTACCCAGCTGATAAAACCCAGCTCACGGCGGTTGAAACCAAATGGCCAGAGTGTGGCCATTACAATGAGTGGTCGAATCACGAAAATAAGCGCCAGCGCCAATATCAGACCTCCGCCCGCCAGGGGCAGTAACTCCGACGGGGCCACCAAAAGCCCAAGCATAAGAAACAGGCACAGCTGCGCCAGCCAAGCCAGACCGTCGTGCACCTGCAGAATCATCGGCATCATGCGTACAGGCCGGTTACCAATGACCACACCGGTCAGGTAAATCGCCAAAAAGCCACTGCCGCCCAGAGCGTTAGTGGCGGAAAATACCGCAATACCACCGGCGGCTACCAGCAGTGGGTAAAGCGGCGGTGCCAGGCGCATCCGATTGGCCAGTGCGACGACGGCTACGCCACCGATTAATCCGGCAATGCTGCCAATACCAAACTGTTCCACCAGTAACAGCAGGGCGGGGCCAACGTTGTTCTCACCTGCGTTGCCAATCAGCGTGACCATCAGCAACGTCAGAAAAATGGCCATGGGGTCGTTGCTGCCAGACTCGATTTCTAACGTGGCGCTGACACGCTCGTTGAGATGAATGCCGCTGCCTTGCAGCATCGAGAACACCACCGCAGCGTCGGTAGACGAGATAATGGCGCCGATCAGTAGCGCTAGCATCCAATGCAAATCAAACACCCACCAAGCGACTACGGCTGCGCCGGCAGCGGTTAGAAAAACACCGAGGGTAGCCAACACCAAAGCGGGGCGCAGGCCAACACGGAAGGTTTCAGCACGTGTGCGCATACCACCGTCTAACAGAATCACGCCCAGGGCCAGATTGGCGATCAGAAACGCCAGCTGGTAATCATCAAAACGAATGCCGCCTGGCCCGTCTTCGCCCATCATCATGCCGACCACCAAAAAAATCAGCAGTACAGGCATCCCCACCCGGCTGGATAGCGGGCTTAAAACAATGCTGATCACCAGCATCAGGGCACCCACCAGGGTGAGCATCGGGTCCATCACAACTCCATATCAAGAATGGCAAGCAAGCCAGGCAAGGATCGCGTTGGCCTGCTGTAAGTCTGCCCATAGCCGGCACGGTTAACAAGCAGAGTTGATGCGGGTTACGCCGAGTGTGTCGCGGGTGTTGTTTTGCTTTAAAAGACGGTTGCCGAGAGGCGTATATATGCAAAAAAATTCATACGTTAAATACCTATTTGTTGTTTGACTATCTAAAGAATTACATTAATACTCAGCTTCGTTTAATTATCAGTCAACGATATATGTTTTAGCGTGCATATGTCAGTACTGGGTGATCAGTTTCAAGCTGTAAAAAATAACAAAACGACAACAACAAAATAGAGGTGATTGATGGACGGCATAACACAAGACCGTTTACAAAACGGCGACGAGGCGCGCTCTAAACCTGGTTTTTTTGACCGTGAAAACACGGTTGCAGGCCCCAATTTCAATCGTTGGCTGGTGCCCACTGCGGCGCTGGCGATTCATCTTTGCATCGGCATGGCCTACGGCTTTTCGGTGTTTTGGCTGCCTATGGCCAATTTGGTGACGGCTGGAGACCCGGTGGGCTATGTTCGCATTAAATGTTGATTAGCTTCAGAGCTAATGAAATCGCTCATAAAATCAGACGGTTGTGATATTTCTGAGGTTTGCTGATCAAACCACCGAAACCAGCCGAGATAATGGGGCAGATATTTGGTTGCGACACCGTTGAAACGCCGGAGCCATTGGAGGTGGGATTGCAGATTTTGTTCAAGGTGTTCGAGGATATCGGGTATAGCTTCCGGGTGCTGCAGCCTATCGAGCAGCTGATGTCGTTGACTGGGACTGAGAGAATCGATAACAGTACTGAGCTGGGTAAATTGCGCCTGGTTCATCGGAAACCTCCGAAGGTTTGCTACGGTTTCTGTAATTCTAGTACACGTTCAACATTTTACGAGAACATAGCCCCTACGGCGCTTGCTATCCGAGAAGCCCGCGAAAGCGGCATGAACCTTATCGGCTTTTGCCCGCCCGGGCCGCCACGTCATCTACGCCCCCGTTGACGACACTGTTCAGGAGAATACCTTGTGAGTGACCAGCAAATAACCAACCTGATCAAAATGATCGACCAGATTATTGCCAACAACCTGCACCACGGTGACGACGACCAGGTGACCGACGTTGCCGCCGGCCACCTGCAGAAATTCTGGGCTCGCAGCATGAAGCAGCAGGTGATCGCTTATGCCAACAGCGAAGGAGCGGAGTTGTCGCCGTTGGCGCAAAAAACCATCGCTAAGCTGCAGGCTGTATCTTAGCTTTCTGCTGCACCACAACGTCGCGTACGTTGCTATCCCCTTTTGCCAGCGCCAGGCTCTAGCTCGGATGTGTCATGGGGGATAAAAAAAGTGGCTGAAAGTGCTATTTTTTCAAGAGTTTAACCTCGCGGATCGACCAGGCATAAACCGCCGCTACCCAAAATAGTACCCAAAAATCAGCCTTCTTGCCGCTGTCTCGAAGCCGGATTGCAGCCGGTTTCGTCGACGGGCATACCAATTCCTATGCGGGCCTGTTGTAGTTTCTGTAGTTTCTGTAGTTTCTGTAGTTTCTGTGTGAAATCGATAAGCCGCACCGGTTAGCCCAACGACTGATCAGGGCTCCGGTCGACCTGCGACATTCCCGCATAATTTCGTCATGAACTCGATACCCTTATCTACGCGTAGGCGCCATAACCGATATTTCGTGGAGCCCGGAATCAGCAGATCGCTCTCAGCAGCGCAAAACAAGGGGTTTGTTGTTCGAACGGCTGAATAGCCTGATCGATACATCAATGCTGTCAGACGACGTGTTGATAAGTGACGGGTTTGAAAGCGATAGCCAGGCTGGATGATTTTGGTACAGGCTATTCCTCGCTTGACCACTTTCGCCGCCTGCCGGCGCAGGAAATCAAAATCGACCGTTCGTTTGTGAGCGACATGCTCACCAATGCGGACGATGAGATGATCGTAAAATCCATCATCAGCCTGTCAAAGAACTTTAAGCGCCGGGTAGTGGCAGAGGGCATTGAAACTCAGGCCATGCAGGACAAGCTGATTGACATGGGTTGTGAGCAAGCTCAGGGTTTTTGTCTACAGCAAGCCCCTACCGGCAGATGCTGCTCTGGCCTGGGCCGAGGCTTATCAGAAGCGTTAATAGGTTCCCGTTTGGCTCCACAATCCGTCTCTGAAAATCTTAGTGCAGCTTTAAACGCGGCTGCATCGCACGACTGATTTTGTCCATCAACCAGATAACGCCGGTACGCAGAAAGCCGTGCAGTGCTACTTGGTGCATGCGGTAAAGAGACACGTAGAACAGTCGCGCTACCTTGCCTTCAATGTACATGCTACGGCCTGACAGGTTTCCCATCAGGTTACCTACGGTGGTGTAGCGGCTAAAGTTGATCAGCGAGCCGTGGTCGTTGTAGACAAATGGCACGGCGGCTTTGCTTTGCAGGCGGTTGCACAGAGTTTTGAACAGCGCGTCGGCCTGCTGGTGTGCAGCCTGGGCGCGAGCGGGCACCGGGCGCTCCGAGCCTGGTTGAGGGCAGGCGGCGCAATCGCCAAGGGCAAAAATATCTGTGTCATGGGTGGTTTGCAGGGTTTGCAGCACCACCAATTGATTACTACGATTCACTTCCATACCTTCCAGTTTACTCAGAAACACAGGTGCCTTGATGCCAGCAGCCCATATGGTCATGAAGGACGGCAGCTCGGTGCCGTCCTTCATCACAATAATGTCTTCTTTTATTTCGCTGACCGGTTGGCCCGTCAACACCTTTACGTGCTGATGTTCCAGCTCGCGAGTTGCCGCAGAAGACAGTCGTGTGGGCAACGCAGGCAAAATACGGTCGGCCGCTTCAATCACTGAAATAGACACGTCAGACGCACGCAGGTGGTTCATGCCGTACACCGGCAGTTCGCGCGAGGCCAGGCGCAATTCGGCTGCCAACTCCACACCGGTAGCGCCGGCGCCAATTATGTTGATGTGCAGGCGGTGTTGGCGGCCTTGCTGAGCTTCGTGGTTTTTGCGCAAAAAGGCGTTCAACATCAGGTTATGAAAGCGTCGGGCCTGTAACAGACTGTCCAGAAACAGGCAGTTTTCCTGAGCCCCGGGGGTGCCAAAATCGTTCGCGGTACTGCCTACAGAAATCACCAGCGTGTCGTAGCCAATTTCCCTTTCGGGCACCACTTCTACGCCGCCTTCACCCATAAATGGCGCAACCACTAGAGTTTTGGTGGCGCGGTTCAGGCCGCTCATGCGGCCGAGCTGAAATTCGTAATGATGTTTGCGAGCGTGGGCGCGGTAATTGATTTCGTTGGCATTGGCGTCCAAGGAGCCAGAGGCAACTTCGTGCAGCAGAGGTTTCCAGACGTGTGTCAGACCGGCATCAACCAGGGTAATGCGGGCTTTGCCTTTTTTCCCCAATGTGTTGCCAAGGCTGGTGATCAATTCAAGGCCGCCGGCACCGCCGCCAACGATGACTATGTGGTGAGGACTACTATTATGGGATTTATTTCTCGGAGCAACCATCGCATTGGGCCTTTACAGAAAAGAGAACAAAGCGCTCTTGCTGCCGGCGTATAAAAGCGCTTTGTTGTCGTTACTGAGACCCATGGCAAGCTTGGGATATTAACGCGCCATGCGCTAGCAAACAATGAACACCGTGTAAGCAATGTTGCTGAGTTATTGCACTTGTAAAGACATCAGAGGCGCGGTGCGCATTATTCCAAGCGACTCATTTTTATTCCAGGCGGCTCACTTTGGCCATCAGTTTCCGCCAGCCAATCGGCAGCGTGCGCTCCAGAACGTTCAGCTTCGGATCTTTAGCATTTATGGCTTCAAGTGGCTGTTTACTGGCGTAAAGCACGGTGTTGTTGGTTTTGCTGCGGAACACCAGCAATACCGGAAAGTGTTTCTTCAGCTGGCGGAACCAGGCGTCGTTGGGTACGGGTGGGCGGTGGTAGTTCAGTGCCAGCCAGCCGTCGTCTGTTAATACGCGGGCGCAGCTGTCCATAAAAACCCGCTGCGACTGGGCAGGGCTCATACGATCGGCGCTGTACAGGTCAGCCAGGATCATATCGCTGCTGGCGTCGGGTAGTTGCTCCAGCGCAACGCGGGCGTCGGCGACGGTAACCTGCATGCGGTCGGTTTGCGGCAGGCTGAAAAATTCCCGGGCCACATCCACCACAATCTGTCGCAGTTCGACCACGTGTACGGTGCATTCGGGGTTCAGATGATGAAAAGCACTCGCCAGCGCGCCTCCACCCAGGCCCAGAACGGTTACCCGGGCCGGCATATGGAAGGCGGCGGGCAGCATCATGGCGCGATTGTATTCGTGCACGGGCAGATGAGGTGTGCGGCGATCTATTTTGCTTTGTTCAAAAATGGAGTTGAACGTCAAAACACGGTGTTTGCGCTCGTCGATGACCAGCACGCTGCCCAGGGCGTCGCGTACGTGGTGAATAATTTCTCCTTCATTGAACATAAGGCTGACAATAATTCCATGCGGTAGTGGTTGATAAAAAAGACACAGGCGATATGGTTGGCCTTTGTATCACAGATTCGCTGGAATTCTGCCACAATGGTGGTGAAAAACGTTGACGATCAATCACTGACCAAAAGTGGTCAGGGCTAAGGAGGATTTGACGTGAAACTGACAGTGTCAGGAATTGAAGACGGTAAACCTGTATCAGAGAAGTTTGCCTTCGGCGTGTTCAATGAAGACGATCACATGAGTTTTGGTGCTAATCGCAGCCCGGAAATGATCTGGGATCAAGTGCCGGAAGGCACGCGCAGCTTTGCCATTGTGATGTTTGATCCAGACGTGCCCAGCATCGCAGACGATGCCAATCAGGAAGGTAAAACCATCTCCAAAGACATCCCGCGGGTGGACTTCTTCCACTGGCTGCTGGTGGATATTCCTGCTCGCATGCGCTGCCTGCCGGAAGGCGAAGACAGCGACGGCGTTACTCCGAAGGGCAAAGAATTCGGCGGCGGCCCGGTAGGCGTGCGCGGTGTGAACAACTTTACCCAGTTTCTGGCCAGTAATCCGGATATGGCTGGCACCTACTTTGGCTATGATGGGCCGTGCCCGCCCTGGAATGATGAGCTGCTGCACCATTACCACTACGAGGTACACGCCCTAGATATAGAAACTCTGGGGCTTAGCGGAGAATTCGACGGTGCTACCGTGCGTAATGCCATGAAAGGGCATGTATTGGCCAGCGCGCGAGTGACCGGTACCTATACCCTGAACCCGGATTTGCCCGAATGCCAAAGGTAAGCACTATTATCTTATTCTAAAAAGGAATAAATAAACGTGTATTAATTCCTTTTTGACTAAGCCATAATGCCATTCTGTTAGAACCCTTGTGTGGAGTGGTGTTATGGCCCGTTTTCTTGTTTCCTTCCTTATACTGTTCAGCTCGCTGGCAACAGCCGCTGACCGCGACTTACCTCCGCTGGTGGAGGCCGACTGGCTGCAACAGCAGCGCCAGCAGTCTGAACTGGTCATCCTGGATATCCGCTCTGGCATCGACAATGGCGGCGATCGCAGTAGTTTCCGCAAAGCCCACATCCCTGGTTCGGTTTACAGCAGCTACACCGACGACGGCTGGCGCGAAAGCCGTGATGGCGTAACCGGCGTTATGCCTCCGGTATCCAGCCTGGAGCGGCTGATCAGCGGTTTGGGCATCAATAATGGTGACACGGTTGTACTCGTGCCAGCCGGTACCGGCCCCACCGACTTTGGCAGCGCGGCGCGGGTGTACTGGACTTTCAAGGTGCTGGGCCACGATGCGGTGACCATTTTAAACGGCGGCTTCGCCGGCTGGAACGAGGCCGGATTTGAAGTGGCCAGTGGTGAAGGCGCCCAGCGTCCTTTCGGTGCTTTCAAAGGCGAGCTGCAACCGAAGCTGCTGGCCACGCTTGAGGAAGTGGACGACGCCCGCCAGAATCAAGGCCAGCTGGTAGATGCCCGCCCGGCGGACTATTTTACCGGTAAGGAAAAATCATCGGCGACCAAAGCTGCTGGCACCATTCCTGGTGCGATGAATCTTCCCCATCAGAACTTTCTCAGCCAACAGGGCAAAGCCTGGTACCTGAACTCCGACACCATTGCCGGCCAGCTGCAAAGCACCAGTCTGGATCGCGACAAGCGCGCTATTGCCTTCTGCAATACCGCCCACTGGGCCGCCACCGACTGGTTTGTGCTGAGTGAACTGGCCGGATTTGACGAAGTGGCGCTGTATGACGGCTCCATGGCCGAGTGGTCTCAAGACAGCGATCGGCCGATGCAGGTTGCCAAAAAAGGATTGGGTAAAGTTCTGGACTGGTTTAACTGAGTGGGTAAGCAATGACTGATTCCGCAGTTTTACAGCCTGGTTTTCAAGAACCGGGCTGGCTGGTGGACCGTTTTATCGTATCAATCGCTCTGGTCGGCATTGCCCTGTTGGGTGGGCTGATCTGGTTGGAAACGGCGCCGTTCATGGTGGCACTTTTTGCGGTGGGCACGGTGCTTGGTATGGCGCTCTACCATGGAGCTTTTGGCTTCACTGCCGGCTGGCGCAATCTGGTGGTCAAAAAGCGCGGTGCCGGCATGCGGGCCCAGTTACTGCTGTTCGGCGTGACCTCACTGATCATGGTGCCCATGCTGCACAGTGGCCAGGAAGGTCTGGTGGGTGCGGTGGCGCCGGTAGGTACCTCTCTGGTTTTGGGCTCTTTCCTGTTTGGTATGGGGATGCAACTGGGTGGTGGCTGTGGCTCCGGCACCCTGTTCACCGTTGGTGCCGGTAATATACGGATGGTGGTGACGCTGGTGTTCTTTATCGCCGGTACCGTTCTCGGTTCCATTCATCTGCCCTGGTGGCTGGATCAGCCAGGGTTCGATCCGGTGCCACTGGTCAACACCTTCGGCGTCAGCGGCGCGATCCTGGTGCAGTTTGTCGCGCTCGGGCTGCTTACCTGGTGGGTCAACCGCATTGAGCGCAAGGCCCATGGCTCGATTGAACGGGATGAACTGC
>NZ_KB889875.1 GCF_000372805.1 Marinobacter gelidimuriae | reverse complement strand
TGCCAGACGTGTGCTCGTTCGGTTGGGGTCATGCTGATTCCTCATGGAATGGGTGAGGAAGTCAGTGTGTGCAATCGGCGAGCCGAAATGTAGGTGCTGATTTATTGGCGCTTACGCCGTACAAGCGGTATTGAGCGCAAAGTCCGCACCATGAAAGCTGAACTGCTGCTGCAGATACCGGCTGATCTGGCTGAAGCCGTCGAGTGGCAGCGGAATGGCAGTTTCAGGGTTGTCACGGTATTGCTGGCGATACCCTTCCTCGGCAATACCGATTCCCCAACAGGAAGAACCGATAAATACCGGAATAGTGGCGCGCTGCTCCAGGGTCAATGGATGCTCAGCCAATAGCTCACCAATCGCCTGATTCAATAACCAGTGCAGGCGACCTCCTGCTGACTCCGGAGCACCGAGGACAGCGTGGTAAGGAACCGCGATAGGCTCTTCGAAATGCGGCAGAGACAGCCTACCGGGGGCGGCGACAGTATCGTTGAACAGCGCCGTGAGATTGCTGCGCTTGCCATTGCCCAGAGCACTGACAATACCACTGGCGACAATTCTGACGGGTGCTGTCGCTGATCGTTTTAGATCTTTCATTGAGAGTTCAATAACCCAGGGTCAGTCGGCAAGAATGAATTCCGCCAAGGTCGTTACCGAGGCCAATGCCATGCGAGTTTCGTTACCACTGTCGATGTGTTTTTTGTAGCGGCGTTTCACTTCCAGAGAAATGCTCAGAGCGTCCAGCGAATCCAGATTCAGCCGGCTATCCGGTCCGATCAGGTATTCGTCGTCCTGGATATCGGAGGCTTCAATATCCACATCGCATTCCTCGACAATCAATTCCTTGAGCTCTGTTTTGAGTTTCGACGTATTCATACCATCACTAATGTTGTTGACTGACATGTGCGTTATCCCCGTTCCGGGGCAGCACGGCGGTAACACCATATAGCAAGACTCAGCATAAGCGCTGCAAACCCCAACAGGGCACCCACTTCCGGCAGGACATCCACCACCGTGCCATTGCGTAACAGGATGTCAAAGAAACCATCAAGCCCCCAGGACATGGGCGAGTAACTGCCTATTTCTCGCATGGCATCAGGCATTAAAAACCTGGGGACCATTACGCCACCAAGTGCGGCCATAATAATGTTAAGGACACCAGAAACAATCGTGGCCTGCTCAATGGTACTCGCAATCTGCGCGACCAAAAGCGCATAACTGACCGCGGCCAGGCTAACGGCCACCGCAACCAATATCAGACCTTCGGGATTTTCACCCAAAGTCAGTTGATCACCACCCAATAGCGGGATCATATACAGACCGATCAGAAACAATACCGCCACCTGTAACAAGTTGACGATGAAAAACGGAATCACTTTACCGGCCAGCAGCTTTACCGGGCCAATACCCATGCTTTGCAGCCGCAGCAGGGTACCCTGTTGTCGCTCGTTGATCAGAGTGGTCGACAGTGGGATGGCGATAAAAAACATGGCAAACAGCAACCATGCGGGCACATTCTGCTGCACCGATGACGGCATAGCGCCACTGTCGTCATACAGGGAACGCGTTTGAACGAGATCCGAAGATTGCGCTTCCAGACTGCTTTGCACACCCGGCATGGTTGCCAGCCGATAACGCAGGTATAATCGGTTCAACAGTTCTGTGACCCGGGCTTGTCCAACACTGGCAAATACCGGCGACGTTCCGGGTGAAAACAGAATTTCGACCGCCGGCTCGCGATCGACAAGCAACTGATCAAAACCGGGCTTCACTCGAACCAGAAATTTCACTTTATCCGCCTGCGCCAGGGCCTGCATTTCCTCCCAGTCGCTCTGTGTAGGCAATCGCTGCAGTGGTGCCATAGTGGCCAGCTCCCGCTCAAAGGCGCGACTGAGCCCACTGTCGTCCTCACTGAAAAGCAGGAAATCCAGTGTCACTTCTTTGTTCATGGCGTACTGATTCTGCAGAGCAAAGGTCATGATCAGCACAAATATAGCGGGCATCACGAACAGTAACAGCAGGCCATGGGGATCGCGACACAGCAGCAGCAATTCCTTGCGGATCAGTGCGATCATAACGCCCATTTCAGTCCCTCAAGTCGCGAGTAGTGAGATCCAGAAACAGGGACTCCAGGCTGGATTTCCGACGATGTCCGGTTTGGGGCGCCTCGGCCAGCAATTTAACCAGGGCGCCGCTGCGGAGTATCCGACCGTGGTCCATAATGGCCACACGATCACATAACTCTTCTACTTCTTCCATGTAATGGGAGGTGTAAATCACTGTGGTACCGGTAGCACCCAGGTGACGAATGGTTTCAAGAATAAAGTGCCGGGAGTGGGGGTCGATACCCACCGTTGGTTCATCCAATAGCAGCAAGCGGGGTTGGTCTAACAAGCCGATGGCCAGGTTCAACCGTCGCTTAAGCCCTCCCGACAATTTGCCCGCGCGGCTGTCAAGCCTTTCCTTCAGCCCGGTTTGTGCGACCGCGTCCTGAATTCGCTGTTTGATTTTCTTCGCCGGCACGCCTTGAACACCGGCAAAAAAAGCCAAGTTTTCCCGCACGGTTAATGGCTGATAAAAGGCATACTCCTGCGGCACTAGGGAAACCCTAGAGGCAGCACGACCAGCCGGGGTAGACAAATCCTTGCCGTTAATGAAAACACACTGCTGCGGACACGGAATCAAGCCGGCCAGAAGCGACAACAACGTGGTCTTGCCGGCGCCGTTAGGGCCAAGCAGACCGAATAACGCATTGTCGGGCACATCAAGATCGATCCCCTTCAGCACCGGGCTTGCCGATGGTGTGTAACTGAATTCAAGTTGGCTAATAGCAATCACAGGTGGTTCCGGTCGGTTTCAGCACGCTGGCTTGCGTATGGTTATACCAGAAATGGGAAAAACAGTTTGCTGGAGCGGCGGTAGCGTTCATAGGCCTCATCGAAGAAGGCCAGGTTTTCGCGCTCCTCCGTTCGCGCCGTCAAATAAAGCGCCAAAGTGACCAAGCTCACCACCAGCAGTCCATACCAGGAAAACTGTTTCAGGAAGATCCCCCAGGCAAGCAGCACCAACGAGGTATACATCGGATGCCGGATATACTGGTAGATTCCCGTTGTTACCAGATGGCTGGTATTTTCAAAACTAAAATTTTCCGGCAGTTGGCCGCTCTCCCGGTGGCCTCCCCGCAGACGGAACTCCCGGACGCCTGCAACCACCATCCAGAGCGACAACAACATCAACAAGCTAGACACCAACTGGTGGAAGGAAATCAGATTGTCGTGCCAGTAACCAATACGGTAAACCAGCAGCCAGGCAATACCGGCAAAGGCAAAAAACCGATAGAACCCGTGGCAACCCGGGTTCCTGAGCTGGTGCCAACAAAGCCAAGCCAGAACTGCTATCGAGCCGGCGAAGATTATTAACTGCATAAACCCACTCCATGCTCGGCCAGCTTGAACATCATTACGGCCACCGGCGGAAAATCAGCGATGTATTGATGCCACCGAACGCAAAGTTATTGCTCATCACGTACTCGCAGTTAATCTCACGCGGCTCGTTGACGATGTAATCGAGATCCGCACACTCCGGATCCACCTTGTTTAGATTGTTGGTGTGGTGAAAACGGTTGCGGTTCATCATTTCCAGTGCCACCCAGGACTCCAGAGCACCACAAGCGCCCAGAGTGTGCCCGGTGTAACTCTTCAGGGAGCTGATAGGTGCACGGCTTCCGAAAATGTCATGGGTGGCATGACTCTCGGCAATATCACCACGGTCGGTGGCGGTTCCATGGGCACTGACATAACCAATCGCGCTGGCATCAAGGTCAGCGTCTTCCAGCGAGAGCTCCATCACCTGGCGCATCGTTTCGCGGGTCGGCTGGGTGATGTGAGTACCATCGGAATTGGTGCCAAAACCGACAATCTCGCCATAGATATGGACGCCACGGGCCCGAGCATGCTCCAGTTCTTCGAGAACCAGCGTGCAGGCGCCTTCACCGATCACCAGGCCATCCCGCTCGGCATCAAAAGGTCTTGGCGTTGACTCCGGTGAATCGTTAACCGTACTTGTGGCATATAGTGTATCGAATACCGCCGCTTCAGTCGGGCACAACTCTTCAGCCCCTCCGGCCAGCATCATGGTCTGACGACCGAACCTAATGGCTTCGTAGGCGTAGCCAATGCCTTGGCTGCCAGATGTGCAGGCACTGGATGTTGTAATAACCCGCCCTTTAAGCCCGAAAAACACCCCAATATTGACCGGCGCCGTATGAGACATCATGCGGACATAAGACGTAGCAGTGATCCCATCTACCACTTCGTCGATCAACATAGTGGCGAATTCTGTAACCGCATTTGTGGACCCTGTAGATGAGCCGTAGGAGACACCCATCCTGCCATCACGGATACTCTCGTCGTCCAGCAGGCCGGCATCATCCAGTGCCAGTTCGGAAGCCCGGGTTGCCATCAGCGCCACCCGTCCCATACCACGTACTGCCCGGCGAGAATAATGTGCCGGCTTTTTGAAATCAGTCACCGGCGCGCCCAGGAGGGTATTCAGGCCGGTAAAACGTTTCCAGTCTGTCATGGTCCGGATACCATTGCGCCCGGCTTCCAGGTTGTCGGACACGGTTTGCCAATCGCTACCGATCGGAGAGATTCCGGCCATTCCGGTAATCACAACTCGCTTCATCAGCAGATACCTCCGTTGACCGAAATAACTTGTCGGGTGATATAACCCGCATCCTCCGACATTAGAAAGCTGATGGTGGCCGCCACTTCCTCCGGCTTGCCGAGACGTTGGCAAGGGATCATTTTCAATGCTTCCTCGACAGGAACTCCTTCGATCATGTCAGTTTCAATAAGCCCCGGAGCGACGCAGTTCACCGTTATCTTGCGCTTCGCCAGCTCCACTGCCAACGCCTTGGTCGCACCGATGATCCCAGCCTTGGCCGCACTGTAATTAACCTGCCCACGATTGCCGTTAAGCCCGGATACGGACGACAGGGTAACGATCCGGCCAGGCTTGCGCCGGCGAATCATGGGCATAACCAGAGGGCTGAGCACGTTGTAAAAACCATCTAAATTTGTGCGCAGCACCAGATCCCAGTCTTCACCGGAAATGGCGGGGAAAGCGTTATCACGGGCAACACCGGCATTGCAGACAACACCATAATAGGCACCGTGCTCTTCGACATCGTCCAACAGCACACGGGACACCTGCTCCCGGTCAGTAATATCAAACTGAAGAATTCGGGCGTTTTGTCCCATCGCTTCAATTTCCTGCTGAACATCCTGTGCCCGGCCGGTTTCCCTGCGACAATGGAGAACGACATCATATCCGTCCCGCGCCAGTCGCAACGCGCACGCACGGCCAATACCTCGACTGGAGCCGGTGACCAATACTGTTTGTGTCATACTCATGCTCCAAAAACTTTTCTGAAATCAACCGGCTGAAACACATTTAGCCGGGTGGTGACCGCAAAACTCTGACCATCTGGCTGCTCGCATGTCAGCTCGCAGTCAAAGACACCGAGCCCGTTTTCACCCATTACCACTTCACTGACAACAACCGTAAGAGTGCTGCCCACCGGAAATGCTGGCCGCTCCGCCTCATATTTGCGCGTACTAACCAAAAACCCCACCTTTACAGGTTCGTTCTGACGTATCGCACGAGTCCCGGCCAAGGCGGCAACAGACTGAGCCATGTACTCGATGCCAATCCACGACGGCATCCAGCCCCCACTCATGAACAGGTTGTCTTCTGTCAGTTTAGAGGTGGCTTTCAGCCAGGTTTTGTCATAGTCAACCACTTGGTCCAGCAGGCTCATTCCGCCACGATGGCGCACCAACTCGTCCACGTTATAATGCGGTCTCTGGTTCGTTATCGCCACGATCTCAACACCTCAGTTCGCGGCACTGAACACCAGTGCGATGTTATTGCCACCAAAGGCAAACGAGTTGCTCAGCGCATGCTTGGACGCCGCGGGAAGCGTCTGGCCCGGCGTCACCAACTCCAAAGCCGGCAACTCTTCATCTTTTTCACCATCCCACCAATGCACCGGTAAATGACCATCACCGACCAGCGTGAGCCAGCAGAAAGCCGCTTCCAATGCTCCGGCCGCGCCCAGAGTGTGGCCGGTCAGCGGCTTGGTGGAGCTGCACAGTGGTGACGTTTCAAATATTTGGCTGACCGCCAAGCTTTCCATGCTGTCATTCTGGGGCGTGGCGGTACCATGCAGGTTGATATAGCCAATCTGTTCAGGCTTCAGTCCCGCGTCGTCTAACGCAGTCTTGATGGCATTGCGGGCACCGATCCCTTCCGGATGTGGCGCCGAAATATGATGGGCATCGGAACATTCGCCCACCCCGGACAGGATGACCGGCCCGGGCTCATGAGACATCACGAAAATACTCGCTGCTTCGCCGATGTTGATACCGTCACGGTTGCGACTCATAGGATTACAGGTCGTTCCACTGACGGAGTTCAAGGCGTCGAAGCCGTTGACCGTGAGCCGGCAAAGACTGTCCACACCGCCACAGATAACGGCATCACAAACGTCGGCTTTGAGCAATCGCCGGGCGCTAGCCAGTGCCTTGGCACTGGAAGAGCAGGCGGTGGATATGGTAGTTGCCGGCCCTGATAGGCCAAGATGACGAGCCAGAAACTGTGCCGGCGCGCCGATTTCTTGCATAGAGTAGTGATACCAGGACGGCAAACCCTCGGGCCGCTCTTCAGAGAATGCGTTCTCGGCATCGCCAATGCCGGAGGTGCTAGTGCCCAAAACCACGCCGATACGATGGCGCGCATGATTTTGCAAAACCCGGTCCAGCTCAGGCTGCACCTGTTCCACAGCTTGCAGCAGCAGACGATTATTACGGCTGGCATGCCGCCCTTTAATTATCGGCAGTTCGACCAAAATCACGCCCAGCGGCAAGGCACGACCCGGCGTATAAGCTTCGGTGACGGTCAAATGTGTCGGCTGCGCGGCCATCAGTGCTTCGACCACCTCGTCTGTTGTGGCTCCAAGAGCACAGACGACACCAGGTTTATGTAGGTAAATGGGGCTAGTCATTGCCCCGTCTCTTGCCTATTACCCGACCCGGACGGAGCCGCAAGATCCTTTACTTTCAGGGTTTCGACGGTCATCACCAATCCCATCCGTGGCTGGTTTATTATCAGTTTCGATCCTGCCTTGAGGGCATGAAAATCGGGGGCGCAGCTTACCATTACCAGCAATTCATCTTCAAGATAAAGCGCCCGCTGTGTACCCTCCTGCACAAAGACCCATGGCAAACCATAAGCCTCTTGCAATGCCGCTTTTGGCCAATAGGCCAACTGTAACTGGGTCATCAGCCAACGAGCGGGAATGTCCCGGTCCACCTGCTCGCTTTGCCAGATGCTGACCTTGCCATCTTCATGCACAATATCCAGCAGGCGCTGACCGGTCAGGGTGAAGCCGGTCATCCTGGTCTGTTCGGGGGTGAAGCTGACCACTACCATCATGTGGTGGCGCCGATCTTCCAAGGTTAGGGTCATGCGTTGGTTCATCTGCACGGCCATATCACCGCTCCCCGGCTCCAACAACGGCGGCACCGG
This sequence comes from Marinobacter gelidimuriae, assembly GCF_000372805.1. Taxonomy (GTDB): domain Bacteria; phylum Pseudomonadota; class Gammaproteobacteria; order Pseudomonadales; family Oleiphilaceae; genus Marinobacter; species Marinobacter gelidimuriae. Next base: position 153,057 of record NZ_KB889875.1, on the reverse strand, counting down.
GGGCAAGGGGCGAACCCCCAGCATATTACAGCCGGCCAGGGTTATTATCGCCAAGGCCAGTAACACGCCTCTGATCACAGCTATCGCCAACCATCTGCGTTCACGCACGACACAACTCGGCCAGTGTCGCTAGCCGGCGGCGACTTTCGCTAACATACGGGTTTTTGGTATCCCAGGCATAACCGGCCAGAATGGATGAAATCATTCGCTTGACCGGGTCGGAGGGATTCTCTGCGAAAACCACGTCCTGAAAAGTGCCTTCGTACCAGGCGTCCACGTAAGTGCGGAAGGTATCAACGCCGCTCATCAGTGGCTCGGCATAATCCGCCTGCCAGTCGACGGTTTCTCCGCAGAACTGACGATGCAGGGCCTGTGCAGCCAGACTGGCGGATTTCATCGCGATGGTGACACCCGAGGAGAACACCGGATCAAGGAATTCGGCGGCATTGCCCAGAAGTGCGTAGTTAGTGCCCCACAACTGTTTGACGTTGCAAGAATAACCCCGTATCGGCCGGACTGGCATGTCCCATTCAGCATTGGCCAAAAGGGCAGAAAGGTTCGGATCTTCACCGACAATTTCCCGCAACACATCCAATGGATCCCCGTCCCTGCTTTCGATGAACTCAGGTTTTGCCACCACACCCAGAGAGCAGCGACCATTGGCAAAAGGAATAAGCCAAAACCAGACATCGCGCCACTTCGGGTGCACAGTAATGAGGATCTTGTCGCGATCATGGCCTGGATGGTCGATCTTGTCTTCAACGTGGGTGAAGAGCGACATTCTTACCGGAAACTCGGAGGGTGTCTCCAGGTCCAGGAGGCGCGACAACACACGGCCAAAACCACTAGCATCCAGCACGTATTTGCCCCGAGCCTCATACTCCTGGCCGTCATCAGTGCACACTCTTAGCCATGGACGCTCACCACTGAAGTCGGCCGCCGTAATTTCATGACCATAGCGAATTTCGGCGCCCTTTTTCTCTGCTTCTTGGGCCAGCAGATGATCAAAATGTGCGCGCTGGACCTGAAAGGTGGTTCCCCGGCCCGAGGAGAATTTTTCGCAAAAATTGAAAGAAGTGTTTTTACCATTGTAATGAAAAGCAGCACCGTTCTTGTACTGGAAGTCGGCATCCTGAATGACCTCTGTCATACCGGCTTCCTCTAGAAACTCCATGCACTGAGGCAGCAGGCTCTCACCAATGGAAAAGCGGGGGAAGTGCTGTTTTTCCAGGATCGTTACCTGGTATCCGTGCTTGCGCAACAGCGCTGCCGCAACAGCCCCCGAGGGGCCCGCACCGATGATAATGATGTCGCTTTCCAAATCCTTTGTAGTCAACTCTGTATTCTCCTTTGAAGTACAAACGCGATCAGCCACGCCAATCCGATTCCCGGCAGTACCGTCATGCCGAAGTGGTGCAGAACGGGTGTTTCACTCAGCGCAAGCAAACCGAACGCCAATAACGAGGTAATCGCAGACAGGGTAACCGCCTCCCATGCAGGCAGCTCGCCGTTACTTTCGCGCACAAAAATGCCGATATCCAGTCCGATACCCAGAATCAGCAGTGCCGCCAGCAAATTGAACAGGTTCAGCGGCTGGCCGAACACTGCCAGCAATCCCAGGGTCATAACGGTTGCCAGAGCCGGCGGCAGAATCACCCGCCACCAGTGCCGACCATAGCGCATAATCAACACCAGCATCACCAGGCTATAGGCGAGCGCCATCCACAGACTGACGGTTACCCGGTAACCGCCGAGTAAAGCGGAGGTCCGGCCCACACGATCGACAAAGCGCACGCCCTCAAGCCCGTTTGCTAACGCCGCCAGCTTGTCATACACACTAGCATTTGCCGCACCGCCAATGGTAATCAGCGATGCTGACGGCGACTCCAACAGATCCGGCTCCAGCCACAAGGCAGTCAGCAGATCGGCGACAGGTGTTTTTTGCAGGTCATCTGGCACCAGCCAACCCGGATGGTAACTGGAAAACTGCTGCTCGCTCCGGGTTGCCAGCCGTGCTGACATGCCCAACGACTCGAACAACTGCTTCGGCAGCCCAGTTTCATAAACGCCGGCTTGCACAAGCTGCCGGTTCTTCTGTTGCTGCTGAATTGATGGCACGAACCCGGAAACCGACTGATAGGCCTGAAGCTGCCCATCGGAAACCAGACGATCCAAGGCTACCCTGGCCCGCTCCTCTCTTTCCAGAACCTGCTGAACGGATTCACCTTCGACCAGCAGGAAGCGGGCGCTTCCAGGATTTTGGCTCAGCCGCTGTACCTTTTGCTCTTGGGCAACCAAAGCAGCAGGAGACGACTGCAACGCCCCAAGGCTGTCGTCAAAATGTATGATCGGCAGGCCCGCCAGCGCAACGAGCACCAGTGCAACTAACAACATTGCCAGCGGAGCACGAAATCGGGCCAGCACCTGCAGCCATTGTCCCAGCTGCCCTGCCGTTTCACTGACCGGAAGCCAAGGGCGAGCCAAAGGAAACCAGAGTACAACGGTTATCCAGGCACCAATCAGGCCGGCGGCGGAAAACAGCGCAATCTGTTGTAAACCGGGAAACGGCGTGAGGGCCTGGGCACCGTAGGCCAGACAGCTGGAAACCAATCCCAGGGTAATACCTGGAAGAATGCGCCCGATACCTTCGGTGCGGCTGTAACGGACATGGCACAGGTAATGAAACGCATAATCCACCGATACGCCGACCAAGCTGGCGCCAAACGCCAGCGTAACCAGGTGCACCTGGCCGAAAATCATTAATGAGACAGACAGCGCCACCAGCAACCCGGTCCCGATGCTGATCACAGGCAACCATAAATAATAGAGGGAGCGAAATTGCCAGAGCAATAACACAACGATGGCAACCAAGGAGCCAACACCAATAGTAGACAGCTCTCCCTTGGCCTGCTCGGCACCTGCAGCGGCGTGAAAAACCAACCCGGAACGCAGAAATTCGTTCGAAGCCTTATTTTCGTGAACCAGCTCCCCAGCGGCCTGAATCGCATCCAGCAACGGCTTATGGGTAGCTTGAGCGAACGGATCACCAGCAAAGGACGCCGTGACAACCCGGTAGTGTCGATCACCGTCGCGGGCATAAAGACCCTGTTCATCCACCGCAAAACCGGCTGCAGGGGTAAGGTTTTCCAACCATATGCCCAGCAGATTGAGCGGGTCGTCTATGATAGAGGCCGAGCGCGGACGACCGATGGGGCTGACCAGCTCTCGGACTGCACCGGAAACCAGCGCCAGGCCTTGCCCGCTTGCCAGCTTTTCAGCAATATTTTCGGGCAGCAGTTGGTATCGGTAAGGTTCATAGACGGTTGTCATTTGCGACAACCAGCCCACCCTGGCCCGGACCGTTACCGAAGTAAACGCCCCGGAGTCTGACAGGCTGCTGGCAACCTGATCGGCCAGCACTTGCAATTTATCCCGGTCGGCATTCGCTCCACCAACCAGCAGCAACACCCGGTTAGCCACAAAGCTATTCATCCGGTTCATGGCACGCTCAACCAACGGTTCCTGTTGGTCCTGGGGCAGTAATGCCAGAATGCTAGTATCGAAAGTGTTTGACGACAGGCGCGGCAAGAGCTGCATCACCAGCAGCAACAATACCAGCGCCCACAGCAACGCCGGCCAACGATAGGAACGACAACGAGCAATCACGGGCTACCTGGCTTTGACATCATTCAGCTGGATACGGGTCCGATCGCCATTGCTCTCGCTCAGAATCAGAACCTCCAAGTATTCCGAGCCCTGCAACTCGATGGTGTTCAGATAGGACTTTAACAGCTCATCTTTGGGTTCCAACTCTAAACGCCAGGGCGATGCTTCCTGCATCGATCGGATGGTGAAACGTTTCTCCAGCGCGTCCCAATCGCCTCCGAAGATCGCGAAAAAGACCTCACTGATTGCTCGGGTCATGGGCTGTTCGTCTACATTCATGCGCATGACTTCTTCGCCATCCTGCCGTTCCACAATCTCGTTCGGGGTAATTCTCAGATTGGTAGACACCGGCTTACGGATACTCCAGCGCAGTCCTTCATCGGGGACAAAACTGAAATGACCGCTGGAGTCCAGAGTGGTATCCAGATCCGCAATATACTTGCTTTGCTCAAATTTGCCTTCAAGAAAGGCGACACTGGCCTGGTCGCCAAGCAGATTTTCCAAAGCCGATGCGTCTTCGGTATCAGGCTCGGAAGCCCACACAGCAGAAACTATGAAGACCATAGACACTAGAACCACCGCAAACCGGCCAACCAGTGACAGCAATGTCATGAAGTTTCCCCTTCAATCCGTGCCACCTTGTCGAGAAGAATCTGCGGCGAGGCGAAACACATTTCACTATCTGACATCCTGACGGCGACCTGAACCGTGTGGCCACGGGTCAGTCGTTTGCCAGATTGGGCATCAGTAATGATGTAGTCAATTTTGAGCCGGTGTTCCCATTCCTTCAGTACCGCCCGCACATTCAAAATCTGATTGTAACTGGCCGGTTTGGCGTAGCGCAGGTGCATATCTATCACAGGCCAGGCATAACCGGAATCGCGCATGCGCAAGTGGTCATAATCCAGCTTATTCAACAGTTCACAACGGGCAATTTCGAAGTACTTGACGTAATGGCCATGCCAGGCAATTTCCATAATGTCGATGTCATGAAACGGAATTTTGACCTGTGCGTCAGCATAAATCATCGAGGATTTTCCTCTAAATTCTCCGGGTATAGCAGCCATTCCCGGTTCTGGATTCGGGTGATCAGGGCACGAAGTTCCTGTTCCAGGGCCCGGTCCTCGGTCAGCTTCGTGCTGGTCTGACGAACCGACTCCAGCGTTTTCCGCAGTTCGCCACCGATCCCATCCCATGACAGGTCGCCCTTTTCGATACGCAGTTCCAGCCCCTGGCACACCGCAAAAAGTGCAGAGGCGGTCACTTGTTCGGTCAACTGCAGTATCCGCAGACAATCGCGGGCCGCAATAGTCCCCATGCTGACCTTGTCCTGGTTGTGGCACTCGGTAGAACGGGAAAATACGCTGGCCGGCATGGTCAGTTTCAGTGCTTCCGCCGTCCACGCCGAAGCACCAATCTGGACAGCCTTAAGGCCATGGTTGATAGCCGCCCGTTGGCCGCTAGCACCGGACAGGTTGGCCGGCAGACCATGATTGAACTTCACATCCATCATCTGTGCCATTTGCCGGTCTAGCAAGTCGGCAATATTGGCCACCGCGGTTTTCAGTGAATCCATGGCCGCTGCGATATGGCCACCGTAGAAATGACCCCCGTGGAGAACGTGTTCACCTTCGGCGTCGATGATCGGATTGTCGTTGGCGCTATTAAGTTCGTTCTCGATGAACTGGCGCAGCCAGGGCAGAGAGTCTTCAAGTACCCCGATAACATGTGGGGCACAACGCAACGAGTAACGATCCTGCAGTCGGTTAGGGTTACGTGGCAGTTCGCCGGCATGCAGATCCTCGCGCAGTCTGGCGGCAATTCGCTGCTGACCGACGTGAGGTTTGACGGAAAATAGCACTTCGTCGTAGTGATGAGCATTGCCATCCAACACCAGCGAGGCCATGGCGGTAATACGGGTGGCCAGTCGCGACAGATATTCCGCCCGTTCGAAAGCCAGGCAAGCAAGCCCGGTCATCACTGCGGTGCCGTTCATGATCGCCAGGCCTTCCTTAGGTCTAAGGCGTAGCGGCGTAATGCCTTGCTCAGCAAAAACATCCGCCGTTGCCCGGCGCTCGCCTTGCCAGTACACATCGCGCTCACCACACAGCACCGCCGCGACGTAAGACAACGGTGTTAGATCACCACTGGCACCGACCGACCCTTCTGAAGGAATAACCGGTACTATATCTCTCTGTAGCAACAGCACCAGTTGTTCCAGCAATTCAAAGGTCACGCCGGAGTAGCCGAAGGTCAGCGAATTCAGCCTGGTAGCCACCGTGGCTCTGGCCTGAACCGGACTAAGCATTTCACCCAGCCCGCAACCGTGAAAGGTAAACAGATGATGCGGCAGTTCCGCCACCAAATCATCGGGAATCATGGTGGTGCAGGAATCACCGTATCCGGTGGTTACGCCGTAAATCGCACCATCTTCTTCCAGCAACTGTTCCAGAAAGGCACTACCCTTGCGGATGCCAGCCACGAACGCCGAGTCTTGGCTGAGCATGACGTCCTTTTCACCGCGGGCAATGGCGGTAATGTCTTCAATGGTTATCGGTTTTTCGTCGAAAGTGATCATTGGTCAGCGCTTTTCTCACTATGGGAGTTGGTACTCTGGCGGTACCAGAACGAATAAAAATTGAACCATTGCAACGGTGCTTTTTCGCAGTAATCGGCCAGTAAATCAGCCCAACGCTGCAAGGTTTGCTGCAACGCCATCTCTCGTTCACGCCTCGGAAGAACGATACGATCTGCAAAATAGTCTATGTACAGGTCATAAAAGGGTTTGCCTTCGCCTGCCCGGCGCAGGCAGAAAATCGTCAGTACCGGGCACCGAAGAATGGCCGCCAGAATAAACGGACCCTGGGGCATGTGACACAGTTCTCCCAAAAAAGACACCTCACTGACATTGCCCTGGCCAGACGCCGGCGAGCGATCACCGGCAATTACCAAAAACTCCCCCGCCTCGATTTTCTGCTGCAAGACGATGGCCGTGGCCGGGCTGATACTGGAAACCTGAATAACGTTCACATGCGCCTCGCTGTTGGCACGGGTCAGCATTTCATTGAAACGTATGGCATGAGCGGTGTGCATCAGCACATTGAACGTTACATTGGTGTTGCGCTTCGCAAGCGCCCGGCAAATTTCCAGATTGCCCAGATGGGAGCCCACCATCACACAGCCCTTGCCTTGTTGCACCAGGTTGTCGAACACCTCATGGTTATGGAATTCGAGCGCATCAAGTGTGATATCACCCTGCCAGACCGCCAGTTTATCAAGCATGCTTTCGCCAAAGTTCATGAAATGACGATAACTTTGGAGTAGTAATGACTGGCGGGATTGCAGGCGACCTTGCCCCCGCATATGCCACAGATACTCTAGCGATGCCTCTCGAGCCGACTTTCGAAACAGGAAATAGTACAGAATGACCGGGTACAGACACACCCGAAACGGCAGGCGCCCGAACAATTGATAAACCGCAAATAAAAAGCGAATTCCACTGACCGCGCCAGCCTCTGCGATGTTGGACCAGTGCTTATCTTTCACTATGGCGCTCTCCTTGAAGGGCCACGGCGCAAGAGCAATCGCGGCAAGCGCCAAAGCATTCCGAAAAACAGCCGGGTATGCATTTTAGTAATCAGCCAATTATCCTCAAAACCCCGGAAGTGAGAAATACCATCCTGAGGGTAACGCACCTGGGTCTTCGTCTGCACAACCCGGCCACCTTGCCAGAACCATTTGACCAGCACTTCGGTATCGTAGTCCATGCGGTCGCCAAGGTACTGGCTGCGTATCAACTGGCATACCCGCTTGACCGGGTACACGCGAAAACCACACATGGAATCGCGAATTTCCAACGACAGGGTGTTGATCCACACCCATACATGGGTCAGGTAGCGGGCGTAGTAACGCAAAAGAGGCACGCTGTCGTCGTATTCAGGCATACCAGAAATAAGCGCGTCAGGATGTTTTCCAGACAAGGATATCAGCCATGGAATTTCCGCCGGGTTATGCTGACCATCGGCATCAATCTGAAGGGCATGACAGAATCCCAGTACTTCAGCCCACAACAATCCGGCCTTGACCGCCGCTCCCTTGCCGCAATTTTCCGGCAACCGCTTCAGGTAGACCTGCGGGTCTGCTTCGGCCAGCGTCTTCATTATTTCGGCACAGTCAGGTTCGCTACCATCGTCTACCAGTATTACCGGAAGGCCCAGTTGGCGAACGTCGCGAACAGTCTGGGCAATAGTGCCCGGGTGATTATACACCGGAACAATGGCGCACAAATCAGACATCAAGCGGACTCCTGCGACGCATCAAACACCATCCGTCCGGAGGAAAACGCGATATCGCCGTCATGGAGGCGGAACACGATTCGGCTGTGTTCGGGTTGCAGGGAGATTTCCATAGAAACTTCCCGGCCCGGTCGAATCAGTTCCTGAAATTTCACCACCTCCATCCGGGAGAACGCATGTCTATTTGCCAATCGCTCACCAAACATCGCTCGGGCGTAATGCTCAACCCAATGAACCTGCACCACCCCCGGTAGTACCGGAATTTCATCGAAATGCCCGCGAAAGTATACCAACTCAGGTAATAGGCGAAGGCGTAGTAATGCCGTGTTGGCGTCTAATAACTCGCGCTTCAACACAATCGGCCAGCGATTGCTGACGCAATCATCAGAACCGAAACGATTTTGCTCAGCATTCTCGAAAAGTGCCGTCAGATGTTGTTGTGGAACCTTACCCTGAGCATTGCGGGGTAGTGCGTCTACCAGTCGCCAACGACGCGGCAATACCGGGGTTTCGAAATGGCCGGCAAGCCATTGACGCAGATTTTTGGTGACGGCACGCTTGCCTTCGACTTCAAACCATTGCCGACCGGCCTCACTCAATACCGCCACTACCGCGGTCTCAGTGCGCTGGCCGCTGAGTGCTACCACCCGCACTTCTTCAATATGCGGATGCTCAGCTAGCCGGGACTCCATGCTCGTCAGAGAAACCCGCTTGCCTTCAATCTTGGCAATCCGGTCCAGCCGGCCAAGCAGGCAAAATCGATGAGGACCGTAAACCTCGGCTTGGTCTCCCGTCATAACCCAGTCATCGCTGCCCAGTAAGGGCGATTGCAACAACAAGGCCCCGGTTTCTGGCTGAGTGGACACTTTGACACCATCCAGGGTCGTCCATACCTCATCTTTCATCTGCTGGCGCCAGGCAATGCCGCCCGTTTCAGAGCTGCCGAAGATTTCCGTCACCAGCACACCGAAATAGCCACTGCCAAAGGCGCTGTGTTCACGCGCCAGCGGTGCTGTAGATGAGACAACTAGAGTCCAATTGCCCGCAGCGGTTTCGCCGAGCTGATGTGGCCAGCGCGCAAGATGGGTCGGTGTTGTGACCAGTACTGCGGATGGCACTTGCTCCGCACGGGCCAGAACTTCTTCTGCATAATGGCAAATTTCAGCCACGAAGGGACGACGACCAATAAGCGGCCACAGCACCCGCCACAACAAGCCGTAAATATGTTGATGACTGACCGTGCCGATAACCGTGGACCGGCCAACCAATGCACCCCAGCGGCTTTCGTGCATGAGCACTTCATTACCTAGCTGGGCCAGACTTGTGGGCACCGCCTTCGGCGCGCCGGTAGTGCCCGACGTGAGCACAATCACAGCCAGGTGAGAAGAATCCAACGGTGGAAATGTCGGAGCGATTCCCGCAGGGTCCAGAGCAGGAACCCGGATGAGCGGAAGACCGACGTCGTCATCAAAGTCACCGGCAAGAGCGCCAACTCGCTCTTGCAGTTGCATCATGGTTGCCGGCAATCGATCTCCTGCTAGCAGCGCCGTTTTACCAGCATACCAGAGCCCGAACAGTGCGGCGGCAAACTCGCAGGCGTCTTCCACAAACACACCAACAATCTCTGCTGCCTGCTGCTCGGCGACCCTCTGCCAAGCAGCTACTCGACACGCAAAGGCCTGCCTGGTCACCACGGTATTACCCCGCAGAGCAACGACCGCATGCGGTTCACCAGGAGTACTGAGAACATGCATCAGGGATGTTGATTCAGTCATCGTGTTGACTCCGGTAATACTGACGGAAAAGCCATTCGCCAGCGAACAGAGAGCCCATCAACAGGTAACTTATAAAGCCGTTATAAAGAGTCCAGATACCGTCTCCGTGGTAGACCGTGCCGGTGGCGATTGCGCCATTGACCACAAAAAAACCACACCAGATCTTCGTGACCTTGCGCGTGTAAGCAACACCGGAAGGTGGCAAGTCAGGCTCCTTGAGCCGGGCAAGCTGCTCAATGACGGTGGGAGGAAACAGCAGGCTCCAGACGAAGACGCTTAGCAGACCGACACTAACCAGTACCGGGTAGAACTTAACACCGATGGCAGACTGCTGCCCCCAAGACCAAGCGGTTAACAGCACACAGCCAAGCAACCACCACCAACCACTATGCCGCCCCCTGATCGCGCGATACCCGTGCAGGAGCCCGATGGGCAACAACAACCATATCGTTGCCCCCGTGCCGCTATGCTGCAGCGTGAAGTAGACTGCTACCGGATATCCTACCGACAGCAGGCCAATACCAATCCGTGACGGCCATTCCATAGATTCGGATTTATCTCACTTCTGCAGCAGTTGATCGACGGCGTTCACCACATCCTGCACCGTGCGGACCACCTTGAAAGCTTCGGGCTGAATTTTTTGCCCGTCCACTGTTTGAGCTCGACGATCAGATCGATGGCATCAATGCTGTCGATATCCAAGTCTTCATACAAATTCGACTCGGGTGTGATGTCTTCTCGTTCCAGTTCAAACAGGTCAACCAACACCCCAGCAATGTGGTCGAAAATCTCTGCCTGACTTTTAGCTACTTCTGTCATCCTCAGATTTCCCCTCGGGCGCTTTCATGGCTGGCGACCAGTTCTGCCAGATTGTTGATGCTGGCGAAATGCTTGCGGGTTTTCTCAGAGTCCGCTGCGAGCTTGATATTGTAACGTTTTTGCAGGGCCAGACCCAGCTCCAGCGCATCGATAGAATCCAGGCCCAGACCGTCTAAAAACAGTGGTTCCGAAGAGTCAATGTCATCAACCGTGATGTCTTCCAGCTCCAGTGCATCAATAACGAGCTTCTTAAGCTCAACTTTCAGCTCATTCATGGTGAGCAGTCTCCCTGGTAAAATAATCTTTAATGGTGACGGTCAGTTGCCGCGACATCACGGAGGGTTTCCCCTTTAGAAAAGGTGAAATATCCAGCTCATCGCCTACCTGAAACTTCATATGAAACCGGCGCTCTGGCACCCGGTACCACGGGGTGTTCTTGGTCAGGGTCAGTGGCGCGCACTCTATGGTCACTGGCCGGAGATTCTGCCCAGTTCTTATCGCAATATTGGCAGCCCCTCTTTGCAGCTCGATCTTCTGGCTGGGAGTGGTGCGCGTGCCTTCCGGAAACACAATCAGGCTGTTGCCTCGGGCAAAGGACTCCCCAGCTGCCTTGATTACCGCATCTGGATCATCGTTCGCGATATAGCGGGCGGCTTTCACCGGCCCGCGAGTGAATGGATTTCGCAGCAGACTGCTTTTGACCACACAGTCGGCCCTAGGCATAAATGAAATCAGGAACACCACATCAATCAGCGTGGGGTGATTTGCTATCACTAATTGTCCAGGGCGGTCGAGCCGCTCCAGATGATGGAATTCGACAGTCAGCACACCCGATTTTGCCATCATACCCGTGAACAACCGGAAACACCGGTGAATGAGATACTTTACCAAGCGCTCCCTACGGGACCCATCCACAATCAACAGCGACGCCGGCATAACAATCAGGGTGAGCGCCAGCCCACCCACGCCGAAGATCAGAAAGAAGAAACCGGTGGCCAGCTGCCGCCATAAACGATTCAACACTTTCATGACGACACTAGACCGCATTTTCGCCATTGCCAGAAACGTCGATCCGCAATCAGATCCAGAGCCACACAGTCATCCCGCAGCAAAAAACGCAGGAACCTGTCGCCGTGAGCGCAATCTTCCGATTCAGTCTGACCGGCACCTTCAGGCAACTGTGCCAACGAAAACTCCAGCGGAATACCGGTGCCCGTATCTGCCAGCCCTACGCGAACCGCAAGCGCCTGGACGTCGCTGGGCACCTGATTAAAACCATCCAGCGGGGATGGCAGCGGATCGTCATAGAAAACACACAAAACGTCACCACCCGCTTCCGGGCAGCTCCGCAACAGGGTGTAGGCTTCCAGTAACGCTGCAAAGAGTGTGTCGGGCCCTGCGGAGATCGCTGTCACCGGAGAAAACACCTTGTTGGCGATGGAGTGAATGCCGCCAATGGCGTTGTGGACAGATAGACTGAATGATGCCGGCGACAGCGGCGCTTTTACTGCCAGGTTTCGCAGCAGCTGGATGGTACGCCCTACTTCCCCGTGCCGGGAGGCAAACACTGTGGCCATCGGCTCGGGGCGGTGCTCGCCCAACAACTGACCAGCCGCCCATAAAGCCGACCTACCCATCGGGCTGAGACGACGGCGCAACATGGAGTTAACCCACGGGAGGTCAGGCTTGCGGCTCGTTTCCTGATTACCATCGGCGTCGCCACCGGCCCACGCCAGCCACTCCTCACGTTTCATTCGCGATGGGGAAAACGCCGCCCAGTCACTGATCGTTATCTGAAAACGTTCCATACCGAAAGAAATTCCGTGGAAGGCCCGACCCGCTGGCAACGCTTCTATACAACGCAAGCAACGGAAACTGGTATTTTTATGAAATGTTGACAACCATTACATGCTCGCCGCGATTCTATCCTGACAACCACAGGGCCGCAACAAGGCAATCCAGTACGTGACAATTTGTTACATTTGGTCAAAATGACGCAAATTTGGTACCATAGAGTACACATGTGCTAGTGGATTCGACCCGGTTGTCTATATTAAGGATAATAACAGTGAAGCTCCCAGTTCTAGCTGCCGCCATTCTGGCTCTTACCTTCTCATCCACTGCCCTGAGCCGCGACACCAAGCACCTGCTCTCTCTTGAGGAGGCAATGAACACGCCTGACGCTCAGCAAAAGCTGGACGACTCAATCAAGTTCTATTTTGCGGATGAAGGACATCCGCAGGTCACACAGAGAATTCCGGGCGTGGTGACCAACCGGAAAACCAACGCCTTCATGAAATCCGATGAAGAGGCCTGCAGTTGGGTATTCCTATCTGCCATGATTGCCTTGCAGGAGCGGGCTCAACGGGAAGGCGCTGACGCCGTGGTCAACATCACTTCCTATTATGACCGCCAGGAAATGTCCAGCCGGGAAGAATACGAATGCCATGCAGGTGGCATAATGGCTGGGGGACTTAAGGGAGACGTCGTTAAATTTGCCGATTGAACCGACCCCGCCAACCACAAGGGTGTTTCTGTGCCATACAGACGCCCTTACGTCGCTCCCGAATGACAGCGCCTTACGACACCTATTGGGTGCCAGTGAGCACGAACGCCTCAACCGATATCAAGGCAAGCGCTACCATGAGTTCCTGCAAACCCGCCTGCTTTTACGACATGCTTTGAGCTCGACATTGCCCGGAACCGTGCCGCCGACCCGCTGGCAGATCACTGAACGCTCGGAGCAAGCGCCACTTGTTCACCAAGCCGTTGAAGCCGGTTGGCACTATTCGGTGACTCATAGTCGCGCCATGATTGCTGTTGTCATCAGCAATCATGGCCCCTGCGGCATTGACTTGGAATATCAACGCCAGCGGGTCAACATCGCAGAACTCGCCAGCGAGTGGTTTCATCCAAGCGAAACCGAGCTATTAGCGACACTGGCAGATCATGAACGGACCGTCGCTTTCTATCGCCTCTGGACCATGAAGGAAGCCCTGATCAAGGCAAAAGGCTCGTCGATTTTCTCTGGCATTCTCGCCCGCGCGCACTTCGTACCGTGCAACCCGACGGACGAGGGAAAAGACCTCTACGCCTACAGCTTGGAACTGTCAAAAGCGCCTTTCAGTCTTTCTATTGTCTGCCGCTACCCACCGGCGTACGTTACTCAAGGCTACCCGCTGACAACAGCTGAAAAAATTACCCCCATCGTAACCCCTTATATCATCCACCAGAGCTAACACACTGAATCAGGCAACTTCTGGCCGCTCCATATAAGCCTTTAACACCCGATAGAGGGTAAAGCTATCCTGGGTGCCGACCAGCTCTCTGATGGAATGCATACCAAGCTGGGGCACGCCAATATCCAGGGTGATCACGCCCAGATTCGCGGCCGTCAGCGGCCCTATGGTGCTGCCACAACCCATATCGCTGCGGACCACAAAGGTCTGGTGGGGCAGGCCCAACTGGTCGCTCAGATGACGATACACCGCCGCCGAACGGCTGTTGGTCGCATAACGCTGATTGTGATTTACTTTGATTACCGGACCAGCATTTAGCTCAGGGCCATGATTCTCGTCGTGCTTGTCCATAAAATTCGGATGGATGCCGTGGGCGTTGTCCGCCGAAATCATCATTGAGTGGGCAATCGCACGACTTTTTCCTGCGCCACACCAGCGCTCCAGCACCGAACTTAAAAAAGGCCCCTGGGCACCTTCGGCAGACATACTGCCCACTTCTTCGTGGTCGTTGCACACAAGTAACGCCGGCTGTTCACCGCTTGTTTCCAGCAATGCTTGCAAGCCGATGTAACAGCTCAACAAGTTATCCAGCCGCGCTGACGCAATAAAGTTATCGCGCAGACCTACAAAGCCCGCTTGCTGCACATCGTAAAAGCTCAGTTCATAGCCCAGAATACGCTCTGCAGTAACGCCCTTCTCTGCTTTCAGCTGAGTGATCAGCAGGCTGGCAAAATCGGTGGTGTCGTCTTCAGGCACCTGCATCAGCACCGGTGGCAAGTCGGTTTGCGGGTTCACCGTGCGGTTGCTGTTGGCTTCGCGGTCCAGATGAATGGCCAGGCTGGGTATAAACGCCACCGGTTTGCGGAAGTCGATCAGCGCATCTTGCACTTGCCCGTGGCCGTCGACGTAAGTGACTCGCCCGGCCAGAGAAAGATCGCGATCAAACCACGGATTCAGCAACGCACCGCCGTAGACTTCAACACCCAGTTGCAAGAAGCCTTTGCGACGGAGTACCGGATTGGGCTTTACTTTCAGGCACGGGCTGTCAGTGTGAGCGCCAACCATGCGCACGCCGGCTTTGGTTGTGTCCGTATTGCCAGTACGAAAGGCCACAATCGACGAGCCGTTGCGAATGACGTAATAACCAGTGCCGGCTTGCAGTGACCAGTCGTCTTTTTCATCCAGCGAATGAAACCCCGCGCTGTCGAGCTGCTTTTTCATGGTAGCGACAGCGTGCCACGGCGTTGGTGAGTGGTTCAGAAACGAAAGCAGATCGTTGTTGAAATCAATATGTTCCATGGTGTCCTTAATTCAATAATAATAGTGGCAACAGTGTGCCATGCAGACCCAGATACTCAATCCTACAGGAGCCTAGCCCTTGGCCAAACCGTGTTTTCTCGATATTGAATACTATCAGGATGACGACACCCTATTCCCCACTGCCATGGCCTGGTCACTGGTGGATGGCACCATGAAAACCGTGGTTATTGCACCAGAAGACGACTGGCTGCCAGAAGACGGCGACACCGGCGATATCGACCTGAACTACCTTGAAGAACAGGGCGTGCCACTGATAGAACTGACCCGCGAACTGCACCAAGACTTGCCTGACCAGACGGTTTACGTAGACGGTCTGGATCCGGACGAAATTCTGATCGACCGAATTTTCGCGGCGATCGGCCAAGAGGCGCCTTTTGAAATCGCACCGATCACCGACCTGATCACCGGCGTAGACAGCGAAACCCTGGAAGACGAACGCCGCGCCCTGCTGATCGAGGAAGGTCTGGAACCGCAGCTGCCGGAAAACGGCGTGTATGCGCTGCTAATGTTGGCCCAACACTACGGCGTACTGGGCGACGACGGATTCACCGAAGAGACGGATTCCTAGGGGACGGATTTGAAATCCGTCCCCGGTCCTGATTCCTGAGGGACAGATTTGAAATCTGTCCCTGGTCCTGATCCTGGTCTTGATCCCTAGGGGACGGATTTGAAATCCGTCCCCGGTCTGGCCCTGTTCCCTCAGCCTTAGCCAACGTAGAAGGCGCTCGCTTCTCGCGCTTGCAGCGGGTGGCGAATGTTCCAGCAGCGGTGGATACGCGGGTTGCGCTGAAAATCCTTGTCTATGGTGCTTTGGCTGACTTCTTCCACTGCAAACTCCGCGCTGATTTCGTCGTCCAGCTTGAAACGGCGGAAGTTGTTGGAGAACACCAGCAAACCGTCGTTGGTCAGGCGCTGCATGGCCTGGCGAATCAGCTTGGCGTGATCTTTCTGAATATCCAGAACCCCAATCATTTTCGCCGAGTTGGAAAAAGTGGGTGGGTCCATAAAAATCAAATCAAAACGCTGGTCCGGCTTGGGCTTGCTTGCCAGCCACGCCAGACAATCTACGGCGTCCACCTGATGCTTGCGCGGATCAGCGTGGTTCAATTCCAGGTTATCTTTGGCCCAGCTGACGTAGGTGTGCGACATATCCAGGCTCAAAGAGCGGCTGGCACCGCCGGCAATCGCGTGCACCGTGGCCGCGCCTGTGTAACAGAAAAGATTCAGAAAGCGCTTACCGCGGGCATTCTGCTGAATCCACTGGCGCAGCGGGCGGTGGTCTAGAAACAAACCGGTATCCAGGTAGTCTTTCAAATTCACTTTTAGCGTACAGCCGTGTTCCTGTACCTCGAAAAACTCGCCGCTGGCCGCCTGCTTTTCATACTGACTGGTGCCGGTTTGACGCAGGCGCTGTTTGCACACCAAGCGGTCACGCGGAATGCCCAGCGCTTCGGGGATCACCGCCAGGGCTTCTGACAGACGCTCACGAGCAGCACGCTCATCGATGGTCTTGGGCGCCATGTATTCCTGCACGTGCACCCAGTCACCGTAGATATCAATCGCCAATGCGTATTCCGGCATGTCGGCATCGTACAGGCGGTAGCAGCTGATGTTCTGTTTGCGTGCCCACTGACCAATGCTTTTGACGTTCTTTTTCAAGCGGTTCGCCAGCATGGCGGCGCGTTCTTCGTTGGCAATGCGCGGTAGAATTTCACCGGCGGCCGCCGGATCTTTCGGAATGCGCGCACTGGCTTCGTCGATGGTAAACAGCAGCAGCTGTGCCGGCAGTTTGCCGTTGAAAAGCTTGTACTGTTTAAAACTGCGCAAGCCAATGGATTTACCGAATTCCGGCGCCCCGGTAAACACTCCCAGGCGCCAGTTTGGTGTTACCCTTTTTACCGCCGCGCCTAAGGCCTGATAGATTTCTGCCAGTGACTTGCGCTCACTCAGGCGCTCACCGTAAGGGGGGTTGGTCACTACCAAGCCCTGTTCGGCCCAGTCACCGTTGAGTTCAAGCTCTTGCAGCGGTATTTCTGTGAGCTCAATAATGCTGTCCAGCCCTGCCCTCTGAAGGTTGTTACGTGCCGTGGTCAATACCCGGCGGTCTTCATCAAAACCGGCGATACGCGGTATGCGACCTTGTTTGCCAGCGTGGGCGCGGCGTTCCACTTCCTGGCGTAGCGACATCCACAGTTCAGCATCGTGGCCCAGCCATTTTTCGAAACCAAAACCGTCCTGGCGTCGGCCCGGCGCAATGTCCAGAGCCATCAGCGCAGCTTCAATCAACAGCGTGCCGGAGCCGCACATCGGGTCAATAAAATCACCGCCGGCGGCGACCGTTTCGGGCCAGCCAGACCGAATCAGCAGCGCAGCTGCCAGATTTTCCTTAAGCGGCGCCTGGCCCTGCTCGGCGCGATAGCCTCGCTGATGCAGGCTGTGCCCACTCAAATCAATGCCGAGGGTCAATTGGCCGCGGTGCAAGCGCGCCGACACAATCACATCGGGCGTTTTGGCCTCTACCGCCGGGCGCTTACCTCCGTTGGCCGTAAAGCGATCGACAATGCCGTCTTTCACCCGTTGTGCGCCATACTGGGTATTGCGAATAGCTTCGTTCTCGCCAATAAAATTCACTTTGAAGCTGCCGCTAACCGCAATGTGCTGCTGCCAGTCCAAATGCACCACGCCGTCATACAACTCGTCATCGCTGGTTGCGGCGACTTCCGCCACGTGCAGGATGACCCGGTTCGCCAGGCGTGACCACATGCAAGCGCGGTATCCCCCTTCCAACGTGCCCTCCACCCACACACCAGCGGGCGCGTGGCGAACCAGGCTTAGACCGAAGCCGTCCAGCTCGTCCGCCAGCAAATATTCAACGCCTTTTGGGCAGGTTACAAAAAAGAGAGGTAGGGACAAGTTGAACTCCTGGTTTTATCGGGACGGCTAAGTTTCTGGAATTGGGCTTATTAACCACTTTAGGGTTAATTTTTATGCGTATAGCGTCTAAAAAATAAACTTCTTAGATCGAAATAGTGTTGTACTTTAACAGTCAGTTCGGCATACCTTGTACTTGACGCGTCGTTTCGGGGCAATTGCCCCCAGTAACAGGATCCTGACTGCTCTGGTGTGAGCTGGCAATAGTGGGTTGTAGCGAAAACCATTTCGCCACTCCGTTTGTCGATACCTCTGCAGAATGTGTACACGCTTGTTTCTGTTAATCCATCAGTGAGGAACGGCATGAAAAGACAGAAAAGAGACATGGTCGCTCGAGCATTCAAGCGGGGTTATCTCGCAGGAGTGTCCGGTAAATCGAAAGACAGCTGTCCCATTGAACAAGCTGAAGTTCGTCAAGAATGGCTAAATGGGTGGCGAGAAGGCCGCACAGATCAATGGGATGGTTTGACCGGTGTCTCTGGCATCCATCGATTAGCCACCGTCACCACTGCGTGATGGACGTAGTGGTTAAGTTTATCATTAACGACATTACATAATTAAGTTCGGTGTTTGTACGCAACCCACTAATCGGAGCAATCTGAAAACTGGATGAGTAGTCGATAAAACCAAACGGGGCCACCCGCCCCGTAAAATCGCGGTAAACCGCAGGGGACTGTAGTTCCCCAAAAAGGGCTCGCTTAGCGGGCCCTTCTTTTATGGGTAACATTTGGGCATTCCCTCAACCCAGCGCTTTAATCGCCGCTGCCGCTTCGCCAATCAGCCCAGGACCGCTGTATATAAAACCGGTATAGATTTGCACCAATTTGGCACCCGCCTGAATTTTCTCCGCCGCGCTGGCGCCATCAGTAATTCCGCCCACACCGATAATCGGCAGCCGTTCACCCAACTCGGCGTGCAGTCCGCGAATAACGCGTAATGAGGGTTCGCGTACCGGCGCACCGCTTAGGCCACCGGCTTCGTTACAGTGGTTGTGGCCGGCCACGGCTTCGCGACTAATAGTTGTGTTCGTCGCAATCACCCCATCCAGTCCGCTTTCCACCAGCGCCGTTGCAACAAACCGGATGCCGGCGTCGTCCATATCCGGCGCAATTTTCACCGCGATGGGCACATAACGGCCATGCTCTTTTTGGCAGCTGAGTTGTTCATCTTTTACAGCGGCCAACAACTGCTTCAGCGAATCACCAAATTGCAGGTCCCGCAGGCCTGGTGTATTGGGCGATGAAACGTTGACCGCAATATAGTCGGCGCGGTTATACACGGCGGTGATGCACTTGCGGTAATCCAGCGCCGAGTCTTGGTCCGGGGTGTTTTTATTCTTACCCACGTTGATACCCAGCACCCCGCGAAATTTTCGGCGGTCTACTTGGGCCAGTAAACGCCCCAAGCCTTGGTTATTAAAACCCATGCGGTTAATAATGGCCTGGTGTTCGGGCAAGCGAAACAGTCGGGGCTCGGGGTTGCCGGGCTGAGCCAAGGGCGTGACCGTGCCCACTTCAATAAAACCAAAGCCGAGATCGCCCAAAGCGTCCATATGATCGGCATTTTTATCCAGCCCCGCCGCCAATCCCACCGGGTTGGGAAACTCCAGACCCATCACCGTTACCGGGTGTGCAGGAACAGCCGGCGCCAAAGACTTCAGCACGCCCAACCGATGGGCCATATCCAGCCCTTTCAAGCTAAGATTGTGCGCCCGCTCTGGCGGCAATTTGAACAGCAGGTTGCGAATCATCCCGTACATCAAAACACCCTCAAAGATACGCTCAAAAATAATCTCAAACACACGCGCCAAGACACACGCTAAAAATTCGTGTGAGGAGTATACCGGAAGTTTTCCACAGCATCCTGCGCGGTTAGGGTGCGGTTCGAATTTCGTCGTAACTCATTGTCTGGTTGGCTCCACTCAGGCTTGTCCACGGAATCTGTGGATAACTCTGTTGAAAATGCCGGTTTAACGCGTTCCACGCCTTGCAAGCAGCGCTCGGCTACTAATTGATCACTTTTTGATCAGTTAAAATTTCCTTTATTTTCAGAAACCTATATACTTCGCAATCGACACTTTTTTAAAATAACAAACCATGTTGGCTGCCAACCGGCTTACACTCTTGTGCATAAAATCAGCAGAAAGCACACTGTTCTTGATCTATATACGCAGTAATAAGACTACACTTTGGCAACATCTGAAATACCTCGCCACCCTCCGCTGGCTTATTCCGGCTAACCGGCAAGGCTTGATTTGCATTGTTAAACGCGCTTTGGAGCATTCACTATGGAACACACGACACCGGCACCCGCTGACAAATACGCCAATCTGGACAAGGAAAAACAGGCCGCCAGCCGGGTTACCGTAATTGGCATGGTGCTGGACGCTATCTTGGGGCTGTTCAAGATGGTGGTAGGCACCCTGTTCCATTCTCACGCGCTGGTGGTGGATGGCATTCACTCGTTCACGGACGTGGCCTCTGACTTGATGGTACTGGGTGTGATGCGGATATCGCGGCAGGCACCGGATGAAGACCACCCCTATGGCCATCAACGCATTGAAACGTTTGGCACTTTGTTAATGGGCAGCCTGCTAATTGCCGTTGGCGCCGCCCTGGCCTGGGAAAACGTGCAACGGCTATTCACAGACGACCTAACCTTCACGCCGGGCTGGCCGGTGCTGGTTGTGGCGCTGTTGTCGGTGGTGGGCAAAGAATGGATTTTTCGCTACACCCGTAAGGTGGGCCAGGAGATACGTTCAGATCTGATCATTGCCAACGCCTGGCATAGCCGTACTGATGCTTTCTCATCAGGTATTGTGGTGCTGTCTACCATTGGCGCCATGCTGGGCTATTTGTGGCTAGATACCCTAGCAGCGGTTGTTGTGGCGGGCATTATCATCCATGTGGGCTGGAGCTTTGGCTGGAGTTCTATGAAAGAACTGGTCGATACAGGCCTTTCTGTTAAAGACACCGAGCGATTGCTTGCCATTGCCAGTGATATCGACGGCGTTCGTGATGTGCACGAACTGCGCAGCAGGCGCATGGGCGACGATATCCTATTGGATGTGCATTTAGTGGTACGCCCGGACGTCAGCGTATCGGAAGGGCACCAAGTGGGTATGCGCGTGGTAGGCGCTATGCGCAAAGAGCTGGACAACATTCGTGACATCAACTTCCACATTGATGCAGAAGACGATGAAAGCTACCACCCAACGTCGGCATTGATGCCCTCTCGCAAAATCATTCAGAAGGCCATACATCAGATCATGCCTGAAGCGCCTACTGGCAATCGGATGCGCCTGCACTACCTGAAGAACAAGGTGCATCTGGAGCTATTTCTGGACGGCAGCGAGGGCGATTTCGATAGCGCAGGGCTACGCACACAGCTAGGCGAGTTCCCCTGGTTTGGCAGCCTAAGGGTGTGGCAGACTGCCGACTGAGCGGCGGCCCGTAAACACTATTTAGTGGCGGCGGTTGGCTTCCATCCGCGACAGGAATTCCTGCATGATCAGGGTGTACAGCTCACCGCCCAGGAACAGATCTTCCACCCCGGCGTCAATGCTGGGGTTGTCGTTCACCTCAATCACCGCTACCCGGTTACCCGGTTACCAGACTGCTTGATGTCTACATCGTACAGGCCGTTACCGATCAGACGGGTTGCATTCAGCGCCGACTGCTTGAACAGTTCCCTCAAGCCTTCGCGCAGAGATTTCTCATCTTCGGCCTTGTTAACGCCGCGGGAAAAGGCGCCGTCGGGTATTTTGATCACCGCCGGGAAGCCCAACTCATTGATGACCTGCTCTACCGCGTCTTTCTGATCTTTCGACAGAATCAGGGTTTTTGGCGTGGGCACCTTGTTGTTTTTTAACAGGTCGGCCAAGTACACCTTGTTGGTGCAACGCAGAATCGACACCGGATCATCAATGACGACCAGCCCTTCGGCTTCTGCCTTGCGGGCAAAGCGGTAGGTGTGATGGTCAATAGCGGTGGTTTCGCGAATAAACAGACCGTCGTACTCTGGAATGCGCATGTAATCGCGACGGGTGATCTGCTCTACGTTAATGCCCAGCTTGCGACCGGCTTTTTCGAATCGTTTGAGGGCTTCTTTGTCACTGGGAGGCATCTCCTCATCTGGGTTCACCAGAATGGCCAGATCAAAACGATAGTTTCGGCGGGCACGGGGCTTGCGCCACACCATACCGCTGAAACGATCCAGCGAGCTGGCAAGCACGTCTTGCTCCTGTTCCTGCAAATCTACCGGCGCAGCCGGCTTCATGGATTCGATTTGCCAGGTTTTACGGCGTTTGAACACCACTTCCAGAATCGGACACGGGAGGCGCTTGCGCCAGCGCGGCGCAAGCCCATAATACGCCGATACGGGAAGCGTATGCGCATGCCCTTGTGTACGTCTGTTCAGGCCACCGATTTATGTCTTCAATTGTGCTTCGCCAGGCCGTCAGTGACGATCTTGACGCCCTTTTGGCCTTGGAGCATCACTGTTTCAGTGAAGACCGGATTTCTCGCCGCAGCTTTCGCCGTTTTCTGGAAATGCCGCGGGACCGGTTACTACTGGCCAGCGACGGCGACACCCTGTTGGGTTATTGCCTGGTATTGATGAGTGCGGCAACTCGGCTGGCGCGCATTTACTCCATTGCCGTTAACCCTGGCTCCCGTGGTAAAGGTATCGGTGAAAAGCTGGTTCAAATGGCTGAGACCGAGGCGGCGGACGCAGGGCGTATTGTGATGCGCCTGGAGGTAAGAGAAGACAACCCCGGCGCCATTGCGCTTTATAAACGTTTGGGCTATCGCCAGTTTGGCAGTTATCGCGATTATTACGAAGATCACGGTAACGCCCTCCGCTTTGAACGCCGCATTCTGTTTTACACGCCAGGCGCGCAATTCCCGCCGGTACCCTATTACCCGCAGACCACCGAATTTACCTGTGATTGTGGGGCCAAAACGCGCCGTTTAACGAGAGCGTCAGCTAACGAAAGCATCAGTCTGCTGCACCGGTTATCCGGTACGCAGCGACGCTTCTTTTAACTCGGAAATATCATCACGCAATCGCGCCGCCGTCTCGAAATTCAGATCGGCCGCGGCCTTGTACATTTCGTCTTCCAGTCGCGACATTTCCTTGAGCACTGCCTGCGGCGACTTGTTGCCCACCAGAGTGCGGTAATGTTCGGCTTCTTCTGCCGCCTGCTGACCCGGGCGCTTCGATTTGTTGCGGCTACGGCCACCACCGCTGGCGCCCTCCATGACGTCCGCAATTTTTTTGGTCATGCCCTGGGGCGTAATGCCGTGTATTTCGTTGTGCTCAGCCTGTTTAGCGCGCCGGCGCGCCGTTTCATCAATCGCCCGCTGCATGGAGCCGGTAATGCGGTCGCCGTACAAAATCGCCTTGCCGTTGATGTTACGAGCGGCGCGGCCAATGGTCTGAATCAGCGAACGCTCGGAACGCAGGAAGCCTTCCTTATCCGCATCCAGAATGGTCACCAACGACACCTCCGGCATATCCAGTCCTTCACGCAGCAGGTTAATGCCCACCAGCACATCAAATTCGCCGCGGCGTAAATCGCGGATTATCTCAACACGCTCGACCGTGTCGATATCCGAGTGCAGATAGCGCACGCGGATATCGTGCTCCATCAAAAAATCGGTGAGATCTTCTGACATACGCTTAGTGAGTGTGGTCACCAGCACCCGCTCGTTGACCGCTACCCTGGCGTGAATTTGTGATATCAGATCGTCAACCTGTGTTGACGCTGGCCGTACTTCAATTTCTGGATCAAGCAGGCCAGTCGGCCGAACAACTTGTTCAACAACTTGGCCCTGGTGCTCGGCTTCGTAGTTACCGGGGGTGGCCGACACAAAAATCATCTGAGGCGCAATGCGCTCCCACTCTTCAAAGCGCATGGGGCGGTTGTCCAGCGCCGACGGCAAGCGAAAACCGTATTCCACCAGAGTTTCCTTGCGCGAGCGATCGCCTTTATACATGGCGCCGATCTGCGGAATACTGGCGTGGGATTCGTCCACCATCAGTAAAGCGTTCGCAGGCAGGTAGTCAAATAATGTGGGTGGCGGCTCACCGGGGGGCCGGCCCGACAGGTAGCGGGAGTAGTTTTCGATACCGTTGCAGTAACCCAGTTCCTGCATCATCTCCATGTCATAACGGGTGCGTTCTTCCAGGCGCTGGGCTTCCACCAAGCGGTTGTTGTCGCGCAACTGCGTCAGGCGCTGGTCCAGCTCCACCCGAATATGCTCGATGGCGTCCAACACGTTTTGCCGCGGCGTTACATAGTGCGACTTCGGATACACCGTCACTCGTGGCACACGGCGTAGCATCTCACCGGTCAGCGGATCGAAAAAGCTCAGATTTTCCACCAGGTCATCAAACAGCTCGATGCGAATGGCTTCTTTTTCCGATTCTGCCGGAAACACGTCGATCACATCGCCGCGCACACGGTAATTCGCCCGATGGAATTCGATATCGTTACGGGTGTACTGCAATTCAGCCAAACGTTTCAAAATAAGGCGTTGATCCATCTGATCACCGCGATCCAGGTGCAACATCATCTTTTTATACGACTGCGGATCGCCCAGACCGTAAATGGCCGATACCGTCGCCACAATGATTGCATCCGGGCGTTCTAGCAGAGCTTTTGTAGCCGACAGCCGCATCTGCTCGATGTGTTCGTTGATGGAGGCGTCTTTTTCAATAAACGTGTCGGATGAAGGCACGTAGGCTTCTGGCTGGTAATAATCGTAATAAGACACGAAATACTCGACCGCGTTATTCGGGAAAAATTCGCGGAATTCGCCGTATAGCTGGGCTGCCAGAGTCTTGTTGTGAGCCATCACGATGGTGGGCCGCTGAATCTGCTGGATGACATTAGCAATGGTGAAGGTTTTACCGGAACCGGTCACCCCCAGCAGGGTCTGGTGGGCCAGCCCGGATTCGATACCGTCCACCAGGGCTTCTATGGCTTTAGGCTGATCACCGGCCGGAACGTAGGGTGAGTGCACCTGAAAAGCGCCCTCACCCACATTGGGTTGTTCAACGTTTTCAAAGCTGTTGACCATAACCTGAGAAAATCCTCGATAGCTCTGTAAGCCGTGGAAATTGGCACTATCTTACCGAGATACAGTGCATAGATAGTACAGAGAAATTTAGTGTTGCGCCGGCTTCGTGCTAATATCTCCCTGATCGACGGCTGGAGGAGGTTCAGCCAGCGCAGCTGACTCCGGCCGATCGCAGCCCTTTTCAGATGCAACTTTAAGGAGCCCAAGTTTGGACCTTCAACTTTCCAGCCGTGTACAGTCAATCAAGCCTTCCCCCACTCTAGCAGTCACTAACAAAGCGGCAGAACTTCGTGCTGCAGGCCAGGACATTATTGGCCTTGGCGCTGGTGAGCCAGACTTCGATACGCCAGATCACATCAAGGCGGCTGCGATTGAGGCCATTCATAACGGCCAGACAAAATACACCGCGGTCGACGGTACTCCAGCGTTGAAGAAGGCGATTATTGCTAAATTCAAACGCGACAATAGCCTAAATTACGAAGCCAACCAGATACTGGTATCAAGTGGTGGCAAACAAAGCTTTTTCAACCTTGCCCTAGCCGTTCTGAACGCCGGCGACGAAGCCATTATTCCTGCGCCTTACTGGGTATCTTACCCGGACATGGTACTGGTAGCCGAAGGCAAGCCAGTCATTCTGGAAAGCACCGCGGAAACCCGCTTCAAGATCACCCCACAGCAACTGGAAGGCGCGATCACCGATCGCACCCGCCTGTTCGTGATCAACAGCCCGTCTAACCCCAGCGGCATGGCGTACACCCTCGATGAATTACAAGCTTTGGGCGATGTACTGAAAAAGTACCCGCAGGTGATGATTGCAACTGACGATATGTACGAACCCATTCTGTGGACGAGTAAGCCTTTTTGCAACATTCTGAACGCCACCCCGGAATTGTACGACCGTACCTTTGTGTTGAACGGCGTGTCTAAAGCTTATGCCATGACCGGCTGGCGCATCGGTTATGCCGCAGGCCCGGCCAAGGTTATTGGCGCGATGAAGAAGATTCAGTCGCAAAGCACTTCTAACCCGGCGTCTATCTCACAGGCAGCTGCGCAAGCGGCACTGGATGGTAGTCAGGACTGCGTGCAGACCATGGTGACGGCATTCCATGAGCGTCACGATTACCTGGTGGAAGCCTTGAACACCTTGCCAGGCGTTGAGTGCCTGAAGGGCGACGGTACTTTCTATGTATTCCCGAGCTTTCAGGGCGCGATTGATGCTGATAGCAGCGTGAGCAACGATGTGGAGTTCGCGGAAAAGCTGTTGAAAGAAGCAGGCGTAGCGCTCGTTCCTGGCTCGGCATTTGGTATGCCAGGGCACATGCGATTGAGTTTTGCCACCAGTCAGAAAATTCTGACGAACGCGATTGAACGGCTGAAGAAAGCTCTGGGATAATTTCCCCAGAGGGGGTTGACGAGGCGAGGCGGCATGACTAGTATACGCGCTTCGTCTTACGACGATGTTCCCTGATAGCTCAGTTGGTAGAGCAACGGACTGTTAATCCGTTTGTCGCTGGTTCGAGCCCAGCTCGGGGAGCCACTATTTAAAAGCCCGCTAATTCTTTGGATTAGCGGGCTTTTTCGTTCTGGTGTTTGCCGTGGTAGAGCCAGAAACAACAGCGAACTACAAGCCAGCCACCTCAGCATAGATCGCTTCCAAAGCAGCCAGAGGATCAGCAGCCTGGGTGATGGGGCGGCCGATGACCAGGTAGTCGGAGCCGGCTTTTAGGGCTGCTGCGGGGGTCATGATGCGTTGCTGGTCGCCCTTATCGGCGCGAGCTGGGCGAATGCCGGGGGTGATTAGCTGAAAAGCTGCGCCCTGCTCTGCTTTTAGCTTGGGGGCTTCTTGCGCTGAGCAGACTACGCCGTCCAGGCCACAGTTTTTGGTCAGGGTGGCCAGGCGTGAAACCTGGTCTTCGGCAGAGGCGTTGATGCCGATGCCCATCAGATCTTGCTCGGTCATGCTGGTCAGCACGGTGACCGCAATCAGCAGAGGCTTACCGGCGCCGAAGCGTTCCAGGCGTTCGCGGCAGGTGATCATCATTTTTTCGCCGCCGGAGGCGTGCACGTTCACCATCCATACACCCAAATCGGCCGCTGCAGCAACAGCACCGGCGGCGGTGTTGGGGATGTCGTGAAATTTCAAATCCAGAAACACCTCGAAGCCACGCTGCTGGAGCTCGCGAACTAAAGCCGGGCCACTGCTGGTGAACAACTCTTTGCCCACTTTCAGGCGGCATTTTTCTGGATCCAGCTGATCGGCCAAGGCTAGTGCGGGCTGATCAGAGGGGAAATCGAGGGCAACGATGATGGGGGATGCTTGGGTGCCTTGCACGCTGGGGTTCCTGACGTTAAATGAATGGATGTGATCTATAGGGGATCGCTGGTTTATTCTGCGTCTACGCCCTGAATCGGGCGAACGGTTTCCCATTGGCGGCAGCTCGGGCACAGCCAGTGCAGTTGCTGGCCGTCAAAACCGCAGTTTACGCAGCGGTAAACAGGGCGGTTGTGCAGTATCAATTCGCCGATACGGCTGACCAGACGGCTTTCATCGGTGGTCATGCCCTTTTCGTATCCGGCCATTTCAACCAGCTGCAATAAGCCGCGTACGCCAGGGCGGACCTCCAATTCGCCACGAAGCAGAGCAATAGCTGCTAGGCGGCCGGAGCGGCGCTCTACCGACTCTACCAGCGCCAGCAGCAAGCTGGTGCTGGGGTAGCTTTCATAAAGCTTGCGCAACTTCCGACCGAGCTTGCTAATATCGCCGTGTTCGCGTTCCAGCTTCATCAGCTGGTCGATGGCTTCCGGGCCGAAGTCGGGGTTCTGCTCGAACACTTTGATTGCCATGGTGCCGGCTTCGCGGAAGCTACCCTGCCGGGTCAGCAATTTCATCAGTATCAGAGTGGCACGCACGCAAGAGCGGTCGAATTTCAGCGCTTCTTTGGCCAGGCGCTGGGCGCCCCATCGGTCATCTTTTCGCAGTGCTTGCTCCGATTTTTCGCAGGTCAGATAAGCCAGAATTTTAAACATGGCCGGGTCTGCGTCGCCGCGGGTGAGCGTTTGGGCTACCTGAGAAGCTTTATCCCACTCACGCTCGCGTTCGTACAGATCAATCAGCTGGATTGCGGCACTGCGGCCATATTCACGATCGCCCATCAGCTGCTGCAACAACGCCTCTGCACGGTCGAGCAAACCGGCATTGAGGTAATCCAGAGCCAGTTCGAGGGTCACTTGAGGAGAATAACGGGCAGGAAGCTCAGGGCGGTCAAGCAAATTCTGATGAATCAGAATAGCGCGGCCTGTTTCGCCTTTGTTACGGAAATGGCTGCCAATGGATAAATGCAGGCTTACCGTGTCGCGGTTGACCGCCAGTGACTGAACAAAGTTATCAACGGCCTGGTCGGAGTAGTTGGTGAACAGAAATTGCAAACGATCACGCACCGATTCTTCATCGGCTATTACCTCATTGTGGCTGCGCGAACCCCCGAAGCGGCCAACAGCCCAACCAACCGCGACTGCTGTGCTAACCAGCAGCCACTGAAACATCATGTCCATTAAACCGTCCGATCGTTCTGAGCCCGCTCTTTCCCCAGTGTTTGTTCAATACGTTCAAGCTTTTTCTGCAGGGATCGCCGCGACACCTTGGCCTTTACCGTAGCCAGTGTGGCCATCAGAACGCCCACCAAAGCGCCAATCACAAAGGCCAGGATTATCCACAACGCTACGCCATGGGGGCGGGTTTCAAAAACCAGAAAGTTCAGCGGAACGGCCATCTGATTATTCAACGAGAACACCAGTGCCAACAGAACCAGCACTAATACCAACAGAACGATCAGGATTTTCTGTAATCCCGCCATAACAATAGAACTCCTGAAGGCCACTCAGGCCCGATTGAGAAACGGCACCAACACAACATCAGAAACCCTGTTTCAGGCTCTCGTTAACCTGTTCGCGCAGTTCTTTGCCGGGTTTGAAGTGGGGCACAAATTTTGCCGGTAATTGCACGGCTTCACCGGATTTCGGGTTACGCCCTACCCGCGCGGCACGATGGTGGAGGGAAAAACTACCAAAACCGCGGATTTCGATGCGCTGGCCATCTGCCAAGGATCGGGACATGTGCTCGATGATGGTTTTTACCGCCAGTTCCACATCTTTTACCGACAACTGCGTCTGCTTTGAAGCGATTAACTCAACCAGTTCCGACTTTGTCATGAGGTATTTCCCTCTTGCGTTATTATTCGGTGAATGAAACTACTTTACCATGCCTGTAGTTTAGCCACACCGAAAAAAAACACAAAAAAAACGGGCTCTTAGAGCCCGTTTTTTTGACACAACTCAGAAATTAATCTTTGTTGGCGTTCTGCTGCTGCATCTGTTCCTTGATGAGATCACCAATGGTGGTCGCACCGGAGGAGCTTTCTGCAGTCTTGGTACGCACAGTCTCAATAGCCTGCTTGTCGTCTTCAACGTCTTTCGACTTGACGGACAGGTTGATAATGCGGTTTTTGCGATCAATGCTGATGATCTTAGCTTCAACTTCTTCGCCTTCCTTCAGCGCGTTGCGTGCATCTTCAACACGGTCACGGCTGATTTCAGAAGCTTTCAGAATGGCTTCAACTTCATCGCTCAGGGTAATAGTAGCTGCCTTGGCGTCGACGGCAGAGACAACACCTTTAACGATAGAGCCTTTGTCATTCAACTGAACGAACTCTGCAAACGGATCGCTTTCCAGCTGCTTGATACCCAGAGAGATACGCTCACGCTCGGGATCTACAGACAGGATAACGGTGTCAACTTCGTCGCCCTTCTTGTATTCACGTACGGCTTCTTCGCCAGTCTCGTTCCAGCTGATATCAGACAAGTGAACCAGACCGTCGATGCCACCGTCCAATCCAATGAAGATACCGAAGTCAGTGATTGACTTGATCTTACCGGAGATGCGGTCGCCCTTGTTGAAGTTGCCAGAGAAGTCTTCCCATGGGTTGGATACACACTGCTTGATACCCAGGGAAATACGACGACGCTCTTCATCGATATCCAGAATCATCACACCCACTTCATCGCCAACCTGGACAACTTTCGAAGGATGGATGTTCTTGTTGGTCCAATCCATTTCAGACACGTGAACCAGACCTTCAACGCCTTCTTCCAGCTCAGCAAAGCAGCCGTAATCGGTCAGGTTGGTAACGCGTGCTGTGACCTTGCTACCTTCTGGGTAGCGAGCCTTGATTTCAACCCAGGGATCTTCACCCAGTTGCTTCAGACCCAGTGATACGCGGTTGCGCTCACGGTCAAATTTCAGAACCTTGACGTTGATTTCGTCGCCAACGTTCACGATTTCGCTCGGATGCTTGATGCGCTTCCAGGCCATATCGGTGATGTGCAGCAGGCCGTCAACACCGCCCAGATCTACGAACGCGCCGTAGTCGGTCAGGTTCTTGACGATACCCTTAATTGTCAGACCTTCGGTCAGGGTTTCCAGCAGAGCTTCGCGCTCGGCGCTGTTTTCAGCTTCCAGAACGGCACGACGTGAAACAACCACGTTGTTACGCTTCTGGTCGAGCTTGATAACCTTGAATTCAAGTTCTTTATTTTCCAGGTGCGCGGTATCGCGAACCGGACGAACGTCTACCAGGGAGCCCGGCAGGAACGCACGAATACCAGCCAGATCAACGGTGAAACCACCCTTAACCTTGCCGTTAATAATACCTTTAACCACTTCTTCCGCTGCGAAGGACTTTTCAAGCACTGTCCAGGCTTCTGCACGCTTGGCCTTTTCGCGGGATAGGCGGGTTTCGCCGAAACCATCTTCAACTGCTTCCAGGGCTACGTCTACAACGTCGCCGATGGCTACTTCCAACTCGCCTTTTTCATTCAGGAACTGGGAGGCGGGGATAACGCCTTCGGACTTCAGTCCGGCGTTAACGGTGACCCAGTCGCTATCGATATCAACAACGGTTCCCTGGACGATGGAACCTGGCTGCATATCAATTTCTTTTAGGCTTTCTTCAAAAAGATCCGCAAAGCTCTCGCTCATTATGAGTCCTATATGTTCAACGCAAGTATCTCGTGCCACCAGCAACACGGTCTGTTAATTAAGTCCGGAATCAGCCTGGGGCTGGCAGATTGTGCTGTTCCCGGAGTTCCAATGGCAAAAAGGTGCCGTCAGGCCTGGCCTGCTGCTGCCATACACCTGCCTAACACCTCTTCTATGCTTAAACCTGTGGAATCAATGACTTGCGCATCATCCGCGGGCTTAAGCGGGGCAGCCGAACGATTCATATCCCGTTCATCACGTACCCGAATCTCTTCTAAAACGTTGGCAATACTAACATCGACGCCGGCTTGCAGCAACTGGCTGAAACGGCGTTGCGCCCGCTCTTCAGCGCTGGCCGTCAAAAAGATTTTTACCGGTGAGTCCGGGAACACCACTGTGCCCATATCACGACCGTCGGCTACAAGGCCTGGCGCCTTACGGAAATCGCGCTGGCGCTGCAACAGAGCATCTCGAACCGACTGCTTCACAGCCACTTTAGACGCGTTGTTGCCACACTGTTCGGTGCGAATCGCAGCGTTTACATCTTCACCGGCCAGCAGTACTTTTGCGGGTTCACCAGGGGCCGCGGGCTCAAAGGTGACATCCAGACTGGCCGCCACCGCTACCAGAGCGGGCTCGTTGTCTAGCGCCACGCCCTGGCGCTCGGCCGCCAATGCGGTCAAACGATAAAGAGCGCCACTGTCCAACAGATGCCAGCCCAGCTTGCGCGCCAGCATTTGGGTAATGGTACCCTTACCGGAACCACCCGGGCCATCCACAGTAATAACCGCTGCCGGCTGCACACCCATCAGACATCTCCCTGGCTTTGGATATTCATACCCACCTGCTGCGCCAGTTCGACAAAACCGGGGAACGACGTTGCGACGTTGGCGCAGTCGTTGATGACAATCTCGCCCTTTGCACGCAGTGAGGCCACCGCAAACGACATGGCAATGCGATGGTCGCCGTGGCTGTTAACAATACCGCCGGCCATGGCCTGGCCTCCGTCGATGATGATGCCGTCGGGGGTGACCGTGGTTTTAACGCCTACCGCTGCCAAACCGTCCGCCATTACCTGAATACGGTCACTTTCTTTAATCCGCAGTTCTTCCGCGCCACGCAGCGTGGTGCGACCTTCGGCGAAGGTAGCAGCGATAAACAGCACCGGAAACTCGTCGATGGCCAGCGGCACTTCCCTTTCAGGAATGTCGATGCCTTTGAGTGGGGCGTAACGCACGCGAACATCCGCCACCGGCTCGCCGCCAATCGCGCACTCGTTACTAACGTCAATGTTTGCACCCATTAGCCGCAGTATATTAATCACCCCGACACGAGTGGGGTTCATTCCGACGTGGCGCAATGTCAGGTCAGAGCCTGGCGCGATACTGCCGGCTACCAGAAAAAACGCCGCGGACGAAATGTCGGCCGGCACATCAATATTGCAAGCAACCAGCTTGCCGCCGCCGCTGACGCTGGAGGTCGCGTCAGCGCGATACACATAGTAACCAAAACCCTCCAGCATGCGCTCGGTATGGTCACGCGTAGGCGCAGGCTCGGTGACTGACGTGACGCCATCGGCGTATAATCCGGCCAGTAACAGGCAAGATTTTACCTGGGCACTGGCCACCGGCATGTCGTAGTGAATTCCGGCCAGTGGCTGGCTGCCGCGAATTTTCAGCGGTGGCCGCCCGCCTTCGGCCGTATCAATCACCGCACCCATGGCGCGCAGCGGGTCGGCCACCCGGCCCATCGGCCGCTTGGTAAGGCTGGCGTCACCCACCAGTTCGGAGTCAAACGCCTGAGCCGCCAGCAAACCGGAAAACAGCCGCATCCCTGTGCCGGAGTTGCCTAGATAAATGGGCCCGCGCGGCGCCTGCAAGCCGTTCATGCCAACACCGCGAATGCGCACGAAGCCATTGTCGGGGCCTTCAATGGTCACACCCATATCGCGGAACGCCTGCACCGTGGCCAGGCTGTCTTCGCCTTCCAGAAAGCCGTTCACTTCGGTAATGCCCTCGGCCAGGGCACCCAACATAATGGAGCGGTGCGACATGGATTTGTCGCCCGGCACCCGAATATCTCCCACAATTGGGCCGGCGGGCTGGGCCCGGAAGGTCACCTGATGTTCTGTATTGTTAGTCACGTAGGCCTGTCCTGAGAGCATTTTTGAAAAGTGTTCGCGAGCAGCTCTGGCACGAGTAAAAACCCGCAGCAAAGTGTCTCCATCCTGGTCGGCAATGGCCGAACGCAGTTGGTCGAGATCTTGGGTAAACCGGTCAATCGTAAGCAGCACAGCGTCGCGATTTGACAAAAAAATATCACGCCACATAACCGGATCGCTGGCAGCAATGCGGGTAAAATCACGAAATCCGCCGGCCGCATAACGGAATATATCCATATTCTGGTCGTCGCCGGCGAGGGTGTCCACCAGGGAAAACGCGATAAGATGAGGCAGATGGCTGGTGGCTGCCAGCACCTCGTCATGATGCTCCGCAGCCATGGTCAGCACGTTAGCATTGCAGGCACGCCACATGGCGGTTACTTTGCCCAAGGCTTGCGGGCAAGCATCATCCGCAGGCGTCAAAATGACTTTGTGTTTGGCGAACAGCTGCGGATTCGCCGCCCGAATGCCGCTTTTCTCCGAGCCGGCAATGGGGTGGCCGGGTATCACCGTTGCCGGCAAGTGTCCCAAAGCCGCGCGCACATCGTTTACAAATCCGCTTTTCGTACTGCCCACATCGGTAATAATGACATCGCCGTTCAGCGCCGATTGTATTTCCCGCAACACCGACTGAGTGGCTTTTACTGGCACTGCCAACACCACCAGATCAGCTCCGCTGACCGCCTGCGCAGCAGACTCTGCGGCGCTGTCGATCACACCCAGCGCCACGCCCAGGGCCAGCTCGTCGGCGCGGGTGTCAAAACCCACCACTTCTTTTGCCAGCTTGTTTTTGCGCAGGGCCGCAGCCAAAGAGCCGCCGATCAGCCCCAGGCCAATCACCGCAACGCGCTGAAACAGAGGCTGAGCTACAGGCATGTCAAGCGCCCTGCCCGGACGCTACCAGCGCCAGGGATAGTGCTTCGATAAAGCGCGCGTTTTCTTTCGCAAGGCCCACCGACACCCGCAAATGTCGTGGCATGCCGTAACCGGCGACGGGGCGCACAATCACGCCGTGAGCCAAAAGCGCCTGATAAACACCCAGTGCCTGCTCACCCACGTCTACCGCAATAAAGTTGGCGGTAGATGGAATGTACGACAACCCCATGGCGTCAAACGCAGCGCCAAGCTGAGCCAGGCCCTCACTGTTCACCCTGCGTGCTTCGTTAAGATAAGCTTCGTCGCTCAACACCGCCGTAGCCGCGGCCAAAGACACACTGCCCACGTTGAACGGCTGACGCACCCGGTTAAGAATGTTGGCAATGGCCGCCGAGCTGATGCTATAGCCAATGCGCAGCGCCGCAAGGCCCCAGGCTTTGGAAAAAGTGCGGCAGACAATCAGGTTGGGGTAGTCGGGCAACAGCACCAGGCCGTCGGCGGCATCTTCGCCCTGCATGTATTCGCAGTAGGCTTCGTCTAGCACCACCAGCACCCGCGCAGGCACTTTGTCCATAAACGCTTTCAGGGCTTTGGCGCCGTGCACCGTGCCTGTGGGGTTGTTGGGGTTGGCGACAAAAATCAGTTTTGTGCGATCGGTAATGGCCGCTGCCATGGCATCCAGATCATGCCCCCAGTCTTGCGCTGGAACGCACACGCCCCGAGCGCCAATCGCCTGGGTCACAATCGGGTAAACGGCAAAGGCGTACTGGGAATAAATCACTTCGTCATCCGCACTGGCGAAACAACGGGCGATTACTTCCAGCAGGTCGTTAGAACCATTGCCCAATGTCAGTTGTGACGTCTCGACAGCAAAACGCTTAGCCAGGGCCTGCTTCAAATCAAAGCCGTTACCGTCTGGATACAAGCACAACTCGCCCATCGCTTTTTGCGCGGCCTGCACAGCTTTCGGGCTGGGGCCCAGTGGATTTTCGTTGCTGGCCAGCTTGATGATGTCGGCCGGATTCAGGCCCAGCTCGCGCGCCAACTCTGCAATCGGTTTACCGGGTTGATACGGCGATAACGCCTGAACACCGGATACTGCAAGACTCTGGTAATCAATCGCCATGATTTATCCTTAAAGCGGGTTAAAGCACACCAATGGGGTAAGACCCCAAACGCTTGAGTTCTACCGCTTCTACATCCACTTCGGCCAATACTTTGCGGGCGGGCTCGTCGTCCATATGGCCTTCAAAGTCGATGTAGAACACATAAGCCCAGGTCCCCGTTTGCGAGGGCCGGGTTTCAATGCGAGTCAGGCTGATACCGTGATTGTGAAACGGCTCTAACAGCTGATACAAAGCGCCGGGCTTGTTGCGCATAGACACCAGCACCGACGATTTGTCGTGACCGCTGGGGGTAACCGCTTCGCGGCCAATAATCAGAAAACGGGTGGTGTTGTCGGGCCGGTCTTCAATGCTGTTGGCCAGCTTGACCAAACCGTAAAGCTCTGCCGCCATATCGCCGGCAATGGCGGCCGCGCCAGGCTCTGCTGCGGCACGACGCGCCGCCTCGGCGTTGCTGGAAACGGTGATGCGCTCGATACCGTAGCGGTGGGTATCCAGCCACTGGCGGCATTGGGCAAAGGACTGCTGGTGCGAGTAAATTCGGGTAATTTCCAGGCCGTCGTGCTGCAGCGCCACCATCAGGTGGTGGTGGATGCGCAGTTGCACTTCGCCGCAGATTTTCAATGGCGAAGACATGAACATATCCAGAGTGTGGTTGATCATGCCTTCGGTTGAATTCTCAACCGGCACCACGCCGTAGTGCGCAGCCCCGGATTCCACTTCGCGGAACACCGCATCAATGGCAGGCATGGGCACGCTTACCACCGAATGGCCAAAGTGCTTAAGCGCAGCGGCTTGGGTAAAGGTACCCAATGGCCCCAAAAAGGCAATGTGCAAAGGTTTTTCAAGGGCCAGGCATACCGACATAATTTCGCGGAACAAGCGCGCCATTTCCTCGCCGGGCAACGGCCCCGGGTTCTGATCCATAATACGGCGCAGTACCTGAGCTTCCCGCTCCGGGCGGTAATACACCACGTCTTGCCCCGGATTGGCGGCCATTTTTACATGGGCCACTTCTTGGGCGCAGCGGGCACGGGCACTGATCAGCTTCATGATCTGCTGATCAATACTGTCTATTTCGTCGCGCAGTTCCGCCAATCGAGCTTGCTCATCGCTCATGGTTAACCGCGCTCCCTGGCAAATTCCGCCATATAGGCGATCAGTGCGTCTACGCCGGCTTCCGGCATGGCGTTGTAGATGCTGGCTCGCATGCCGCCTACTGATCGGTGACCTTTCAGGTTCAGCAGCTGACGCTCATCAGCACCTTTTAGAAAAGCACTGTTTAGCGCTTCATCTGCAAG
The DNA here is from genome assembly GCF_000372805.1 of Marinobacter gelidimuriae. GTDB lineage: Bacteria > Pseudomonadota > Gammaproteobacteria > Pseudomonadales > Oleiphilaceae > Marinobacter > Marinobacter gelidimuriae. The sequence goes on along the minus strand of NZ_KB889875.1, from coordinate 116,431 downwards.
GATGAAGGGCACGTTCATCCAGGAACGGAAGCGCGGGTCGATCGGATTGGCGTAGAACGGGTTGGTATCAATAAAGTGGTACAGCTTTTTCGCCTTGCGGGCATTGAGCTCGCCTATAGCACTGACGCCGCCCTGATCTTTCAGCCACTTGAAAACCAGACCCGCCAGGTACCAGGAATAGGTGGCCGGCGTGTTGAACATGGAGGCGTTATCGGCCATCACCTGATAGTTCATCATGGTCGGAGTTTTCGCGTGGGCTTTACCCAGCAAATCTTTGCGAATGATGACAACCACAAGGCCGGAAGGACCGATGTTTTTCTGCGCGCCGGCGTAAATCAGACCGAATTTCGACACGTCTACGGGGCGTGACAACATGGTGGATGACATGTCCGCCACCAGCGGCACATTGCCGCTGTCAGGAACAAAATCAAACTCCAGGCCACCGATGGTTTCATTGGGGGTGTAATGCAGGTAAGCGGCATCGGCACGGGTTTTCCAGCCGGCCTGATCAGGCACGGTTGTAAAACCGCACTCGGCAGAGCTGGCCACCACGTTCACGTCGCCGTAACGGCGGGCTTCAGCGATGGCTTTTTCAGACCAAATACCGGTGTTTACGTAATCAGCTGAGGCTGAGTTACCCAGCAGATTCAGGGGCACAGTCGCAAATTGGCTGGAGGCACCGCCCTGCATGAACAGAACGGCGTAATCGTCTGATACTCCAGCTAAATCACGCACATCCTGTTCGGCAGTTTCGGCGATTTCAACAAACTCGTCGCTGCGATGGCTCATTTCCATCACCGACATACCGGTACCGCGCCAGCCGAGCATTTCGTCCCGTGCCTGTCGCAGCACCTGTTCCGGCAAAGTTGCCGGGCCTGCACAAAAATTATACGCCCTGCTCATGTTGCTCTGGTCTCTTGCGTCTTGCTGATTCAGTGTGCCGGCTGCGGCGACTTATTCGTCGCCGGCATCTGCGTCGCCATTATCGTCTGCATCGGTGCTGTTGCCGTCAAGCGGTTCGCTGCCTGCTTGCACATCGTTGCCTTCACCTGTAACACCTTCAACCTCGGTGCTTTCGTCGCTGACATCTTCGCCGGCGATGTCTTCGGCGTCGGTTTCCGCAATACGCTCTACACCCACCAGGCGCTCGTCTTCCTGGCTGAGCTTGATCAGGCGCACACCCTGGGTGTTGCGGCTGAGCACAGATACTTCATCGGTGCGGGTACGAACCAGCGTGCCCTTGTCCGAGATCAGCATCATTTCGTCGCCGTCGAACAATTGCAGTGCGGTGACCAGGTTGCCGTTACGGTCAGAGCACTGCATGGCGATAACACCCTGGCTGCCGCGACCGTAAGTGGGGAATTCGTCCAGGTTGGTGCGTTTACCGTAGCCGTGTTCACTGGCCATCAGTAATACGGCGTTATCCTGTGGAATGATCAACGACACCACGTGATGGCCCCCGGCCATACGGATACCGCGCACACCCCTTGCGGTGCGGCTCATCGGACGCACCGCGTCTTCTTTAAAGCGTACGGCTTTACCCGCGGTGGAGAACAGCATGATTTCAGCGCTGCCGTCGGTGATCGCCGCGCCAATCAGGGTATCGCCTTCGTCCAGCGACAGCGCAATCAGACCGCTGCTGCGTGGGCGGGAGAAGTTCGGCAGCGGAGTCTTTTTGACCACACCGGCTGACGTTGCCATCAACACAAACTGATCTTCCGGGTAATCCCGAACCGGCAGGAAGGTGGTGATACGTTCACCCTCGTCCAGCGGCAGAATGTTCACCATCGGGCGCCCGCGTGAAACACGGCTGGCGCGCGGAATTTCAAATACCCGCAACCAGTAGACTTTGCCACGGTTAGAGAAGCACAGAATCGTATCGTGGGAGTTTGCCACCAGCAGTTTTTCGACGAAATCTTCGTCTTTCATCGAGGTCGCCGCTTTACCACGGCCGCCACGGCGCTGGGCCTGATAATCTTCCACCGCTTGCGTCTTGGCGTAGCCGCTGTGGGAGATGGTCACTACCAGCTCTTCTTCATCAATCAGGTCGGCCACGGTTAAATCGCGGCGGGAGCTGGTAATTTCGGTGCGGCGCTCGTCGCCAAACTCTTCCACAATGGCTTGCAGTTCGTCGCGAATAACCTGCATCAGGCGCTCCGGGTTACCCAGAATGTCCAACAAGTCGGCAATACGCTCCAAAATTTCGCGGTATTCGTTTTGCAGCTTTTCGGTTTCCAGACCGGTCAGGCGGTGCAGGCGCAGGTCCAGAATCGCCTGGGCCTGTTCTGGCGACAGATGATATTTGCCATTGCGCAAACCGTAAATTTCCGGAAGATCGTCCGGGCGGCAGGCATCTTCACCAGCGCGGTCCAGCATGGCCATCACGTCTTCGGATCCCCAGCCTTGGGCAATCAGCTTTTCCTTGGCTTCGGCGGCCGAAGGTGAGGCTTTGATCAGCGCGATGATCTCGTCAATGTTGGCCAGCGCAACCGCCAGACCTTCAAGAATGTGACCACGCTCGCGGGCTTTGCGTAGCTCAAAAATCGTCCGGCGGGTAACCACTTCGCGACGGTGACGTATGAAAGCGTCCAGCATTTCCTTCAGATTGAGAATGCGCGGTTCGCCGTCAATCAGCGCCACCATGTTGATACCGAACACGGTTTCAAGCTGGGTCTGTTTGAACAGGTTGTTAATGATCACGTCCGGGTTTTCACCACGGCGCAATTCGATAACAACGCGAATGCCTTCCTTGTTGGACTCGTCACGCAGCTCGGTGATGCCTTCCAGGCGCTTCTCTTTCACCAGCTCGGCGATTTTCTCGATCAACCGCGATTTGTTCAGCTGATACGGCAGTTCGGTGATGATCACCGCGTCGCGCTTGGTCTTGGCGTCGTGCTCTACTTCGTGGCGGGCGCGAATGTACACGCGGCCACGGCCGGTGCGATACGCCTCAACAATGCCCGCACGACCGTTGATGATGCCCTCGGTGGGGAAATCCGGACCAGGAATAAACTCCATCAATTGGTCAATGCTTAAGTCTGGATCATCAATCAGCGCCAAACAGCCTTTCACCACCTCAGTGAGGTTGTGGGGCGGAATATTGGTGGCCATACCCACGGCAATACCGGACGAGCCGTTGACCAGCAGGTTGGGCACACGGGTAGGCATAACCACCGGAATCTGCTCTGTCCCGTCGTAGTTGGGCACGTAATCAACGGTTTCTTTGTCCAGATCGGCCAGCAGGGAGTGGGCAATCTTCTTCATGCGGATTTCGGTGTAACGCATGGCCGCGGCGTTGTCGCCGTCGATGGAACCAAAGTTACCCTGGCCGTCTACCAGCGGGTAGCGCAGCGAAAACGGCTGAGCCATACGTACGATGGTGTCGTAAACCGCAGAGTCACCGTGCGGATGGTATTTACCAATTACGTCACCCACCACACGGGCGGACTTTTTATAGGCTTTGTTCCAGTCGTTGTTCAACACCGACATGGCGAACAGTACGCGGCGATGTACCGGCTTCAGGCCGTCGCGCACATCCGGAAGTGCCCGACCCACAATCACGCTCATGGCGTAATCCAGGTAGGACTGCTTCAACTCGTCTTCAATATTTACCGGCAGGATCTCTTTGGCTAACTCACCCATCGAGAAAGGTTCCTTTGCGTTAACTGAAAATCGTATCAGGGCCCGATTCTGGCCCCGTCAATGAGTTCTTTAATAAGCCGAGCAGTATACCACACAGGCACCCTTCCCGGGGCTTTGAGGGCGACTGTTAATCAAACACCACGGTCTTGTTTTCGTGAGTGATCACGCGGTCTTCAATATGCGAGCGCAACCCGCGAGCCAACACACTTTTTTCCACATCTTTGCCCAGGCGCACCATGTCGTCGGTGGTATCGCGGTGGGTGATGCGAATCACCGACTGCTCTATGATCGGGCCTTCGTCCAGATCCTGAGTCACGTAGTGACAGGTAGCCCCGATAAGCTTCACGCCACGGCTGTAAGCCTGGTGGTAAGGGCGGGCGCCAGCGAACGAAGGCAAAAAACTGTGGTGAATATTGATCACCTTGCCCGCGTATTTGGCGCACAGTTCCGGCGGCAGAACCTGCATGTAGCGCGCCAGCACCACTACGTCGACCTGGTACTGCTCGAACAGGTCTTCAATGTGGGCAAAGGCTTCCTCGCGATTGTCTTTGCTGACCGGCACGTGGTGGTAAGGGATGTCGTGCCATTCCACCATGCGGCGCAGATCGTCGTGGTTGGACACCACTGCTACAATTTCGACGTTCAATTCTTTGCTTTGCCAGCGATGCAGCAGATCAGCTACGCAGTGAGATTCTTTGCTGCACATCAGCACCACTTTTTTCGGCTGCGCCGAATCGGTGATGCGCCAGTTCATACTGAACTCGCGGGCGATGGGCTCAAACGCTGCGCGAAACTGCTCTAGACCAAAAGGAATCGAGTTGGCCTTGATTTCGTGACGCATAAAAAACCAGCCACTGTGGGTGTCAGAATGGTGGCTTGCTTCGGTAATCCAACCGTTATAGGTGGACAAAAAATTACTCACCTTAGCGACGATTCCCACCCCGTCCGGGCAGGAAATCACAAGACGGTAGGTATGCTCCATGACAGCCTTTCCTTAACTCAAACGCGGGAAAGCGGATACGTTGGGGAAAGCCGCAACCTAAAATCAAGCTAACGACATTACGCACCAATGAAAATGACGGGCTATGATAGCTTATCTGAACGTTGGAAACGAGGAGCTAACGCATGTACAGCCACCTACAGGCACCCGATTCAAAAACAGCTTCAAACACCCACTCAGGGCGATTAAAAGCCACCGTGCTGGGTGCTTTTGTTATTAGCACCAAGTTGATGGCTATTAGTACCCGGTTAATAATTATTAGCACCAGTCTGGCTGTCAGTTACGGCGCCCACGCCGATGCCATTCTAGAGGGCGAACGCTTTAACCCGGTAACCGCTACCCAGGGCATGGTGTCTACCAGCCACACCCTGGCCACCGAAGTCGCGCTGCAGGTATTAAAAGACGGCGGTAATGCGGTGGATGCCGCGGTCACAGCCGGCTTCGCCCTGGCCGTTACCCAACCCCGTTCCGGCAATATTGGCGGCGGTGGTTTTATGCTGATAGCGCCGGGTGATGGCGCCGCGCCGGAAGCCATTGACTACCGCGAAACCGCGCCGGCAGCAGCCACCGAAGATCTGTTCCTGGACGACGACGGCAAAGTGGTACAAAACCGCAGCCGCTTTACCCACAAAGCTGCAGGCGTGCCCGGCACGGTGGCCGGACTGGCTCTGGCCTTGGAACGCCACGGCAGCATCAGCCTGAAGCAGGCTTTGGCGCCGGCAATTAAGCTGGCCAGTGACGGTTTTATTGTGCCGCGGCGCTTCAGCGAAGGGCTGGAGCAGGCCCGCGAGCGCATGACCCGCTGGCCGGCCACCCTGAAAACCTTTTATAAAGAAGACGGTTCAGCCTGGCAGCCCGGCGAACGCTTTCGCCAGCCGGAACTGGCAGCAACCTTGCAGCGCATTGCCGATCAGGGCACTGACGGCTTTTACAAAGGCGAAACCGCGCGCCTGATTGCTGAAGAAATGGCCCGGCACGACGGCCTGATTACCGAGGCTGATCTGGCCGGCTACAAGCCTGCCGTCCGCACACCGGTACACGGCACTTATCGCGGATACGACATTTACTCCATGTCGCCGCCCTCCTCCGGCGGCGTTCACATCGTGCAGATTCTGAATATTCTGGAAGGGCTCCCCATCGCGGAATTCGGCCACAACTCCGCCAGCGCCATTCACCACATGGCCGAAGCCATGAAACTGGCCTACGCCGACCGCACGCAATATCTGGGCGACACCGACTTTGTGGATGTGCCTGTGGCGGGATTAATCAGCAAGGGCTATGCAGAAGAGTTACGCGGCACAATCAACGCGGAAAAAACCCGCCCGGCCAGCGAGATAAAACCGGGGCAGCCTGCGGCTTATGAAAGCCCTGAAACCACTCATTTTTCAGTGGTAGACCGTTGGGGTAATGCGGTATCAAATACTTACACCATCAACTTCAGTTACGGTTCAGGCATTACCGTGGCCGGCGCCGGTTTTTTATTGAATAACGAAATGGACGATTTCAGCGCCAAGCCAGGCGTGCCCAACGCTTACGGTTTGATCGGCGGCGCAGCTAATAAGATCGAACCCGGCAAACGCATGCTCAGTTCCATGTCGCCTACTGTGGTGCGCAAAGACGGTCGCAACTTTCTGGTGACCGGAAGCCCTGGCGGCTCGCGCATCATAACCACGACTCTGCAGGTAATCATGAACGTGATTGACCACGGTATGAACATACAAAGCGCCGTCAGTGTGCCGCGTATTCATCACCAATGGCTGCCAGATCAGATTCGTGTAGAGCAAGGTATTAGTGCCGACACAGTGAAACTGTTGGAAAGCAAGGGCCACACGGTGGTCACAGACTCGGCTATGGGCGCTATTCAGAGCATCATGATTGGCGAAGATGGCACGCTTTATGGGGGTGCAGACCCCAGGCGCAGTACGTCATCGGCACAAGGTTTTTAAGCCTTGGAAAAATCAAAACAGCGATTACGCCATAAACACGTCCGTCAGGTTTTGGTCAGGCTCGCCACAGTGTGCGCCGTGCGTTCAAATGTGAGCGCAATGCGCTCGAACATACCCTCGATAATAACCGTTTGTTGATCTGGCAAGTCCACCGAATGTACAGCCTGCAACAAACGGTCGCTGGCTTCGCGGAACCCGGGATTGAATTCGCCACGAGAACTCATTAAGTAGGTGTCTGCCAGCACCTGCTGCCAATTACGCAATTCGGCATCTACCAACGGTCCACGCCGTTTATGAACCAGTTTGCGCAGGCGTATGGATGTGTGCCCCAGGTTAAGGCCGGTAAAACCCAGGTCGGTCATAAAGCGCTCGCTGCGTTTATTTTCCTGATCGTAATTGGCCAGCCGTAGCAGGCGCTCGCCCATGCGGCCGTTGTACCAGCGTTCCGGCGTGGGATGGTTGTTTATATCCACCAGATCTCGTGCCGTTGCGTGCAACAGTCGTCGTTTCATCAATTGGCTATCGGGCGGCGCAATCAGCTGAAATATCCAATAGAGCGCACCAATACCTACCAGCAGGCCGAGCGCATTGTTGGCGGCGTCTGCGGCGTTAAATGTCATATTGTTGCCAGGCTGAATAATCAGCGCAAAGGGAATACAAAAACCCAGGCCGTAAGGCAAGGTTTCGCGGTTGGCCAGCGCCACTAGACCCATATAATAAGGCCCGGCCAATACCAGTATCAGAATTTCAAAATCCCCGCTGCTTTGTGATAGCAGTGCCAGTCCGAACACCAGCGCCACCGGTACCGAGACCACCACGCCCAATAGCAGGCGGCGGAGAAAAACCTTCAGAAAGGCCAAAGAAAAGCGCGCAAAAGTGACCGAAAAAACCACCGGTATAATCATCATTAAAATAGCCGATGGGCTGGCAGTGGCCACCCAGACGGTGGCACCAAAAAGAAACACCATTCCAGTACGGAAACCGTTGATGGCGCCAAACAGAGGGTCCCGATGAGTGGACAGCTTGGGGGCCTTCAACAGCGTGTTGTCGGGATTTTCCAGAGCGTTGTAGGCCCGCAACACCACGGCCAGATCTGATGCCAGCTCTAAGGCCGTGCCTGCCAGGCGAGTAACGATCGCAGACTCGTCTATAAACGCAGACCGCTGTTCCAGCAACTGCCGTCGCAAGGCCTGCGCCAGACGGTAAGCTTCCTCATAGTTACCGGTCGCAACAACCAGACGAAAATGGGTGCGCATGGTATCCAGCATCTGGCGAAACGCTGGCGACAGCAGGTCATCGTGATTACGATGGAAACGGCCCAGAATCTGGGTCAGCGCTACCAGCGACAGCACCTTGTTGCTGAACAGATTGGCAGCCCGACTGCGCCCCGGACCCTCCGGGCTTTCATACACCACGGCGCTGGAGTCGTCTGCCAGCGCAACCAGGGTTTCCAGAATCTGCTCAGCGCTGTGATGACGCTGGTCGTGGGAGCTTTGCGGGTCCAGCTCGAAGGTCAGATTTTCCAGGGTTCTGTTAATCACCGTGCGGGCGTCGTCGCGCATTTGGTCTTTCACCATCATTGGCCACAGCAGCTTGCTGACCAACATGGCGCACACCGCGCCCACGGTGATTTCACTGATACGAGCCTGGGCAATATCAAACACGGCCTTGCTACTGGCGGCTTCGGCATTGGCCATCACCAGAATCACCACCAGAGCAGCGGTCATGCCGGCCATCGCAAAGGCATAGATAAAGTTTTTGCTGTGCACCATGGCCGCGGCCGCGGAGTTCAGGCTCACCCACAAAGCCAGACTGGCCAGTGCCAGCAGCGGGTAAGGTATCAGCAGCGCCAGTATCAGGATGCCGACGGCGCCCCCCAGCAGTGATCCCAGAATCAGGCACAGGGCTTTTTCGATTACCATCCCGCTTTCCGGGCGGATCTGTAGAAAAATAGCGGCGACCAAGGCCCAGTAAGGCCGCTCCAACCCCAAATACATGGAGGTGAACAGCGCCATGGCCATGGCGATAAGGCCTTTAATGGCGAAAATCACCGCGTGCTTGTCGGGCATCAGAAACTGTGCAAGCCAGGGGTGTAGCTGCATATTACTGATCGGTGTCGAGATAGATTGAAACCGTCATACCGGCGCTAAGATTGAGGCCTGGCGGCAGTGAGTCCAGAGTGATATCCACCGGTATGCGCTGGGCCAAGCGTACCCAGTTCACCGCCTGCTGCACTTGTGGCAACAACTGGCTGTTGCTACTAACGCTGGTGTCGGCAATGCCTTGGGCAATACTGGCGACCTTGCCCTGCATTTCACCGCCGCTCATCAGTGTTACCCGGGCATTTTGGCCAACGTGGATTTTCTGAAGCTTGGTTTCTTCAAAGTAACCGGTCACGTAAAACGAGCTTTTCTGCACCAAAGACACCACCGGCTGGCCCTGGTTCACGTAGTTGCCTTCGCTCAGGCTGAGATTGCTAACGGTGCCGGTTTCAGGCGCCGTTACCCGGGTGCGTTGCAGGTCAATACGGGCCGTTGCCAGCTGAGCCTGAGCCAACTCGTAACTGGCTTTGGCAGACTCGGTTTGAATGCGGTAGGTTTCCAGATTCTCGTCGCTAATAGTCTGGCGGCCGCTCAAGCCTTCGTGGCGCTGATACTGATGCTGGGCCAATTCCCAGGCGCTGCGCTTTTGCGCCAGGTAAGCGCCGGCTTCGGCAATTTTTGCCTGATAGCGGGATTCATCAATCACAAACAGCAAGTCACCCTTGTTAACCAGCTGGTTGTTGCTGACCTCAAGACGGGTTACCCAGCCGGACACGTCGGGCGCTACGGTAATGACATCTGCGCGAATACGGCCATCGCGGGTCCAGGGCGAATGCAAATAGTGATTCCATATCCAGTTGCCGGCCAATATGGCCGCAAAAACCACCAGCAAAGTAACCCCAATACGTAATAGTTTTCCCATAAGTCCGCTTCAGTCTCCCACCCAGTAAATAGTCAGCGCCAGATAACACACAAAAATGCCCACATCGAACCAGGCATCTTTCCAGATATAACGCCTCCAGTTCAGCCTGTGCAGCACCCAACGAGTGGCCATGGTCATCAAAAACGCCAGTGGCCCCAGCACTACCAAAGGACTGAACAGCATTCCGCCTAAACTCAGTTCATGAAACATGCGTGTTTTTATCACCCGGTTATTGCAGAATCTGTGTGTATTGCCAGCAAAGAGTGTATTGGACAACTATCGGATGCGAAAACCAATAGCCATTTGCCAGTATATTCACAACTCATTCGACACGGTGCTTATATCAGGATGTTGGCAGTGACAAAGGGCCGGCCACCAGGCTTGCGCTAATTAGCTCTACCCCCACACCAAGCGTGGCACCGAGGCCATGGACGAGATGGGCGTCTTACCCTTCTTCAGCGGGGTGCTGTGTCACGATCATTGGAAGCCGTACTACCGTTACGCGTGCACCCATTCCCTGTGCAATGCGCACCACCTTCGGGAGCTGGAGAGGGCATGGGAGCAGGACGATCAACACTGGGCCAAGGCGATGAAAGTACTGCTGATCAATATGAACACAACGGTAGCGGATGCCGGTGGCCGCTTGCCAGCCACTGACGCTGAACGGTGGCGACAGCGCTATCGACAACGTCTCGAAGAGGCAGATATCGAATGTCCACCNCCCGATANGAGCCAGCGAGAGGNNGGNAAACGAGGCAGGCTNAAACGATCAAAAGCCCGAAACTTGCTGGAAAGGTTGCGCAACTTTGAGCACGACGTNCTGCGTTTTATGGATGTCGAGTACGTCCCCTTNACCNACAATCAGGGGGAGAATGACCTGCGCATGACGAAAGTGCAGCANAAAATATCCGGTTGTTTTCGATCCATGGCGGGGGCGAAGATCTTTTGTCGCGTTCGCAGTTACCTGTCAACGTGTCGTAAGCAGGGGGTATCAGCCACAGAGGCTCTGGCTTTACTCTTTCAGGGTAAAAACCCTGCGTTTATGGATACCGATGAGACTCTATTTTAATGATCATGGTGGATATGAGCTGAATAGTTACGCGTAATTTTCACTAAAAACTTAAACGACAGAGGATGCGTTTGGTACTCACGTCTCACCAAATACGGCTGCCAATCGTTGAGTCAACAATTGCAACCCCTTGCCCTTGTGACTGATTTTCCACGCCAGATAATACTCGAAAGTGGAGCGCTCATTTAGCGCAAGCTCTACAAGCTCGCCACTATTGAGTTGGTTTTGAATGCGCTGTCGCGGTAGATGGCCTACGCCTATTCCCGCCACTATTGCCTCAACTTTCTGATCTATGTTTTGCACGTAGAAATGTTTGCCGTCGCTGCTTAAACCTGCGCTTCGGGTAATGTCAACGACAGACGTATCATGCGTAATAACCCTCCGGACTTCCGGTAAGCGCCCCTGCAAAGCTTCAGCATTAGCCGCTACGTTTGCCAGCTCATGGTGAGAGGCCACGACTGGCACCAGGTCGGCACGGGCCAAGGGTACCGCTCGATACCCTTTTTGCAGCGGGACTGGCCCGGGTGACCCGACAATCAAATCTACCCAGCCTTGCTCAAGGGCTTCCCACCCGCCATTCAGCACTGACTCACAGACATCGATTTCAACCGTGGAATGCGCCTTGAGAAATTCGCCCAACACGCTGAAAAAGGCCGGATAGGACTGATGTGACTCTACAGCGATGCTAATGCGTGGCTCCCAGCCCGTGGCCACTTCTTTTGCCTTGTTCGCCAGTCGCGCGGTGGCTTGAAGTATTTCCCTGCCCTCGACCAATATCAGTCGCCCGGCTGACGTTAGCACCGAACGGCGCCCCTGACGCTGGAATAGAGCAATACCCAGCTGATCCTCCAGTTTCTGTAACGCATAGGAAACCGCCGACGTCGCTTTGTTCAGCTCTTCAGCCGCTTTCGCGAAACTTCCACGCCGGTCTATGGCATCCAGTGTTTCCAGAACCTCTATTGTAATTGGGTTCTTTGCCATTGTGCCTCCAAAATAACTGTTCTAATATTTAGAACGTTCTAAACGGATATTAGCTCTTATTAAGAATTTCACAACCCTTACAATAGCTCCATCACCTACACAAACCAGCAATTTTAGATTTGGAGAAATAACATGAAAGCACTCATTAGCAAGTTAACCGCCACGAATACTGGCTTGGACACCCTCCCCCTTCGCCTCGGCGCAGGCGTCATATTTGCCGCCCACGGCGCGCAAAAATTATTTGGCTGGTTTGGCGGTTATGGCTTGGAAGGCACCGCTGGCTGGATGGCATCCATCGGACTTGAGCCAGGTATGCTTATGGCGGCAATGGCCGGTAGTGCAGAATTCTTTGGGGGCTTGTTGCTGGTTACAGGCTTACTGGTTCGTCCAGCGGCTTTAATGCTGGCGCTCACAATGTTCGTCGCGATCGTCACTGTTCATCTGGAAAATGGGCTGTTTATGTCGAATAACGGTTACGAATTTGGCCTGGCATTGCTGGCGATCAGTGTCGCCCTGGTGTTCAGAGGCGCTGGCAGCCTAAGTGCGGATCGTTTACTGCAAAGGCAACTGACTCAGTAAACGATACACCCATTAGTCAGCATGATCGGGCCAGCTTACAGGCTCAATTTATCTTGTCAGAGCAATTGATTGGTGAGTTGAAAAACGCCGATACCCTAGTGCTAGCGGCGCCGATGTACAACTTCAGAATTCCGGCCACATTGAAGCAATGGATCGATAGCATTTGTCGTGCAGGTGTTAGTGAGGTATTTCATATCGATGCCAGTGGATCCAAAGGAACGCCAGACCAAGTGATTGCGCAGGGCAAACAATAAGTTGACGCTTTAATGTCGACCTATTCAGCCAATGAATCTACGGGAGCCGCATAATGGGTCTGTTACAAAAGGGTCAATGGGTTGACCAGTGGTACGACACCGGCAACAGCGGTGGTGAGTTTCGCCGTCAGGACAGTCGCTTCAGAAGCTGGCTGACACCCGATGGCAAAGCCGGCCCAAACGGGGAGCCCGGCTTCAAGGCCGAGAAAGGCCGCTACCATTTGTATGTGTCACTGGCTTGCCCTTGGGCACACCGCGCACTGATTTTTCGCCAAATAAAGCAGTTGCAGGATTATATTGATGTCACCGTGGTCGATCCGGTGATGCTTAAAAATGGCTGGGAGATGAAGGATCCGCTTTACGGTCTGGACTTTCTGTATCAACTGTATTTAAAGGCGGATTCCAGCTATGAGGGCCGCGTTACGGTGCCGGTCTTGTGGGACAAGCAAACACAAACCATTGTCAGCAATGAGTCCTCAGAGATTATCCGTATGTTCAATACGGCGTTTAATGCTTTAACGGGCAACACCACAGATTACTACCCTGATACGTTACACGAGCGGATCAACGCCTTGAACGACCGTGTCTACGACACCATCAACAACGGCGTCTATCGAGCCGGTTTCGCCACCACCCAAGAGGCCTATGAAAAAGCATACCATAGCCTGTTCGATTCGTTGGACTGGGTCGAGGGTTTGTTAGCCCGGCAGCGTTATCTGGGGGGCGGCCAGTTGACGGAAGCCGATTGGCGTTTGTTTACCACCTTGATTCGTTTCGATGCTGTGTATTTTGGTCATTTTAAAACCAACCGTCAGTTACTGGCCGATTACCCAGCTATTAGTGGTTATGTGCGCGAGCTATACCAGATGCCTGGTGTGTCTGACACCGTCAGCTTTGAGCATATCAAGACGCATTATTATGCGAGCCATTTGATGATTAACCCCACGGGAATTATCCCCGTGGGTCCAGCACAGAATTTTGCCGCCGCCCATGGCCGGGAAGGAATTGGAGAAAACCCATGAGAGAATTACTTCAAGTTATAACAGCCCGCCCTGCCCAAGATGGTGACGGGGTCAAAATTCATCGACTTGCGGGTCAGCGCCTGCATCAGGCACTGAATCCCTTTTTGATGATTGATGAAATCAACTCCGACGATGCTGCCGACTATATTGGCGGCTTTCCTGAACACCCCCATCGCGGTTTTGAAACCATTACCTACATGAAAGCTGGGCGCATGCGCCACCGCGACCACATGGGCAATGAGGGCGTTATCAGCGCCGGTGATGTGCAATGGATGACAGCGGGCGCAGGCGTGCTTCACTCGGAAATGCCTGAGCAGGAGCACGGCCTGTTGCACGGTTTTCAAATCTGGCTGAATTTGCCCGGCGCTGAAAAAATGAAGCCCGCGGCTTATCAGGAAATTGCTAGCGCGGATGTTTCCGAGCAGCCGCTATCTAACGGCGGGATGGCTCGTGTTATCGCAGGTTCCGTAACAATCAATCGACAATTACAGCAAGGCCCGCTGCCAGAGATTTCAACCCAGCCTATTTTTGTCGATGTGCACCTGGCTGGCAATGAAACCGTTGAATTGTCTTTCAATGCCGATAACCCTGCACTGGTGTATGTCTATCAAGGCGCGACAGATTTGATCGACGCGCGGCAACTGGGCATCTACGCCAAAGGCAACACATTGCAACTGCATGCCCGCGCCCCAGGCGCAGGCATGCTAGTACTCAGCGGCTGCCCTATTGAAGAGCCCGTGGTGCAATACGGACCTTTTGTGATGAATACGCCCGAAGAAATTGAACGGGCATTGAAGGACTTTAGCAACCCGCAATTTCTAAACCGGTTAACATCCGGTCGTGAAAGTCGGTAACTCGAGTCAGTACCGACTCGTACTTCCAAGTGAACCGCCAAAAACGGAAAAACCCCGCCAAGCTAAGGCCGGGCGGGGTTTCCGGAACAGCAACAGAACGATCAGCTAAGCAACCTGATCATTACGCCAGCTGCAACCGCCGAACCGATAACACCGGCCACGTTCGGGCCCATGGCGTGCATCAGCAGGAAGTTTTGCGGGTTGGCTTCCAGGCCCACCTTGTTAGATACCCGCGCTGCCATGGGCACCGCCGATACGCCAGCAGAACCAATCAACGGATTAATTGCCTCCTTGGTGAACTTGTTCATCAATTTGGCCATTAACACACCGGCTGCTGTGCCCACACCAAACGCCACAATACCCAGTGCCAGAATGCCCAGAGTCTGGCCATCCAGAAACTTGTCCGCGATCAGCTTGGAACCTACAGACAGGCCCAGGAAGATGGTGACAATGTTGATCAACGCATTTTGTGCCGTGTCGCTCAAACGCTCGACCACACCACACTCACGCATCAGGTTACCAAAGCAGAACATACCCAGCAGCGGAGCTGCGTCTGGCAGAAACAAAGCCACCGCAATCAGCACCACCAACGGGAACACGATCTTCTCGCGTCTGCTCACCGGGCGTAACTGGGACATCTTGATGGCGCGTTCTTTCTGCGTGGTCAGCGCTTTCATAATGGGTGGCTGAATCAGCGGCACCAGAGCCATGTAGGCGTAGGCCGAGACCGCAATCGCACCCAGCAGGTGCGGAGCCAATACGCTAGACACGTAGATAGACGTTGGGCCATCGGCGCCGCCGATAATACCAATCGCTGCCGCCTCCATGATGGTGAAGTCCAGAATACCCAGCCAGTCCATCAGAGCCGCACCCAAAACCGTACCAAAGATACCAAACTGCGCAGCTGCACCAAGCAGCAGGGTTTTCGGGTTGGCCAGCAACGGACCGAAATCGGTCATTGCGCCCACGCCCATGAAGATTAACAGCGGCCCGATGGTGCTGCCGATAATCACCAGGTAGAAGTTGTGCAACATGCCGTTGCCGTAGCCCACGTCGGCCGCCAGGTTATTTACCATAGCCAGCTCCGTTGGACTCGCCGAGCTATAAGCGGCCTTGAACGCCGACTTTATTTCTGGCGTAACATCTTGTCCGGCCTGGTACGCCACATCCAAAGCGCCGGCTAAAAACGCCAACACTTCCGGTTTGGCCGCATGAATGGCATTTTCCGCCGCCGACAGAGCCAGCCCTGCCTCAGGAATATTCGCCAGAATACCGCCGAAGCCAATTGGCACCAGCAGCAATGGCTCAAAACCCTTGCGGATCGCAAGGAACAGAAGCCCCAGACAGACCAGGATCATGATGACCTGTCCCGGTGCGATGTTGGCCAGGCCACTGCCTGTCCATAACGTTAATATTTCATCCATGGAATGCTGGCCCTTATGCGATTGTCAGCATTTCATCATCAACAGCGACGGCATCACCGACCTTGATGAAGACTTCACCGACGGTACCGGCTTTCGGTGCGCGGATCTCTGTTTCCATTTTCATGGCTTCCAGAATGATCAACACATCGCCTTCTTCCACGGCATCGCCGGGAGAAACCAGAACCTTGAAGATGTTACCGCCCAAAGGCGCGTTAACCGGATCGCCACCGCCAACCGGTGCCGGTGCAGCGGCCGCAGGTGCCGAAGCAGCCCCGCCTTCTGCCTGAATCTGGCTGATTTCGCCACCCTCAGACACCGCTACCACGTATTTTTTACCTTTTACTTCAACGGTGTAGGTATCCGGACCAGAGGTTTTTTTCGCCGGCGCCACGTCATCCGCCGACGGAATCGGTTCGAACATGTCCGGGTTGCCACGATTTTCAAGGAATTTCAGGCCAATCTGCGGAAACAGCGCGTAAGTCAGAACATCGTCGATGGCGTTGTCAGCCAGCTTGAAGTTTTTCTCTTCCGCCAGCTTTTTCAGCTCGTCGGTCAGTTTGTCCATTTCCGAGTCAATCAGATCGGCTGGGCGGCAAGTAATCACTTCCTTGCCATCCAGAACCCGCTCCTGAAGCTCTTTATTGAACGGCGCAGGCGCGGCGCCGTACTCGCCTTTGAGGATGGCAGCCGTTTCTTTGGAAATAGATTTATAACGCTCACCGGTCAGTATGTTCAGTACCGCCTGGGTGCCGACAATCTGCGAGGTAGGCGTTACCAGCGGAATGAAGCCCAAGTCTTCACGCACTTTGGGAATTTCAGCCAGTACTTCATCAAATCTATGAGCGGCGTTCTGCTCTTTGAGCTGGCCTTCCATATTGGTCAGCATGCCACCCGGCACCTGAGCAATTAGAATGCGGGAATCGGTGCCCCGAAGGCTGCCTTCAAACTTGGCGTACTTCTTACGGACTTCGCGGAAATAACTGGCAATTTCTTCCAGCAACACCAGATCCAAACCGGTGTCACGCTCCGTACCTTCTAAAATCGCAACCACGGCTTCGGTGGGCGAATGGCCGTAAGTCATACTCATTGAGGAGATCGCCGTATCCACATTATCAATACCAGCTTCCGCTGCTTTGATAGCTGTGGCGGTAGACATACCGGTGGTCGCATGACACTGCATGTGAATCGGGATATCTAGTTCTTTCTTCAGGCGGCTAACCAGATCAAAGGCGACATAGGGCTTGAGAATACCCGCCATGTCCTTGATGGCAATGGAGTCCGCGCCCATATCCGCGACTTCCTTCGCCAGCTCAACCCACATCTCGATGGTGTGCACCGGGCTGGAGGTATAGGCAATGGTGCCTTGGGCGTGCTTGCCGGTTTTACGCACGGCCTTGATGGCCGAGGCCAGGTTGCGGGGGTCGTTCATCGCATCAAAAATGCGGAATACGTCCACGCCGTTTTCAGCGGCACGATCAACAAACCGCTCTACCACATCATCCGCATAGTGGCGGTAGCCCAGAAGGTTCTGGCCACGCAACAACATCTGTTGGGGCGTGTTGGGCATGACTTTCTTCAATTCACGAATACGCTCCCACGGGTCTTCGCCCAGGTAACGGATACAGGAATCAAAAGTGGCTCCACCCCAGGATTCCAGCGACCAGAAACCGACTTTATCGAGTTTCTCGGCGATTGGCAGCATATCGTCAAGCCGCATGCGGGTGGCCAACAATGACTGGTGGGCGTCACGCAGTACAACGTCTGTAATCCCCAGCGGTTTTTTAATGTCTGTCATCGTGTCAGCCTTCTCTTTAAAGGTTTTAAATCGCTTACCGGGTCACTTTTTGTGACGCGACCGGAATTGAGCAACCGCCTGTTTGATCGCCTCTGCGATGTCGGGATCAACCGACGGTTGCGCCTTGGGTTTGGCGCGAGACGTTCGGGCCGGAGTTGCCGGCTCAGGCGCGGTAAACCGGTTCAGCAGCTTAGACATGATCAACGTTGCGAATACCAGCACGATCAGAAACGCAAATACAAAACCCATACCCGCAATCATCAAATCAACAGCTTGGGTCATCAGCTCATTCATAACGAATAGCTACCTGTCTTGGTTAGTGACTTTTCCCCGGGAATCCGTACCGACAAGCCATAGATTCGGCGCTTTATTCAATGAAACCGGGATGCAAAATCCTGCGTAATTTACCGGTTTAATAGGTGATCAGCAACCAGAATACAAATGGCCATACGGACTTTCCAAGTATTTTTGGGTATTTTTCCACCCATTCCCCCGCCGAACATCCCATCATCAGACTAAGCGTGCCCGCAACTTGCGACCTTTTACCTTGCCGCGCTCCAACTGTTCCAGCGCACGCCCGGCATGGCGGCTTTCCACGGCTACAAAACACTGAAATTCAAACACATTTATTTTACCAACGGCGCTACCAGGCAAGCCGCCATCGCCGGTCAGAGCGCCCATCACATCACCTGGGCGCAATTTTTCTTTGCGGCCTGAGGCTATGCACAGGGTTTTCATCAGCGGCTTCACCGGTTTTGGTACGGTGGCCAGTAATGGGTCACTATCGCCCCAGGTGACCGCTGCACCGCGCTCGCTTTCCAGGCGATTGATTTTGTGGCCCTGGGACGGGCTGCACAGAGTAACGGCCAGCCCCTGCTCCCCGGCGCGGCCGGTACGACCGATGCGGTGCGTGTGTATTTCCGGATCACCCGCCGGCTCGGCGTTTACAACCAATGGCAATGATTTTATGTCCAGCCCGCGAGCCGCTACGTCGGTGGCCACCAATACCTGGCAACTTTGATTGGCAAAGCGTACTAGCACGCTATCGCGGTCGCGCTGTTCCAGGTCGCCGTGCAACGCCAGCGCCGAAAAGCCCTGCTGGGACAGCTCGGCCGCCAGCTCGTCACACTGATGTTTCATAGCGCAGAACACCAGACAGGATGTGGGTTGATGCTGCGACAGCAGAGCCACGATGGCGCGGGTCCGCTGATTGCCAGAAATTTCGTAGAACACCTCGGCAATATCACTGTTCATCTTCTCGGTTTGCGCCCGCACATCCACCGGCTCACGCTGAAAACCGGCGCTGAGTTTACGAATCGATTCGGGCCAAGTGGCTGAGAACAGCAGAGTCTGGCGCTGTGCCGGCGCGTGTGAAAGAATGTTTTCCACTGCTTCCTGGAACCCCATATCCAACATGCGATCAGCTTCGTCCAGCACCACGGTGTGCACACGATCCAGTTTCAGCGTGCCTTTTTGCAGGTGATCCGCTATCCGCCCTGGTGTACCCACGACTATATGAGCACCGTGGGCCAGCGAGCCGATCTGAGGGCCAATCGACACACCACCGCACAGGGTGAGTATTTTTATATTGTCGCGGGCACGGGCCAGTTCCCGCAAAGCCTTGGCGACCTGGTCAGCCAACTCCCGGGTGGGGCACAGTACCAAGCTTTGTACCGAGAACTGCTTGGGTTTGACATGCTCAATCAGACCAATACCGAAGGCTGCGGTTTTGCCGCTGCCGGTGTGCGCCAAGGCAATAACGTCTTGACCCGCCAGGCAATGGGGCAAGGCCCGCGCCTGAATGTCGGTGGGTTCGGTAAAACCCAGGCGCACAAGATTGGCCTGCATGGCGGCAGACAGTTCAAGGTCTTTAAAGGAAGGCATACAAGAAAATCCCGGAATCAGCAGTTGCTGGTTAAGAAGGTAAACGCGAGGGCGTATACTGAGGCTAGTGGAATAATAGCAGAGTTTCTTACCAATTAATGGAGTTACCCCATGGCGTCCCTGCAGGACCAGTTACTGAAAGCCGGCTTGGCCGACAAAAAAAAGGCCACAGCTATTCGTAATGAAAAGCACAAACAGCGCAAACAGCAGCCCAAGGGCGCGGTGCAGGTAAATGAAGCCGAGCAGCGAGTACAGCAGGCGCGAGAAGAAAAAACCGAGCGCGACCGTCAACTAAATCAGCAGCGCCAGGCTGAGGCCCAAAAAAAGGCCATACAGGCTCAAATCCGCCAATTAGTGGAAACCAACCGACTGAACCGCAGTCACGGCGAAACCTCTTACCAATTTGTTCACGACAAGAAAATCAAGAAAATGTATGTGGACGACCTAATGGTCGACCAGCTGGCCCGCGGCCGACTGGCGATCATCTGCGTCAGTGGCGAATACGAGATTGTCGCCGAGGGCGTAGCACGCAAAATCCAGGAACGGGACGCACAGGCCGTTGTTGTATTGCACGAGCGCACGAAAGACGACCTCGGCGACGATGACCCTTACGCCGGCTATGAGATCCCGGACGATCTCATGTGGTAACACAGAACCTTAAAAGACTCAGAAAATTTTCATATTTAACAATGAACTAAAGGGTCTTGTTAAAAAAATTCAGGAAGGCCTTTTCACGCCTTTGGGCCTCATACAGGACCACTGGGCGGAACTGCAGCTGACTGCCCGGCTGGCGCTGAGCCAGCGCATCCAGACTGCGGGGCGTTACAGCCCCAAGCTTGGGGTAGCCGCCAATGGTCTGGCGATCATTCAGAAGAATGATTGGCAAACCATTGGCCGGCACCTGAACCGCACCCAGGCTGATGCCTTCAGAAATCAGGCGTTCGCCAAACACCTCTAGCGCCGGGCCATTTAACCTTGCGCCCATGCGATCGCTCTGCGGGCTCAAGGTATAAAGCTGAGTGAAGAAGCACTCTAGGGAACTGGAGGGGAAACGCTCTATCTGTGCCCCCATAATCACATCCAGAATGAGCGCCTCGCGGTAATCGGGTATCCAGTCGATGGGCACTTGGCGCTGCAATGGCGGGTTTTGGGACTGGGATTCACAGGGCAGCAGATCGCCGGCTTTTAACGGTTGCCCATCGCGATGCAGGCCTCCGGTTTTCTCCCGGTGCAGTGTAGCGCAGCTGTTGCCCAAACCTACAGCAACGCTAAAACCACCGGCAACGGCTAGATAACTGCGAAGCCCGGCGCGGGGTGCACTCAATGCCACCCTGTCCCCGGCTTTCAACGACAGCGTAGCCCACAACGGCTGCGAGGCGCCGTTCACCGTGACCGTCACCTCTGCTCCGGTAATGGCAATACTAGTGCTCAATTGGCTGACAAACTCCACTTGACCAAAGGTGATCTCTAAAGCCGCCGCCCCAAAGCAATTACCCAACAGGTAGTTTGCCCAGGCCCAGGCGTGGCGATCCATAGCCCCGCCCGTGGCCAGCCCCAGGTGCATTACTCCGCGACGCCCGGCGTCCTGAATCAGGCTCAGGAAGCCGGGTTTTTCAATCAACAGACCAAGCCTGGAGTGAGTCACGACTTTTCCAAACCTGGCTCCATGCCCCAGGGCAAATCGTCAAGGCGACCGCCAAGCTCAAGGTATTCGTCTTGTGCTATCGGGCGGAAGCGCACTGTCTGGCCGGCTTCCAGCAGGCTGGACTGTGCGCGAGACTGATCAAACAGGGTTAAAGGAGTACGGCCAATCAGATTCCAGCCGCCAGGCGACACTATGGGATAAAGCGCGGTTTGGGTGTCGGCGATACCCAGAGTACCCGCCGGCACTTTTGCTCGCGGGTTGGCAAGCCGGGGCACACTTAACTCTTCGGCCACCTCGCCCAGGTAGGCAAAACCCGGGGCAAAGCCAATGGCGAATACCTGGTAAAGGCGCTCGCTGTGGCGGCGAACAACCTCTTCCACGCTGAAACCTGCACGCTGCGCCAAGCGCTTCAGATCCGGCCCGACGCTGGGGTGATAAAACACTGGAACTTCAATAATCTCTAATTCAGCATCAACGTCTTCGGTAACATCGGGCAGCTGGTTCAGCACTTCACTCACCTGCCCCATCAGGCTGGCCAGGTCGTCCTGTAACACATCATAACGCAACAGCAGAGTGGTGTAAGACGGCACCGCATCCAGCAGTCGCGCGCCCAGGCTTGCTTTTAAAGCGATTGCCGCACGGTGAATCGGGGCAACCAGAGCCGCATCGATACGCCGGCCAAAATGCAGGGTAACGGTATCTATACCGCTGATGTCATAGCGCCACTGCATCACCCCAGCTCCCTGAACGCGTCACGAATGGCCCGCACAGCTGCCACAGACTCAGGGTTGTCACCGTGCACACACAGCGTGTCCGCTTCCAGATGCAAGGCTTTGCCTTCTGTCGACTGAATGCTCTGACCACGGGCAAAGGCCAGTGCCTGCTGCACAATTATGCTGGAATCGTGGTGCACGGCACCCGTCTGGCTGCGCGAAACCAAATACCCGGCGCTGTCATAGGCGCGATCGGCGAAGGCTTCCAGCAGCAACGTTACGCCGTATTCCGCGCATAGCTGTTTCAGGCGCTGGTTGTCCGCTGTGGTCATGGCCATCAACGCCAAGGTTTGCGGCGATTGCGCCAGCGCATCGAGGATTGCTCGCAGTATCACCTCGTCGCGCATCATGTCGTTATATAGCGCGCCGTGGGGCTTTACATAGCTCACCCGGCCACCCTGGGCCGCGGCGATCTGCGCCAGCGCGCCCACCTGATACAACACCATGGTGTGAATTTCATCTGCTGCACACACCATAGACCGACGACCAAACCCCTGAATATCCGGATACGCCGGATGGGCCCCAAGGGTGACACCGTGTTGCAACGCCAGGCGCACCGTATTGAACATAACTCGCGGGTCGCCGGCGTGAAACCCGCAGGCGATGTTGGCCTGGTCAATAAACGGCATGACCTGATCATCCAGACCCATGGTCCAGGCGCCGTAGCTTTCACCGATATCGCAATTCAATAGCATGTGAGCCTCCAGGCTTGTAGCTGTTATAAATTGTGGCTGTAGCGAGTGGTAGCTGTAATAAGTGGTGACAAGCGCGGGAACAAATTTATCCCTTATCCACTCTCCATACAAACCGTTCACTTACCCGTTAAAAAAGGCTTCAGCCTAAAGCACGTTAGTGCCACCCTGGCAGCCGCCACGCTCAGCTTTATGGTAAGCGGAGTACAAGCCACCGAATGGGACATGCCCACGCCCTATGGCGATTCCAACTTCCACACCGCGAACATCCGCCAATTTACTGATGATGTGCGCGACGCCACCAACGGCGAACTGAACATCACGGTGCACAGCAGTGGCTCGCTGATCAAACACCCGGAAATCAAGAACTCCGTGCGCCGCGGGCTGGTGCCTATTGGCGAGTTGATCATGTCGCGCCTGGCCAACGAAGACCCGCTGTTTGAAGTCGACTCGGTGCCGTATCTCGCCAGTGATTACGATCAGGCCTGGAAGTTATGGCTGGCCTCTAAAGACGTACTGGCGGAGCGCCTGGAAAGTCAGCGTTTGAAGCTGCTGTTTGCGGTGCCCTGGCCACCACAGGGCATTTATACCCAGTTCGCAATTGAAAATGGCGAAGAGCTGAAAGGTGTGAAAATGCGCGCCTACAACAAATCCAGCGAGCAGCTGGCCGACTTGCTGGGCGCAATCCCTACCCAAGTAGAAGTGCCGGACATTCCCACCGCCTTTGGCACCGGCCGTGTTGACGCCATGATTACGTCGCCGTCGACCGGCGCCAACACCCGCGCCTGGGATTACCTCAGCCACTTTAACCACGCCCAGCTGTGGCTGCCGAAGAACATGGTTGTGGTGAACGCCAAAGCTTTCCGCAGTCTGCCTGAAGCGGCCCAAAAAGCGCTGGAAGACGCCGCAGCAGTCGCTGAAAAGCGCGGATGGGACGCCAGCAAAGAAGAAACCGATGCCAAAATCAAGATCATGCGAGATAACGGCATCGTCGTGTCGGAGCCCTCTGCGCAGCTGGTCGAACACCTGCAAGAAATCGGCAAAACCATGACCGAAGAATGGCTTGAGCGCGCCGGCAGCGACGGCCAAGCACTGCTAGACGCTTACCGCCAGCGGTAGTAACGCCCCCGTGATGGCACGAAGCTTTCGTGCCATCACGCATTTATCCATGCCGGCCCTGCAGTAAAGGTACAAGTGCGGGCATAACACAGGAACATCCCCATGCGCAGGGCTCTGGACGCATTCTATCGGTTGGGGGGCGCCCTCTCAGCGATCAACCTGACACTGATCATGGTCATGATTGTGGCCCAGGTACTCAGCCGGGTACTGGACGAATTACTGACCTGGTTGGGTTTCAGCCCTTTGGGACTGAACGTGCCGGGGCTGGCTGAGCTGGCGGCGTTTATGCTGCTGGGCGCCACGTTTTTTGGCCTGGCCTACACCTTCTGGCAGGGCGGGCACATTCGCGTGACTCTGCTGTTACAACGTCTGCCCCAATCTGCCCACCGCATCATGGACATTCTGGCTCTGCTATTAGCTGCGGCCATTACTGCCTTTGCAGCCTGGCACAGCGCTTGGCTGACGTGGGACAGCTACGATTTCGGCGATCTGTCCATTGGCATGGTGCCGGTGCCGCTGTGGATTCCGCAGGCGGCGATGGTAATGGGTCTGTTGTGGCTATTGGTAGCCCTCTTAGACGCCCTTGTGTCGCTGCTCAGCGGCCGCATAACCCAACTTCACGACGAAGCACCCCAGGAGTAAGCCCGTGGAAATGATCTGGATGAGCCTACTGCTTCTGGTGCTGCTGCTGGCATTGCTGGGCGCGGGTTTGTGGGTGGCGTTTTCGTTAACGGCCATCGGTTGTATTTCGCTGTACTTCTTCAGCAACGTTCCAGTGGGCGACAGCCTGTCGACCGCTTTTTACAGCGCCAGCGTGTCTTGGGAGCTGGCCGCGTTACCGATGTTTATCTGGATGGGTGAGGTGTTGTTCCGCTCACGCTTGTCCGAAGAAATGTTCAGCGGCATTTCACCATGGGTAGGTAAGGTTCCGGGGAAGTTACTGCACACCAACATTTTGGGTTGTGGTATTTTCGCGGCGATTTCAGGATCGTCCGCCGCTACAGCAGCCACCATCGGCAAAATGTCGATACCGGAACTGACCCGTCGCGGCTATAACAAAAACCAGATATTGGGCACTCTGGCCGGTTCTGCCACCCTGGGGCTGTTAATTCCACCCTCGATCATCCTGATTGTTTACGGCGTGGCCACCGAGCAGTCCATTGCGCGTCTGTTTGTGGCGGGCATTTTGCCTGGCATCATGCTGCTGATGCTGTTTGGCGGCTATGTCATGATCTGGTCGCTGCTGAATCCGGATGGCATCCCGACGGGCGAAGCCGAGCACCTGTCTTTTCACGCCAAACTGCGCCGCAGCCGGCCGCTGATTCCGGTAATGTTATTGATAATCGGCGTGATTGGCTCGATTTACGGTGGCTTGGCCTCGCCCACCGAATCCGCGGCCGTTGGCGTAGCGCTGGCTCACCTGTTGTCGTGGAAAGGCGGCTCCATGAGCCGTGATACCTTTACCAGCGCGCTGATGGGTACGGTAAAAACGTCGTCCATGATTGCCTTCATACTGATGGGTGCGTATTTTCTGACCACCTCAATGGCCTTTACCGGTATCCCTCGGGAACTGGCTACCTGGATCAACACCTTGGACCTTTCGCCCAATATGCTGCTGCTAGCGCTGACTCTGTTCTTCATTCTGCTGGGATGCTTTCTGGATGGTATTTCCGTAGTGGTACTGACTACCTCTGTGATTCTGCCGATGGTGCAGGCCGCTGGCATTGACCCGCTCTGGTTCGGTATCTACCTGGTGATTGTGGTGGAAATGAGCCAGATTACGCCGCCGGTTGGCTTCAATCTGTTCGTGATTCAGGGCCTGACCGGGGAAAATATTTTGCGCATTGCCTGGGCCGCTTTGCCCTATTTCCTGCTGATTCTGAGCGCAGTGGTACTAATAACGCTGTTCCCTGCCATCGTCACGTATTTGCCCAGCCAAATGGGCAGATAAGGCAACACACAGCGCTGACCAATCATGATTGTTAACAACGGTGATATCACGTTATGAAAACAAAAAATTCGGCGAACGGCTCTGGCGAGAGCGCAACAGCACGGCGCAATGTTGGGCCCATCGTGTCCTCTGCCCACCTGGCCTCGGGCCGTGCAATGGAGCTTTCAGAGTTGGAGTTTGGCCTTATTGTGGCCGGCAATGCCTTTAATCGCTGGATGGTGCGCTGTATGAATGCAGCCGGGCTGCATGACTTAAGCCAACTAGACGTGCTGGTGCTGCACAGCGTGAACCACCGCGATCGCGCAAAAAAATCCGCCGACATCTGCCTGGTGCTGAATGTGGAAGACAGCCACACCGTCACCTACTCCCTGAAGAAACTGCTGAAACACGGCGTAGTGGCTTCCGAAAGGCGCGGGAAAGAAACCTATTATTCGGTGACTGAAAAAGGTGCAGATGTGTGCAAACGCTACGCCGAAATCCGTGAAAACTGCTTGGTAGATTCACTGCGAACGCTGGGATCTGCCAACAGCGATCTGGGCGAAGTAGCTAGTTTTTTGCGCGGCATTTCCGGCCTGTACGATCAGGCCGCGCGCTCGGCGGCCTCGCTGTAAAGGGCGGCAGAGCGGCAGGGTGAACTTCTTCACTCTTTGAATTCGGCTTTGTCCAGACCGTGTTTTTTCATCTTGTCGTACAGGGTTTTGCGCGCAATGCCGAGTTCAACCATGGTGTCTTTGATGCTGCCATGGCAGGCATTCAAAGCACTGATTAAGGCCAGGCGTTCAAAGCCGTCCATCAGTTCCGCCAGTGTGCGGCGGCCATTAACGTCGGTGGCTTGGGCCGTGTCGGTCTCGTCCAGAGCTGCCGGGCCCAGCAAGACATAGCGTTCGGCCAGATTGCGCAGCTCACGCACGTTGCCGGGCCAGTCGTGGTGCGTCAGTTTAGCTGCCTGGCCCGCGTTCAACGGGATGCTCTCGCGATCATAGCGGACCGCAGCAATCAGCACAAAGTGATGAAACAGCGTGGGAATGTCTTCCTTGCGCTCGCGCAGTGGCGGGATATCCACTTTTACCACATTCAGGCGGTAGTAAAGGTCTGCACGAAACACACCCTCGTCACTGAGGGTTTTCAGATTGGATTTGGTGGCGGCAATAATGCGTACGTCCACCTGCTGCACATGGTTGCTACCCAGACGCTCAACTTTCTGTTCTTCAAGCACCCGCAGCAGTTTAATCTGCAGTGGCATGGGCATGCTTTCCACTTCATCCAGAAACAGCGTGCCCTGGTGGGCGTGCTCTATTTTACCAATACGGCGTTTTTCCGCACCGGTAAAGGCCCCCGCTTCGTGACCGAACAGCTCACTTTCAATCAGATTTTCCGATACCGCGCCGCAGTTAATCGCGACAAAATTATAGCTGCTGCGCCGGCTGTTTTCGTGAATGTAGCGCGCCAGTGCATCTTTTCCCGAACCGGTCGACACAACGTTACCGGCACTGGTGCCGTTGATCATGCCCATCAGGCCAGAGGCAAAGGCGACAACGTCAATCAGACCGTCCTGCAATTGGCCACCCAGGTCCGACCAGCTGCCGTTGCGGCGCTCGAAATTCACACCAAGTGTTTCCATCATGCGCGGAAAGTAGGTATCCGAGGTGGAGCCAGCCGGGCCAAAGCCGATGGTTGCGCCATCCGGAATGTCAGAAATAGAGGTAATACCGGAGCTGGTTAGAGCCGTTACGGAAATGGAGTTTCATACATGGGGAACATGGCGCACACGTTGTCCATTTTCATGCCTGGCGCCAAAGGGCTGTTGCCGTCCATGGATTCCCGTGCAGGGCCCATAGTGGTCAGACCAAATTTCAGATCGCCAGTGTGTACCAGGGCCATATTCTGCATCGGGCCGCCGGTAATTTCAGCGCCACCTGATACGCCCAGGCTTTCTGCGACAAAGTTGACCCATCCGGCACCGTACGCGAAGTAGGTGCCACCCTGGCTGGCGGTGCCTACGGTGAAGTTGTCGGGCCAGCCTGCCCGATCCTGGGCGGCGACCGGATTTGCAACGGCCAGCGTGGAGGCGAATGCCACTGCCATAACGGCTTGGGTTTTCATAAAGAATGCTCTTCGATTCATTGTGTTGTTTTAGTATTCAACGAAGCCCGCACGGCCCCGCGTGACATCGAATTAAGCAATGACCGGGCCATATAAATATTAAGCATATAAAACATATTGTTATGTTTAATAGAGGTTTTTTTGGATCGGAAATGGGTGAAAAACGACACATTCGAGAGAAACGGGGAAGAAATAGGGGTAAGTAATGACACGTACGGCGAGATGCGAAGGCCCAATACAAAACGCCCCGATCTGCGTTTCCACACATCGGGGCGTTCTGGTCGTAATTTGGTGCGGCTGGGAGGATTCGAACCTCCGACCGCCTGGTTCGTAGCCAGGTACTCTATCCAGCTGAGCTACAGCCGCTAAAACTTGGGTGTTCATGCATCTTAACTTAAAAGGTGGTGCGGCTGGGAGGATTCGAACCTCCGACCGCCTGGTTCGTAGCCAGGTACTCTATCCAGCTGAGCTACAGCCGCACATTGATCACTTTCATTTCTTTGGTTGACTGCGACATCAACCGGCTCTCTTTCCTGTAACAGGAAATGGCGGAGAGGGAGGGATTCGAACCCTCGGTACACTTGCGCGTACGGTTCCTTAGCAGGGAACTGGTTTCAGCCACTCACCCACCTCTCCTTGAGGACGGGGCGTATACTACCACGTTTTTTATGTTTTCATAGGGTTGAACAATTTTTTTTACATTTGATGTTCTTTAAAACAAAAAACCGCTCCGGAAATTCGCAAGCGGCTTTTTTTACCAGCTAGTGGTTGCCCGGCTCAGCCTCATCGGAACTTTTCTCCGCCTGAATGCGCTGATAGATCTCTTCGCGGTGAACAGCGACTTCTTTGGGTGCATTCACACCAATCCGTACCTGGTTTCCCTTTACCCCAAGCACAGTGACGGTTATTTCGTCACCGACCATCAGGGTCTCGCCTACGCGGCGCGTTAAAATCAACATATCCCTACTCCCTCTGAAAAAGCGACCTGCTCTTAAACAGGTGCTTCGTACGCGCACATTTATAGCGGAATTACGCGCCCTCCTGAAACCGCACATT
This sequence comes from Marinobacter gelidimuriae, assembly GCF_000372805.1. Taxonomy (GTDB): domain Bacteria; phylum Pseudomonadota; class Gammaproteobacteria; order Pseudomonadales; family Oleiphilaceae; genus Marinobacter; species Marinobacter gelidimuriae. The sequence continues at coordinate 87,678 of NZ_KB889875.1, read as the reverse complement.
CCCTTATACGGATATGTGCGTTAGCCGGCTCAGCGAATGAACGTCCTATCAGGCGATGATACAGCGGGCATAGGCCCATTGCGTCAAGCTTCTGCTTCTACCAGGGGCTTGTCCAGTTCAAAAGCCGAATGAAGCGCCCGTACCGCAAGCTCAAGGTACTTTTCATCAATCACCACGGAAATTTTAATTTCCGAAGTAGAAATCATCTGAATGTTAATACCTTCGTTAAACAGTGCCTCGAACATCTTGGTGGCAACACCCGCGTGAGAACGCATACCAACACCGACAATACTGACTTTGGCGATCTTTTCGTTTCCGATGACCTCACGTGCGCCTAGCTCGGCCGCTACCGAGCGAAGCACATCGCCGGCGCGCTTGAAGTCGTGACGCAAAACCGTAAACGTAAAGGCGGTTCTGTTGTCTTCACCCACGTTCTGAACAATCATGTCTACTTCAATATTGGCATCACTAATCGGCTTCAGAATACGCAGTGCACTGCCGGGCGTATCCGGCACACCGGATATGGTCAGCTTGGCTTCGTCACGATTGAATGCAATGCCCGAAACGATGGGTTGCTCCATAGTGCTATCATCCTCAATGGTAATCAGGGTGCCCTCGCCTTCCTGGAAACTGGACAGCACCCGTAACGGAACGTTGTATTTACCCGCGAATTCCACAGCGCGAATCTGCAGCACTTTGGATCCCAGACTGGCCATTTCCAGCATTTCTTCAAAGGTAATGTGAGTCAGCCTGCGAGCGGAATCCACCACTCGCGGGTCGGTGGTATAAACCCCGTCCACATCGGTATAAATCTGGCATTCATCGGCTTTCAACGCTGCCGCCAAGGCCACCGCGGTCGTGTCTGAACCACCGCGACCAAGGGTGGTAATGTCACCTAGATCGTCCACTCCCTGAAAACCTGCCACCACTACCACACGGCCGGCATTCAGATCTTCACGCACATGTTGTTCATCAATGTGCTGAATACGAGCTTTTGTATGGGCACGGTCGGTTAGGATACGCACCTGTAAGCCTGTGTAAGAACGAGCCTCGCAGCCCAGCTTCTGTAATGCCATCGACAACAGTGCAATGGTCACTTGCTCGCCGGTAGACAAAAGCACGTCCATTTCACGCTGACCGGGCTCATCGGTAATGTTACTGGCCAGGCCAATCAAGCGGTTAGTTTCACCGCTCATGGCTGAAACCACGACGACGATGTCGTGCCCGGCCTTACGAAAGCCAAAAACCTTCTCTGCAACCGCTTCGATACGCTCGGTAGTGCCTACCGAGGTGCCACCAAATTTCTGTACATACAGGGCCATATTATTCCCACTGTCTAGACCGGGACTCAGGGCGGAGGTTGCTCCGCCCGTCAAATCAATCGGGCGCGATTATAAACCCTCGCCTGCAGCTACAACATGCGTTACTGACTATTTTTTTCAACCCAGCCAGCAACACCCGCCAGAACCTCAGTAAGCCTGGAGGCATCGTTACCCCCGCCCTGGGCCATGTCAGGACGACCGCCGCCCTTACCATCCAGCTGCGCGCACAGGTACTTCATAATGTCGCCGGCCTTGACTCTGCCGGTCGCTGATTTGGTCACGCCAGATACAAGTGAGACCTTGCCATCTTCAACGCTGGCCAAAACCACGACGCCCTCACCCAGCTTGTTTTTCAGCTGGTCGGCCGTTTCCATCAGCGCCTGGCGATCCGCTCCTGCCATTTCAGCAGCAACCACCTTTAGGCCCGCCACTTCAACCGCAGACGACGCTAAATCGCTGCCGGCCGAGCTGGCCAGCTTGGCCTTCAAGCCGTCGATTTCTTTCTCCAGCTGACGGTTACGGTCCAATGTCTGCTGCACTTTCTCGACCAGCGACTCGCGGGAGCCTTTCACCAGCCTGGCCGCTTCGCGCAAGGTGCGTTCGGCGCTGTCTACCCATTCCAGAGCGCCAAAACCGGTGACCGCTTCAATGCGGCGAACGCCGGAAGCGACACCGCTTTCAGAGGTAATACGCAATAGACCAATATCACCGGTGCGATTAACATGGGTACCACCGCAAAGCTCAACCGAGTAGCCATCTGAGCCCATGCTCAGAACCCTGACGGAATCGCCGTACTTTTCACCAAACAGCGCCAGCGCGCCCTTGGCCTGGGCCTGCTCCATGTCGGTCACTTCTGTAGCTACCGAGGTATTTTGCAGAATTTGCTGGTTAACCTGACGTTCGATTTCCTGCAGCTGTGCAGCGCTGACGGCTTCAAGATGCGAGAAGTCAAAACGCAGTTTGTCCGGGTCTACCAGCGAGCCTTTCTGGCTAACGTGTTCGCCCAGAACTTTGCGCAAAGCCGCATGTAGTAGGTGGGTGGCGGAGTGATTACGCTTGGTGCGTTCACGGCGCTCATGATCAATGCGCGCATCCACTTCCAGGCCCGGGAACAGTTCACCTTCAACCACCGTGCCGATATGAAGGTGGTTATTGCCCTCTTTGCGGGTGTCGGTTACTTGAAAGCGGCCACCGCTCCAGGTCAATAGTCCGGTGTCGCCGACCTGGCCGCCAGACTCCGCGTAAAATGGCGTGCGCTCCAGTACAATGATGGCTTCGTCGCCGGCTTCGGCGTTTTTGTGTTCACCACCGACAATCACCGAGCGAATGCGCTCGTGGCCATCAATATTCTGGTAACCGCTAAATTCGGTCACGCCCTCAAGCTTTAGGCTTTCCGCGTTGTAATCAATACCAAATTTGCTGGCCGCCCGGGCACGCTCGCGCTGGGCTTCCATTGCCTTTTCGTAGCCTTGGTAATCCAGAGTCAAACCGCGTTCACGGGCGATGTCGTTGGTCAGGTCTATCGGGAAGCCATAAGTGTCGTATAGGGCGAACACGGTTTCGCCAGGAATCACATCACCTTGAAGCTCGGCAATGTCCTGCTCTAAAAGGCGCAGGCCGTTATCCAGGGTTTTTACAAACTGCTCTTCTTCTTGCAACAGTATTTTTTCGATCTGTTTGTGGCTGCTGACCAGCTGCGGGAAGGCGTCGCCCATCAACTCAACCAACGCACCTACCAACTTGTAAAAGAAGGGGCCGTTGGCACCAAGCTTGTTACCGTGGCGGGCGGCGCGGCGGATGATCCGGCGCAATACAAAACCACGGCCTTCGTTTGACGGCATAACGCCATCGCTAATCAAAAAGCAGCAGGAGCGGATATGATCTGCCACAACACGCAGCGAAGCTTCGGTGGTGGCAACGCCGCCGAGCACGTCAGAGGCGGCTTTCAGCAGATCCTGAAACAAGTCAATTTCATAGTTACTGTGCACGCCCTGCAATACCGCGGTCACTCGCTCCAGACCCATGCCAGTGTCTACCGACGGTTTGGGCAGGTTAAGCATTTCGCCGTCAGCAGTGCGGTTATACTGCATGAACACCACGTTCCAGATTTCTATGTAGCGGTCGCCGTCTTCGTCCGGGCTTCCCGGAGGGCCGCCGGCTACATCGGGGCCGTGGTCAAAAAAGATCTCGGAACAAGGGCCGCAGGGGCCGGTATCGCCCATCTGCCAGAAATTATCTGAAGAGTAGCGGCCGCCGGCGTTGTCGCCAATACGGACAATGCGCTCGGCAGGCACGCCAATTTCCTGGTTCCAGATATCAAAGGCTTCGTCGTCGTCGGCGTATACCGTGATCCACAGCTTCGCTTTCGGCAGGTTCAGCCACTGTTCAGAGGTCAAAAAAATCCAGGCAAAATTGATGGCTTCGCGCTTGAAATAATCGCCAAAGCTGAAGTTGCCCAGCATTTCAAAAAACGTGTGGTGGCGAGCCGTGTAACCGACGTTTTCCAGATCGTTGTGCTTGCCGCCGGCGCGTACACATTTCTGCGAACTGGTGGCGCGAGTGTAGTCACGCTGTTCACGGCCCAGGAACAGGTCCTTGAACTGGTTCATGCCCGCGTTCGTAAACAACAAAGTGGGATCATCTGCCGGCACCAGTGAACTACTGGGAACAATGGCATGGCCCTGCTGTTTGAAGTATTCAAGAAACGCCTGTCGCAACTCTGCCGTTTTCATAGCCCTTTGATACCTTTCCATAAACCCGACGAAAATTGCGCCAGGTCCGCGATTGAATTCGAATACTTACATGATTGTACAAATCGGCTACTCTAGCACACGCCGACATCCTGAAAAACGTGAAACATCACCGGAGACCGCATGCCCAAACGCTTTCACAATGCAGACGTGCTTTTGCCGCCAGCAACCGGACTGAAACGTGGCCTGGCCATTACTTACGATGCACTTATCAGCATTGCCGTGCTATTGGTTGCCACCTGGATATACACCATAATTGCCGGCCAGCTGACCGGTTGGGAAAAATACGAACAAATGGCGGAAGCTGGGCAGATTAAAGGTGGCCCAGGCCTGACGTTTACCCTGTTTCTGGTGCTGTACCTGTTTTTTGGCTACTTTTGGACCCGGGTGGGCCAAACACTTGGAATGCAGGTATGGCGGGTGCGCATTCAGAATCTGGACGGCGTGTCGGTGAGCTGGAGTCAGGCTCTACGCCGTTATGTGACGGCAGCCGCTGCTGTGTTTCTGGCATTACTGGCAGGCTACTATCTGGGTGCTGTCAGCCTGCTGTTTTCTATTCCTGCGATCGTTACTCTGTTCGTACCCTTTAACGGGCTGTCGCTGACCGACCGAATGTCAGACAGCGTTGTTGTCGAGGTAGAAAAGAAGAAACTCTAACCCGCGCGACGCATCCAAACCAGGGGACAGATTTCAAATCCGTCCCCTACTACAGATTTCACACCCAGAACCGGGGACAGATTTTAAATCTGTCCCCTATCAACGCTAACCTGCACGACGCATTAGTAAAATACCTATAACGGCGTTCACCGCGATAGGCACCAGTACCGCCAGAATGGGATCGAAACCGTAGACCACGCTCATCGGCCCAAGCAAGTCTTGCATGTACTTAAACGACAGGCCTACCAACAGGCCGGTAAACACCCGAAAGCCCATGGTGACCGAGCGCAGCGGGCCAAAGATAAACGAAATTGCCACTAACACCATCACCGCGGTTCCCAGTGGCATTAACGTCTTCTTCCAAAACGCTAACCAATAGCGCGACGCGCTCAAACCCTGCTCGTCCAGATAGCGGGCGTAGGTCAGCAGGCCTGTCATCGCCAGGTTCTCTGGCTTTACAATCAATACGCTCAGTACGCTGGGCGACAAACCAGACTCCCAACGCAGCTGGTTATGAGTCACCCGGGTGGTGCCCTGCTCTGCCAGCTTGGTGGTTTGTACGTTTTCAAGAATCCAGTGATCGCCTTGGTAAATCGCCCGCTCGGCAAAACTGGCGGCTAACAACTGGCGCTGCTCGTTAAAGCGGAACATGGAAATGCCAAAAAGCACACCACTGGGCTGCACGGCATTCATGTGAATAAATACATTACCTTCGCGATGCCACAAACCCGACGCCGCGGCCACGCTGCTACCTGCACCCAGCGCAACGGCTTTTTCACTTTGCGCCATGCGCTCCGCCGGCGGCGCCAGGTATTCGCCAATACCCACGCCCAATAGCACCACAAACAGCGCTGGTTTCATGGCAGACCAGACAATGCGCTTTATGGAAACGCCAGCTGCGCGGATAACCGTCAGCTCGGAAGAGCTGGCCATCGAACCCAATCCCACCAGGCAGCCCATAAACGCGCCCAACGGCAAATAATCGTAAATCCGCCGCGGCAGCGTCAGAAACACATACCAAAGAGCATCCAGGGTCTGGTAGTTATTGGCTGTGCCGTCCAACTCGGCAATAAACGCGAAAATCAAATCCAACGACAGCACCACCACCATCACCAAAAACATGGCGCCGCCAACGGTTTTCATCACATAGCGGTCAATCTTACGCATGGGTAGGCCCCGCGAGCTCTGCACGCTGCAAGCGGCGCTTGCGCAACCAGGCCGGGCCGAACTGCAGCCAAAGTCCCAGAGCCAGAAACAATCCGTGCACCCAGAACATACCAATCCACTCTGGCACCGTGCCCTCGGCCAGCGCATCACGAGCCACAATCAATAGGCCGAGATAGGTGATATACACCAACATCGCAGGCAACAGGTGGAAGAACCGGCCCTGACGAGGATTTACCCGGCTCAACCGAACCGCCAGCAGGGTCACCACCGGCACAATAAAGGGCAATGAAAAGCGCCAATGCAGCAGCGCTCGCTGTTGCGGGTCGTCAGACTTCATTAATTGCCCGGTACTCAGACCTTCTTCCAGCTCTTTTGTACCACTCTTGCCGCTGACAATTTTTAGACCGTAAGCTTCAAATTCGGTGGTGTTGTAATCCAGCTGGCCGGCGTTACCCGCGTAGCGCCCGCCGTCTTTCAAAATCAGAAAACGGCTTCCTGTCTGCTCATCTACCAACTGGGTGCCCGTTTCGGCGGTGATTATGGTCAAGCCTTCGCCATTCTTGCCAAACTCGGCGATAAATACACCCTGCAGCTCGCGCTTGTCGTCGCTCAGCCCTTCGGTGTAAGTCACTCGCCCACCAGAGGTAAAGTCCTGAAAGCGCCCCGGCGCCAATAGCTCGAATTCGGTGGCTTTGCGCTGTTCGTTGAATATCTCCTCGACCTGTTTCATGCCCCAGGGCGATACATACAGGCTCATGGCAGCGACCACCAGCATCACGGGCAAACTGCCAATCAGGGTTTGGCGCAAAATATCGCCTTCACTGACGCCGCAGGCGAGCAACACGGTCATCTCGCTTTCCAAATACATGCGGCCATAAGCCAACAAAATGCCGATGAACAGACCCAAAGGCAAAATCAGCTCGAGAAAGCCGGGAAAACGGTAGGCCATCACTGAAAACAGCACACCCGCAGAAATTTCACCTTCGGCCGCATTACCCAGATACTTTAAAAAGCGCCCGCTCATGAACACCATCAGCAGAATGGTGGACACAGCAATCATGCTGATCATGATCTGACGAATGAGATAGCGAAAAATAATAGTCAAAGCGGTCTCTCTGGCCGAGCCGGTAACGGCGCCCATTGATGGAGGAAAACGCCAGCAGCGGCTATTCTAAGTAACCTTGCAGACGATTGACAGGGCCGCGCCGCGACCAGCAAGTCAACCACAAGTCCGCGCCAATGCTTGATAATTCATCGCATTGCCCCAATGCTAGTAATATCCAATCCGTATAACAGAATCATTAACAGGAGTTGCCATGAATTTTACCTTAAGCAGCAAAGCGCTGGACACCATCAGCGCTGACTGTCTTGTACTGGCGTTACCGCAGAAAGGCGAATGGCCTGCCAGCACCAGCGCCGCAGACAAAGCTCTGGATGGCCTGATTGGCAAACTGCAAAGCGCCGGCGACATCAGTGGCAAAAACGCATCGGTACAGACTGTTCCGCTGACCGACAGCCATTGGCAGCGCCTGTGCATTGTCGGCACCGGCGATGACGAAAGCCGCACACCGGCCAACTATCGCAAGGCTTTAATTGCTGCGGTAACCGTTCTGAAAGACGGCCCATCAAAACATGCCATTGTGGCCCTGGCTGACACCCAGCTAACCGGCGACAGCGCAACTACTTCTGAAGAAGCTCGCCTGAGCCTGATCGGCCGCAGCCTGGAAGAGCACCTGTACACGTTTAACCAGTATAAGAGCGAGCAGCCTGCTGCGCGCACGCTGAATAAAGTCACCGTAACCGCCTCCGCCGGCGGCAAGTCCGAAAAAGACGCCTTTAATCTGGGCCTGGCCACCGGCCGCGGTATGAATTTTACCCGCGACCTGGGCAACACGCCGCCCAACATCTGCCACCCAGTCTGGCTGGCCGAACAGGCTATAAAACTGGCCAAAGACCACGATTGCATCAAGACCGAAATTCTTGATGAAGAGCAGATGGCCGACCTGGGCATGAACACCATTCTGGCCGTGGGCAAAGGCAGCAGCCAGCCATCGCGCTTTATTATCATGGAATACCGCGGCGGCAACGCCAAAGACAAACCCCATGTATTAGTGGGTAAAGGCATTACCTTCGACAGCGGTGGCATTAGCATCAAGCCGGGTGAAGGCATGGACGAAATGAAATACGACATGGGCGGCTCGGCTGCGGTGTTCGGTGCCATGCAAGTCGTCGCTGAAACCAAGCCGAAACTCAACGTGGTGGCCGTCATCGCAGCCGCTGAAAACATGCCCGACGGCAGCGCCAGCCGCCCCGGCGACATTGTCACCACTATGTCTGGCCAGACCGTTGAAATCCTCAACACCGACGCCGAAGGCCGTCTGGTACTGTGCGACGCCCTAACCTACGTGAAGCGATTTGACCCGGCGGCGGTTATTGACCTGGCCACCCTCACCGGCGCCTGCATCGTCGCCCTGGGCCACCACGCCACAGGCTTACTGGCCAACAACGATGACCTGGCCAACGAACTGCTGGCCGCCGGCGACCGCGCCAACGACAAAGCCTGGCGCCTGCCGCTTTGGGAAGAGTACCAGAGCTTGCTCGACAGCAACTTTGCGGATATGGCAAACATCGGCGGACGTGCCGCTGGAACCATCACCGCGGCCTGCTTCCTGGCCCGCTACGCCAAAGATTACCGTTGGGCCCACCTGGACATCGCCGGTACTGCGTGGCATTCCGGCAAAGCCAAAGGCTCTTCAGGCCGCCCGGTGCCCATGCTGGTCGAATACCTGATGTCCCATGCAGGCAAATAAGCCGCCTGCTATGCACACGACGGAAACCGGCAGCGCTGCTGCCGGTGCCTCCGTACCCTCTAACGCACCCCAGGCCAAACAGGAGGAAAAAAACCAGCGCTATTGGTTCCATATCCTGCGCCAGGACACCCCCGCCGCACGCAATCTACACGCCGCCAAGCTGGTCAACAAGGCCTGGCAGCAAGGGGACCGCGTGGGCATTGTGTGCGACACCCCAGAACACGCTCAGGAAATGGACGACCTGCTGTGGAACTTCAGCCCGGATGCCTTCATTCCCCACAGTGTAATGTCCGAAGCCAACACGCCCTGCAAAGACCCCGTCGGCATCCTGCTGCATCCGCCAGCCGCCGAAGACTGGGATACCGTGATTATCCTCTGCACTGAATTACCAGCTCACGCCGATCAGTTCAAGCGGCTGGCACTGATTGCTCAAAATGATTCGGTGGTTTTGGATCAGGCCCGCGCGCACTTTAAACAGTTGAGGGCTTTGGGGATTGAGGCGCGGGTGCATGATCAGCGGCAGCAGTCGGTTTGATAACCAGGCGGGTCTAAACCGCATGTTCTTCGCCCGATATGCAACTTACCAGCCGCCCCAATCCATTGGCCATGTCCTCAATTTGGCTCCGCCATACCAAGCTGTTTAGCCACCGCGAGGGTATGCCGGATTTGCCCCATGCCGCACCCGCGATCTGTCCCGTAACTGCCCCCACCGTGTCGGCATCGTCTCCCAGATTCACCGCTGTAATGAGTGCGGCTTCGAAATCCTCCGAGTGGTAACAGGACCAGAGCGCAGCCTCCAAGGTGTCGATCACGTAGCCACTTGATGAGACCTGCTCACGCCCAAGCGTGCGAAAAAACCCACGCTTGATTCGGCCAATTTTCATACCTCGCTCGAACGTGTCAGGCAGATCTTCAAGCACCGCTTTCAACGCCTTACCCTCGCGCAGCTCCCAGAGAATGGCACCCAGTAACTCCGCCGCATCCAGGCAGTCTGCACTGGCATGTGTTGTGCGGCTGCTATCAATCACATGTTCCAAAGCCTTAGCGCGGTCCATACTCGCAAAAATGGCTGGCGCCAGGCGCATAATCCCACCGTTACCGCTTTCGAACGGGTTATCCGTACCGGCGTAACTCACACCAGTTTGCTCAAAACGCTTTAAGGCGTTGCGAGTGGTACCGCCAATATCAATGCAGCAGTCGTGGCACGACAAATACCCTTCGTTCATCCAACGAAGATAGCGTTCAAGCTGGTCTTTCGAGTCAAACCCCTAGCACTGAACTATGCTCTGTGCCAGGCACAAAGCCATAGAGGTATCATCCGTCCACTCGCCAGGCTTTACATTGAATGCGCCACCCCCGGTCATTTCCGTATGCAGCGGGAAGGTATCCCGGCGTCGAAACTCAACGGTGGCTCCCAGCGCGTCGCCACAAGCCAAACCCAGCAGTATACTTTTCGCAAATTCGGTGTTGTTTTTCATTTGCCGTCTCCTTGATGATGGAAACAGCCTATACACTCTATGCGTCACATTTTGTCGCAACCGGCTATAATAATGAACTCCACAGTGACATCACCCAAACAACCGGAAAAACCATGACCCTGAATGATCGCGCACTCGGTGGACTTTTAGCACTGGCTTGTGGAGATGCTCTGGCCAACGGCGTTGAATTCAGTCCCCGTGGAAGCACTGAAATCACAGATATGCACAGCACCCGCCGTTACCTTCCGGTCGGCCAGTGGTCCGACGATACGGGACTGGCGTTGTGCCTGGGAGAAAGCCTGGCTAAGACAAACGGCTTTGATCCCGCCGATCAAATGCGCCGTTACGAGGGGTTTTACGATCGCAAAGAAGGTTGGCCGTGTGAGCTGGCACTGGCTCCAGGCAACACCCTCGGTGCAGCACTGAAGAAATTCAAAGACACCGGTGAGGCCTTCTCGGGTTCCACTCACCCCCTGGCCGCAGGGAACGGCGGTCTGATGCGCCTTCTTCCTGTTGTGCTCGCCGCCCACCCGGACACGGCACTTTTACGCCTTTGGGCGCGGGAGGCCACACGCACCACGCATGGTGCCCAAGAGTGTCTGGAAGCCAGTGAATTGCTCGCCCTTATCCTTCACCACTTGCTACTTGGCGAGGACAAATCCGACGCGCTATCGGCAGCGGCTGACCAAGCTTGGCAAAGCAAAAAAATCCTGGCATTAGCCCGGGGCGAATACCTCAATAAGCCAGAGACGCTGATCAAGGCCAAAAGTTATGTGGTCGACACCCTGGAAGCCGCCCTTTGGTGCTTCGCATCAACCAGTTCGCTGGAATCCGCATTGCTCACCGCCGCCAACCTTGGTGATGATTGCGATACCGTCGCCGCCGTAACCGGCCAACTCGCTGGGTGCCATTATGGCATCGCCGGAATTCCCGAAGGCTGGCTAAACGTGTTGGTGGGCAAACGTCACATGGAAACATTGGCCAAGCGGTTAATCGGCATGACGCCTCAAAGCGAATAACGACAGGGAATGCACCGTACCCATGGCGACTCAGCTTCAACGGCAAATTGAAATACTTAAAATTCTCCCTCGCCCGGGCCAGGCGAAGTCCACCAAAGAAATCCACAAAATCCTCGGGGAGCGCGGCTATGCCACCAGCAAACGCAGCGTGGAGCGGGATCTGGCCAGCCTTCTCGATACGTTCCCGCAAGCCATTTATTGTGAAGACAACCAGGGCGATAACGGGCGAGCAAGTTACTGGCATTTAACAAGCCTTAAAGGCCTGTTACCGGAAACGCTGATCAACAACAGCGACGCGGCTTTAGCCCTTACCCTATTAAAACAGCAGGCCTACAACCGATTACCCCGCGGCGTTTACAACCGCCTGGATTCCCTGTGGGAACAAGCAACCGCAACAGCCGCCCAAAACCGCGACACTCAACAATGGATGCAGCTGATCCAGTACCTGCCTGACCTCATGCGCCCGGAGTCGCCGCCCATTAATGCAGAGGTACAAAGCATTATCGAAGACGCACTTAGAGACACCGATGCTCTGGACCTGACAGTCACAACGCTGAATGGCGAGACAACCTACAGCAAACTTCAGCCATTGCGCCTGCTGCTACAGGAAGAGGTTCTGTATCTACTCGCCGAAAATCCCGACGCCAACACCATCGACGACAGCATTCAACTGATCCCGCTACACCGCATTACCCAAGCAAGCGCCAGCCTGAGCTTTAACGACAGTTCACTGGAGCCGGACCTTGCGCAGCAGTTCGCGCTAGGTATGGAGGGCTCGTTTCGGTTAGTAATTCGCGCAAATCAGCCCCTGGCCGAGGCCCTGTTCAACCGCCCCATTGGCCGGGAGCAGAGCCTGGAACGGAGCAGCGACAGCCCGAGCCATTACATCGTCACCACCTATATAGAAGACAGCCCGCAGCTACGCCGATGGTTGTCGCGACGAATAGAAACAGAGCTTAAAATTCTGGAGCCGGCGGAATTTCTGAAGCAAAGCTGACCAAGCACGGATTGTAGAACACGCTCTTCAGTGCATTTACCGTTCAAACCTAGAATTACGATGTTTGCGACACTAAATGTCGCAAACATCCGCTATTATCGTTTTGTCCTTTAAAAGCTGTCAATGAATTCTGCCAAGGAAAACTTATGAACCGCTTTAAAAAAGAAGAAGCCCGCGCGTATCAAAAAACACGCGAGGGTTTGAGCGAAGCTGACATCAAACGGGTAAACGAAGAAGAGGCTCGTAACCAGCAAGTTTCACAGCTTGCACGTACCCTGCATTTTGAATTGTTTCCGGAAGAATCCGATAACCAGCTTGATTCAATTTCCGACGCTGCCGACCGCCGGCGAGGCATTAACCCAATGAACCCTGAATACGCAGCTAAGGTGAATGCGCGTCGTGAAGAACTCAGGGTAACCCCACTCGGGAAAAACGGCATGCCAACCGCCGATGACAGCTGGGATGTTGCGTTTCGTGAAGCTCGGAAGCGGGTAGCAGGATCAGAGTCAATCCGAAACTACAGGGCTTATGCATACAGGCCGCGTCGCCCCATCGATGTAACCAAAGCCAACCGTCCTATTCTTATTCTGAATGAACCGCAAAAAATGGAGGATAAAGCCACGCTCGAGACTTTACCTGAATTTGATCCACTCTTTATAATCCGCTACACCTTGCTCACTGGAAAAATAGGAGTGCAGCGAGCAATTTATTAATGTGCAGCAATTGGTTACGCACACTCCTACTATCCATTGATTCGCCTACAGGCACGCCTAAATCTGCCCACCCACGCCTTTAAATTTCTCAACGAACGCAGCGAATTTTTGAAAAACGCTCTGCTTCTTGGTTTTGTACTGTGGATTCAGCGGGCTCATTTTAGGCAATGTTGAGTTTAACTCTGTGCCGTTCTCGCTGGCATATTCTCGTTTCAGAGAGGCGGTGATATAGCGCTTAGCCGCGTCTTCATTCAAGCCCTCTGAACGAATCAGCTCTTCTGCCTCACGGCTCTGCTCTGCCTGTGCAAATTTAAAGAACTCGTCAATAATAGTGGCCTTATCGCCAATATCGTCGAGGTCGGTCTGGTTGATAAAGTCGACAATCAGGATTTCTTTCGCTCGATTATCCAGGCTCGCACGAATCAACCGGCGCACTTCTTCGATTAATTCACTCTTGGTTTTTTTCTTTTTGTTTTGCTCGAAAATTAGCTCGAGTATATAATCAAGGTTAATTTCTTGCGACTTAAGCAAGTCCACTTCAAATACCACATCGTCCCAATCAAGGTTAGATTGAGCCTGGTTTTCAGCTGATTTTTCGCGGCGCAACCAATCCCGAATGTCATTATAGGTTGAACGATAATCCTGAACCTTTCGTTCAGCTGGCATTCTGATAGTTTGTAACGTCGCTAAATCTTCATCACCTAAGTAGTGCTCAGCCTTGAAGACTTCAGCTGCCTCTTGGTCGCTTACATCAACGTTTTGCAAGGCCTTCAGGCTGGCAAACTCGTCGTAGTTTTGCAGGATATTCTCTGCGCGCAAGTACTCGCCAAATACTTTAGCAAAGTCTTTCTTGTCTTTTTCTAAAACAATCTTATCCGGGTCAGGAAAGCGTTGTTCCAATTCCGAGACCACATCCATAAAACCACGCCGCGCTTCACCCGTGACAACATCGGTAAAGCCATCCATGTATTCTCTGTAACTTTTTTCAAGCACCACATCTTTGGTGTTTTTAACACCGAACAGGGTAATGGAGTCAATCGTCGCTTTTTCCAAATCCCGAAAAGTCACGATATTGCCGAAGGTCTTGGTGGCATCATAAATACGGTTGGTGCGCGAATAGGCCTGCATTAAACCGTGATAACGCAGGTTTTTATCCACAAAAAGGGTGTTCAGCATGGGGGCATTAAAGCCGGTTAAAAACATGCCGACCACAATCAGCAGGTCAACTTCCTTAGATTTAACGCGCTTGGCCAAGTCACGGTAATAGTTTTGAAATCCGTTGCTATCTACACCGAAGTTGGTTTTAAAAAGGACATTGTAGTCGGAAATCGCGGCGCTTAAAAACTCCTTGGCGCTGCTGTTCATGGCCGACACGTCAAAACTTTCGTCCGGAATGTCGCCCACAGCATTTTGCTCTTCATTGGCGGCAAACGAGAAGATGGTGGCAATTTTCAGTGGCTTATTCTTTTCTTGATATAAAGGATCGGCCTGCAATTGGCTCAGCGTTTCATAATACAGCTTGGCAGCATCAACACTGCTGACGGCAAACATGGCATTAAAGCCGTTGCTACCCGCTTGTTTGCGATGGGTTTTTTGACGATAATTATTTAGAATATACCGCGAAATTTCCCGAATACGGTCTGGGTGCAATAAGGCGTGCTTGTTTTCCGCCGCCGTCAGCTTTTTCTCGTCTTGCTCAGCTTCAAACACTTTAAACTGCGGGCGCACATCATTGTAATCGACCTTAAACTTCAACACCTTTTCATCACGAATAGCATCAGTAATCACGTAAGAGTGCATCTCACGGCCAAACACGCTGGCGGTGGTTTCAGCACCCAGGGCATTTTGTGGAAAGATCGGCGTACCCGTGAAGCCAAACTGATAATAGCGCTTAAACTTTCGCTGCAAATTTTTCTGCGCTTCACCAAACTGGCTGCGGTGGCATTCATCAAAAATAAATACCACTTGCTTGTGGTAAATGGCTAGATCGCCTTCTCCCTTTATCAGATTGTTGAGCTTTTGGATGGTGGTGACAATGATTTTATTGTCGTCTTTATCCAGATTGCGCTTTAGCCCCGCGGTGCTGTCAGAACCGTTGACACTATCGGGTGAAAAGCGCTGGTATTCTTTCATGGTTTGGTAATCGAGGTCTTTTCGATCGACCACAAAAAACACCTTGTCGATAAACTCCAACTCGGTGGCCAGACGCGCCGCTTTAAAACTGGTTAAGGTTTTACCAGAGCCGGTGGTATGCCAAATAAAACCACCGCTTTCTGTGTTGCTCCAGTTTTTTGACTGATAAGCACTTTTAATTTTCCACAAAATTCGCTCAGTAGCAGCGATCTGGTACGGGCGCATCACCAGCAAAGTATTGCTCACATCAAACACCGAAAAATGCAGCAGCACATTAAGCAGGGTATTCTTCTGGAAGAAGGTAGTGGTAAAGTCCTTTAAGTCTTTGATCAGCCCGTTATCGGCCTTCGCCCAGTTCATGGTGAAATCGAAACTGTTAATATTGCGCTTCACGGTATTAGCAAAATAGCGGGTGTCGGTACCGTTGGAAATCACAAATAACTGCAAATATTTATACAAAGAGTTATCTGTGTTGAAGCTCTCCTTGCTGTAGCGGTGTACTTGATTAAACGCCTCGCGAATCGCCACACCGCGTTTTTTTAGTTCAACTTGCACCAGCGGCAAGCCATTCACCAAAATAGTGACATCGTAACGGTTCGCGTAGCTTCCGGTTTGTTCAAACTGCTTAATGACTTGCACCTTGTTACGGGCAATATTGTTTTTATCGAGCAGGTAAATATTTTGAATACGGCCATCGTCAAACACAAAATCATGGATATAATCATCATGAATTTTGCGGGCCTTATCGGTAATGCCGTCGCTGGGTCGATCCAAATAAGTTTCTACAAAGCGTAACCACTCACCCTCTGCAAACTGCACATTATTCAAAGTTTGCAACTGCACACGCACGTTAGCCAGCATCTTCTCAGGCGTGCTCAAACCAGGGACAAATTCATAACCCTGGTTTTGCAAGTCTTGAACAAGCTCACGCTCTAAAGCATCTTCGCTTTGGTAGCTGTCAGCCATTGGCCATGCCTTGGTGTATTTATCGAGAACAATAAAGTGCTTCGATTCGGCTATGGGGGTGTAGGTAGTCATTTCTCTGCGTCCTTTTTTTGCCGTAGCTTTTGCACTGTTCGGTCAAAATCTGATTCGATTTTTTGTTGCTTGTTAAATTGCTCGTATTCCAGGGAAGCCTTTTGCTCAGCAACTTTGCGCGATACGCGACCATAACCTTCCAATACTTGATATTCATTGAAGGCTAAAAACTTATTAACGCTCTCGGCAAAGGCTTCCATGGTAAAGGTGTTGCGGCGCTCAATAATGCCTTCGATGTAATCAAAAAACGACGATACCGTGCGCTCCAATTTTCTAATATCGCTTTCACTCAAATAGTTTTTCGCAACAACAGTGTCTGATTTTAATACGCGGCCTGCCGGGGCGTTTTTATAGCTGGTCATACCCATAAACGGCGTAGTGGCATCAGCATTCAGCGAGATTATTTCCGCCGCCGTGTGGCCGGTAATAGCAAAATGAAACTTGTCTTGCACGTGGGCGTAAAACAATCGAGTGGTTTCTGATTTTGAGTCGTAATCAATGCTGCACTCGGCAAAAATGTCGGTAATCTGTTGATAGACGCGACGCTCGCTGGCGCGGATTGAGCGTACCCGCTCCAGCAACTCTTTAAAGTAGTCTTTACCAAAAAATGAGCCATTTTTTAAGCGCTCATCATCCATGGCAAAGCCCTTGATGATGTATTCTTTAATCAGTTGAGTTGCCCATATCCGGAACTGAGTGGCTTGAGCAGAATTCACCCGATAGCCAACAGAAATAACCGCGTCAAGGTTGTAGTATTTGACCTTATTGGTTTGGGTTTTGCCCGCGATAGCGCCGTGCTCTGTGGTATGTTCCAAAATGGAACATACCACTTGCTGATCTAATTCTTCGCTCTCAAATAGTTTCTTTAAGTGCTTGGTGATAGCAGGGCGCTGTACGCCAAACAGCTCGGCCATGCGCTCCTGCGTTAGCCAAATAGTCTCATTACTCAGCAGCACTTCCACCTTTATTTCGCCGCTGGGTGCGGTGTATAGCAAAAACTCCGTGGTTTGGTCTTGCAGGCTTAGGTGCTTGGTCATAGGGTTCCTTCCTTATGTATTAACAGCGGTTCCGGCTTCAGGCTTGGGAAAGCTCAACAGCAGATCGCGATAGTATTCATATTGTTTTTGGCGCAGTTGAATTTCGCGGGGCAAGCCCTCGCTGATGGAGTTAGTCAGCGCGTCGAATTTGTCCAAGATGGCGACGATGCGGTCTTGTTCGGCGAGGTCTGGGATGGGAAAACCTATATCCGTTACCATTGGTTTGGTAAGTTGAGGAATACCATTTTGAGGCACATTATAATCATCTTCGATACTTTTCATAAAGTAATACGCATACTTTATATTTAATTCAACTTTCTGTGTTAGTACAAGTAAACGAACTATAGGGAAGAATGGTTTATCTCGAAAGCTAGTCCATCCTATAGTGCCTCTTGCAGATATCGTGAGACTCGGCTTTTCAATTTTAGCTTTGTTAGTCCACCCGTATAAAGATCTATCACCTATGCCATTAGATAGGATAGGGACATTAAACTCTTCAGTTTCTATATCTGACAATGCAGCTTTAGGTGCATCACCACCAGCTAAAATATAAAATACCTCCCCCAAAGTCTTCCGTTCCACTTCGCCTTCTTCAAAATTCAACAACTGGTCGCGGTAGTAGCGGTATTGTTTTTTGCGGGCGGTCAGCTCGGTGGTCAGCTCGGTGGTCAGCTCGGTGAAAGTGTCCAAAATGCGGACTATTTCGGCTTGGATTTCCAGTGATTTTTCTGGGTTTTCAGGGCATGGGATAGGGATTAGCAGTTCCTTTAGGTTGCCAGCATTTAAAGCCGGAATGCCATCAAATGTACATAATGCTCGTATTTCTGACTGCATTTCGAGCAATAGATGATACAGATATCTGATGCTAATTTTTTGATTGCGATTGATCGTTATTGAATAATTCAAGTTTCCGCGGAAGTATTTACCTTCTTGCCACGTGATTGACCCGACTCCTGCTCCTCGTGTTGTTACACCAATCGGGTCACTATCAGTATTCCACTCGTTGATAAAACCAAGCGGTTCGCGCCCACTGTTAATTACTGGATACTCACCAGGGTTGTCTGAAATCATTTGCTTATTTACTGATTGGCCTGTTTTGATTCTCGTAACAGCCCCCAACGCCTTCCACTCAACCTCAATCCCATCCAGCAGTTTTTCCATATAACTCATACTGCTCATTCCTCAACCTCATCGCCTTCTACCTCGGCAACGATGGCATCAATATCCGCACGCAGCTGATTGATTTTGGCGAGGGTAGTTTTTAACTCGGCATTGAGTTGGGTAATATCCACTACTTCACGATTGTCTTTGGTTTCAACATAACTGCTCACCGACAGATTGTAGTCGTTGGCGGCGACTTCTTCAAAAGGCACTGATCTAGCGAAGTGTTCAGTATTCGCTTTGCTATCGAACACCTGCATAATCTGTTTGATGTGGTCATCGGTAAGGGTGTTGGTGTTGGTTTCTTTTTTAAACAGGCCGCTGGCATCGATAAACTGAGTAGTTGTATCGGTTTTGTGTTTGGACAGCACCAGTATGGTCACCGCAATGGTGGTGCCAAAAAACAGGTTGGGTGCGAGGGAAATCACCGTTTCGACATAGTTGTTATCAATTAAGTATTGGCGGATTTTCTTCTCTGCACCGCCTCGGTAAAAAATGCCGGGAAAGCAAACAATGGCAGCGCGGCCTTTGCTGGAAAGGTAGCTGAGTGCGTGTAGCACAAAGGCAAAGTCGGCCTTGGATTTGGGCGCAAGCACACCCGCTGGGGCAAAGCGGTCGTCGTTGATCAGCGTAGGGTCGTCTGAGCCTATCCACTTTACCGAGTAAGGCGGGTTAGAGACGATGGCATCAAAGGGTTTGTCATCGGCAAAGTGCGGGCTGGTCAGGGTATTGCCCAGCTGCATGTTAAACTTGTCGTAGTTGATGTTATGCAAAAACATGTTCATACGGGCAAGGTTGTAGGTGGTGTGGTTGATCTCCTGCCCCCAAAAGCCGTCTTTAATAATATGGGCATCGAAGTGCTTTTTGGCTTGCAGCAGCAAGGAACCCGAACCGCACGCGGGGTCATAAATTTTATTGACGCTGGTTTGCTTGTGCATGGCGAGCTGGGCAATCAACCTAGACACATGCTGTGGGGTGAAAAACTCGCCGCCAGATTTACCGGCATTGGCGGCATAGTTGGAGATCAGGAATTCGTAAGCATCGCCAAACAAGTCGATGTGACTGCCTTCAAAGTCACCAAAATCAAGCCCGGCTACGCCCTTGAGTACAGCAGCCAAACGGGAGTTTTTGTCTTTTACCGTATTACCGAGGCGGTTGCTGGTGGTGTCAAAGTCGGCAAACAGGCCTTTGATGTCCGGCTCAGAGGGGTAGCCATTGGCAGAACTTTCAATGGCGGCAAAAATGGCAGCAAGGTCGGTGTTTAGGCTCTCGTTGTTATTCGCACCCTTGGCGATGTTGGCAAACAGCTCACTTGGGTAAATAAAATAGCCCTTAGTTTTAATCGCGTCGTCTTTGATGTCGTTGGTGATGACGCTATCAGGCAGCTCTGCGTAGTGGATACTGTCGTCACCGGCTTCAATGTAACTGGCGAAGTTTTCACTGATAAAGCGGTAAAACAGGGTGCCGAGTACGTACTGCTTAAAATCCCAGCCATCCACTGAGCCTCTTACATTATTGGCAATTTGCCAGATTTGGCGTTGCAGGGCGGCGCGTTGGTGGGTACTCGTCATTTTACTTTCCTGTTGAATACGTTTTAAGTCGCTATCGGCTCGAAATCCACTTGGAATTATACGAGATGCTCCCCGGAAATTGCTCAGCGCTAATAACGATTGACCCAAACAAATCTGTTCGGCTCAATTTTAGAATCGTTATTAAAACGATACGCACACAGCTTCCCGTCACTGTTTCCCGCCACGCTGTAATCCAAACAGGCAATGTGATCAGTCAACGGACCAGGCTCACCTTTCAGCCAGTAGTGACCAACAAATACCGGCTTGACGCCGTCATAACCGGGAAGAATGTGTGCCTCAATCGGGGTATGGGGAATCTTTTCAATTTCTGAACCCGGCACCATGGCAAGATCGCGGTAGGTCAGTTTTTCTGTTCGCCACCATTGAGCGCGTACATTTGTACGTTCATTTTTCTCTTTATCGAGAAAGTAGTGCCCCGGTGGCAAGGTGATTTCGAGGCCTTTAAGCAGGGTTTCAATCGTGTCGTAGGCTTCGCTGCCTTTGCGGCTGCTGGCTTCCCACGCTTCGGGCAAAAGTCGGTTCTTGCAATCCGTTAACGAGCCAACGGTTTTCAGGTACTTTGGGTGCCAGCAGGCGTGCACCACTCGCAATTCGGGCAGGTCGAGATATACCGGCAGAGTTTTAAACCATCTAATCATACTTTTGTGCAGGTCACTGCCCTCACCTACTTGGTCCAGAAACGCTTGATGCTGATCCTGGTTCTTGTCGTCATGGGAGCGTAGAAACTCACCAGGATATTTCGGGTCTGGAGTGGCCCAGGCAACGGCGTTAAACTCATGATTGCCCATCACTGCCAACGCTTTTTTGTTTTTGACCATATTGTGGGCGATGTTCACGGTTTCTACCTGCTCTGGCCCACGATCCACAAAATCACCCAGAAAGATCACCCTGCGCTCAGGGTGCTGCCATACGCCATCAATTTCTTGGTAATCCATTTTCGCGAGCAACGCCTTCAGCTCTGTGGCGTAGCCGTGAATATCGCCGATGAGATCATACATAGTCATTCCTCCATGAAGTGTCATTTTGTTAGTTAGCTCTGCCAGTTCTCCGACCAGATTGGTAATAGCGAAGATCTGACAGCTCAGGCTTACTTTTCATTTATAAAAGGGCTTTGTTCATGGCATCAATTATTGGACTGGCCGCCTGATTACTCACTGCCCCCTCGTTTTTGGCAATAATTTCGCCGTCTGGTGCCAGCCAATAACTGCGATTGGGCGCATAAAAAAACCAGTACCGCTTGATCGTTCCCCAGATCAGCAACTCACCTTCCGTTTCTTGCATATGTTCCTGTACCAACTCTTGCGCTTGAACAAGTTGCTGCTCCGGGGTGAGCCTTAAAAGCCATCTAGGGAACCCTAGATAACGCCTGCTTTCAAGAGCCGCCAACACAAACACACGCTGGTTTTCACGTTTAAAATCGGTATCTACCCACAGATAAGGCTTGAATGAAGCTCGGTCATCGTCGGTCTGGTGTTTAATACGAGCGATATTGGCGTCGCATTCAGCCAAAGGCAACTCTAGCGCCCGGCACAGCTCGTGAACGAATTCATGGCTCTGGTATCTCAGATCATAGCCGCCAACGTCCAGCCCTAAGGTTGGGCTGCTCAACACCTTTTGCAGGCGTTCGAGATTAGTCGCTGACGGTTTGTGATATCCCATTTTTTTGAGAATGGCTTCGCGAGACCATTCCGATTCGTTAACCTTCAAAACTAAGTCTGCTCTAAAGTTGTCGATCATGGGGAGTCCGCCTGCTGTAGCCTCTCAATTGTCGGTTCAACGATCGACTCGCTTTTTGGCAGCTCTTCGCCGTCGTAAAACCATTCGTTGATGGCTTCGGCCAGTGCGTCGTTCAGGGCTGCCCCGGCCTCAAGACTCTCTGCTACGTCTGCGGCTATAAGGTCATATTCGTCGAAACAGTCATTTTCCTTGCAGCAGGTGTTCATTGGGTCGCTTTCAAACAAGGCTTTGGAGATTTGCTCGGTGGTAAGCGGCATATTCATTTGGCGCTCCTTTGTTGTCGCAGCTGATAATAACTCGCAGCATTTTTGTCTTTTAAAGTTTTGCGCGTGCCGTTTTTAGTTAATTCAGCGTAGCGTGCTTCGGCTTGTTCTCGGGGCATTTCTTCGCTGTCGAAGCTGTCGGATGGAGTCATGTGATCGATGTATGCCACTATCCAGAGAACTTCAGGCAAGGCTTCATCTTTCCTACGTTTGCTCATATGGGCCTCCTTTACTGAATCCATCTTAAAACGGATATGCGACACATAGTGTCGCATCGGTCTATCAGCTGGGGAATAGAGTGTAAAAGCCGGGAGGAAACGGGTGAACTGTGTAAAAAAATGAAATGGCCAGGAAACGCCTCAAAGCTAAGCTGAAACCCCCACTCCATGGCCCGACCACGGGCGACCATGTATAATCATCCCACTAAAATCTCCTCTCGAATTCACCAATACGGTCACCAGCAAAAACCCATGGAAAAAACCTACCAGCCAGAAAACATCGAGCGCCAGTGGTACGACAACTGGGAATCTAAAGGCTACTTCCGGCCCCATTCGGAAACGTTAGAGGGAAGCGAGGGCGAGTCTTACAGCATCGTTATTCCGCCACCGAATGTGACCGGCAGCCTGCACATGGGGCATGCCTTCCAGCACACCATTATGGACACCCTCACCCGCTACAAGCGCATGCAAGGCCACAACGCCCTGTGGCAGGTAGGCAGTGACCACGCAGGCATAGCCACCCAGATGGTCGTTGAGCGCAAACTGGCTGCGGAAGAAGGCAAAACCCGCCACGATCTGGGCCGTGAAGAGTTCATTAAGCGTATCTGGGAATGGAAGGAAGAGTCTGGCGGCACCATTACCGACCAGATGCGCAGACTGGGTAACTCGGTGGATTGGGACACCGAGCGCTTCACGATGGACGACGGCTTCTACAAGGCCGTGCAGGAAGTGTTTGTCCGCCTGTACGAAGACGGCCTGGTATATCGTGGCAAGCGCCTGGTGAACTGGGATCCGAAGCTGCACACCGCGATTTCCGATCTGGAAGTAGAGAACAAGGAAGAGAAAGGTTACTTCTGGCATCTGCGCTATCCGCTGGCTGACGGTGCCACTACGCAGGATGGTAAAGATTACCTGGTTGTTGCCACCACCCGCCCGGAAACCATGCTGGGCGACACTGCCGTAGCCGTTCATCCGGACGACGAGCGCTATCAGCACCTGATTGGCAAATTTGTCATGCTGCCGCTGGTGAATCGCCGTATTCCGGTAATTGCCGACCACCACGCCGACCCGGAAAAGGGCTCTGGCTGCGTGAAGATTACCCCGGCTCACGATTTTAACGACTACGCCGTGGGCAAACGCAATAATCTGCCAATGATGAACGTGCTGACGCAGGACGCCTGCGTCCGTCCGCAAGCCGAAATATTCAACAGCGACGGCACTGAAAATACCGATCTGGACGCTTCCCTTCCCGCCGCCTACGCCGGCCTAACCCGGGAAGACGCGCGCAAGCAGATTGTGGCTGATATGGACGCCGCAGGTCTGGTTCAGCTGGTGGAAGACCATGTATTGAGCGTGCCCCGTGGGGACCGTTCCGGCCTGATCATCGAGCCGATGCTGACGGATCAATGGTTTGCCGATGCCAAAACTCTGGCCAAGCCGGCCATTGAAGCGGTTGAAGAAGGCCGCATCCAGTTTGTGCCCAAGCAATACGAGAACATGTACTTCTCCTGGATGCGCGACATTCAAGATTGGTGTATTTCCCGCCAACTGTGGTGGGGCCACCGGATTCCGGCCTGGTACGACGCCGAGGGCAACATCTACGTGGGCCGCAGTGAAGACGATGTGCGCCAGAAGCACGGTCTGGCAGCCGATTTTTCGCTAAAACAGGACGATGACGTTCTGGACACCTGGTTCAGCTCTGCCCTTTGGACATTTGGCACTCTGGGCTGGCCGGAGATCACCGAGCGGCTGAAGACCTTTCATCCGACAGACGTTCTGGTGACAGGCTTTGACATCATTTTCTTCTGGGTTGCGCGGATGATCATGATGACCACACACTTCATGAAAAATGAAGACGGCACACCCCAGGTTCCGTTCAAAACCGTTTACGTTACCGGTCTGATCCGCGACGAAAACGGCGAAAAAATGTCCAAATCCAAGGGCAACGTGATTGATCCGCTGGATATGATTGACGGCATCGATCTGGCGCCCTTGCTGGAAAAACGCACCGGCAACCTGATGCAGCCGAAGCTGGCGAAGAAAATTGCCAAGCAGACCGAGAAGGAATTCCCTGAAGGTATCTCGGCCCACGGCACCGACGCCCTGCGTTTCACCCTGGCGGCCATGGCCACCACCGGCCGTGACATCAACTGGGACATGAAGCGTCTGGAAGGCTACCGCAACTTCTGCAACAAGCTGTGGAACGCCGCCCGTTACGTACTGATGAACACCGAGGGTGAAGACTGCGGCGTGAACGGCGAGCCGGTAGAACTGTCGCTGGCCGACCGCTGGATTATCAGCGCTTTGCAGCAGTGCGAGCAGGATGTGGCCCGCCATTTGGACCAGTACCGCTTTGATCTGGCCTCACAGGCGCTGTACGAGTTTATCTGGAACGAATACTGCGACTGGTATCTGGAGCTGTCCAAGCCTTCACTGAGTGACGACAGCGCCAGTGCTGAAGCCAAGCGTGGCACCCGCCGTACACTGGTGCGCGTGCTGGAAACCGTTTTGCGCCTGGCGCACCCGATCATGCCGTTCATCACCGAGGAAATCTGGCAGCGCATTGCACCGCTGGCCGGCAAATCCGGTGACAGCATTATGCTGCAGCCATTCCCGCAGGCTGATAGCAACCGCCAAGACGATCAGGCGGTTGCGGATATTGAATGGCTAAAGGGCGTGATTGTGGCGGTGCGCAATATTCGCGGCGAGATGAATATTTCTCCAGCGAAGAAGATTCCGCTGCTGTTCCGTGGTGACAGCGCGGAAGGCCAGCGCCGGATGAATGAGAACCGCCAGTTTTTAAGCTCGTTGGCGAAGCTGGAAAGTCTGGCGTGGTTTGAGGGCGACAAGGCACCCATGAGCGCCACGCAACTGGTAGGCGATATGGAAGTGCTGGTGCCTATGGCCGGCCTGATTGACAAGAATGCAGAGCTTAAGCGACTGGATAAAGAGCTGGAGCGTCTGGGTAAGGAAATTGGCCGGCTGGAAGGCAAGCTGGGCAATGAGAAGTTTACCGCCAAGGCACCGGCGGAGGTTGTTGCCAAGGAGCAGGAGAAGTTGACCGAGTTTAAGAGCAATCTGGCGCGTTTGCAGCAGCAGCGTGCTGACATTGAGGTCATGTAGACGTGACTGTGGACGTTAAGCGTTTCGGGGATGGCGGGCAGATCGCCATTCTTGGTGCGGGTTCAATGGGGCGGCTATGGGCCGCCCTTTTGCCGTCTTTTCGTTGTGGGTTTTTGCCGCGGTTGGATCGTGGGCGTCAGATTATCGAATCTGCTAATACTGTGCCTGAAAACGAACTCGATCATCGGGGGAGCATCAGCCGTCCGGAGGGCGCCCCCGAAACACGCTGTGAATACGTCCTTGTACGCTCTGCTTCGCCATCCATGGCTACGCAAGGTTTCGGGGGCGCCCTCCGGACGGCTTCGCCAGGCTCTGGGAGCGAACATACCCGTGTCTGTTTACCCTGGATTGAGTCCGCTGACGATGTCGGCTTACTGCTTGTTACCACCAAAGCCGGGGATACGCTTTCAGCTATGGAGGGCTGGCTGCCGCATATTGCCGAAGACACGCCGGTTGTTCTTTTCCAGAACGGTTTGGGCCGTCAGCAGGCAGTGGCCGAGCGCTGGCCGGATCGGCCAATTTTGGCGGCCAGCACCACCGAGGGTGCGAACCGGCCA
This sequence comes from Marinobacter gelidimuriae, assembly GCF_000372805.1. GTDB lineage: Bacteria > Pseudomonadota > Gammaproteobacteria > Pseudomonadales > Oleiphilaceae > Marinobacter > Marinobacter gelidimuriae. The sequence goes on along the minus strand of NZ_KB889875.1, from coordinate 61,906 downwards.
GAACCGGATGTGTTGGTGCATGCCGGAGTCGGAGATACCTGGGTGGGCCCGCTTACAGACTCTGCATATGCCTGTACGGAATTCGTGGTTCAGCAGTTAACACAATCCGGGTTACGGGTGCATGCCGAAAACAATATTATGCCGCGGCTGTGGCAAAAGCTGGTGGTCAACGCCGGCATTAATGCGTTTACCGCACTGCTGGACTGCCCGAATGGCGCCATAGTGGATGCGCCGCTGTATCGGCAGACGATTGACGGGCTATGCTCCGAAATCGCTGCTTTACTGCAGACCGATACCGGTGAGCGTGCTACCCCGCAAGCGCTGCGGGAGCGGATTGAGGCGATCGCCAAAAACACGGCCAGTAACACCTCGTCGATGCGTGCGGATGTAAACGCAGGGCGTAAAACCGAGATCGATTTTATTAATGGTTACCTTGTGCAGTGCGGGCAGCGCCACGGGATTGCCACACCGGTAAACCAAATGCTGGTTCAGCGAGTACAAGCTCTTTAGCCTTTCAACCAATCAGGCTGGCATTTAAATCAACTAGGAGAATTCCATGGGCAACCGCCTGTCAAAAATCTACACCCGCACCGGAGACGATGGTTCTACCGGTCTGGCCGATGGTAACCGCATTGCCAAGAGCGCCCAGCGCGTTGAGGCGATGGGTACGGCGGATGAACTGAACTGTCACATGGGCCTGCTGGTTGAGATGCTAGACAGCGATGATGCGCTGTTTGAACCCATGCGCCGCATTCAGCATCACCTGTTTGACCTGGGTGGTGAATTTGCGATTCCAGGTAGCGTTGTGATCAGCGAGCAGCACATCAGCTGGCTGGAAGGCTTGTTGGATGAGTGGAACGAATCATTGCCACCGTTGAAGAACTTTATTTTGCCCGGTGGCAGCCCGGCCGCAGCTCAGTGCCACATGGCCCGCGCCGTGTGCCGCCGTGCCGAACGTGTTGTAGTGGCGCTCAGCCATGAAGACTCTATCAACCCGCTGGCGCGGCAGTACCTGAATCGCTTGTCTGACCTGCTGTTTGTAGCCTCTCGGGTGCTGGCACGGCGCGAGGGCGCGGAGGAAATTCTGTGGGAGCAGAAGAAAGCCAGCCGCGATGAACTGCCCCCTCAAAAATAGCATCGTAGAAGCAGCAACGCGTTTACAAGATTTTGTGCTCGCGCAGCTGCTCCAATACAGCGGCCACTTGCCCGCCCTGCTCTGGCAAATCCGCCAGGATTAGAGTCAGATCGCTGTGGCCGGTGTCGGTATCGGTCAGCACCAGCAGGCCGTTGGCTTTAAGTGCCAGAGCCAGCGATGCTTTGAAGCCTTCACTGTATTGCAGATTGTTGTGCTCCAGCGTTGCGACGGCGCGGCCGTCGTCAAACAGCACTTTTTCGAGGGTATGAACCAGCGTGCGGGCGGCATCCGCCTCGCCTTTTATGTATATCACCGCGGCTTGCTGACCAAAGCGTCGGGCTTTTTGCGCTGTGGTCACCTGTGCGCTGTGGTGCAGCGTGTAGCCTTGTTGCTGTAAGCCAGGCAGAATCATACCCGCTGCCACTGTGATGTGAGTTAAGCGATCCACCACAATAAAAGAACCGGTGCCGCGGAATTCCTTGTAATTATCCGCCACCACCGGCTGTTCCAATGTCAGTTCGCAACGGCCGATTTCGTTCAACGCCAGAGTACTCGCCTCGGCCTGCTGCAGCGAGTTCACATCTATCTGGTGGCGAACGGCGGTAACAGCGCCAGCCACGCGGCCGGTGAGCAATTGTATGTCGTAGGTTTTACCCTGCACCAGCGTTTGTTCGGCCATCCACACCAAAGTGGCATCAAAGCGGTCCGTCGTCTGCGGTATCTGTTTGCTGTGCACCAGAATGTCGCCACGGGAAATATCAATCTGATCTTCAAGCGTCAAAGTTACAGACATGGGCGGGAAAGCTTCGCTCAGCTCGCCGTCGTAGGTCACAATGGATTTCACCCTTGATGACTTACCGGACGGCAACACCGTTACGTCGTCACCCGGGCGAACCACGCCAGCGGTCAGGGTGCCGCAGTAACCGCGGAAGTCCCGGTTGGGGCGGTTCACGTATTGCACCGGAAAACGAAGCGCGTCGAAATTCTGGTCGCGGACAATCTCCACACTTTCCAGAGTTTCCATCAACGCTTGCCCCCGATACCAAGGCATGAACTCTGAACGATTAACCACGTTGTCGCCTTTTAACGCCGACAAAGGCACAAACTGGATGTCGGGCAAGTCCAGCTGACTGGCAAACGCCAAATAATCAGCCTTGATCTGCTCGTAGCGTTCCTCGCTGTAATCCACCAGATCCATTTTGTTGATGGCCACTACCGTATGCTTCAGCCCCAGCAGCGACACAATGAAACTGTGGCGGCGGGTTTGTACCTGCACGCCGTGGCGGGCGTCGATCAAAATAATGGCCAGGTCGCAGGTGGAGGCGCCGGTGGCCATATTGCGAGTGTACTGTTCGTGGCCCGGGGTGTCGGCGATGATGAATTTACGCCGCGCGGTCGAGAAATAACGATAGGCCACATCAATGGTGATGCCCTGCTCGCGCTCGGCCTGCAAGCCGTCCACCAGCAACGCCAAATCCAGCTCGTCGCCGGCATTACCCATCCGTGCGTTGTCGTTGTGGATCGCCTCCAGCTGGTCTTCATAAATCATTTTGGAGTCGTGCAGCAGCCGTCCAATCAGGGTAGATTTGCCGTCGTCTACGCTGCCGCACGTTAAAAAGCGCAGCAGTTCCTTGTTTTCGTGCTGATGCAGGTAGGCGTCGATATCATCGGCAATCAGGTCAGACTGGTGGCTCATTAAAAGTACCCTTCCATTTTTTTCTTTTCCATAGAGCCCGCTCCATCGCGATCTATCGCCCGCCCCTGGCGCTCGGAGGTTCGTGTTAACAACATTTCCTGAATAATCTCCTGCAACGTATCTGCCTCGGAATCCACCGCCCCGGTTAACGGGTAACAGCCCAGAGTGCGGAACCTTACCTTACGCAGTTCCGGCTCTTCGCCCGGGTTCAGAGGCAAGCGCTCGTCGTCCACCATGATCATCATGCCATCGCGGGTGACCACCGGCCGCGGGGCTGCGAAGTACAAAGGCACAATCGGAATGCTTTCCAGAAAGATATATTGCCAGATATCCAGTTCGGTCCAATTAGACAGCGGAAATACGCGAATGCTTTCGCCCTTGTTGATGCGGGTATTGAACAGATTCCACAGTTCCGGCCGCTGATTTTTCGGGTCCCAGCGGTGATGCTTGTCGCGGAATGAGAACACTCGCTCTTTAGCGCGGGATTTTTCCTCATCACGGCGGGCACCGCCGAAAGCGGCATCAAAGCCATACTTGTTCAACGCCTGCTTCAGGCCCTGGGTTTTCATCACGTCGGTATGCGTGGCCGAACCGTGGGAGAAAGGCCCGACCCCCATGTCTACGCCCTCCTGGTTGATGTGCACCAGCAACTCCATGCCCGACTGCGCGGCCATGCGGTCGCGAAATTCGATCATTTCACGAAATTTCCAGGTGGTGTCTACGTGCAATAGTGGAAACGGCGGGGTGCCCGGGAAAAACGCTTTGCGGGCAAGGTGAAGCATGACCGCCGAGTCCTTTCCCACCGAATACAGCATCACCGGATTGTCGAACTCCGCAGCGACTTCACGAATAATCTGGATGCTTTCAGCTTCCAGCTGCTTCAGGTGGGTAAGACGGCGTTCTGGCAAAGAAGTCATTAACGGCGGCCTGCATAAATCAACGGTTTAGACGGCCGGCGGATACCACCGGCCGGATGTGCCATGCAGTATCACAAAGGAAAATAAGATTTTAAAAGAATAAATAAACGTTTATTTATTCTTTTTTAGAATAATTAAAGTCTCACCGACGTAACCCTTTATATTCGATATATGAATATCAAAATCAATAAATATCATTATAAAGAATAAAGAGCATTGCGTATGATAACGGCAGAAATTTACACAAGTCGGTGAAACAGTCATGTATCAGTACAACCAGATTGACCAGACACTGGTCGACGAACGGGTGGAGCAATTTCGCGACCAAACCCGCCGGTTTCTGAACGGCGAACTGGCGGAGGATGAGTTTTCTGCGCTGCGGCTGATGAACGGCCTTTACATTCAGCGCCAGGCTCCCATGCTGCGTGTGGCTGTCCCTTACGGACTGTTATCATCAACCCAGATGCGCAAGCTGGCCCACGTTGCCCGCACTTACGACCGCGGCTATGGCCACTTCACCACCCGCACCAACATTCAGTTCAACTGGCCAGAGTTAGCTGCGGTACCAGATATTCTGGCGGAACTGGCGCAGGTGCAGATGCACGCTATTCAAACCTCGGGCAATTGCATTCGTAACACCACCACCGATCCTTACGCCGGTGTAGCGGCAAACGAACTTGAAGATCCGCGCCCCTACTGCGAAATTATCCGCCAGTGGTCCACCCTGCATCCAGAATTTGCTTACCTGCCGCGGAAATTCAAAATTGCCGTCACCGGCGCAACGGAAGACCGCGCAGCCTCTCAGGTGCACGATATTGGCCTGCAAATGGCGCAAAACGCCGATGGCGAAATAGGCTTTGAAGTGCTGGTCGGCGGAGGACTGGGCCGCACGCCCATCATCGGCAAGAGTATTCGTAAGTTCCTGCCCAAAAAGCATCTGTTGTCGTATCTGGACGCCATCTTGCGGGTGTACAACCTCAAGGGCCGCCGCGACAACAAGTATAAGGCGCGCATCAAGATTCTGGTGGAAGCTCTGGGCCCCGACGAATTCCGCCGCCTGGTCGAGGAGGAATGGGCCCACATCCGCGATGGCGAGTTGACACTCACCGATGCCGAAATTGCCCGTGCCAAATCGTTTTTCACCCTACCTGATTACGATGCCAACGCCGCCAGCGCCAACGCCCATGCGTCTTTAAGTCATTCACTGGCAACCGACATCGAGTTCAACGCCTGGTACCGCCACAACACTCTGGCTCACCGGGTCGACGGTTACCGCATTGCCATTGTTTCGCTGAAACCGTATCTGGAAGCCCCTGGCGACATCACCGACAGCCAGATGGATGCGGTTGCAGACCTGGCTGATCGTTACAGCTTTGGCGAAACTCGCGCCACCCACCACCAGAATTTGGTGCTGACCGATGTGCGCGAGGGCGACCTTTACGCAGTGTGGCAGGCGCTGGCGGCGAACAATCTGGCGCGTTCCAACATTGGCACGCTGACCGACATGATTGTGTGCCCGGGGTTTGATTTTTGCTCTCTGGCCAACGCCCGCACGTTGAACATTTCGGACCAGATCAATGAGCATTTTGACGATATGGATCATCTGTACGATCTGGGCGAAATTCGACTAAACATGTCTGGTTGCATCAACGCTTGTGCCCACCACCACGTCGCTGACATCGGCATTCTGGGCGTGGATAAAAAAGGCGAAGACTGGTACCAGATTTCACTCGGTGGGTCGTCCAAAGAAGACGCACGCCTGGGCAAGATTCTGGGGAGGTCGGTACCGGCGAGCGACGTTGCTCTCACCGTGGAAAAAATTCTGGCCGTGTACGTTGACCAGCGCCGCGAAGACGAATCGTTTGCGCAGGTAGTGCTACGTGTGGGTATCAAACCTTTTAAGGAACGCGTGTATGCCACTGCTCATTAACCAGCGCATTGTGACCGAAGACCCCTGGCAATTACTGGACCAGGCGGCTCTCGACGAGGGATCACCATTACCCGAAAATGGGCCTGTTGCTGTGCCCCTCATTTGGTACCGGCAAAACCGGGAGGCACTACAGCTGCGCAACAGCCCGCTGGGCGTGATTGTGAATGGTGATGATAACCTGGCGGCGCTTTACGCCGACCACAGCCAACTCGACCTGATTGCCATCGAATTCCCGACGTTTCGCGATGGCCGCGGATTCAGCATCGCCCGCCAGTTGGTGCGTAGCGGTTTTAATCGGCAAATTCGAGCTCTGGGCCATGTTACCCGCGATCGACTGGCGCTAATGCAAAGCTCCGGATTCAACGCCTTTGCCATCAATGACGAGAGTTTCCAAACCGATCATCTTCAGGCATTTTCCGAGATTAGCGTGAATTATCAGGGTACGACGGCGGATCCGCGGCCGGTTTTTCGTCGCTAAACACGGCTTTGATCGCCTTCAAACATTTTATTCGTCGCTGTTTACAGCGCTGATTTTTTTAGTCAAAGGACATCGACACCATGACGCTTGATGTGGCTACGGCCAACCAACAGCTTGCCAACAACCGGCCCCAGGAAATCATAACGTGGGCCTTAACGCAGGCGCACAATCCGGTCGTCACGACCAACTTCGGTCCTTACGAAGCCGTGATCCTGCACATGGCGGTTCAAGCCCGGCCGGACATTCAGGTGATATGGATCGATTCGGGTTACAACACCTCTGCCACCTATCGTTTTGCAGAAAAACTGATTGCCCAGCTAAAGCTGAATGTGATCACGTTTATACCGCAGCAAACGGCTGCCCGGCGCAACGTGCTGATGCAGGGCATACCTGAGATTGACCAGCCGCTGCACGAAGAATTTACCCGCCAAGTGAAGCTGGAGCCCTTCGCCAGGGCCCTGGCAGAAATTCAGCCGGATGTGTGGTTTAACGCCATCCGCAAAGACCAAACCGACTTTCGCCAATCGCTGGACATCGTCTCCACCAGCAAAAGCGGCATTGTGAAAGTAGCACCTTTATTCAATCTGACCAGCGCCGACCTGGATGCCTACCTGGCCGCGCACCAGTTGCCCGACGAACACGATTATTTCGATCCCACCAAAGCTCTGGCAACCCGCGAGTGCGGGTTACACACTAAGCTCTGATACTGCTCACTCCGGGAGGCTGCCGTGGATTTTTTACCGCTGTTTTTTAATTTGAACGATCGCCAGGTGTTGCTGGTGGGCGGTGGTGATATCGCCCTGCGCAAGGCTCGCCTGCTCAAACGCGCAGGTGTTGGCCTGACCGTGGTTTCCCACGCCGTCGATGAGGAACTTCGGGCTCTGCTGACCGATGACCGAGATGAAGTCATTTTGGGGGATTATCACAGCGACCTGCTGGCGGGGAAAACCCTGGTGGTCGCCGCCACCGACGATGCCGAATTGCACATTCAGGTTCACGCCGAGGCCGTGGCGCGAAATATTCCCATCAACGTGGTGGACACGCCCAAGCTGTGCAGCTTCATATTTCCGGCCATAGTCGACCGCTCGCCCATTGTGATTGGCATCACCTCCGGCGGGCAGTCGCCGGTGCTGGCACGGCTGTTGAGGGCCCGCCTGGAAACCCTGATCCCCAAAGGCTACAGCAGCCTGGGTAGTCTGGTCGGGCGCTTTCGCGATCGGGTTAAAGCGCGTTTCAATTCGCTGAATGACCGTCGTCAATTCTGGGAAAACGTGCTGGAAGGACAAATTGCCGAAAAGGTGTTTTCCGGTCGCCATGACGAAGCCGAATCCATGCTGGTGTCGGCCATCAACCGGGGCGACGCTGGCCATAAAACCGGCGAGGTGTATCTGGTCGGTGCTGGCCCGGGTGATCCGGAGCTGCTGACGTTTAAGGCGCTGCGTCTGATGCAGCAGGCTGACGTGGTGTTTTACGACAATCTGGTATCGCCAGAGGTGCTGGATTTGTGCCGGCGCGACGCCGACCTGATTTACGTGGGCAAGCGTCGCGATCATCACCCGGTGCCCCAAGACGACATTAATGCCCTGCTGGTGAAACACGCCAAACTGGGGCGGCGGGTGGTGCGGCTTAAAGGCGGTGATCCGTTTATTTTCGGACGCGGCGGTGAAGAACTGGAAGAGCTCAAAGCCCATGGCGTACCGTTTCAGGTGGTACCGGGCATTACCGCCGCCAGCGCGTGTTCGACCTACGCCGGCATTCCACTGACCCACCGTGGCTATGCCCAGTCAGTCAAGTTTGTTACCGGCCAGTTAAAAAACCGACAACAAGCCCTCGATTACAAAGAACTGATACAGCCCAATCAAACGGTCGTGTTCTATATGGGGCTGCACACACTGCCGCAAATCAGTGCTGGCCTGATGGCCCACGGCCGCGCGCCAGATACACCGATTGCCATTGTCTCCCGCGGTACCGCAGTCGATCAGAAAGTGCTGATTGGCACTTTGGCAGATATCGCCGCCAAACAGGAACAGGCACAACTGCCAGCGCCCGCGCTGATTATTGTGGGTAACGTGGTGCGCCTGCACAAAAAACTGGCGTGGTTCGGTGAGACGGTACCGACCGACAACATAACCCACGCACTCGGCATGGCGCGCAGCCAGGCCAGATCGGTTAAATCGGCTAGGCCAGGCCCGCAATCACCATCAATGCCAGCAGACACAGCCATACCAGCATACTGCGGTTAAGCAGGTCGCGAATGGCGTTCAGGCTGCGCTCGCCATAGCTCTGCCAGTCTTGCGGGTGTAATGAGGCAAATCGGCCTGGGTCCAGCGCATAACCGGTCAAAGCGCCATTGGCAGTAGCCATCAGCAGCTCCGCTGCTGGCAATCGCCAGTGGCCCCGGGCTTGGCGCCGTTGCCGCAGCCAGCCGGCCAAATCACCGGCCAGGCCAAAGGTCAGCCCTAGCAGCCGCGCCGGCAACCAACCGCCCCACTCGCGCCAACGCTCACAGTGCTCACGTCCGGCTAGCGGCCAGCTCTGCCCTAATGCAACCAGGCCGCTCGCCAGCACCGCGGCAGAAATGCCGCCCACCGCGAACCAGAACAGCACCATAAAATAACGCCAGAATACCTGCGCCATTAGCGCTTCAGAGAGGGCCAGCTGCATGGTTTCAGGCGATAGCGCTGCACCGCGCTGATGCGCCGGTAGCAGATGCTGGATATAGCGCCAGGCTGCCTGCATGTCACCGCGGCGCCATGCCCGGGCATAATTTGCCAGAAGCTGACGCCAGCCTGGCATACCCAGCAACAGCAGAAGCAATAACAATTCCAGTAACCAACCCGCCAGGGGCCAGTGGTGGCGCTGCCAGTAACTCTGCGCCAGCCACACCACGGCGGTCGGAATAGCGACCGCCAGTAACGGCGCCAACGCACTCGTCCTTTGGGAAAAGCTTTGCGGCAGGCGTTGCCCCACACCTTCAAACCAGCTGCGCCATAGCTGATGGCCATCGAGCTGATCGCGACTATCCAGCCGTCGCCGCAGCAGGTAGGCCAGCACAAATACAAGCAGGGTCATAATCTGTCCTTTGTCGGTTTTGCCAGGCTTTGATGCAGCCGCGACCAGTCAAACGCCCGCCCGGGATCGGTTTTTCGCCCCGGCGCAATGTCGCTGTGGCCCGCAATCGCGTCAACACCAATTTCTGGCCAGGCCGCCATAATTTGCTGGCAAACAGCGGACAGTGCCTGGTATTGACCCTCGGTATAAGGCACATCGTCACTGCCTTCAAGCTCAATGCCGATGGAAAAATCGTTGCACTCGTCCTGGCCGCGAAAACGGGAACGGCCGGCGTGCCAGGCACGATCCAACAGGCTGACAAACTGGATAATCGTGCCATCACGGCGTATCAGCAGGTGGGCTGAAACAGTCATTGTGGCGATGGCCTGAAAATACGGGTGGGCCTTGATGTCTAGCCGGTTGCAGAAGAAATCTTCAATTTCAGGGCCCCCGAACTGACCTGGAGGCAAGCTGATGCAGTGCACAACAATCAGGCTTACCTCGCTGGTCGCGGGCCGCGCACCAAAATTAGGAGACGGTCGCCAGAGGGCTGCATCTATTCTGCCGTTTGCGCGCAGTGTGGCTGCCATCTCAGAGGCTGGGGTAAACACAGAGTGGGGAGTTTGAGGCAAGGCGAATCCTGATTCAACGAAGTGGAATAACTCCGATTGAATCACAAAGCGTCACCGTGTGCCACGGCACGCTGCAACAGGCTTTTCATCACTGAATGCAAATGGCAGTCGTCCAGAATAAACTCGAACAACATAGTTGGCGAACGCCGGCGGGCGCGATAAACTCCGTTTCTGCCTATTTGTGCCGCGTGCACCTAACTTCTCTGCCGTTACGGACACCACACCATGATCAGTGCCGAACTTCTGCGCCAGTCCAGAATTGAAACGGTTGCCCACAGTCTGCGCGAAGACATTGGCGACGGTGACATTACTGCACAACTTATCGCCGCCGACACCCGCGCCAGCGGCCGCGTGATTACCCGCGAACGCGCCGTTATTGCCGGCCGCGAATGGGTAGATGAAGTATTTCGCCAGGTTGATTGCGAAGTTGTTCTGGACTGGCAGGTGGAAGACGGCCAGCGCGTCGAACCCGATCAGCTACTGTTCCGCATGAACGGCCTGGCCCGCAGCCTGCTGACCGCCGAGCGTGCGGCTTTAAACTGGCTTCAAACCCTGTCTGCAGTCGCCACCCACGCCGCCCGTTACGCGGCGCTGATCAGCCACACCCGTACGCAACTACTGGACACCCGCAAAACTCTGCCTGGCTTGCGCCTGGCGCAAAAATACGCGGTCACCTGTGGCGGCTTCAGTAATCATCGTTTGGGATTGTGGGATGCTTTTCTGATCAAAGAAAACCACATTGCGGCCTGCGGCTCTATTGCGGCCGCAGTGCGTGCAGCGCGAGAACTGGCGCCGGGTAAACCAGTAGAAGTGGAAACCGAAAATCTGAACGAACTGCAACAGGCGCTGGATGCCGGTGCCGACATCATCATGCTTGACGAGTTTTCCTTGGCGGATATGCGCGCAGCAGTGGCACAAACTGCAGGCAAAGCGCGCCTTGAAGCCTCTGGCGGTATTGACGACAACACCTTGGTGGCCATCGCCGAAACCGGTGTGGACTTTGTCTCTTTAGGTACGCTGACAAAAAACCTGCGGGCCGTAGACCTGTCCATGCGCCTGGACGCCTGAACGGCCATCGCATTTCGTGACCTGGCGATAGCGCTCAGCCAGGCTTTGCACCCAGCAGTTCGTCCAGGGCTGCCAGTTCGCGAATCAACGCCTGCCCGGGGCCGGAGCGATAGTGCTCTTCTGCCATAGGCGCCACGCCGCTGACCGTGGGTAACGGCTGATCATCTTCAACCAGCTGTTTCAGCCGCGCCAAAAGCACAAACTGCAGCCACTGCTCAAAGCTCATTGTATCCAGGCAAAACGGCTCGCAGCTGAGGTACTTTTCTGCTGCCAGAGGCTCGCTTTGCCAACAATTCATCTGACGCAGCTGGATTTCAATAGCCAGCAGACGGTCGGCAACTTGGTAGGTATGGCCAAGGTTGTCGGGTGCGGCTCTCATTCTTGCGCCGTCAGGGCCGGCGCGGTATCGATGTAAATGTCGTCGAAATGTTGATCCAGCTTTTTCAGGGCTTCACGCAATTTGTAGATTTTGTGCTTGGCTTCAAGTTTGCATTCAAGAAATTCCAACTCCGGACTTGAAGGCAACACCCATAAGTTCTCAAAAGGCGTTGCGTGCACAAACGACTCTTCCGGGCGTCGGTTGAACACCGTAAACGACAAGGTCTGCTCAAGTAAATCGGCCGCGTTATTATCGAGCTCGGTGGCAGGCCGACCCATCAGGTAATGGGTTGAATTACCCTGGGGGTCCAGATCAACCACTAAAGTGCGCTTGCCGCGGGCCGCACTGATCGCGGCCAGGTTGCAGGTAATACTGGACTTGCCGACACCGCCTTTCTGATTGAATACCACCCGTCTCATCGCTCGTCTCCTTACTTGTGTGTTAGCGCTCGCTCATAGCGGCCGCAGTTACCAGTTCATTACGGTTTTCACAAACGGAATGGTCAGCCGGCGCTGGGCCTGCAAGGAATTTTCGTCCAGCGAGTCCAGAATGGCCAGCAACTCACCCAGGCGCCGCGGAGCGCGGCGCAGAATAAATCCGGCAACATCGTCAGCCATCACCAGGCCCCGCTGCTCTGCGCGGGCCATCAGAATACGCTTGCGATCTGAATCGCGGTAAATACCCAGCTGCAGAGTCAAACCGTGGCTAAGACGGGAAGACAAGTCGGGCAAAATGAACGGTAAGGACGCAGGCACATCCGACAAGCTCACAACGAGCTGGTGGCCGGCATCCAGCATGCGGTTGTAAAGATGAAAAACGGCCTCTTCCCAGCCGGTCTGACCAACGACACTGTCCAGATCGTCCAGGCACACCAGGTTAAATTGCTCGAGCCCGGTCAGCGCATCTGGTCCAAACGGCCCCAGCTCGGTAATGCTGATACAAACCGCCGATAACGACTGGCTTTCAGCGTAGTGGCACAGGGCCTGTAACAGGTGGCTTTTGCCGGTATCGGAATCGCCACACAACACCACCACTGGCACCGTCACCGGAGGCTGACAAGCCTGTTGCAAACGCTCGGCTACGGCCGCATTGCGCTCGCCGTGGAAGTTGTCGAAGCGGGCATCGTCACGCAATTTAACACCCAGAATGAGCTGTGAACTTGTCACGACAACCTGGCCCTCCATGCCCGTAAGCTCCAAGCGAGCAGATAGTGCGCACCGCTAAGCACTGTGAATACAGCAACCGCCCAGACGAGCGCCGAGTTTATCCATGACGGCACCATGGTGATGACCTGCAATAGCATTGCCACCAGCACTGCAAAAAACTGAATCGCGGTGTTGAATTTGCCCAACAGGCTCGGAGCCATTTCGAATCTGCCGATTCCATAGTGAAATATCAGTGCGCCACAAACAATTAACAGATCGCGCCCCAGCACCAGCAAAAACAGCCACAAAGGAAATACCCCGCCCAGTGCCAACATCAGATAGGCGGTAATGAGCAAAGCTTTGTCCGCTAGCGGATCGACGATGGCGCCAAAGCGGGAGCGCCAGTCAAAGCGGCGGGCCAGATACCCGTCCACGCCATCAGTCACCGCTGCCAAAGTAAAAATAATCAATGCCATGGGATAACTGCCTGCGTGCAACTCCATAGCAAACGGAGCAATCAACGCAATACGCAGAAAGGTCAGGGCATTCGGAATCCAGCGCCAATGATGCAAGCTCAAAGCGCCCTCCTCACATCGACCTTAACGCACCACCGCCGGGACCGGTGAAGGCTGCCAGCGATAGATCAGAACCGGATACAGCGCCTGCAAAGCCTGTTCCTCAGACGGTCCGGCCGCTGCTGGCTGCGACACCAAGCGGGAATCCAGCGTGATGTGGTCACGCAGCTGATCCAACTCACCAGAAAATGTCAGGCGCATGATCAGCTCACTGCCCTTCACTTCAACAGGTACGACATTTTCAACAGCATTAATCTGCGCCAGGGCTCGGGTTATTTTGGCGTAGTCAGCCAATTTAGTCACGCCCTGCAGTACTAAATCCACCGTAGGTTGTTTACCAGCCTCGCCTCCGCTTGCCCCATAACGGCTAACATAAAGTTCAGTCCAGCGATCGATGAGGGCCTGCGCCAGAGCCGCCGGCGAGTCTGCATTCACCGCCTGTTCGCCAGGGCTATCAGAACTGAAGCCGTCCATCACCCAACCCGCGCGCCACTGATCACCGCTACGACTAACCCGCACCAGCGCCATCACATCACGACCAACATCATTGGAAGCGCTGCGTACACGGCTAACAAACTGGCCCCAGATATCCGACAGCAACTCGCGATTACCTGCCGCCCCCGCAACCGGTAACACCAGCGGCAAGCCGCGGACCCGCGATGCGTTTTCAAGACCGGAGCGGAAATCGGCGCTGGCACCGTCAAGAGGGCCGGTATCGGTAATCAATGCCCTCACACCATTTTCTTCAAGCGCAACCCAGGCCAATGTCAGTGGCCGGTTGGCACCCCACACCGGCGCCTGAATTGAGGCCAGCGCCTGAGTGACTGCTACCGCGCCAAAGCTCATCTGTACCCGGCTTTCAGCACCTGCATTTAAAACCTGGTAAGACGTCAGCATGGACTCGGCCGTGCCAAGCACACCATCGACACCTTCGCGCTCTAATACTCCACGGCTGCCGGCAACACGCACCAGCACCTCACGCAGCCCTGCGCCATAAGACGCCGATAACGCCTCTGGCCCGGAGCCTTGCAGAGCCACGTTGGCAGAATACAGATTGTTGACGGTTACTGCCTGAGCCTGAGCCGCCAGCAGCAACATCGCCGCCAATGCCCAGCGCGCAGCGGACTGCCTGACACGGGCCAGGGCGCTGACTACGAGACTGCAGCAAGACTCGGACAATAACTTGAATTCGATGGATCTTTGAAAGTCAGGCATATAGATTTTTTGAAATTCAGGCCTGTCGCTCTTTTGAAATGCACGCATGTAAAAACCCGGCAATTGCATGGATGTCGGACAGGATACACCAAGCCCCCGGGCCTGAGTAGCGCTGCGCCCCAGCAGCTTTGAGGCGGAATCGTGGCAATTACGGTTGGTACCCTTCACTGCACCTGCTAAAATCCGCGCCTTGACCCACTGGCCAACGGTTTACACCTCCATGAGCGAACACAAGCCCTCTTTGACTTACCGCGACGCAGGCGTTGATATTGACGCCGGCAATGAACTCGTCAACCGCATTAAAGCGACAGCGGCACGCACCCGTCGCCCGGAAGTGCTGGGTGGCCTGGGTGGGTTTGGCGCCATGGTTGCCATTCCTGCTGGCTATAAAGAGCCTGTACTGGTGTCTGGCACCGACGGCGTAGGCACAAAATTGCGCCTGGCCATGCAGTTACAAAAACACGACACCATCGGCATCGACCTGGTTGCCATGTGCGTGAACGACCTGATTGTGGGTGGCGCCGAGCCCCTGTTCTTCCTGGACTACTACGCCACCGGCAAACTGAACGTAGAAGTCGCTGCCAGCGTGGTTGAAGGCATTGGCGAAGGCTGCGAGCTGGCCGGCTGCGCGCTGGTGGGTGGCGAAACCGCCGAGATGCCGGGCATGTACGAAGGTGACGACTACGACCTTGCCGGATTCTGCGTTGGCATAGCCGAGCGCGCTGATATTATTGACGGCAGCCGCGTGCGCCTGGGTGATGCCCTGCTGGCGATCGGCTCTTCCGGCCCCCACTCCAACGGTTATTCACTGATCCGCAAAATTCTGGAAGTCAGCAACGCCGATCTGAACCAGCCAATAGGCGATACCACCTTGGCCGAGGCCCTGATGGCCCCGACACGCATCTATGTAAAAAACCTGCTAAAGCTGATTCGCGACATAGACGTACGTGCTCTGTCACACATTACCGGCGGTGGCCTGCCCGAGAACATACCCCGCGTATTGCCCAAGGGCACCGTGGCCGCAATTGATACCGCCAGCTGGCAGCTACCGCCGGTGTTTCAATGGCTAAAAGACGCCGGCGGCGTGGCCACTGAAGAAATGTACCGCACGTTTAACTGCGGCATTGGCATGGTGCTATGCGTTCCACAGGACCAACTGTCGCTGACGCTGGATACACTCAATGCCATGGGCGAAACGGCGTGGCATCTTGGTACTATTGAAGCCGGCGCGGATCGCCAGGCCGACAGCGTTGTACGCTACCAGCCGGGACTGCTGGCGATATGAAAGCGGATCCGTCACCGCGCCCCAAGATTCTGATTCTGGTGTCAGGCGAGGGCAGCAACCTGCAGGCGCTGATTGAAGCCAGCCGTGAGCGCGACTACCCCGCCGACATAGTGGCGGTTGGCAGTAATCAGGCCAAGGCGCCAGCGCTGGCGAAGGCGGCCCATACAAACATTCCGACCTTTGTGATTGAACACGGTCGCTATGGCAGTCGCGATGAATTCGACGGCGCTCTGATGCAGGAAATCCGCCGCCACAACCCGGACCTGATTGTGCTGGCCGGTTTCATGCGCATCCTGACCGAGGGTTTTGTCCGCGCGCTCCGCGGCCAACTACTGAACATTCACCCCTCGCTGCTGCCAAAATACACTGGCCTGAATACCCACCAGCGCGCACTGGACGCCGGTGACAAAGTGCACGGTGTATCTGTGCACTTTGTCACCGAAGAACTGGATGGCGGGCCGATTATTGCCCAGGCCCAGATTACAGTGGGCCCGGACGATAGCGCTGAAACCCTGGCGCAGAAGGTGCAAACTCAGGAGCATGTGCTTTATCCAATTGTGGTGCGTTGGTGCTGTGAAGGCCGTGTGCAACTGGGGGCTGAACGGGTTTTGTTTGATGGCCAGGCGCTTCCCCAGCCAGTGGTATTGCCGGCAAACTAATCGCCCGAACGCTGTGTTTGATGAGGCTGTCATGCAGAAAAAATTCCTGGTTGGATCCGCTTTTCCGGGTTTACCCCTGCTGCTCAGCTTGGCCTTGCGGTTGGGCCTGATTGTCTTTATTGCACCTGTGCTAGCTGAAGTGGGTGGCGAGCCTTCGGACACGCCCAGATTAGCGCCTTTTGAAGCTTCTTTTTCTGCCTCTATCGAGCAGGGCATTACCTTGAGCGGCAGCGCAAGGCGCATTCTTAGTGACCAGAATAACGGCGTTTGGCTTTATCGCACCTCGGTAAAATCGTTTGTAGCCGATATTGAAGAATCGGTGGTTCTAAAGTGGCAGGACGGTCAGGTCATTCCTTTGCGCTACCGCTATAAGCTCTCAGGTTTGCTGATTCGCGACCGCGAAGAAACCATCGACTTTGACTGGCAGCAAAATCTTGCGACCGGCCGCTATAAGGATAAAGCATTCGAAGTCGTCCTTAGCCCCGGCCTGCTGGACCCACTGGGCTATCAGTTGCAGTTGCACCAAGACATCAAGGCCGGAAAACGGGAAATGGAGTACCGCTACGTACGCCACGGCCGGCTGGACAAGGAAAAGTTTGCAGTTATTAACGAGGGGCCGATCGAAACACCTCAAGGCGAGATGAACGCTCTGACGGTGGAAAAACTGAGGGGCGAAGGCGCCAAGCGGGAGACACTGATGTGGTTCGCCCCGAAATTCGACCACATGTTGGTGCAATTGCTGCAAACCGAGCCTGATGGCAGCCGCTACGAGCTCAACCTGAAAAGCATAAAACAGCTCTAATATGGGCCTGGGCTGCGGGCATCAGTCCGCAGCTTCAGCTTCTACCCATACCGCTTTAACTTCTTCGGCAATAATTCGCAGCCCTTCTGCAACCCGTTCGTCGTCCTGGGAGTAGGTTACCCGAAGACACTCGTTGCGATGTTTCCAGCCGTCCTCAGGCAGCCCCGGGAAAAAGTAATGGCCAGACACCACCAGCACACCGCGAAGCTTCAAGCGCTGATACAGTTCCAGGCTGGTAATCGGTAAATCCGGAAACCACAGCCACAGGAACATCGCGCCCTCGGGTTTGTGGATATACCAGCGGCAAGGCGCATCGTCCATGGCCCCGGTGAACGCTGCCACGGCGCGCTGCATTTTGGCCTTGTAGAACGGGCATACCACGTCACGGCTTAGGGTCAAGATCTCCCCCGAGCGCACCAACGGCTCCGCCAGCATGGCACCAAAGCTCCCGGTAGCCAGATTCATGATCGCATTAATGCCCGCCAGCGCCTTGATGGTAGGTGCCGCAGCAATCACGATACCGGTGCGGGCCGCAGGCAAACCTAGCTTGGACAGGCTCAGGCACAGAATGATCTGTTCGTTCCAGATTGGTTTGGCTTCGGTAAACAACAGGCTGGGAAACGGCGTGCCGTAGGCACCATCCACAATCAGCGGGATGTTTTGGCGCCGCGCCAAGATTTCCAATTGCGCCAGCTCGTCGTCGGTGATCACGTTGCCGGTGGGATTGGTTGGCCTGGACACACAAATAGCGCCGGTTTCGCCGGTCACCTCTACCGCGTCAAAGTCGATTCGGTATTTGAACTCGTGGGCGTCCGTGAAGGAAATGTCAGGCTGCACCGCGTGAAACAGATCCGCGTCTATGCCTGCGTCGGCGTACCCGATGTACTCCGGTGCCAGCGGCAACAGAATGTGTTTGTGCACGCCATCGCCGTAGTCACCACCGAACATATTGAACAGCATAAAAAATGCTGACTGGCTGCCGTTGGTGAGCGCAATGTTCTCGCTGGTCAGGTCCCAACCATACTCACGACTCAACAGTTCAGCCAACGCCGCGATAAACTGCTTTTCGCCCTGAGGAGGATCATAAACGCCCACCAGGCGACGCATATCGGCGTCACTCTGGCTGATCTGAACAAGAATCTCCCGAACCCGCTGCTGTATCTCAGGAATATGGCCGGGGTTGCCGCCGCCCATCATGATCAGGTCATCACCCGAGGCCATGGCATTACCGAGATCGTCCATCAACGAGGTAATACCGGCATCCGCCGTAAATTTCTGGCCAAACGCAGAGAGTTTCATCAGATCCCGTCCGTTAATTGAACAGCGTTGGTTGAGCGGTTTTATTCGGTCAAGGTTATTCAGTCAATGTTAATCGGACAGTGAAATGCCCAGATTGCTAACACCTTCATTTTCCGCGCGCTGCCGCAGGGTGTCGATAAATTCCTGCCGCGGCACACGCTGGCGCTTAAGCTCCAACACCAAATCACGCTGGAACAACTTATCCTCTTTCATCAGAGGATGCTGGTCCAGCAGGCGCACCAGCTCGTCTTCGCTTAGTTCTTCGGCTTCCGAAACCTCAACAAAACTCATCACGGTGGCCGTGGCAAGCTGTGAAGCCTCTGTCGCCCTATGCTTGCCAGGATTCAGCCGGTTCAACAGCGCCTGCTCCAGCAACTGACAGAAATCATACGCGGGGTAAACGCCGTAGGCGTCGTAATCCTCAACGTCCGGAGACAGTGCTTCCAGCTTGCGCAGCCACTGGGGAATGGCAGTCTCTATGGCCTCTGGCTTTAACAGATTCCAACCGGCATCCAGAATCTGGCGCATTTTGGCGCCGGTTTTCAGTTCCATGGCGTCGGCAAACAGGGCGTAATTGGGAAACGCCCGCTCGGCCAGCGATAGCAAAAACGCGCATTCGCGCCAGCCCTGTAGCTGCTGTACTGCTTTCAAAAACTGATTGGCGTTCATGTGCGCGGCAGCGTTACGCCGGTTTGGCCCAAGTACTTGCCGCCCCGGTCTTTATAGCTGGTCTCACACACTTCGTCAGCCTCGAAAAACAGCATCTGCGCCACCCCTTCGTTGGCGTAAATTTTTGCCGGCAAGTTGGTGGTGTTGGAAAACTCCAATGTCACCTGGCCTTCCCACTCTGGCTCCAGCGGAGTGACGTTGACAATAATGCCGCAGCGGGCATAAGTGGACTTGCCCAGGCAGATGGTCAGCACACTGCGGGGAATGCGAAAATATTCCACAGTACGCGCCAGCGCAAACGAGTTGGGCGGGATAATACAGACGTCGCTGGTAATGTTAACAAAGCTGTTTTCGTCAAAATTCTTCGGGTCTACCGTGGCGGAATGCACGTTGGTGAAGATTTTGAACTCGTTGCTGCAACGCACGTCGTAGCCATAGCTGGAGGTACCGTAGGAAATGACCCGGCCCTTTTCCGATTCACGCACCTGGCCGGGCTCAAAGGGCTCGATCATGCTGTGTTGCTGCGCCATGCGGCGAATCCACTTGTCGGGTTTAATGCTCATGCTGGTTTCTCATATCCCGGAGTTATAAAGGGCGACAGTTTAACTGTTGGCCGGTTTTAGTGCGAATTCCAATGGCCGGTGACCGACACGCTGGAAATAGCGCCGCGCCACTTCCGAGTCCGGCTCTGCCGCCACCGTGGGCTTCAATGGGAATGAAGTACTTTTGCTCCTGCAGCGCCAGAGCCAGATTCACCGCGGTACGGATCGCGGTATTCGCGAATGACTGCTTCCAGGGCCTGGCGGGAAATCGTGGTCATAACATCACTCCGGGAGAGTTTAGGGGCAGCACAGAAAGAGTTCAAGCCAGTAATGCGGCACTTAAACGGGGTTTCGGATGAAAAAATTCTGCGTGGAAGGTATCATTTGTACCCAATTCTGGCCATACAGGATACTCGCGTTCCGTGCGCAAATCCGCGCGGGGGTGTTTTGTCGATTCGCGGCCTACATTCAATTCCAGCAAAGGTTCAAGCTCAACCATGACGCAAGCGAGTGCGAAGCAAAAACGGGACATTCTGGTCACCAGCGCCCTGCCCTATGCCAACGGCCCCATCCACCTGGGCCATTTGCTGGAATACATCCAGACCGATATATGGGCGCGCTACCAGAAACTGCGCGGCCATACTTGTTATTACGTTTGCGCCGACGATGCTCACGGCACCGCCATTATGCTCCGCGCCGAGCGGGAAGGTATTACCCCCGAACAGTTGATTGACCGCATCTGCCAAGAACATCAGCAAGACTTTGGCGACTTCCTGATCCGCTTTGACAATTACTACACCACCCATTCTGACGAGAACCGCCAGTTTTCAGAGTTTATCTACCGTCAACTGCAGCAGAACGGGCACATTGCGACTCGCACGATTACCCAATCGTTCGACCCTGAAAAAAACATGTTTCTGGCCGACCGGTTTATTAAGGGTACTTGCCCCAAGTGTAAAACCGACGACCAATACGGCGATAACTGCGAAGCCTGTGGTGCCACCTACTCACCCACCGAGCTGATCAACCCTCGTTCGGCGGTGTCAGGCGCCACACCCATCGAAAAAGAATCCGAGCACTTTTTCTTCAAACTGCCGGATTTTGCCGACTTCCTGGCCAAATGGACTCGCAGCGGTACCCTGCAACCGCAGGTAGCCAACAAACTGGCTGAATGGCTGGACGCTGGTCTGCACGACTGGGACATCAGCCGTGACGCGCCCTACTTCGGTTTTGAAGTGCCAGACGCGCCGGGCAAATATTTTTATGTGTGGCTGGACGCACCCATCGGCTATCTAGCCAGCTTCAAAAACCTGTGCGTCCGCGAAGGCATCGATTTCGAACACTTCTGGAAAGCCGACTCCACCGCCGAGGTGTACCACTTCATCGGCAAGGACATTATCAATTTCCACGCCCTGTTCTGGCCGGCCATTCTGCACGACACCGGTTTCCGCACGCCCACCGCGGTGTGGGCGCACGGTTTTGTGACCGTTAATGGCAAAAAAATGTCCAAATCCCGCGGCACCTTTATCATGGCCCGCACCTATCTGGACTTCCTGAATCCGGAGTACCTGCGCTATTACTTTGCGGCCAAACTCACCGGCGGCGTTGATGACATGGATTTGAACCTGGACGATTTTGCCGCCCGGGTAAACTCGGATCTGGTGGGCAAGGTGGTTAACATAGCCAGCCGCAGCGCCGGCTTTATCAGCAAGCGCTTTGACGGCAAGCTGGGTCAAGTCACCGAGATCGACAAGCTCAACGAATTCATCAACGCCGGCGAAGAGCTGGCCGGTTACTACGAAAACCGCGAGTTCGGCCGCGCCATGCGCCGAATCATGGAGTTGGCGGATATTGCCAATCAGTACGTCAACGACGAACAACCCTGGGTAGTGGCCAAGCAGGAAGGCGAAGACGAGAAGCTTCAAGCCATCTGCACCAACGCGCTGAACATGTTCCGCCTGTTGATGACCTACCTTGCGCCGGTACTGCCAAAAACCGCTGACGCCTCGGAAGCTTTCCTGAACGCCAAGCTGGATTGGAACAACCGCGCCGAGCTGCTGCAGGATCACGGCATCAACACGTTTCAGCCGCTGATGAGCCGGGTGGACATGGCACAGATCGAAAAAATGCTCGATGCCTCGAAAGAACAGCTGCCGGCGGCTGAAGCGCCGGCAGAAGCCGCGCCGAAAACACCACTGGAGCCCATTAGCCCGGAAATCGAGTTTGACGACTTCGCCAAGGTGGACCTGCGGGTGGTCAAAATCATCAAAGCCGAGCACGTACAGGGCGCCGACAAGCTGTTACGCCTGACACTTGACGTGGGACATGGCGAACGCAACGTGTTTGCTGGTATTAAGTCAGCCTACGCGCCCGAAGAACTGGAAGGCCGTTTAACCGTGATGGTCGCCAACCTGAAAGCCCGCAAAATGAAATTCGGCCTGTCCGAAGGCATGGTGCTGGCAGCCGGCCCTGGCGGCAAAGACATCTTTATTCTGTCACCAGACTCCGGTGCTACACCCGGCATGCGGATAATGTAAGTGCTATTAAGTAGTAAGCCCTAAATTGTGAGCAGCCAGCGAGGCCCGAAAAAATATGACCGAGTACCTGCTCATACTGGTCAGTACCATACTGGTCAACAACTTCGTGCTGGTTCAATTTTTGGGCCTGTGCCCGTTTATGGGGGTGTCCGGCAAACTGGAAACCGCCATGGGCATGTCGCTTGCGACCACCTTTGTGCTGACATTGTCGTCGGTGTGCAGCTATCTGGCGTACACCTATTTACTAGAGCCTTTGAATCTGGCGTTTTTGAAAACCATCACCTTCATTTTGGTGATAGCGGTGGTGGTGCAGTTCACCGAAATGGTGGTGCGCAAAACCAGCCCCCTGCTGTACCGTGTGCTGGGCATTTTTCTGCCGCTGATTACCACTAACTGTGCGGTGTTGGGTGTGGCCCTGCTAAACCTGAACCGCAACAACAATTTCGTCGAATCGTTGCTTTATGGGTTTGGTGCCGCACTTGGGTTTTCCCTGGTGCTGATTTTTTTTGCCGCCATGCGCGAGCGCATCGCGGTATCCGATGTGCCCGTTGCCTTTCGCGGCGCAGCCATCGGTATGGTGACCGCAGGGCTCATGGCCCTGGCGTTTTTAGGTTTTACCGGCCTGGTCAGCGTGTAACGGAGTCCTTGGCTTATGTGGACAGGTATCATCATCGCAGTTGCCGTTTTACTAGGCCTGGCCGCCGTGTTTGGGGCCCTGCTGGGCTTTGCTGCCGAGCGTTTCAAGGTAGAAGGTAACCCGCTGGTCGATCAGATAGACGCGCTTTTGCCGCAAACCCAGTGCGGCCAGTGTGGTTTTCCCGGCTGCCGACCCTATGCTGAAGCCATCAACAACGGCGAAGCCATCAACAAGTGCCCGCCGGGCGGTGAAGCCACCATCAACGCCCTGGCCGACCTGCTAGACGTAGAACCCCAACCTCTGGACGCCGAACACGGCGCTGCCCAAGCCAAGCGGGTAGCCGTGATTCGCGAAGACGAATGCATTGGCTGCACCAAGTGCATCCAGGCCTGCCCCGTAGACGCCATTCTGGGCGCCGCCAAACACATGCACACAGTGATAGAAAGCGAATGCACCGGCTGTGATTTGTGCGTGGAGCCCTGCCCGGTTGACTGTATCGACATAATCGTCATCGAACCGGACATCCGCAGCTGGACCTGGGCACCGCCTGTGGTACTGGATAAGGCACCAAATGAAGTGCCCAGCGCTACCGATGCCCGCGTGATTGCCACCGACAGCCAGGCAGAAACCCGCGAAGCGAGCCTGTTATGACCCAGCTGTGGAACTTTGGCGGCGGCGTACACCCGCCAGAAAATAAAAGCCAATCCAACAGTCGGCCCATCCGCCCCGCGGGCTTACCCGCGAAATTGATACTGCCGTTGCAACAGCACATTGGCGAGCCTGCGCGCTGTATTGTCGAGCCTGGGCAAAAGGTGCTGAAAGGTGAAGTCATCGCCCAGGTAGGCAACGGCATGGGCGTACCAGTACACGCGCCCACGTCAGGCATCGTTGAGCGTATTTCCCTGGAGCCCGTGCCGCACCCGTCGGGTATGAGCGACACCTGCGTGGTGCTGATACCGGATGGCGAGGAGCGCTGGTGCGAGCTGGTGCCGCAGCCAGAATATCGCAAGCTAGAGCGCGACCAAGTGCTGGCGCTGATTCGTCAGGCCGGCATCGTGGGCCTGGGCGGCGCCGGTTTTCCAACCAACATCAAACTACGGCCGTCTGTAGACCGCAAAGTCGACACCTTGATTCTCAACGGCGCCGAGTGCGAGCCCTACATTACCGCCGACGACATGACCATGCGCGAGAAAGCAGACCAGGTGATGGCCGGTCTGCGCATAATGGCCTGGCTGCTGCGCCCGGCACGGGTGGTGATCGGCATCGAAGAAAACAAACCCGAAGCCATTGCCGCTTTGCGGCAGGCCGCAGAGGGCAGCAAAACCGAAATTGCGGTGATTCCCACCATCTATCCGTCCGGTGGTGAAAAACAGCTGATCCAGATTCTGACCGGCCAAGAAGTACCCAGCGGTGGCATACCGGCGGATATCGGCGTGATGTGCCAGAACATTGGTACCGCGGTAGCCGTTGCCGATGCTATCTTGCAAGGCAAACCACTGATTTCTCGCGTGATGACGGCCACCGGCGAAGCCTTGGCCGAACCCGGCAACTTTGAAGTCTTGGTTGGCACCCCCACCAGCCATTTACTGACCTGCGCCGGTGTTGATAAACAGCGCATGTCGCGCCTGGTACTCGGCGGCCCGATGATGGGCTATACGCTGCCGAACACGGACATCCCGCTGATAAAACCCAGCAACTGCGTGATTGCCGCCAGCGCCAGTGAACTGCCCGCGCCGGCGCCGGAACAGCCGTGCATTCGCTGCGGCCAGTGCGCCGAAGCCTGCCCGATGGAGCTTTTGCCCCAGCAGTTGTTCTGGCACGCCAAAGCCACAGAGTTTGAAAAAGCCGAACATCTGAATCTGTTTGACTGCATCGAATGCGGCGCCTGCTCGTACGTGTGCCCGAGTTCCATTCCTCTGGTGCAGTATTACCGCTTTGCCAAAGGCGAAATTCGCCTGCAACGCGCCGAACAGCAAAAATCCGACCGTGCCCGCGTGCGCTTTGAAGCTCGCCAGCAGCGCCTTGATCGTGAACAGCAGGAAAAAGATCAGCGCCGCAAAGACCGGGCGTTGGCCGCCGCCAAAGCTCAGGAACAGAAAACAGCCGACGCCCAGACGAGGGCTCAAGACGGCACGGTAACCGACGAGCGTGCAGGCAAATCTGCCCTGGTAGAGCAAGCTCTGGCCCGTAAAAAAGCCAAAACCGCGGCAGCTAGCGCTGAGCGCACCGAGCCCTCAACACAGCTCTCTGAAGAAGCAGCGCCGTCTGAAACATTCGCACCCGAAAATGCAGACAAAACTCCTGCGGCCGAGACGGCGCCAAGCGTAGAAGAACTGGAACAGCAGCTGACTCAGGCCCAAGCCAAACTGGAAAAAATGCAGAGCATGCTGGAAGACGCTCGCAGCGGCCAAGCGCCCAACGTCGACAAGCTCGAACGCGCCGTTGACAAGAATATCGAGCGGGTCAGGCGCGCACAGCGGGCGATTGATGATGCCCAACAGCAGGCCGTGCCCGCCAATCGCAACGCCGAACCGGCGCTAAGCCGGTCAAACGATTAAACTATTAAACTATTAAAAAACAGGCTGTAACATCATGGCGCTTGTGCAACAGTCTTCCCCCCACGCCCACCGGGCTCGCCCTACTTCGCGGGTAATGCTGTGGGTAATTATCGCCGCGGTACCGGGGCTGCTGGCGCAAACGGTGTTTTTTGGCTGGGGTAATCTGATCAACGTGGTCTGGTGCATCGCGCTGGCGCTGGCTACTGAAGCCGCCATTCTAAAATGGCGGAGCAAGCCCGTCGGGTTTTTCCTGAAAGACAACACCGCGGCTGTAACCGGCCTGTTGCTGGGCCTATCGCTGCCGCAATTTGCGCCCTGGTGGGTGTCTGCGGTAGCGGTTTTCAGCGCCATTGTGGTGGCCAAACAGCTTTACGGCGGCCTGGGTTCCAATCCGTTCAATCCGGCTATGGTGGGTTACGCCCTGGTGCTGATTTCATTTCCGCTGGCGATGACCACCAACTGGGCCGCACCGGTCGGTCTATGGCAGGACGCACCCGGGTTTGGCGAAACCCTCAGCGCCATCGCCTCGGGCCAGCAAACCGCCGTTGACGGCTGGACCATGGCCACCCCGCTGGACGAATACAAACACAAGGTAGGCAGCCACACCGCCGCGGAAATTACGATTCACCCCACGTTTGGCAACTTTGTTGCTCGCGGCTGGGAATGGGTGAACGCAGCTTTCCTGGCAGGCGGCCTGGTGTTGTTGGCGCTGCGTATTATCAGCTGGCACATACCCGTCGGTTTTTTGGGTGGGCTGGTAGCCATGAGCCTGCTGTTTGGCACCAACGCCGACCAATATGCACCGCTTTCGCTGCATCTGCTGGCCGGTGGCACCATGCTGGGGGCATTCTTCATCGCCACCGATCCGGTGTCGGCAGCCACCAGCCACCAAGGCAAACTGATTTATGCGGTGGGCATTGGCGCATTGGTTTATCTGATACGCAGCTGGGGCAACTATCCAGACGCCGTAGCTTTCAGCGTGTTGCTAATGAACTTTGCTGTGCCGTTTATTGACTACTACACACCACCACGTACCTACGGTCATCACAAGGCCCGGCGCGGTTTACCCACCCGGAAGCAGGACTGACTTTATGGCAACCATGGCTCAATCCATAAGCCGCAGCGCCATCGGCCTTGGCCTTTTCGCGGTGATAACCGGTGGCACCATCGCCCTGACCCAGGCAGTCACCAAGGAGCGTATTGCCGAGCAGGCGGCACGGGCCGAAGCCGCTGCGCTGTTCGAAATCATTCCCGAAAGCGCCCATAGCAATGACATGCTAAATGACACCATAAGCCTGCCAGACGCTGCTGTTCTTAACAGCGGTGAAGCGCCCAGCGCCTGGGTAGCCCGACAGCAGAGCGACCTGGTGGGTTTTATCATTCCGGTCACGGCCACCGACGGCTATTCCGGTGACATCAACCTGTTAGTGGGCATTACTCCGTCTGGCGAGTTATTGGGTGTACGGGTGACTGGCCACCATGAAACACCAGGGCTGGGGGATCGCATAGAAACCCGAAAATCGGATTGGGTTTACCAGTTTAACGGCCACTCACTGGCTAATACGCCGGGCAAACAGTGGAATGTAAAAAAGAACGGCGGCGAGTTTGACCAGTTTACCGGGGCCACCATTACCCCCCGGGCAGTGGTCAAAGCGGTTCACAAAACCCTGGTGTATGTGCGCAAACACCAAGCCGAAATTCGCCAGAGCCTGGGTTTGCCCGTCGAGCGTGGCAACCGCAAGCAACGCAATGCCGTTGCCAGTCATTTTTCCGAGCCGGAGCACTAATTGCCATGGCAACAAAAACATCACGCGAGATTATTCGCGACGGTCTTTGGAGCAATAACCCTGCACTAGTGCAGGTGCTGGGGCTGTGCCCTTTGCTGGCCGTAACCAGCACAGTGGTGAACGCACTGGGGCTGGGCCTGGCCACACTGCTGGTATTGATGGGTTCGAATCTGGCGGTATCGCTGATACGGAACTTTGTAAACGAATCTGTTCGCCTGCCGGCGTTTGTGATGATCATCGCCTCGTTTGTAACCTGCGCCGAACTGCTGATGCAGGCATACACTTACGAGCTGTATCAGATTCTGGGCATTTTCATCCCGTTGATTGTGACCAACTGCGCCATTCTGGGCCGCGCCGACGCCTTTGCATCACGCAACCCTCCAGGGCTCGCGCTGCTCGACGGTGCCATGATGGGGCTGGGCTTCTTGGCGGTTCTGGTGGTGCTGGGCGCCATGCGCGAACTGATCGGCCAAGGCACGCTGTTCGCGGACATGCACCTCCTACTGGGGCCCGTGGCCGCCGAGTGGACACTGCGCCCGTTTGCAGATTACCCCAACATGCTGTTTATGATGCTGCCACCCGGAGCGTTTATGGGCCTGGGCCTGCTGATCGCACTGAAAAATGTGATTGACAGTCGCATTGAAGAAAAACGCAAAGCTGCGCAAGTTGAAACGGTCAGCGCCGGCAGTAAACGGGTGCGAGTTACTGGCAGCCTTTCCTGATAAAAACTGACGAACAACGAATGATCGATTGCAGGCGCTACCTTGCCTGACACACCCACTTTATTGAATGACGGTTATGAACAAACAGAAACGCACAGAAATTTTCAGCCGTTTACGGGAAGAAAATCCCAAGCCGGTTACCGAACTGAGCTACAGCTCCGATTTTGAATTGCTGATTGCGGTCATTCTGTCGGCGCAGGCCACCGATGTGGGCGTGAACAAAGCCACCAGCAAACTGTATCCGGTGGCGAACACCCCGGAGGCCATTTTTGCCCTGGGAGTATATGGCCTTAAAGAATACATAAAAACCATTGGCCTGTTTAACAGCAAAGCCGAAAACGTGATAAAAACCTGCCGCGCGCTGATCGACCGCCACGCAAGCCAAGTACCGCGAACCCGGGAAGAACTGGAAGCATTACCCGGTGTTGGCCGCAAAACCGCCAATGTGGTGCTGAACACCGCCTTTGGTCAAATCGCCATGGCCGTAGATACCCACATATTCCGAGTATCTAACCGTACCGGTATTGCTCCGGGCAAGAACGTGCTGGAAGTGGAAAAGCGTCTGATACGCCTGGTACCGCAGGAATTTTTGCTGGATGCCCATCACTGGCTTATTCTGCACGGGCGCTATACCTGCATCGCCCGTAAGCCCCGGTGCGGTGCCTGTCTTATTGAAGATTTGTGCGAGTTCAAGGATAAACGCGACTATATATGATGCCTGATGCCCGATCAGGCTCGGCTGCCAACACGCGAGCGGCGCTGGCAGCCCTGACGGCTACTGGAATAAAAGATTTCCAGTAAGTCCTTCTTTTCCCAATATCTCGCGCAGCCTACGCAAAGCTTCCACCTGAATCTGGCGCACTCGTTCTCGGGTCAGACCGATTTCCTGCCCAACTTCTTCCAGCGTACTAACAGGATAGCCACGCAAGCCAAATCGGCGAGCCAGCACTTCCTGCTGTTTCTCGCTAAGTTGGTCAATCCACTGTTGAAGGCAAACCGAAATGTTGTTGTCCTGCAGCACATCGGCGGGGTCTGATGCGCCCTCGTCGGCTACCGTATCCAGAAGGGATTTTTCACCGCCGGCACCAATGGGCGTGTCCATAGAAGCAACGCGCTCGTTCAACCCGAGCATACGCTTAACATCTTTGACCGGTTTGTCGACCTTGCGGGCAATTTCTTCAGCTGTGGGTTCGTGGTCTAGTTGCTGGGTCAACTCGCGGGCCGCCCGCAGATACAGGTTGAGTTCTTTCACCACGTGAATGGGCAAGCGAATAGTGCGGGTCTGGTTCATAATGCCGCGTTCGATGGTTTGGCGAATCCACCAGGTGGCATAGGTAGAGAAGCGAAACCCGCGTTCTGGGTCAAACTTCTCAACCGCGCGAATCAAACCAAGGTTACCTTCTTCAATCAGATCCAACAGAGTCAAACCGCGATTCACATAGCGCCGGGCGATTTTTACAACCAACCGCAAGTTGCTTTCAATCATGCGTTTACGACCTGAGTCCTCGCCTTTTCGGGCCAGGCGTGCAAAATACACTTCCTCTTCAGGGGTAAGCAGCGGCGAAAAGCCTATTTCGTTGAGGTAAAGCTGTGTGGCATCCAGCTGTTTGCTACTGCTGTAATAACGACTGCTCGCCGGACGACTAGCAGGTTTCGCGGTTGTTTTGGTGGCAACCTTGCGCGGTGAGGCTGTATCCCCGGATTTTAGTTTCTTCTTTTCAGCGTCTTCGGACTGCTCGACGCGATCGACAATCAAGTCTTCCTGATATTGTGACATTCTGTTTGCCCCGCCTCTAAATGATCCTGGACAGCGCCCGTGTTTTGTTTATTAGGTCGGGCGTGCCGTTCTATTCGTGGTCGTATTCAGGACATCTATTCATGGCCACCCTGGCCGCTGTTGTTTCATTATTATTTTATGTGCGTATACGTTTTTTTACGTAGTGTTACCTAGTCTACCGCGCTGGTAAATAATATGCTGGATTTACTGGGTTGCCATTTTTTCGTATTTCAAAATGCAACATTGGCCACTCTGCGCCGCTGCTGCCCAATTCGGCAATTATCTGACCCGCCTGAACGTTCTCCCCTTCTTTGACCAGTATTTTACGATTGTGCCCGTAAGCGCTGAGATACTGCTCGCTGTGATTAACAATCACAAGATTGCCATAACCCAGTAAACCACTGCCTGCGTAGACCACACTTCCGCCAGCCGCAGCCCGTACAGAGTCGCCGGATTTTCCGGCAATATCAATCCCTTTGTTGACTTTTCCGGATGCTGAAAAGTTAGCAATTACAGTGCCAGAGTGAGGCCACCGCCATTTTATATCGGCAACGGTCTGGGTCTGCGACGCCAAAGGTGCGCTTGTGTCAGGCTTTCGGGTAATCACAGGTTGTCTGGTCGGCTTGGCGACTCGGGCGCTGCTGCTCGTTACTGTCGCTGCGCTGCGCTTGGCGCCAGCCCCTGCAACCGCTGTAGTGGGCGCTCGGCCACGCTTGTCAAGACGCAACACCTGGCCCGGTAGAATGGTCCAAGGTGCTCGCAGACCATTTGCGTTACCCAACTCCCGATAATCGCGACCATAGCGCCAGGCAATGCCGTACAGCGTTTCCCCGGACTTGACCATGTGCTGGCCCCAATACACCGGGGGGTTATAAATGTCGTCCTGATACAGCGCCGCCGTATTGCAACCGCCCAGCATCAACGTCAGCCACAACAGAGCTGCGACTGGATAGTTGAAAAAAAAGCGGGGCTGGGAAATCACGACATAGGTACCGATGCGGTTATGAAAAATTCAGCTCAACAATAATGCAAGCCCGCGCCGGTGTCTAAGTAGTTTCGGGATATTCGCTGTAAGCCACTATTGTTGCGATGATTTTTCTAACTGGCACAACAGGCTTTACGGGCACTCATGTTACCCGGGGGAGCAGTGTCTCTTACATTTCGTAACATTTAGGAGCGTTTACGCCCGGCAAAACGCAGCCCCAACCACTCCACCACCAGCACTAGCAGAATGCCCGCCACGGCCATCAGTAAAGCCTGGAAAACAAGTGGATTCAGGTCGGTCAGTTCAGCAAACAACGCCGGGCTAATGCTGACCTCGTGCACGGGCACCTGCTCTCCGGCGCTGTTGATCCGCCAACTCAGAGTTTCTTTCCAGGGCCAGACCTTGTTCAGCGCGCCCAGCATAAATCCGATCAACAGTGCCAGAACACTGTCGTGAAAACGGTCAAAGGCCCAGGTAATCACACGGGCAATGGAAAAAAGACCCGCCGCACAGCCGCCAACAAACAGCAACAACAACGCAACGTCAAAGCCCTTTATAGCGCTGAGCACTGGCACGTACATACCCAGAATGACCAAAATAAAACTGCCGGAAATGCCCGGTAGAATCATCGCACAAATGGCGATGGCTCCAGCAAACAGAAACATGAGCGCCGAAGGCTCGGCGGCCATAGCCGGCAAGCTGGTTATCCACCATGCAAAGGCCGTACCCGCCAATAACGGCAGCACCAGGCGCCAATGATACTGGCGAACTTCACGCCCGACGTGCCACACAGAGGCCAAAATCAGTCCGAAGAAGAAACTCCACAGCAAAATCGGATAGGTGGTCAATAAATAGCTGATCGCCGATGCCATGGTGGCGATGCTGAGCACAATGCCACCCAGCAGGGTCAACAAAAAACTGCCATCGCAGACTTGCCAGAAAACGGCAACGCGACCCCGAATCAAGTCGGTCAAAAGCGCTTTAGGCACTGCATTTACCGCCGCTAGAAGACGGAAATAAATGCCGGTAATAAACGCAATGGTGCCACCAGAAACGCCAGGAACTATGTCGGCCGCGCCCATGGCCAACCCCCGCAAAAAAACCGACGGCAAGCCCTGGGAACGCAAAGCTGCGTTCTTCTCATCAGTCCGCAAAATGGGCGACGTTTGGCTCATCAGCGCACTACCCCGCCCAACAAAGGCACAAACTTGACCGCTTCCAATTCCGTGCGCTCAAAACGATCGCCGCGGCGCACAATTTGAACCAGTACCTGTCGCTCGGCCCCCACCGGGGAGATCAGAACACCGTTGTCTGCCAGCTGTTGCAGCAACTCGGCGGGCACCTCGGTGGGTGCGGCGGTTACAATAATGCCGTCGTACGGGCCACGTTCGGGCCAGCCCATACCGCCATCAGCGTGGCGCAGCACAGCGTTGCGACACTTTAGATCGCGCAGGCGCTCCCTTGCTCGGTCCTGAAGTGGTTTTATGCGTTCAACGCTGAACACCTCGGCAAACAAATTGCACAGCACCGCGGTCTGATAGCCAGAGCCAGTACCCAATTCCAACACTTTCTTCGGTTGGTGGGCGTATAGCAATTCGGTCATACGGGCAACAACATAGGGTTGTGACAAGGTCTGGTTGTGGCCAATCGGCAAAGCGGTATCTTCATAGGCCCTGTGCGCCAAAGCTTCATCGAGAAAAATATGGCGTGGAACCTCGGCTATGGCGTCTAACACCTGTGGTGACGAAATGCCTTTGTCTTTCAGGCGCTGGATCAGGCGCAGGCGGGTGCGCCTGGACGTCATGCCTATGCCTTGAATGTGCGCACTCATTGCGGTTTGCCCGAGCTGTCTTCCAGGGCTTCAACCCAGTCACGCAGGCTAGACATCACTTGGTGCCGGGTCATGTCGATATGCACCGGCGTAATAGACACGTAGCCTTGAGAGATGGCGTGAAAGTCGGTGCCCGGGCCTGCATCACCGCCGTTACCGGCAGCGCCTATCCAGTAGCGTTTCTTGCCACGGGGACAGGTCACAGACACCGCACCCTCGGCCCGTTCACGGTCGCCCAGGCGGGTTACGCGGAATCCGGACAGTTCGCTCCAGGGCAAATCCGGTACATTCACATTCAGAATGGACCGCGGCCCAAGGTCCATTGGTTTGTGGAATTTCAGCAGCGTGGCAACCACCCGTGCGGCGGTGTCGTAATGAAACCGACCGTTATTGACGAGCGAAACCGCAATCGCCGGAAGGCCCAAATGGCGGCCTTCGGTGGCTGCCGCAACGGTGCCGGAATAAATTATGTCGTCGCCC
The DNA here is from genome assembly GCF_000372805.1 of Marinobacter gelidimuriae. Lineage (GTDB taxonomy): Bacteria > Pseudomonadota > Gammaproteobacteria > Pseudomonadales > Oleiphilaceae > Marinobacter > Marinobacter gelidimuriae. Next base: position 29,115 of record NZ_KB889875.1, on the reverse strand, counting down.
AGATTGGCGTGGGTGTTGATGCCCGACACGACCCGATCAAAGGGTTGGTCAAACAAACCGTTTACCGCAAGATGGACACAGTCCGTTGGCGTGCCATCTACCGAGTAAAAACCGTTAGGATGCTCTTCTACCGTCAAAGGGCGCTGCAGGGTCAGCGAATTACTGGCGCCGCTGTGGTCGCGATCAGGGGCCACCACGTGCAGTTCACCCAGGCCTTGCAGACCTTCGTAAAGGGCAATTAACCCCGGCGAGTGCACGCCGTCATCATTGGATAACAGTATTCGCACCTTGTACTCCATAGATTTGTTATTCGGTAAGCCGACTCAGGGCAAGATCCTGCAACGCAAAAACGTCTGCCAGCAGCGTTGTTGCATACTGGCCAGCGCCCAGCGTAAATTCGATTGCCAGCGTGGTGCTGTCTTGCCATTCCCAATTCAGGTTTTGCGGCACCAGCTGCAGGGGCCGGCGCTCCGGCTGCATGCGCGTGCTGGCAAAGAGCGCGGCTAACTGCGGATTGGCGGCCACCGCCGAGCGCTCAAGCTGCTCCTGTTCGCCGGTCGCGCGGGTACCACCATCGCCCCACAGCGGGCCCGTGACCCTCTGCTCATCCGGCTCGCCAGCCATAGGCTGGCACCAGCTACCATTGTTGACGCGCGCGGCCAGCACTTCATTAAACAGCCATGAGCGGGCAGCGGAAAAATACAATACATTTTTCGAATCCTGACTGCTACGGCCGCCACGACCCCGGCCTTTGCTACGGCCCTTGGCGGGGCGATTCAGCGAGCGCGGATTCAACAACAGCGCATGGTCCAGGTTGGCGCCGTTATGGCCAAAGCGCTGGGGGCCAAAATAATTGGGCGCGCCAGATTCTGCCAAACGTTCCAGTGCCTGATCGATAGCGGCTCGATCGCCATCCACATTGCGCAGAATAATACGAAAGCCATTACCGCTGTGATCACCGCGTCGCAGCTTGCTCGCGCTGCGACAACTGTCTATGACTGGCCAGTATTCGCTGACCCTGGCGATAAAATCTGCATCGCTGTCATTCTGGCCCGGGCGATAAAGGCTGAACCACTGCCATGTCACGGCATGGCGATCTTTGAGGCCACAAAAGCTCACGTCAAAGGGGCGGAAATCGGCCATCGCTGCCAGTTCACGGGCAACATATTCGGTATTGTCGCCGGTTTTTTGCAACCGCAAACATAGGTGTTCGCCGGCGTTGCCGCTGCCGTTTTCGCCCTGAATGCTGGCCTTGTCCAGAACTTCACTAACCTGGAAGTCGTCTGTACCGTGTTTAAAATCGGCACTGGCCACGCACTTGCCGGTAGATAATGGCCATTGCAGACGCCAGTTATGGCCTTGCGCCGGATCTGTAGTGTCGTTTTGAGTATCGTTCATGAATTTTGCGCTTGCAGCAGGCAAATCGCCTGGCATGCAATGCCCTCCCCGCGGCCGGTGAAACCCAGCTGTTCGCTGGTGGTGGCTTTCACACTGACCTGACCGGCGGTAATGCTCAGGTCTTGTGCAATATTCACACGCATGGCGTTGACGTGAGGCGCCATTTTGGGCGCCTGGGCGATGATGATGGCATCCACATTCACCACGCTGTAATTCAGTTCCTGAACCCGATGCATGACGCGACGCAGCAGATCACGACTATCCGCACCGGCCCAGTCGGCGCTGGTGTCCGGGAACAGGTGGCCAATATCACCCAGCGCAAGAGCGCCAAGCAGCGCATCCGCCAACGCGTGCAGCAGCACGTCGCCGTCCGAATGAGCCTTCAAACCACGACTATAGGGAATACTGACACCCCCCAGAATAATCCTGTCGCCTTCACAAAAAGCGTGAACATCAAAGCCCTGACCAATTCGCATACTAATTCCATTCAGATGACCCAATTACAACTGGCCAAGAATGAAGCCGGCCAGCGCCAAGTCCGCAGGCACGGTGATTTTGATATTATCCGGCCGCCCTTCCACCAACAGCGGCCCGTGCCCGACCTGCTCCATCGCCGAGGCCTCGTCGGTTAGTGCAACACCCTGATTTAGCGCCCTTTGTAAAGCGTCACGCAACAGACCGTAGCGGAACACTTGCGGGGTTAGCGCGCGCCACAGATGGCGGCGATCAACGGTTGATGTAACCGTATCCGGCGCCCGGGGGCTTGCCATTTTGAGGGTGTCAGTCACCGGTGCAGCCAGTATACCGCCCACACTGTGGGCACCCACTTTTTCTAACAGCCGTTTAAGATCATTAGCCGCCACACAGGGGCGAGCCGCGTCATGTACCAACACCCAATCGTCATTTTTAGCCTTTGGTGCCAATGCCTGCAACGCATTCAGTACCGAATTGGCGCGTTCGTTACCGCCGGCGCAGGTTGCGATTCGGCTGTCAGAACTTGCGTTCGTACCGGCCCACCAACTGTCGGTGGAACTTAACGGCACCATACATCCTGCCGCCGGCAACGCAGCCAGCAAGCGCCGCAGGGTTATATCCAGTATGTATTCGCCATCAACGCGCAGATACTGTTTTGGACATTCAGCCGCCATACGTTGGCCAACACCGGCAGCGGGGACAATCAGCCAAAGGGATGCTTCAGGCATGGGCGGGGACGCTGTGGTTTTGGAACAGAGCTCCGTGGTTGCGCAGCAAAGCGCTGAGGTTATTGGTCGACCACCAAAAAGAAAGTTTCATCATTACGAATCAGGCCCAGATTGATACGCGCACGCTCTTCCACAGCACCCTGTTCATTGCGCAGATTACGAACTTCAGCGTACAACCGCTCGTTGCGAGTCGCCAGGGTGTCATTGCCCTGTTGCTGCTCTGCGATGGCCTGTTCCAGCGCCCACACTTGGGCAAAACTGCCCTCACCGATCCACAAGCGTACCTGCAGTAGCAAAACCAGCACAATAATGAAGGCCCAGATAAGTTTGATGGGCGAAAAAAAAGCGCTTGGAGACGGCTCGGCCATAACAGTTTCCGGGTTGCCAGTGAGCGTTGATTGTACGGTTGGCGTCCAGTGCTTATAAAACACCCAGCAGCAATAGTATAGACCTTTATAAAGCGGAATAACAAATACCGCTAACTGACTGTTAAAAAAGGTCATAGTGCCTAGCCTTTCAGCTTGGCACCATGACCTTTGCATTTCCACAACCAGCAAAAGAGCCGACCTGAACGATTTAGCCCTGGCCTTTGATCTCACGCAAACCGTTGTAGGCCACCTTTCCACCCAGCGCTTCTTCAATGCGCAGCAACTGATTGTACTTGGCTACACGGTCAGAACGGCACAAAGAGCCGGTCTTGATCTGGCCGGCGCAGGTGGCAACCGCCAGATCCGCGATGGTGGTGTCTTCGGTTTCACCCGAACGGTGCGAGATCACCGCAGTAAATCCTGCGTCCTGGGCCATCTTGATGGCGTCCAGCGTTTCGCTCAGACTGCCAATCTGATTGAACTTGATCAGAATGGAGTTGGCCACACCGGTGTCGATACCGCGCTTAAGGATTTTGGTGTTGGTGACAAACAAGTCATCGCCCACCAACTGTACCTTGTCGCCAATTTTGTCGGTCAGTATTTTCCAGCCGTCCCAGTCGCTTTCGTCCATGCCGTCTTCAATCGACACTATCGGGTAGCGCTCAGCCAGGCCCGCCAGGTAATCGGCAAAGCCGGCAGAGTCAAAACTCTTGCCTTCGCCAGCCAGCACATAATGGCCATCTTTGTAGAATTCGGAGGCAGCGCAATCCAGAGCGAGGGTAATGTCGGTGCCCAGCTTGTAACCGGCTTTTTCTACCGCTTCCTGAATCATGGCCAGCGCAGCTTCGTTAGACGGCAGGTTGGGGGCAAACCCACCCTCGTCACCCACTGCGGTGTTCAGGCCCTGGGCCTGTAGCACTTTTTTCAGGCTGTGAAAAATCTCGGCGCCAATGCGCAGAGCGTCGGCGAAACTCTTGGCGGCCACGGGCTGCACCATGAATTCCTGTATGTCGACGTTATTGTCAGCGTGCTCGCCGCCATTAAGAATGTTCATCATTGGCACCGGCATGCTGTACTTGCCGGAGGTTCCGTTGATATCGGCAATGTGCTCGTACAGCGGTTTGCCCAATGACGCTGCTGCGGCTTTGGCAGCGGCCAGTGACACCGCAAGAATGGCATTGGCGCCCAGATTGGCTTTGTTCTCGGTACCGTCCAGTTCCAGCATGGTGTTATCCAGACCACGCTGGTCGGCAGCGTCTTTGCCCATCAGCGCATCGCGGATTTTTCCGTTAATGGCAGCAACGGCCTTGAGCACGCCTTTACCCAGGTAACGGGACGCATCGCCGTCACGCAGTTCCAACGCTTCGCGGGAGCCTGTGGAGGCGCCAGACGGTGCACAAGCACGGCCAAGAGTGCCATCTTTAAGAATAACGTCTGCTTCAACGGTAGGGTTACCGCGGGAATCCAGAACTTCGCGGGCTTTGATGTTGGCAATTGTGGTCATTCTTCATGGTCTCCGGGTTTTTAGTCAGAATCGGGTGTAAGAGAGAGCGGGGAACGGCTTTGCGAAAAACGCTCGAGCCCATCCATGGGGCGCTTAGGCTCCGCCATCCATGGCTACGCAAATTTTCGCAAAGCCGTTCCCCGCTCTCTCCCGTTGTTCGTACTCATACTGAAATACCGCCAATCAGGCGGTGTCGATGGGTTTAAAGCTTTTTACCAGGTCGTCGACGGCTTTCACTCTTTCCAGGAACGGCTCCAGCTGACTCAGTCGCAGCGCACAGGGTCCGTCGCACATCGCTTCGTCCGGATTTGGATGAGCTTCCAGGAAGAGACCGGCCAGGCCCTGGGACATGCCTGCCAGCGCCAATTCCGTCACTTGCGCACGGCGGCCGCCGGCGGAATCGGCGCGTCCACCGGGCATTTGTAACGAGTGGGTTACGTCGAACATGACCGGCACGTTCATGGACTTCATGATGCCAAAGCCAAGCATGTCCACCACCAGGTTGTTGTAACCAAAGCTGCTGCCGCGCTCACACAGAATTATCCGGTCAGTGCCGGCTTCCCCGAACTTGGCGATGATATGTTTCATCTCTTGCGGTGCCAGAAACTGGGCTTTCTTGATATTGATGACCGCGCCGGTTTTTGCCATGGCCACCACCAGATCGGTCTGGCGGCTCAAGAACGCGGGCAGCTGAATAATGTCGCACACCTCTGCTGCAGGCGCGGCCTGGGCGGCTTCGTGCACATCGGAAATAATCGGCACATCGAACCGGGCTTTGATATCTGCCAGTATTTGCAAGCCTTTGTTCAGCCCCGGCCCGCGGAACGAGTTCACCGAAGAGCGGTTAGCCTTATCGAAAGAGGCCTTGAACACATAGGGTATGCCCAGTTTACGGCACACCTCTACGTAAGTTTCAGCGACCTCGAATGCCAGCTCGCGGGATTCCAGTACGTTCATGCCCGCAAACAGCACGAATGGCTTGTGGTTGGCTATCTCGATATCGCTAACGGTAACGGTGTTCTGGGCCATGAATCAGTGCTCCTTGCGATGTGCCAGGGCGGCTTCCACAAACCCCTTGAACAACGAATGGCCATCGCGGGGTGTAGAGGTGAATTCCGGGTGGAACTGACACGCCACAAACCAGGGATGGTCTTCCACTTCTACCACTTCCACCAGTTTGCCATCGGTAGAACGACCAGACACTTTCAGGCCGGCTTCTTCCAGGCGCAGCAGAAAGTGGTTGTTCACTTCGTAACGGTGACGGTGACGCTCGCGAATGGTTTTGCGTCCGTAGCAGTTAGCAATATTGGAACCCTCGGCCAGCACGCAATCCTGGCCCCCCAGGCGCATGGTGCCGCCAAGGTCGGAGTTATCGGTACGCTCTTCGCGCTCACCGCTGGCATCCAGCCATTCGGTGATCAAACCAACGACCGGTTCGGGGCTGTGGGGACGGAACTCGGTGCTGTGGGCGTCTGTCAGACCGGCCATATTGCGGGCGTATTCAATCACCGCTACCTGCATACCCAGACAGATACCCAGGTAAGGCACCTTGTTCTCGCGGGCGTACTGTACGGTGCGGATTTTGCCTTCCACGCCGCGCTCGCCAAAACCGCCAGGCACCAAAATAGCATCAACATTTTCCAACACGCCGGTGCCGTCACGCTCGATGTCTTCCGAGTCGATGTAGTTAATATTAACCTTGGTGCGGGTTTTGATTCCGGCGTGTAGCAGGGATTCAATCAGCGACTTATAAGCTTCCAGCAGCTCCATGTATTTGCCAACCATGGCAATGGTCACTTCGTGCTGCGGGTTCATCAGGGATTCAACCACGTTATCCCATTCGCTCAGGTCGGCTTCGCGGGCATCCAGGTTGAAACGCTCGATTACCAGCTGGTCCAGACCATGGTCGTGCAGCATACGCGGAATGACATAAATCGATTTGGCATCACGCAGGGGGATAACCGCACGCTCTTCGACGTTGGTGAACAGAGCAATCTTGCGTCGCGAGCTGGCATCCACTTCGTGATCGGAGCGGCACAGCAGAATGTCTGGCTGCAGGCCGATGGAGCGCATTTCCTTCACCGAGTGCTGGGTCGGTTTGGTTTTGATTTCGCCGGCCGTGGCAATGTAGGGCACCAGGGTAAGGTGCATAAACAAAGCGCGGCTGGAACCTACTTCCACTTTCAGTTGCCGACAGGCTTCCAAAAACGGCAAGGATTCAATGTCGCCTACGGTGCCGCCCACTTCCACCAGCGCCACGTCGACGCCTGCGGCGCCTTCAATCACACGGCGTTTAATTTCATCGGTAATGTGGGGAATAACCTGCACGGTGCCGCCGAGATAATCGCCACGGCGTTCTTTACGAATCACTTCTTCGTAGACGCGGCCGGCAGTGAAGTTGTTCCGGCGGGTCATCGGGGTGCGAATAAAGCGCTCGTAGTGGCCAAGATCCAAGTCGGTTTCGGCGCCGTCGTCGGTGACAAACACTTCACCGTGCTGGAACGGGCTCATTGTTCCCGGGTCTACGTTAATGTACGGGTCCAGCTTGAGGATGGTTACCTTCAGGCCGCGCGCCTCAAGGATCGCGGCCAGTGAGGCCGATGCGATTCCTTTCCCAAGTGAGGACACAACACCGCCGGTGACGAAAATATAACGCGTCATGCAGATTCCATGATTGTCAGGTTCTGTGGAGGGGGGAGATTGTCATCTCAAGATGGGACGTCAGACTACCAGAAAGCCCCAACCTGCTCAATCACAATCCCGCCCCACAATCAGCCGCCAGCCACTTGAAGGAGCGCTTCCACTGTATTTTTCCGAACACCATAAAGAGCCCACTGCAATTAACTCCTCGGCAGCGCCGCAACCCGCAAAAACCAAGGGCAAACGGGCTCTTTCCCAAGGTGGCACTGCCTGCTCCTGCAGCCATTTTTTCACGACTTTTGCCGGTCCTTCAGGGTAAAGGCGGATGCGTTCGCCGCCCTGCCTCGTAGATACCCGTATTGGCGGCGGCCCAATTTGCTGATCGTTGCCTTGATTGTGGTCGTTACTTTGCCAGGCCAACGCCAATGTCCACTCTCCCCAGCGCAGCGTCTGCTGCGGTAAAACCGACTGCGAGCCTTCCGGCAAGGGGTTTTGCGCTGCCACAAGATACAGTCTGTGCTGAAAGCGTCGAACGCTATAGCCCTGCCCCAACAGTTCCGGCTCACGATCTGCAGCAGCATCCATTAACCCTGCCAGAGTCCGCTGCCAGTCTGCGGACACAGGCGCAGGTAAGCCGCAAGACTGGCACCACCAGCGCAGCAGGTTGCCCTGTTCCGGGGGCGACAGTTCAGCAAACGCACGCTGGTCCAGCGAATATGGCTGGCTGTGCTGATAGACCCCATCGCAGGCATGCCACTGAAGCTGCGCCAGCTTTTGGTTTAGCGTATGGCTGTCGGCACAGCCGCGGGCTGATGCCTCTACACGCCGTATGAACGATGGCCAGCGGCTTTTTAGCGGTGGAATCACGCTATTGCGCAGGTAATTGCGATCAAAACGTTGGTCGCTGTTGCTAGGGTCTTCTATCCACGGCAGCCCGGCGCCCTCGGCCCAGGCTTCCAGCTGAGCACGGGAAAACTCAAGCAACGGTCGCGCCAGAGCACCTGCACCCAGGGCACGGGTGAATGGCATGCCTGCCAGACCCGCCACGCCACTGCCGCGAAAAAGACGGAACAATACGGTTTCCAGTTGATCGTCGCCGTGGTGGGCCAGCAATAACAGCTCATCGGCACGCAAATATTGCTCAAATACACCGTAGCGGGCTGCGCGCGCAGCCTGCTCCAGGCCCCCGACACCTTCTGCTTTGACTGGCACCGTCACGGATACGACGCGCAGGGGCACGCTCAAGCGCGCGCAGACATCGCGGCAAAAGGCGTCCACCTCTGCAGCATTAGGCTGTAACTGGTGATTGATGTGGAGCGCAGATAAGGCAATGGAGGCCGGCGTAATCGCCGCGAACAGATGCAACAGTAAAGAAGAATCCAGACCGCCACTAAAGGCAATACACAGACGGTCATGCTGGGGAAGCTGCCTGGCCAGATCGCGCAGCGGCGATGGCCAGGCTGGGGCGCTGTGGCTAACGTCCACTGTCATAGTGGGTCAGGCGCTCATAGCGCCTTGCAGCCAGTTCGTCCAGAGGCAAGCGGGTCAACTCGGCTAGACCTTCCGTTAGCGTCGCCTTAAGCGAATTGGCCATATCTTGAGGCTTACGGTGAGCGCCACCCAGGGGTTCTTTGATCACGTTATCCGCCAGGCCCAGATCTTTCAGGCGATCTGCCGTTACGCCCATGGCTGCGGCGGCTTCCGATGCGTAGTCTGCGCTTTTCCACAAAATGGACGCACAACCTTCCGGGGAAATAACCGCGTAGGTGGAATACTGCAGCATGTTCAGCTGATCGCACACACCAATAGCCAGTGCACCGCCTGAACCGCCCTCGCCGATAACGGTGGAGATTATTGGCGTTTTCAAGCGCGACATAACCGCCAGGTTGAACGCAATGGCTTCACTCTGTCCGCGTTCTTCCGCACCGATACCGGGATAAGCGCCCGGGGTGTCGATAAAGGTCAAAATTGGCATTTTGAAACGCTCGGCCATTTCCATCAGCCGCAAAGCTTTACGGTAACCTTCCGGGCGCGGCATACCGAAGTTACGCTTCACTTTCTCGCGCACCTCACGGCCTTTCTGGTGGCCAAGTACCATAACCGGCCTATCATTAATACGGGCTGTACCACCCACCATCGAATAGTCGTCGGCGTAGCGCCGATCACCGTGCAGCTCATCGAAATCGTCAAACAACATCTCGATGTAATCGAGCGTGTAAGGCCTGCGCGGATGCCGCGCCAAACGCGTAACATCCCACGGTTTGAGGTCAGAGAAAATGCTCTCCGTCAGGCTAACGCTCTTTTTCTTGAGCCGGGCAATTTCATCGGTGATGTTGATGTCGGTGTCGTTGCCCACCATCCGCAGCTCTTCGATTTTGGCTTCCAGATCGGCAATGGGCTGTTCGAAATCGAGATAATTAGGGTTCATTGTGTTCCATCATTTGAATTCGTGGCAGCCGCAGCTACCAGGCCGGAATTTGAGTCAAAGATAACAGCGCAGTCGCCGAGCCTAAAGCGGACATTGGTCTGACTGCACCTACCTGACAAAATGGTAATCTTTACGATGCCACGCCCGCCTCGGCCAGCGCAGCAAACAAATAAGGTAAGTAAGTATTGCCTTTAATCATAGACCAGTTCCACGCTGCGGTCGCCCACCAGGTATTTCAGCTCCAGCAACAGGCTGTCGTTGGGCTCTACCCGCCAGGATGAACCCAGCTCAATACGAGTGCTGGCGGCCGGACTGGTGTACTCAATCCACACCGGGCTACCTTCGCAGCGATGCGGCGCCAGCAATTGTTCCAGTGAGTCCAGCAGGCCATTGCCAAGCTGGCTTTCATTCAGTTTCAACTGCAAACCGCGGCTGAACTGCTGGCGGGCGCTGGCTACGTCCATCACCGAATTGACCCGCATCTTCATCTGCCCAGAGTAGTCATCGTGGCTGACCTGACCTTCCACTACAATCACCTGATCTGACTGCAACAGCTCGCGGTTTTCAAAAAACGCTTCGGAAAAAAGCGTCGCTTCGATGCGCCCACTGCGATCATCCAGGGTAATAAAGCACATGGTGGAACCGGTGCGCGTTTTCATGGTGCGCTGCGCCACCACCAGCCCGGCTACCCGTTGTGGCGATTTATTGGGTTTCAGGTCGGCGATCGAGGAGCGCACGAAGCGCCGAACTTCGCGCTCGTATTCGTCAAACGGATGCCCGGTCAGATATAGCCCAAGCGTGTCTTTTTCACCTTTAAGGCGTTGTTTTTCCGGCCACTCACGAATATCGGCCACATCGGTGTAGGCATCTACGTCAGCGGCGGTTTCCAGCATATCGCCAAACATGTCCACCATGCCGGCGGCTTCATTACGCGACTGCTGACCGGCCTGTAGTATGGCTTTTCCGATGCTGGCCATCAGCTGGGCTCGGCCGGCGCCTAACTTGTCCATAGCGCCAGCGCGAATCATCGCTTCCAGCGCGCGTTTGTTCACCTTTTTCAGATCAACCCGGCGGCAAAAGTCGAACAGGTCAATAAACGGCCCGTCTTCTTTTCGCGCCGTCACAATGCTATTAATGGGCCCCTCACCCAAGCCTTTGATAGCACCCAGGCCATACACCACCTGGCCATCGTCATTGGCGGTGAAGGCGTATTCCGAGGTACTGACATCCGGCAGCACCAACTCCAGTTTCAAGCTACGGCACTCTTCCACCAGCGTAACCACCTTGTCGGTGTTCTGCATATCGGCGGTGAGCACGGCGGCCATAAACTCGGCGGTGTAGTGAGTCTTTAACCAGAGGGTTTGGTAAGACACCAGAGCATAAGCGGCGGAGTGGGATTTGTTAAAACCGTAACCGGCAAACTTTTCCACCAGATCGAAGATGTTTTCCGCCAAGGTCTTATCAATATTATTGCCAGCACAGCCATCCAGAAAAAATTGCTTCTGCTTGGCCATTTCTTCGGGTTTTTTCTTACCCATTGCGCGGCGTAACATGTCCGCGTTACCCAGACTGTAACCCCCCATCACCTGGGCGATCTGCATAACCTGTTCCTGGTACAGGATAACGCCGTAGGTGGGCTCCAATACCGGCTTCAGGCCTTCATACTGATAATCCGGGTGCGGGAAAGACATCGGCTGCTTGCCATGCTTTCGGTCAATAAAGTCGTCTACCATGCCCGACTGCAAGGGGCCGGGGCGGAACAGCGCCACCAGGGCGATCATGTCTTCCAGGGAATCCGGTTGCAGGCGCCGGATCAGGTCTTTCATACCGCGGGATTCCAGCTGGAACACGGCGGTGGTTTCGGCCTTTTTCAGCATCACGAACGAGGCCGCGTCGTCCAGCGGAATTTCGCTGATGTCCAACGGCTTTAACCCGCGCTTTTCCCGCCGCGGATTGATCATTTTCAGCGCCCAATCGATGATGGTCAGCGTGCGCAGGCCGAGAAAGTCGAACTTCACCAGGCCGGCGTCTTCCACATCGTTTTTGTCGAACTGGGTTACCAGGCTGCCGCCGTCGTCGTCGCAATACAACGGCGAAAAGTCGGTGATCTTGGTTGGCGCAATCACCACACCGCCGGCGTGTTTGCCAGCGTTACGGCACACGCCTTCAAGCTTGATCGCCATTTCCCAGATTTCCTGGGCCTCTTCATCCTGCGCCAGAAACTCTTTGAGTGACGGTTCCTGCTCTACGGCCTTGGCCAGGGTCATACCCACTTCAAACGGGATCATTTTGGACAGTTTGTCCGCCAGCCCGTAAGACTTGCCCTGCACCCTTGCTACGTCACGCACCACGGCTTTGGCGGCCATGGTACCGAACGTTATTATCTGCGATACCGCTTCGCGACCGTATTTTTCGGCCACATAGGCGATGACCCGATCGCGGCCTTCCATACAGAAGTCGACGTCGAAGTCGGGCATGGAGACCCGTTCGGGGTTCAAAAAGCGCTCGAACAGCAGATCGTATTGCAGCGGGTCCAGGTCGGTAATCAACTGAGCGTAGGCCACCAGGGAACCGGCACCGGAACCACGGCCCGGTCCTACCGGCACGCCGTTGTTCTTTGCCCACTTGATAAAGTCCATCACGATCAGAAAGTAGCCGGGAAAACCCATCTGGATGATGATATCCAGTTCAAATTTCAGCCGGTCGTAATAGGCCTGACGCTTGCTGTCATAATCCGGATCGTCTTTGGGCAGGGTTTTGGCCAGACGATCTTCCAACCCTTCTTCCGACACCTGGCGAAAGTAATCGTCCATGGTCATGCCTTCAGGCACGGGGTAGTTGGGCAGAAAGTATTCGCCCATGCGCACGGTGACCGAGCAGCGGCGGGCGATGGCCAGGGTGTTTTCCACGGCTTCTGGAATGTCGGCAAACAGCTCGATCATTTCTTCAGAACTGCGCAGGTGCTGCTGGTCACTAAAGCGGCGGTCGCGGCGAGGATCGTCCAGAGTGCGGCTTTCGCCAATGCATACCCGCGCTTCGTGAGCCTCGAAGTCTTCCGCATAAATAAAGTGGACATCGTTGGTGGCCACCACCGGCAAGCCCAATTCAGCCGCCAGTTCCACATTTAGATGCAAGCAGTCTTCATCACCCGCACGGCCAGTACGCTGAAGCTCCAGATAAAAACTGCCGGGATACAGGTCACGCCAATAGCAGGCCCGGTCGCGGGCAAGTTTGGGTTTGTCTGACAACATCGCCTTGGCGACATCGCCCATTTTGCCACCCGAGAGCATAATCAGGCCCTGGCTGCGAGCTTCCAGCCATTCGCGCTTAATGATGGGCTTGCCAAAACGCTGACCCTCGGTATAACCCAGCGAAACAATTTCGGTCAGGTTCAGGTAGCCGTCGTTGTTACTGGCCAGCAGGGTTGTGCGAAACGGGCTCTCTGGCTCGTCCGGGTTTTCGAGCCACAAATCAGCACCAATAATGGGCTTAACCCCGGCGCCAAGCGCGGCTTTGTAAAATCGCACCAATGAAAACATATTGGACTGTTCGGTGAGCCCAACGGCAGGCATGCCCAGCTCCACCACCCGTTTGATCAACGGCTTTACCCGTACCAGACCATCCACCAGGGAGTGTTCAGAGTGAATGCGAAGATGTACAAAGGTCTGGGCAGTCATTGCAGATAATCCTGATTAAAACAAAAATACGAATAACACAAATACAGCCGGCCGCTATCAGCGGCCATTCAAAGGCCGATAGCGGCGCGAATACTGGCCTGAGTCTGTTCGCCAAACAGCACCTGCTGTAACTCGCCCTGCGGGTTTATAACCAGCGTAGCCGGCAACGCAATCGGCGTTTGCCAGCCAAACTGCGGGCCCGGGTCCTGATTCAGCAGATCAAAGCCAATAGCCATGCGCTCACCCAGCTGGCGCAGTTCGGCACCGCTGATACCATCAAAGTTAACGCCTAGCACAGTGATAGCCGGGTTCTGGCTCAAGGCATTCAGCTCGGGAATTTCCTTCAGGCAGGGCTTACACCACTCGGCCCAGTAATTCACCAATACCCATTGCCCGCGCAGATCGCTCCACACAAGCGGCGCGCCTTCATTGCGCTCCAGCTCAATCTTGCTACAACCCGCCAGCGCAACCATCGCGGCAAACAAACATGCAATAGCCGCCAGGCGGCTGGTATTAAGGGCAAAGCCGGTCTCAGGGTATTGCAAGCAAAGTCCTCCTGTTAAACTCCACGCCTACGAATTCACATTCGCACGTCACGCATCTACTATTACGCACTTACAATTACACACCTACAACCAGGCAAGAAGATGACAGAACCCACCCGGATTTTCCACAATCCCCGTTGTTCAAAATCCCGCCAGGCTCTGGAGCTATTAACGGGCCACGGCATCAAGCCTCACATTATACGTTATCTGGATACGCCACCGACAGCGCCAGAGTTGGACATCATTTTGCAACAGCTTGCGCTGGAGCCACGGCAATTGATGCGCCGTAAAGAACCAGAATACAAACAACTGGCACTGGACAACGCCGACCTTAGCCGGCAGCAGCTGATTGCGGCAATGGTGGCAAACCCGCGCCTGATTGAACGCCCTATTGTGCAGGCAAATGGCAAAGCGGTCATCGGCCGACCTCCGGAAAACGTACTGACTATTCTGTAAATAAATTTTACCAAGCTGACATTTTGAGGATTTTTGCCATGACCGCACCGGCTCCCTACGTGCTGATTCTGTATTACAGCCGCACCGGCCAAACCGCCGACATGGCCAATCGCATTGCCCGCGGTGTTGCCCGGGTGACCGGTATGCAGGCGCGAATTCGCAGCGTGCCGCCGGTGGCACCAGAAACCACCAGCGCAGTGCCGCCGGTGCCCGATAAAGGCGCACCCTATGTCAGTAAGGACGATTTGGCTGCCTGCTCTGGTTTGGCCATTGGCAGCCCTACCCGCTTTGGCAATATGGCCGCGCCGCTGAAGCACTTCCTGGATACTACCGGCGATTTGTGGCTCGCCGGCGCCTTGGCTGGCAAGCCCGCCGGAGCCTTTACGTCAACCGGCAGCCTCCATGGCGGCCAGGAGACCACATTGCTGTCGATGATGCTGCCATTGCTCCACCATGGCATGGTGCTGTGCGGCCTGCCCTACAGCGAACCAGCGCTGGGTGCTACCACGACCGGCGGCACACCCTATGGTCCTAGCCATTTCGCCGGCACCGGCGAACAGCTGCCACTGAGCGAACACGAACAGATTCTTTGCCAAGCGTTTGGCGAGCGCCTGGCTCGTCTGGCGTTGAAGCTGGCCGATTAGTCCGCTGTCGCGGAATTACCTTAAACAATTGCGGATTTCTGACATGTTGCGTAACCCGAAAGCACTCATAACGGCACGTATTACTCTGGCACTCTATCTGGCCACTATTATTACCCTGGTGGTGACCACTTTTTTCCCGGGGCCGGAGGAAGGCGTCTCCATCACCATGATACTGGCGGTAAAACTGTTACCTCTGGTAGGTTTTATTGTGCCGGTGTATCGCGGCAACAGTCGCGCCTATATCTGGCTGGCCTTCGTTATCATTTTCTATTTCACCCAAGGCGTGGTGTCCGCTTGGCTCAGTGAAGGCGCTATCGGGCCGGTAATAACAACAGCGCTAACTTTCCTGCTGTTTACTGTGGCGATGATTCATCTTAAGGTAAATCGGCCCGAAACGGCCTGAGTGTTAGTGACACAACACGTTTTTCCCTTCCGATGACTGCAACGGACGTCCAGCTTATGGCTTCAGTGCCTCCCCGTGACAAACGCCCGCCGGCCAAAGTACAGCAAGCCGGAATACCGAAGGCCAGAGTACCGAACGCCAGAGTACCGCAAGCCAAGGTACCGCAGGCGCCGGCTAGAGCGACGCTGACCCTGCGGGATATTTGCACGGCTTTGGTCAGCAGCGGCGACATTCTGCAAACCGACGCCGAACGTGTGATGTCGGCTAACCTTGGCAGCGCCGGAGGCGACACAGTACCGCGCCACCCACTGGAACTGGTCGCTATTGCTGCTCTGAACAGTCAGCGTTCCGGGCAAACCCTGAATCTGGAGCGGCTGACTCAATGGCTGGCCGACTGGGCCGGGCAGGATTACTACCATATTGACCCGTTGAAAATTGACACCGTGGCCATCGCGCGGGTGATGTCCTTCGCCTTCGCCCAGCGCCACGGTATTTTGGCAGTAGAAATTCATAATGACGAGGTGTTTATCGCCAGTGCCGAACCCTTTCGTTCGGAGTGGGAACACAACCTGCGTCAGGCCGTGCACAAAGAGTTAAAACGGGTGGTCGTCAATCCCGAGGACTTACGCCGTTATACCCAGGAGTTCTATCAGCTTGCCAGTTCAGTAGATAAAGCCAGCGGTGGCCAGGCTAAAGGGTCACTGGCGGGCCACCAGAACTTCGAGCAGTTGCTGGACCTGGGAACCAGCAACAAGCCCGAAGCCAATGATCAACACGTGGTGAAAATTGTCGACTGGCTGTTGCAATACGCCTTTGACCAGCGCGCGTCTGATATTCACATTGAGCCGCGCCGCGGCATTACCCGGGTGCGCTTTCGCATTGATGGCGTGTTGCATTCGGTGTACGAATTTCCTGGCCACGTAGGCACAGCCGTTACCAGTCGCCTGAAGATACTGGGCAGGCTGAACGTGGCCGAAAAACGCCGACCCCAGGATGGGCGTATAAAAACCCGCAAGCCGGACAATCAAGAAGTAGAGCTGCGCCTGGCCACACTGCCCACCGCCTTTGGCGAAAAAATGGTGCTGCGGATTTTTGACCCGGACGTACTGCTGAAATCCTACGAACAGCTGGGTTTCAGCCGTGAAGACTGCGAACGCTGGAACGGCATTACCAGCCGACCCCACGGTATCGTGCTGGTCACCGGCCCTACTGGCTCGGGTAAAACCACCACCCTGTACTCCACGCTCAAACAGCTTGCCACGCCAGAACTGAACGTATGCACCATTGAAGACCCCATTGAAATGGTGGAGCCGGCATTTAACCAGATGCAAGTGCAGACCAATATTGACCTGACCTTCGCCGCAGGCGTTCGGGCACTGCTGCGGCAAGACCCTGACATCATCATGATTGGCGAAATCCGTGATCTGGAAACCGCAGAAATGGCGGTACAGGCCGCCCTGACGGGCCACCTGGTTCTTAGCACCCTGCACACCAACGATGCCCCCAGTGCCATCACCCGACTGATGGAGCTGGGCATTCCCCCGTACCTGATTCGCGCGACGGTGCTGGGCATTATGGCTCAACGCCTGACCCGAAACCTCTGCCCCCATTGCAAAGAGGCCTGCGAGCCCGATGAACATGCATGGAAAACCCTGACCCAGCCCTGGCGTGCGCCTCTGCCAAAAGAATTCTATCAGCCGGCAGGATGCCTGGAGTGCCGCCAGACCGGCTACATTGGCCGCTCGGGCGTCTATGAGATACTGGAGTTGTCCAGCGCCATGGTGCGACAAATCACCGAGGGCTGTGAACTGGAGCAGTTGCGTGCGGACGCTTACAAGAGCGGCATGAAGTCATTGCGCCTGAGTGGCGCGCAAAAGGTGGCCGCCGGGCTGACCAGCGTTGAAGAAATTCTGCGGGTAACGCCTGAAAGTCAGCGTTAGGTGCTTTTTGTTAAGCGCATTCTGCTAGGTACTGTTTGTTAAGTACTGTTCGTTAAGTACTGTTCGTTAATCGGCACGCGCTACGCACCCGGGCGCAAGCCGCACTGCTCCAAAAGCTGCTGCCAGCCGCGGGTGTGTTCGGCCAAGGCCTGGTCCAGATCAGCCCACACGCTTGCGCTCTCAACAGCGCTCTCAACACCGGCCTCGGCGGGCAAAGCACGGGCCTGCCAGCGTTGGAAACTCTGCGGCATCACGGCGGTTTGAATCTGCGCCAGCTGCGCCAGGGGCTCCAGCAAATCAGTTCGGGCACGGCGCAGATCCGCCAGATACGGCTGCACCTTGCCAATGTAAACACTGAAAAACATATCATGCACGATGGTGGACTGATTGTTGGGCTTGCCATTCAAGCACAGAGGGCGCTGCGCCAACCGGCGTTGAATCAGCTCCGTGCCGTCATTCAGTCTCGCCGCCACTAGCAGGGCGCTGTTGATTAACTGACCGGCGTGATACTCGGCCTGCCAACGCTGTTGCACGGCCCCAGCAAAATCCAGATTCTGATCCAATTCGCCATTAAGAAGACGCCGCGCCACGCTCTCTAACTGCACAGCTTCACGGGCAAGGTCCGACAGCGGATTTTCAGCAATCACCGGATAAAATCCCTTGCTGGTGGTAAACAGGTTCTCAACTTCCTCAACACCCCAGGTTGCGTTCCAAAGCGCGATAGGCAGGTTCTCGCGTTTACTGCTGATGGCTTGCCGCAACGTGTCCTGCAGATCTTTATCCCCATCATCAACGCTGCTTTGCAGGCATTTTTCAGCGCTGGCAATGAAACGCAGTTCGTACCGCAAACGATTCAGCGGCTGCATAACCTTGCCCATGATGGAATTCTTCTCACCGACAACAAACTGCAGATCACAGCCGTAGAGCGACAGAAAGTCCAGCATTCCGAGTTCCAGCTCGGGCATGTCCAAAACTCGTTCACGGCGGCGCGGTAAAATAGGCGCCGGGGCCGGCTCGCTGAACTGAGGGTCGGTCTCCAACACACGGCCCAGGCGCTCCACGTATTCGTCCATCATGGGTCGCGCTTCATCAAACGGATTGCAGGCAGCGAGAAAGATGGCGGCAAGCATCGTTAGAGAAGCCCTGATCGAGCTTTTACCAACTATTCCAAAGGCCCGGGGCATTTTCATTACTTCACGACTTTTTCGCCGTCTTTATTAACCCAAATCGGGCGATCGCCATTGCCCATTTTGCCGTTGGTGTCCCAGATTTCCCGATTTTCGGTGGTTTTTTCTATAGCGCCGTTATCTTCCCAGATTACGCGATCTTTGCAGCCTGCCAAGGCGATCAGTGAAACGATGATCAAAGCGGTCTTTTTTGTCAGCAGATAGGCCATACACTTCTCCGGTTTATAGTTGAGGTTGCCATCGGCGACGCTTAGTCGCGCCGGTCGTGAGCTTCCCTGTTACTCTGTTTTTCGCGATCACTCTTGCGGATCATAACGTAAATGGCGCCGGTACTGCCGTGGTGCTTTTGCGTTGTATGAAACGCCAGCACCGGCTCCAATTCCGGTAACCACTTGGCTAGGTAACTTTTGAGCCAGGCGATACCGTCGCGGTTGCGTTCGCCTTTGCCGTGCAGAATCGTTACCGTTCGTAGGTCATAGCGCATACAGTCATTAACAAAACCAAACACCTGGCGCCGGGCTTCGTCTACCGTCATCCCGTGCAAGTCCAGCTTGGCTTCGCTGGGGTAGTAACCCAGACGTAATTTACGAAACACGCCGTTCTGAACGCCGGGGCGTTTCCAGCTCAGAATATCCTGAGCGGTCAAAGGCTCAACCATGTCCGCCGTGAGCGGATTGGTGTCTTTCAGCGGCAACGCGATGGCCGCCCGCTGGCGCTCCAGGTGGCCGGGGGTCAACTCGCGGGGCACCACAACGTCGGCTTTGTTGGGCCGTTTTATACGTTTTACATCGCCCATTTCAGCGAGAAAACGCAGTCGATCTTCTTTGATAGTCATGACAGTATTATCAATGGTTCCTGATGCGGCGAACTTTACCACTGGCCTGCGACGCTATAAAGCAATCCGGCGACGCCTGCACTAGACTGTAAGCACATCCACCCGTTGTCGACAGAGTGAAACCGACTATGGCAGCAGCCTCTCAAGACCAGAATCGCCCACAAAATACCCGGGCCGTTATGGCTTTTCTGCAAAATCATCCGCCTTTCTCCAATATGGAAGAAGACCATCTAGCGCACTTTGCGGAGCATTCTACGCTACGTTTTTACGCTAATGACGAGGTGGTTTTGTCTGCGGACGACGGTGTTGCTAACCAATTTTACGTTGTAAAGCAGGGTCGGATCCGTGGCGAGCGACTGAATAGCAGGGACGATCGCACCGAAACCACTTTCGAGATTGGCCTGGGGGACTGCTTTCCACTGGCCGCACTTGTGGGTGAGCGGCCTACCCGCACCCTGCACCGGTCGGTGGGCGACACATTCTGCCTGAGCATTGAGCATGAAGCTTTTGTCACTCTGTTTACCCAAAGCGATACCTTCCGCGACTTTTGCCTGCGCGGCGTTAGCAGTCTGCTAGATCAGGTGAATCAACGCATACAGTCCGGCGCCATGGCGTCGATTGGTTCGAATTTTACGTTAGACTCGCCGCTGGAACGCTTCGCCCTGCGCAATCCTATTGTGTGCACACCCGACTTGCCGGTGCGCAAAGCTGTGGCGCGCATGCATGAAAACAGCGTAGGCAGCATTGTCATCACCGACGACAACCGACACCCGGTGGGCATTTTCACATTGCGCGACTTGCGCACACTGATTGCCGAAGAAAAGGCTCCCCTGAGCGCACCGATTCGGCACGTTATGACACCGAACCCCTGCTCATTGTTGGCAAAAGAAGATGCCTTTGCAGCCGCCATGCTGATGGCGGAGCATCACTTTGCCCACATTTGCGTGGTGGACGACGAGAACAAATTGATTGGCGTTGTGTCAGAACGGGACCTGTTTGCATCGCAGCGGGTAGACCTGGTCAACCTTGCACGCACCATCGGCACCGCCACCCACCTGCGCACCCTGGTAAGCCTGCGCGCGGATGTTTCGCGCCTGGTTGATTCCATGTTGGCCCACGGCGCCGATTCCGGCCAGATTGTAAAAATCATTACGACCCTGAACGACGTCACTGTGCGCCGTGTATTAGAATTGAACATCGCCAAAAACGATCCCGGCATAGCGTTCACCTGGCTGACGTTCGGCAGCGAGGGTCGCCAGGAGCAAACCCTGTTAACCGATCAGGACAACGGCATATTGTTCACCACGCCGGCAGGTATGACGGAAGATCAAGTGCGAGAGAAACTGCTGCCGTTCGCGCGCATCGTGAACGACGAGCTGGCAGAATGTGGTTTCACCCTGTGCAAGGGTAATATTATGGCCAGCAACCCGAAACTGTGCTTAAGCGGCGCCGAATGGGACGACTGGTTCGTGCGCTTTATCGATGCCTCGACACCGCAGAACCTGGTGTATTCGTCTATATTCCTGGACATGCGCGCGGTGTTTGGTCCCAGCGAGCCATTGAGCGAGCTATTCCAGACAGCCCTGAAGCGCATCGGCAACAATCCCCTATTTCAGAAAATGCTGGCGGGCAACGCCGTTACCCGTAAGCCGCCACTGACCATGTTCCGCAGCTTTCGCTATGTCAGCGATGGTAAAAAACACGCGCTGGATCTGAAACGTCAGGGCCTGGCACCCTTCGTTGAAGCCGTGCGGGTGTTCGCCCTGGCTAACGGTGTAGGCGCTGCGAACACTCTGGAGCGGATGGATGAACTGGCTCGCAAAGGCGTGTTCGACGCGAAAGATGCCAATGCCTGGAAGGAAGCCTACAGCCTGATACAGGCCATCCGTATACGGGCACACAATGAAATGCTGGAAAACAAAGAACCACTAACCAACTACATTGATCCAGATGACCTGAACCCGCTGGACCGTCGAATACTCCGCGAATCTTTCCGCCAGGCCCAGCGCCTGCAACAGAAGCTGGAACTGGCGTACCAGCTCTAGCCCCGGGGCCTGATTATGATCGACTTTCTGAAACAGTGGCTGGAGCGCAAAAAGCGCGGTGAGATAGACACCACGAACCTGCCGAACCCCAAAACAATTGGCAAACAGCCATTGATGACTTCGCGATTAATTGTGCTCGACCTGGAAACCACAGGGCTGAACCCGGCCAAAGATCAGATGATCGCCATAGGCGCCGTGGCTATCAACAACAATGCCATACCGCTAGACGATCAGTTTGACCTGATACTGCGCCGGCCAGAACTGGATATCCGTAAAACCGTGCTGATTCACGGCATTGGCCCCGAAGCACTGACCGACGGCCACGAAACCGAAGACGCTCTGTTGCACCTTCTGGACTGGATGAATGGTGATCCCATTCTGGCCTATCATTCGGCGTTTGATCAGAAGTTCCTGGAAAAAACCCTGTGCGCGGTGCTGGGCTACGGCGAAAATCACATCTGGCTGGACGTTGCAGAGCTAATGCCCACCTTTTTTCCAAGCGCCAACAAGCAGGGCAAAGGCCTGGACAACTGGGCTGACACCTTCGGTTTGCACGCCAGTGCCCGTCATCACGCGGCAGCTGACGCCATGGTCACCGCCGAGCTCACGTTAATTGCTCTCAACCAGGCCGCACAACAGGGCATTCACACCCTGGCCCAACTCAGCGACAAATTGCGTTACCAGCGCCGCCTGAGAAATATGCAACGGTTTTAGCAGCGCCATTTGCAAAGCCATGGCCCATATCGAGCTGAAGCGTCTGCGCCAGTTCTCAAATTTCAACCGTAAACCCGTCAAAATCCAGAGTTTTAGACCTTTTGCTAATATCACTGAGGCTCGCATTGCACCAAAGTCAATAAGGTAATCCCGCAAACTCCACAATAATAACAGGAGTACTCTATGTCAGGTCATAGCGAAAACGCTGAGCAGTACTGGAAGGCGAACCTCCGCCTGATTTACGGAAGCCTTATTATATGGGCTTTGGTTTCATACGGTTTTGGCATTCTGCTTCGCCCCATGCTGTCTGGCATCGCGGTTGGCGGAACAGATCTTGGTTTTTGGTTTGCCCAACAAGGATCCATTCTCACATTTATCGTTCTGATCTTTTTCTATGCCTGGCGCATGAACAAGCTGGACGAAAAATTCGGCGTAGGCGAGGAATAATAACAATGAGCCAATTTGCGATTAATCTTATCTTCGTAGGGGGTTCCTTCCTACTCTACATCGGCATTGCTATCTGGGCGAGAGCCGGTAGCACAAGTGACTTCTACGTTGCCGGTGGCGGCATTCACCCGATCACCAATGGTATGGCGATCGGTGCAGACTGGATGTCGGCGGCGTCTTTCATCTCCATGGCGGGCCTGATTGCCGCGGGTGGTTACGCCAACTCCACCTTCCTGATGGGCTGGACCGGCGGCTATGTGCTGCTTGCCATGCTGCTCGCTCCTTACCTGAGGAAGTTTGGCAAGTTCACCGTGCCCGAGTTCATCGGTGACCGCTTCTACAGTAATAAAGCGCGCTTGGTCGCCGTTATCTGCCTGATCGTGGCCTCTCTGACCTATGTTATCGGCCAGATGGCCGGTGCTGGCGTGGCCTTTTCCCGCTTCCTCGAAGTAGATTCTACAACCGGTCTGATGATCGCAGCGGTGGTTATTTTCAGCTACTCCGTTATGGGCGGCATGAAGGGCATTACCTACACTCAGGTGGCTCAGTACTGCGTTCTGATTATGGCCTACACCATCCCCGCGGTGTTTATCTCGCTGGAGCTGACCGGTAACCCTATACCGGCGCTGGGCCTGTTCTCCACCCACATTGACTCGGGGCTGCCGATTCTCACCAAGCTGAATCAGGTCATCACCGACCTTGGCTTCAACGAGTACACGGCGAACGTGGACAACAAGCTGAACATGGTTCTGTTTACCCTGACACTGATGATCGGTACGGCCGGTCTGCCACACGTCATCATCCGCTTCTTTACGGTTCCGAAGGTTGCCGATGCGCGCTGGACTGCTGGCTGGGCACTGGTGTTCATTGCCCTGCTCTACCTGACTGCACCGGCCGTAGCCTCCATGGCCCGACTGAACCTGATGACCACCATCTACCCTGATGGTACAGCGGCTGCTCCTATCGAGTACGATAACCGTCCGCAATGGGTCAAGGCATGGGAAGTGACCGGTCTGATCACTTATGAAGACAAGAACCAGGACGGCCGGATTCAGCTTTACAACGACACTCCGGCGTTTGAAGAAACCGCTCAATCCCGTGGCTGGAATGGCAACGAAATGGTGGTGAACCGGGACATTCTGGTACTGGCCAACCCGGAGATCGCCAACCTGCCCGGCTGGGTCATCGGACTGATCGCCGCGGGTGGTCTGGCAGCGGCACTGTCAACGGCGGCGGGGCTGTTGCTGGCGATATCCTCGGCAGTCAGTCACGACCTGATAAAGGGCTCAATCAACCCCGGCATTACGGATAAGGGAGAGTTGCTGGCCGCGAGGATATCCATGGCGGTTGCCATAGTGGTGGCCACCTACCTGGGAGCCAACCCTCCCGGGTTCGCCGCTCAGGTCGTGGCACTGGCCTTCGGTATCGCAGCTGCGTCACTCTTTCCGGCTCTGATGATGGGGATCTTCTCCAAGCGAGTGAACAACAAAGGCGCGATTGCCGGTATGCTAGCCGGTCTGGCCTTCACCCTGACGTACATCTTTGTGTACAAAGGATGGTTGTTCATCCCGGGCACCAACAACCTGGCCGATATCCCGGAAAACTGGGTATTCGGGATCTCCCCACTGTCGATCGGTGCGATTGGTGCCGTCGTCAACTTTACGGTAGCCTTCGGTTTGTCCCACGCGACTGAAGAGCCACCCATCGAGATCCAGGAACTGGTAGAAAGTGTTCGTTACCCACGCGGTGCGGGCGAAGCTCAAGGCCACTAACACAAGCTTTTGCTAAATCAGTGGTAACATTGAGCAATTGAAACCAAACGGGCTACCTTGAAAAAGGAGCCCGTTTCTTTTTTTAAGGAAAACCATATGTTCTGGACACTTGTTGCGACCGCTGTCTGCGGCCTGGGTGCTGCGGGGATCGCATTAGCGCTACGCTCCCTAACCCGCCAACGCCTGCCAAAGTGGATTATTCCGGCCTTTGCCGGTGCCGGCATGATGGCCTATCTGATTCAGGGCGAGTACACCTGGTACGACTTTAAACAGGCGCAGCTGCCTTCGGAAGCGGTCGTGGTCAATACTGAAAGCCAAGCCGTGTTCTGGCGCCCCTGGAGCTTTGCGTTTCCGTATGTCACTGCGTTCTCGACGGTGGATATCAACAGCGTGCAGCGCAACGCCAATGACGACAATGTTGTTCTTTTCACCCTGTACCGCTTCGAGCAAAAACTGACTGATTCCGTCTCTCACCGAGTACATCTACTCAATTGCACCGATCGTGAGCTGGTGCCACTGGCCTCAGATGGCCGCCCCAGCCTTGATAACATGAAGATACTGACACCGGACGACCGCTTACTGATTACCGTATGCCGCTGATGAATAAAGGGCACGTCACGCTGGCGCCTATGTCGGCCTGCAAGCGCCCCATTGCCCTGGAATAGCGAACGTTATGATAAGCGCCTGGCTGCTGGTTCTGATTTCCATCACCTACATTTCACTGCTGTTTTTTGTGGCTTGGGCAGGCGACCGCCACCCGGGGCTATACCGGCATCGCCTGGCCAGGACTCACATCTACGCGCTGTCTCTGGCAGTGTATTTTTCCTCCTGGACCTTTTATGGCGCCGTTGGTCGCGCCACCCAGGAAGGTCTTGGATTTTTACCCATCTATCTTGGGCCGTTACTGGTGTTCGTGTTCGCCGCACCGCTGTTGCGCCGCATCATTCACATCAGCAAACGCAACAGCAGCACTTCCATAGCCGACTTTATTGCCTCACGCTACGGCAAATCCCAGCTGCTGGCCGCGATGATAGCCGCCTTTGCGTTAATCGGCAGCGTGCCCTACATCGCCTTGCAGTTAAAAGCCATCGCCATGGGCTTTGCGGTGCTGTCCAGCCCCCACGGCGGCGTACAGGAACTCAGTAGCGCCGCCTGGAGCGATTCAGCCTGGTACATCACGTTGGCTTTGGCCCTGTTTACCATTTTATTCGGTACCCGCCATTTGGAATCAACAGAGCATCACCGCGGCATGATTCAAGCCATTGCGTTTGAATCTGTAATCAAACTGGTGGCTTTTTCAGCGGTTGGGTTGTTTGTGTTGTTTGGCTTTTCCAATGGTTTTGGCGACCTTACACAGCGGGTGGCCGCGGCCGATCTCACCGGAGTGCTGACAACCCAAAACCTGAATCTGACCGCGTTTATTACCCAAACCCTGGTCGCCGGGGTGGCCATTGTCTGCCTGCCGCGGCAGTTCCACGTTATGGTGGTTGAAAATAGCGAGCCCCGCGATTTCGAGACCGCGCGCTGGGCTATGCCTATCTATCTGATCATCGCCAGCGCTTTTGTACTGCCAATTGCCGCTGCCAGCTTGCTCGTACCGGATAGCGCCAACTACAACCCTGACATTATGACGCTTCAGTTGCCCATACTGGCCGGCAATACCTGGCTTGCAGTACTGGCGTTTCTGGGGGGCGGCTCCGCAGCGGCGGCGATGGTGATTGTGTGCTCGGTGGCGGTCGCCACCATGGTCAGCAACGAAATCATCATGCCGGCTTTGTTGAAATTCTTCCGTCCAAGAATGAATCGCAAGGCGGACCTGAGCTACCTGCTCCTTAGCATTCGCCGCATCGCTATTTTCGCTGTTTTACTAACAGCGTATGGCTTTTATCGAATGGCAGGGGAAGACACCAGTTTGACGGCTTTCGGGCTACTGTCGTTCGCTGCTGCGGCGCAACTTGGACCGGCGTTGGTGGGCGGAATCGTCTGGCGCGGTGGTAACCACAACGGGGCGGTATGGGGTCTGTTTATAGGCTTTATATTATGGCTCTACACTCTGCTTCTGCCTGCACTGGCATCTACCGGCTGGATCAACGACACGCTTGTTCAGCAAGGTCTCTGGGGCATGAGTTGGACCCGACCCACGGCACTGTTTGGTGCTGAGCTGGACCAGGTTAGCCACGGCATAATCTGGAGCCTGGGAGCCAACACCGCGATTTATATTGTGCTGTCTTTACTGACCCGCCAACGAGTGCGTGAAAAAATACAGATTGCCACTTATTTTCAAGACGCTCACGGCCGCGGCGAAACCCCGCACCAGCAAACCTGGCAGGGTGAGATTCTGACCTCCGACCTGCAGGCTCTGGCTGATCGCTTCATGGGCGACGAGCGCGCAGAAACGGTGTTTCGCAATTACGAGCGCCGCAATGCCATCCGCCTTTACCCACAGCGGCCTGCAACAACACATTTGATGAAGTACATAGAGCGCCAGCTGGCATCGATTATCGGCGGTTCAACCGCGCGTGTGGTTTTGGAATCGACCCTGACCGGTCGCGACATGCAGATTGAAGACGTCGTCAGCATTGTGGATGAGGCCTCACAGGCGATGACGTTTAGCCGGGAGCTACTGCATTCGGCCATTGAAAACCTCAGCCTTGGCGTGTCGGTGGTGAATCATCAGCAGGAGCTGGTGGTGTGGAATCACCTATACATTGAACTGTTCAATTACCCCAAGAGTTTTGTACGTCTGGGACGACCGGCGGCTGACCTGATTCGCTACACGCTGACTAACGCAAACCTGTCGGCCCGCAAAATTGATGAAATTGTTGCTGAACGCATTGGCAGCATGACCCAAGGCCAGCGTGTGTCCTATGAGCGCCAGCGGCCCGATGGCGCGTTTATCCGCATTGAAGGCGCGCCGATTCCCGGCGGCGGCTATGTCACGACATTTCAGGATATAACACCCATGCGCCGCACTGAACAGGCGCTGAAAGAAACCAATATCTATCTGGAACAGCGGGTCAAAGAGCGAACCCAGGAACTGCAGGTGATCAACGAGCAGATGCTCAAGGCCAAGTCTGTGGCCGAGCAAGCCAATCACGGTAAAACACGCTTTCTCGCGTCAGCCAGCCACGACCTGCTTCAACCTTTAAATGCCGCACGCCTGTTTACCTCTGCCCTACAAGGTAAAGCCCAAAGTGCCGAGTGCCAGCAATTGGTCGAACACATCGACAGCTCCCTGGGTGCGGCCGAAGAAATTATCAGTACGCTGCTGGATATCTCCAAACTGGATGCCGGTGCTCTGGAGCCGGACATCCGCGTGTTTCCGGTTAGCGATATCATCCGCCGGCTGGCAAACGATTTTTCTGCCATCGCCAAAGACCAGAACCTTGAACTGGATGTGGTACCCAGCTCCGCCTGGATCCACTCAGATGCCAAGCTTTTGCGCCGGGTGGTCCAGAATTTTCTGTCCAATGCCATACGCTATACACCCGAAGGCCGCATCCTGCTGGGCTGTCGTCGCCTGGATGGTTACCTGCGCATTGAAGTCTGGGACACAGGGCCAGGCATTCCGGAGGATCAGCTGACCCAGATTTTTGAAGAGTTCCGCCGTTTCCAGCATGGGCGCGACAAGAAAGGTCTGGGCCTTGGCCTTGCCATCGTCGACCGCATCAGCGGTATGCTCAATCATCCGGTGATGGTTCAGTCGCGGCAGAGTCGTGGCAGCGTTTTCAGTATTACGGTGCCCAGAGTGGACGCCGAGAAACTAACCCCCCTACCTGTACAGGCTCATGGCCCGGCTCGACGGGTATCCAGCCTGAAGGGCCGCCATCTGCTGTGTATTGATAACGATGCCGCCATTCTTCAGGGTATGGTGGCGCTGCTGAGCAACTGGCAATGCCAGATAACAGCCGCGGAAAGCCTGGACGACGCCAGGACAAAACTGGGCGCGGACATTCCCGAAATTTTGTTTGCAGACTATCAGCTAGACGACGATAGAAACGGTCTGGACGCCATGGACACGCTGCGCGTAGCTCTGGACAAACGCCTGCCCGGCATCCTGATTACCGGCTATATGGCACAAGAGGTAAGAGATGACGCGACAGACCGCGGCTATCATGTGCTTTATAAGCCCGTAAAACCGGCTGCTCTGCGCGCTATGGTGAATAAACTTTTAAAATAGGTCCGTAAATGGCAACCACTCTACGCCCGCTGCCTTCAGTAATGACTAAGCGCTGGATTAAACACTAAATCCGCACTAATTCAAAGCCTACGCATAACCCTGGAATTGGCGAATCACCAAGCGGGGACGGATTTCACTAGGGGNCATACTAGGGGACGGATTTGAAATCCGTCCCCTATCTTCTTTTTCAGGCAAAAAAATGCCCCGGTAGCGTGAGCCATCGGGGCATTCGGGATTAAGAGTCTGACGATGACCTACTCTCACATGGGCGAACCACACTACCATCGGCGCAGGCCTGTTTCACTTCTGAGTTCGGGATGGGATCAGGTGGTACCAGGCCGCTATGGTCGTCAGACAAAACGGTTGATCACTGGGGGATGAGATAGAACAGTGGCTTGTTGGGCCGTGATAGTGATTTTTTCGTCGTTATCCGTGTTGTGTCAAACCCAATTGTCTTGGGTGTTATATAGTCAAGCCGCACGAGCCATTAGTATCGGTTAGCTCAACGCCTCGCAGCGCTTACACACCCGACCTATCAACGTCCTGGTCTTGAACGGCTCTTCAGGGGCCTCTAGGGCCCAGGGAGATCTCATCTTGGAAGGGGCTTCCCGCTTAGATGCTTTCAGCGGTTATCCTGTCCGAACATAGCTACCGGGCAATGCCACTGGCGTGACAACCCGAACACCAGAGGTTCGTCCACTCCGGTCCTCTCGTACTAGGAGCAGCTTTC